>FR882062.1:351-46525 GCA_000434915.1 Ruminococcus sp. CAG:563
CGCCCCCCCCAGCCATGTCTTGCGCATAGGTCGGATAACCCATTCCGCCGATTGACGGGAAGTTAGAGTTTATGATATTGAGATAGTTAAAATCTCCGCCTCTTGTATCTACAATTGTCGAATACTCCTTCTGAATGTAAAGGAAGGTGTACTGAACATTTGAAGTTGAATTTGCAAAGTTTACATTGATTGTTCTGTCGGCAGTCGTGATAAGTGATGAGTAGTCTGCGCCTGTTTCGGTATCAACTGCCTTGAGGCCTGCGCTTGCGCCTACATAATCATAGCCTGCGAAATCAACAGCCGAGAACTTAACGTTCTGTCCGTATGCAAAGCTCTTTGATACGTCTGCTACATTTGAGTTGCTCTCTACGTCCTGAACATTGATGAGCTTGTAGCCGTTTGCCGTCTTGCTGAGTGCAAGGAAGCGAGCCGTTGCCGTTGATGTGATTTTTGCTTCCGACTCGATAGCTGCAATCGCACTGTTGAGGTTTGAAACAGCCGTTGAAAGCGTGTAGCCCGAAACGGATGTTGTCGATGCAAGGTCAAGCTTTGCAAGCATCTTTCCTGCAACCTTGTAAAGGTTAACAAACTTTGTCCAGTTTGCATTTGACGAATTGTAGTAAATGCTTGTGCCGTCCGGCTTGAGGCCGTACTTTGCAACAACATTCGTGGCATGGTTCATTGCGTCACGAAGCGTTTCCTTATTGGTCTGAGTAACGACAAGAGGCATAACGCCGATACACGTTACTCTGTCCTTGCTCTGATAGTTATGATAACCTGCTCTGACCTTATATGTAACATTTCCGTTTGTGGTCGAGATCGGAATAACAACGGGTCCGTTGTACTTAACGCCTTCGCCCTCATAAGATCCTCTGTTATCAAAGTCGCCCTGATTAGCCATATAGGTCTTGTAGTTGTTATAAAGAGTTCTTGCCGGAGTATCATTATTGTGGTTAAGATCAATGATTTCATCGGAAGAATCCACCTTGCCTGTACCGTCGGCAACATACCATGCGCCGTTATCCGAGCCTTCGTCACTTGTAACCATGAGACCTGCCGAAAGGTTCGGGACATTGCTGAGGTTGTGATAACGGCTGACGTCTACCGTAAGATATGCCTCGGGAGACGTTGCAAGAGTATACTGTGAAACATCCTTTGAGCTTGAATCTATCTTATTCTCAACGAAGTGGAAGGATTTAGCCTTAAGGTACGGACTGCCGTCACCGTTGACCCAGTTATATGCAGATTCATTGTTCATTCCGGTATAGAAGAAGTTACCGTTTGAAACAACCTGAGTTGCAAACTGAGCATAAAGCCTTGTGCCTGCCGCGCCGAGCTGAACGCCCTTGGGATTTGATGAAGAAAAAGTAACAAGACTCTTTCCGCCGTTTGTCGAGTTGGGGGAATGAGTAGCTTTTGTACTTGAGGTATTAAATGAATGAATACCCGAAATCCATGAAATATCATATCCGTAGGAATTATTTCCGCGGTAGTTATTGGTATTGATGGCTGTACCTACGGGCTGAAGGTACGGCTTGTAAACATAAGTATAAGCGTAAGCAACCTTGGTCTGACCGTCGAGCTTATCGACAAATGTTACCTTCCACTCAATATAATATCCCTTTGTTGCAGCAGCAAGATAAGGAGAAACGCTTTCTCTCGTGATCGTTGTATCAATCTTGTTGCCCGCCTTGGTATAATAGATGTATGACGCAGTACCGCTTGTGTTATATGCTCTGAGCGGTGTGCCATACTCAGCAAGCTTGATGTTACAATTCGCATTTGCGTAGTCGCCCGATGAGGTCTGGCTCGTCTGAGTATAAGCGGTCATGTCGGTCATGCTGTTCGTAAGATATTTGTACGATACAGTAACCGAGCTGGCATTCTCATAATAGAAGTAAAAATTACCGGTAGAATTTTCACCTGTTCTGAGCGTCTGCAGTTTTGTTGAGTTATTTACCGTTGAGTCAACAAACCACTGATAATTGTATTTGTCCTGGGCTGTATATCCTGTAATCTTAGGCTCAAGATATATTTGCTCCGGGGCATAAAAATACACATTTGAAGCACTGTTGTCAGATACCGTGATTGCCGAGCTTGCGTCAACAGCAGAGCCGAAAAGTGCTCCAATATCAAAGCAAATAAAGGTGGTCAGCATAAGCGTCAAAGCCAGAATGACAGATAACGCTTTTTTGCACGTTCGATGAACTTTCTTCATTAAAACTCCTCCTTATAAATGAGAGTATTCCGGTTATTGTGATTATAGCATTTATATTGTGAATAGTCAATAGAAATTATCTCTATTTGTTATTTTTATAGCATAATTTTAGAAATTTTTTGAAAAATTTTTACAAATTTTATAAAACAATTATTTTTTTGTATATAATCGGCTCTTTGCGAAAAGCTATAATTGAGAAACATTTAGGAGATGAAGAAATGATAGATAAGATCTCATTGATATTGGTCATCATCGGAGCTATCAACTGGGGCTCAATCGGACTTTTTAAGTTTGATATCGTCGGCTGGATTTTCGGCGGTCAGGACGCAATCGTTAGCAGAATCATTTTTACGATTGTTGCACTCGCCGGCATCTGGTGCATTTCAATGCTTTTTAGGGACAAGAGAGAGCTTGAGGTCGGTACCTCGATGGAATAAGAGATCAAAAACGCAGGGCGCATCAAACGTCCTGCGTTTTTTTGCAGCACCGCACAATTGGGGTGTGCAGAACATGCAAGCTGTTTTTATTTTCTGCTTTTATAATCCTTGTCGATTTCTTCGCTCCAGCTCGACGGCAGCGGAGTTGAAGTTCTTATGTGTTTAACCGCTTTTGAAACCGCTTCATACACTATCGCCGTTCCCTGACTGTCCGCATTATAATTTACAGCTCTGTCGCTGTCGATTCCGAACCTACCGGCTGTTTCGACTGCATCAATATTAGCTCCTATAAAAATGAATTCCCAGCCGTATTTTGACTTCTGTCTTTTGATTGTTCTTCTGACGCTGTCCGCCGAATACAGGTGGCTTGCGTTTTCATAGCCGTCGGTCATTATGACAAACATTGTATGTGCCGGAATATCCTCTTCTCTTGCATATTTATGTATATTGCCGATATGGTGAATTGCACCGCCGATTGCGTCGATAAGAGCCGTACAGCCTCCGACTGTATAATCGCTGCCGGTCATCTCAGATACATTTTCAAGCCTGACCCTGTCATGCAAGACCTTTGTGCTGTCATTAAAAAGAACAGTCGATACATAGCATTCGCCGTCCTGCTTTTTCTGCTTTTCAATCATCGAATTGAAGCCGCCTATTGTATCATTCACAAGTTTGAACATTGAACCGCTTCGGTCAATAATGAATACAAGCTCCGTTATGTTGTTTTTCTTTTCTTTCATGCTGATTACCTCCAAAAAAATAATGCGGTCGTTCGGTCTTTCAACCTTACAACCGCATTATAATCATTTTTTGGTCATCATGGTCGCTTGCCATGCGACACTTTTTAAGCTCCGAGCAAAGCTTGGTCAAAAGCAAACAGCACTTCGTTTATTTCAAAAATATTGTAATTGCCGTTCACTATAAAATATTCGATTATTATATCGAATTTGTTGCTGTGGGAAAGTGCAAAGCCCGCTTTCATAAGAAGCTCCTTGGTCTCGTCAAGATCAAGCTCAAGCGCAATCGCAAAAGCAATTGCCGTATTTTTGCTCGTCTTATAATGTATATCCGAACGAATCTTTGAAAAAAGCTTTCTGTCCACATTTGCCTTTTTGTAGCACTCGGAATCGGTCATGCCCTTTTCGTCAATTTTACGAAGAAGCATTTGCGAAAAGCTCTCGTCAATCTGCTTCAAGGCGTTGTCAAGACCGTCCAATGACTCCTTCGACGCCGTATCGGACACAGCCATCGGCGGCATCATCGTAAGGCGTATTGATTCCATAGCAGCATGATTTTCAACATAGCGCTCGTCTATATATTCCCTGATGTCCGAAACAAGCTTTTGGCTGATGTTAAAGCTCTTTTGATCGAAAACGACTATATAAACGGTCATATCGTTTTCAAACAAAAACGAACTTATTTCGTCTACGGCGACCTGCAATGCCTTATCCTTAGGATATCCGTAAACTCCTGCCGATATCAGCGGAAAAGCAACGCTCTCGCAGTCATTTTTCTTTGCCAACAAAAGCGATTCACTGTAGCATGAGCGAAGAAGCTTTTCCTCGCCCGAGTGTCCGCCCTTCCAAACGGGTCCGACGGTGTGAATAATATACTTGCACGGAAGATTATATCCGCCCGTGATTTTTGCCTCGCCCGTCTTGCAACCGCCGAGCTTCATACATTCAAAAAGAAGCCCTTTTCCCGCCGCCTTATGTATTGCCCCGTCAACTCCGCCACCGCCGAGAAGCGTTGAATTGGCTGCGTTAACAATGGCATCGCATTTCATTTTTGTTATATCATTTCTTACAATCTGTAACGGCATTTTCAGGTTCTCCTCCCATTTTATGCTTCATTCAGCGACGCAATATACTCATCAAGCGACTGTTCGGGTCCACCGAAAGCAATCACAAGCACAACAGCTATAACGACGACAACATATATGCACCAAAAAGCACGGGCAAAATTGCGCTTATTGATATTTGTATTATCAAAGCAAAGCACAATGTTCACAATCAGCCCAATCAACGGAACCGTAAAAAGAACAGAATA
The DNA here is from genome assembly GCA_000434915.1 of Ruminococcus sp. CAG:563. Lineage (GTDB taxonomy): Bacteria > Bacillota > Clostridia > Oscillospirales > Acutalibacteraceae > CAG-488. Next base: position 5,056 of record FR882062.1, read on the forward strand.
GCCGAAATATGCCCATGGACTGATAGGTCTAAACTCCTCGGGACCCTTATAATTGTACTTTGCCATTTTTATCATCCTTTTCTTTTTTATTATATCATTCCGAAAGGAATCCTTCTATCGGGCTGATATCAAGCTTGTCAAACTGCTTTATGAACTCGTAAAAGCTCACTGCGATTTTCTTTACTCCGCCCTTTTCGTTGCTCTCCATATTAAACGGCATAACGGGATCATGCACACTCAGACGAAGAAGGAGCCAGCCGTTTCCGTTGTCCTTATCGGCGGAAATTCTCATGCCCTCACGGTTGTCGTCGGCAATCGTCCAGCCGTCCTTGCCCGAATAATATTTTTCAAGCTCCTCGATTATCTTCTCGCCGTATGCTCTGAAATCGTCACACTTGATTGAGAAACGAAGCTCCTTAGCTTCAACAGGTTGCTTGAGCGGAGCAAGAATACTCTTTATGGCTTCGCCCGACTTATCTCTCGCAAGCAGAATTACGATCTTTGTCATCAGATATGCACCGTCGTCAAGGTAATAATTTTCCTTGAACGCCGCATGACCCGAGGTCTCCATAGCAAGGGGGCAGAACTTGCCTGCCTTGTTCAACTCAATCTGCTTGTTTATAACGTTTCTGTAGCCTCTCTTGAAGCGATAATGCTCGCCGCCGATCGTCTCTATGTATTCTTTCAGTCCGTCCGAGGTTACGGAATCGGTAACGATAACGCCGCCGTCGTGACCCTCAAGAGCTATGTAAGAAGCAAGCGCAACAAGACGGTTACGGTTAATTTCCTCGCCGTTATTCTCAACGCAGCCCGCTCTATCAACGTCGGTATCAAAAATTATTCCGAGGTCTGCATGGCTCTCAACCGTTGCCTTTGAGACAGAGTCCATAGCTTCGGCATTTTCGGGATTGGGTATATGATTCGGGAACATTCCGTCGGGATCGAGGAACTGGCTGCCCTCAATATCGGCACCGAGCGGAGCGAGAACATCGGTCGCATAGAAGCCGCCGACGCCGTTGCCTGCGTCAACGATAATCTTGAAACCTTCAAGCGGTTTGTTGTAGTTCTCTGCATTGACGCCCTTCTTTATCATCTCTTGCAGATGCGAGCAATAGGTTTTCATATAATCGTTTTCAACGCAGAGTGACGGTTCTGCCCGATAGGATTTGCCGTAGATTTTCTCAGCCATACTGAGAAGCTCGGCAATGTTTTCGCCCTCGAGGCCACCTTCGGGAGTGAAAAATTTAAGGCCGTTTCTCTCCCACGGGTGATGGCTTGCCGTTATCTGAATTGCGCCGTCGCATTTAAGGTCAAGCGTCGACATGAACATGGCAGGAGTTGAGGCAAGACCGCAGCTATAAACCTTAACGCCCTTTGCAGTCAGCGCAGTAATCGCCGCCGCCATGATTCTCGGTCCGGAAACACGGGAATCACGTCCGATTGAAACTGTAATCTCATTTGTGTATTTTCCAGTCCTTGCACCGAGCCAGTTTGCGAAACTTTCGGCAACAGCCATTACAAATTCATCGCTGAGATAGAGCGGCTCATCGCTGAACTGCTCTGCACCGTAGCCGCGGATATCCGTGCCGCTTTTGAAGCCCTTGAAATTCATTTTAACATCGTCCTTTCATCTGATATACCCTTTAAGAAAAGATAAAGCTCGGCGTATTCGTCGAAAGCCTTGCCGACTTCATCAATAACTTTTTCACTTTGAAGAGTTTTAAAATCCGTTCTGACCGCCATATAGCCTATTGATTTCATATTGTAATAGGGTTCAACCTCCGGAACAGGCTCACCCGGCTTTTTCTTTTTATAGTAGTCATTCAAACGGGCAGTACCAATCTTTTCCGCACGGCGAACAGCATGAAGAAATTCCTCGGGGTGCTCGATAAGAGCCTTTCTGTAAAGCTCCCAGAACTGAGCGTCGGCGTAGTATGTGCCGACTCCGTAGCCCCAGCAATCCTGATTGACCTCGAACCACATACAAGGGTAATTCACCCATTCATGCTTGTTTCGCATGAACATTACCCAAAGATGGTCACGGTACAGCGATTTATCCTTGGTGTAGCGGTTGTCACGCCTGATTCTCGACACCATTCTGACGGGGTCGGTAACTATCATGTCGTCAAGCTCAAAGACCTTGCTGCCGAGAGCCATTGCAATTTGACGAAGCGGAACGGTGAAACCGTCCTTCAGCTCCTGCTTGTGCTCCTCGTAAAATGCCTTGCTGTTTTCAAATCTGTTCTGCGCCATGAGCGCAAGTGTTTCGGGAAAAATTCCGTCGTATTTCAATTATATCAATCCTCTTTTTGCCATTTCCTCGGCGGCAAGCATTATGCCGACCTTGGCACTGTGGAAATTAAGACCGCCCTGCATATATACGGCAAACGGCTCTCTGAGCGGAGCGTCTGCCGAAAGCTCGATTGAAGCACCGCCCGTGAATGCGCCTGCCGACATGATAACCTTGCTGTCGTAGCCGGGCATATCCCACGGCTCCGGTGTTACAAATGAGTCGATCGGAGCGCCCTTCTGCATACCTTGACAGAAGGCTATCAGATTTTCTTCATTGCGAAGAAGTACGCTCTGAACAATGTCGAATCTGTCATCTGTGCTTTTCGGAGTTGTGCCGAAGCCAAACTCCTCAAAAAGCGCAGCGGCAAAGCGTGCGGATTTAATTGCTTCGCCTACAGTGTGCGGAGCGAAGAAAAGTCCCATAAAAAGCTCACGGGAATGACCGAGCGTTGCACCGACCTCACGTCCGAGACCCGGAGTCGTCAGCCTGTAGGAAATCTTTTCGACAAGATCCGCTCTACCGGCTACATAGCCGCCTGTTTTTGCAATTCCACCGCCTGCGTTCTTGATAAGTGAGCCTGCGATTATATCCGCTCCGACCTGAGTCGGCTCGATTTTTTGAGTGAATTCTCCATAGCAGTTGTCAACCATAACGTCGGCATTGCTGTTTGCCTTAACTATTTCAATTATCTTTGCTATTTCTTCACAGGAAAGGCTCGGGCGCAGAGAATAACCTCTTGAGCGCTGAATATAAACAAGCTTCGGCTGTTCCTCCTTTACCCTCTTTGCTATCTCATCGTAATCGGGCTTTTCGTTTTTGAGGTCAACCTGCTTGTATGTAACTCCGTAATCGGCAAGCGAGCCGTCGCCCTTACCGTCAATTCCGATGACGGAATGAATCGTGTCATATGGAAGTCCGGTAGCACAAAGCATTGTATCACCCGGTCTGAGCATGCCGAAAAGTGCAACCGCCAGCGTATGTGTACCGCAGGTGAAGTTATGGCGGACAAGTGCATCCTCGGCGCAGAAAATGTCCGCCGCAACCCTGTCTATCACATCACGTCCCCTGTCGCCGTAGCCGTAGCCTGTACTCTCTGCAAACATAGCCTCGCTTACTCCGTTCTTAATAAAAGCGGAAAGAACCTTTTGCTGATTGTATTCGGTGATTTCATCTGTCTTTGCGAAACAGGGCTGAATCTTCTTCAGTGCTTTATCCGCTGCAGAAGACACCTTTTCACTCACCTGAAAAAATTCATTGTTCATCTGTTATTATACTCCATTCGTTTTTCACTTCAAATCCAATTGATTTATAAAATTCAACTATACTGTCGTGCTTGCAAAGAAGCTCGACACGTTTATTTTTTTCACTCTCGGCAAGCCTTGTCACAAGTGCGCCTGCCAGCCCCCTGCCCCTGTATTCGGGACGGGTCGCAACCGCTCCGAGAAGCACCGCCGTCTCGGTTGAGAAAAGCTTCATCGCACATGCAACGGTTTTTCCGTCTTCAACAGCGGACAAAGCCGAGGTCACTCCCCTGTTTATTCTGAATGTCGTGTCAGAAAGCCACGGTAGATAATCCCCAACTCCGACCAGATTTGCCGATTTGATTATATCATAAATTTCCTTCGGACGGAATATGTTATCCGCCTGAACTTCTTTTATATCATTTCGATTTTTAATGTATTCGACAACGTAGCCGTCAAGCGACGGTTCCTCACCCATCAGTTCTGTGATTCTTTTCTCGCATTGAACGGTGCGAAAACCGACAATTTTCAGGAAGGTATAAATCTCCTCGGCGTTCTCGCCCGTTGAACTGAGCGTTGCGTCACCGTCAATTCTGCTGACTGCGGAAATTATATTTCCGTCATCGTCAGTCTGTTTCCAGAATTTCACGAAATCGTAATCCGTCGAATAGCAATTATAAAGGCATGCGATCCTCGTGCCGAAAACATCACGCCGACAAAAATCGACAAAATCATTATCGCCCTTTTCGACTGCCTTAAGCATCTGCAAACTCCTCGGCAAGCGCACGGATAATGCGTTCACTCTCGGTTATATCCTCCGACTTCAGCACGCATGACGGAGAATGAAGATATCGGCACGGCATGGAAACCGTGACAGTCTTTATGCCGCCTGCCGTCTTATGGATAACGCCTGCATTGTTGCCGCCTGCAACTGCCGCCTTGACCTGCGCCTTGATTCCGTCACGCTTCGCAAGCTCGAAGGCTTTGTCAAAAAGCTCTCTTGAATAAATCGTGCGTCTGTCCATGAACGAAATAACCGCTCCCTCACCGAGCTTGCAGACCTTTTTGTTCTCGGGCACATCGGCAAGATCCGCCGCAGTAGTTGTTTCAACAACTATCGCATAATCGGGATTAACCCTGTATGCCGCCGTACCCGCCGAGCCGAGGCCTACCTCCTCGCCCGTTGCAAAATTGAAATACATATCATAAGGCAGGTCTGATTTTATCATATTGATAAGTATTGCACAGCCTGCACGGTCGTCAAGAGCCTTGCACTTGATGAAGCCGTCGCCAAACTCCGCAAAATCGGAATTGAAATATGCACAGTCTCCGAGCGAAACAAGCTTTGCGGCCTGCTCTGCATTATCAGCTCCGATGTCAATATACATTTTTTCGGGCATGGTCATTTTTTCGTCGCCCTTTGTCATATGAATGGGTTTGAGACCGATAACTCCGTTTATTTTCTTTTCGCCGACGGTTACCGCTCTGCCGAGCATAACACGCTTGTCAATTCCGCCGATTCTCTCAAAGCCGAGTGTTCCGTCGGAATTTATGCTTGTTATCATGAATCCTACCTCGTCCATATGAGCGTCGAGCATAACCTTGTTTTTCGGCGTTTTCTTGCCTTTCTTGAACACGATAAGGTTGCCGAGCGGGTCAACCTCATAGCTTTCGGCACAGTCCTTTATTTCATTTATAATAAACTCTCTTACGTCGTCCTCTCTGCCCGAGGTTCCGTTGAGAAGCGAAAGCTTCTTTACAAGTTCAAGCATTGAGACCACCTCCGAGAATGTATTCCGCAATTAATTTCGCCGCATTTTCCACGTCGTCAACGGCGATAATTTCAACGCCCGTGTGCATATTTCGCTGAGGGATTGAAACAAGCCCCGTTTTGATTCCGCCCTTTGAAATTGCGATATGGTCGGCGTTTGTTCCTGTCGAATCGCCCATCAATTCAAGCTGATAAGGAATTTTCTTTCCCTCGGCAACAGCCTTGAGCTTTTGACTTATCCTATAGTCAAGCACGGGTGCAATGCCAATCATAGGGCCTTTGTTGAGCTTGCCGCACTTTTCGCTCGGCATGTCCGGTGCATCGGCAAAACTGACATCAACGGCAATGCACTCATCGGCATCGAGATTAAAGCTGCCCGTAATCGCACCGTCGCCGCCCGTTTCCTCCTGACCGGAGAAAAGAAGCTTCACACTTGGTCTTTCCTTCTCTTTCGAGACGAGCTCGGCGGCTCTGATTATCGCCGCACAGCCCGCACGGTCGTCGAGAGCGGCGCCGAATATTCTGCCGTTTTCCATCTCGCCGTGAGGGCATCTTACGGTTATTCTGTCGCCCTGAGAAATAAGCTTCTCCGCTTCTTCCTTAGTCATTCCCGTATCAATGAGAATCGCATCAAAATCCTTGGCTTTCTTAGCGTCCTCCGGAGTTGAGAGATGAGGAGGAGTCGAGGTAACAACGCCGTAAACAGGCTCTTTGCCCCAAATTGTAACGTCCTGAGCGGCAAGAACTCTTGCGTCCATCCCGCCGCACTTTGCGACACGCAGGAATCCACCGTCCTCGATACCCGTGACTATCATTCCGATTCTGTCCATATGGGCGTCAAGAAGAATTGTTTTCTCTCCTGCCGGCATTTCAGCTGTCACGTTGCCGAACTTGTCCTTTTTGACATCGGCAAATTTTGATACATATTTTTCAATTATATTCGATATTTCGCTTTCCGCTCCGGGAGTTCCGTTTGCTTCGGAAAGATCGAAAATCATATCCCTTAAAGTGCTCATATTTTCACCTCATTTATATAACTCCTAACAATTTAACTATTATATTATAACCTTTATAAACAAAATGTGCAATAATATTTGATTTTCTTTTTAAAATAGTTTATAATGATAAAAAATCGCATGGAGGTTCAATTCATGGAAGAAAATAAATATCAGGTTATCGACCCCAAGGACGACAGCTACAAGCTTACCGCTGCCGATCTCAAAAAAGAAAAAAAGAAAAAGCGCAAGGGTCTTAAGGCGTTTATCGCCATTATCCTTGTCTTTGCAATACTTGCAGGCGGAGCGGGAATATACGTATACACCTACCTCAACAAGCTCAATTACGGCGATTCGCAGGGAACGGCAAACCCGAACCTTGACAAAGAAGAATCCCTGAACTTTGATAATCAGGCGGACGCCGATGCCGATCTTCGAGCAAGACTTGCCAACAACGTTATTTGGTACGACGACAGAATTGTAAACATTCTTTTGGTCGGCGTTGACTACGGTGACGAGGAAGCAGTCATGTTCAAGGGTGCATATCTCCCCCGTTCCGACTCCATGATTCTTATCTCGATTAACACAATTAATAATGTTATCAACATGGTTTCGCTCTCCCGTGCGGCATATGTCGCAATCCCCGGCCACGGCAACAAGCGACTGAACACGGCTCATGCCTACGGCGGAGCAAGCCTGCTTGTTGACACAATTGAGCAGAACTATAAGATAAGAATTGATAAATACATCACCGTTGACATCTCGGGCTTTGCCCAGATTGTTGACGCTCTCGGCGGAGTTACGATTGAAATGACCGCGGCGGAAGCGGGCAATGTTCTCGGCGTTTCTGCAGCCGGAACATACGACCTTGACGGAGATGAAGCGGTTTACTATTCGAGACTTCGTTCAATCGACACGGACCGTAAGCGTACCGGCAGACAGAGAGCCGTTCTCAACGCTATTGCTTTAAAGCTCAGAAAATCCTCGGCCTCGACAATGGTAGACCTTCTCGACACGGTTCTGCCGCTTGTTACAACCAATTTTTCCAAGGCAGAGCTTCTCGCTCAGGTTGCAAAGGCGCCGAAATATCTTTCGATGAGCATACATGAGGACATCATTCCTCATGTTCCGTATCCGCTTTCGACCCGTGACGGCAAGGAAGTTCTTATCCTCAACTGGGACGAGGAGGATAAATACATTCACGATCTTCTTTATCCCGATATCATTCCCCAGTCGGCAGAAAAAGAATAAAAATCACCGTACCGAAGTCAAAAGCAAGGCTCGGTACGGTTTTTTGATGTGTTGCGGTAAAATTTCTATCTTGGCTCCCTTTTAGGGGAGCTGACCGGAGTTTTATTGAAAATCTGATAAGATCTTGTTTAACCTCCCATGCATGGGAGGCAAGTTAGGTGTCTGCCTCGAAAACAATTTCATCAAAATTTTAAAGGTGCGATGTGGGCATCGCACCCTACGACGAGGTGCAGAAAAGCAAAATTCCGCAAAAGTGTGGTAAGAGAACATTCCGTATGGGTCGATGCCTACATCGACCCAAGTTGAGAAGAAAATTCTTGGGTGCCCCTACAGTGAAGCCAAGAAAAATTTGCAAAAATATAATTTCTCACCGAAAAAGCTTCACTTCTTACAAAACTGTAAGATTTGAGCACTGTTTTGTAAGATAATTCTATGGAGATACGTTCCTTTTTCTGATATACTAACGTCAGAAAATTGATTGGAGGTCAAAACAATGAGTATTCTGGAAGTCAAAGGACTTAAAAAAATCTATTCAACACGCTTCGGCGGCAATAAGGTCGAAGCACTCAGGAACGTAAACTTCACCGTCGAGGAGGGCGAATATGTCGCCGTCATGGGTGAATCGGGATCGGGTAAAACAACGCTTCTCAACATTCTTGCGGCCCTTGATAAGCCGACGAACGGCAACGTTGTTCTTGACGGCAAGGATCTTTCCAAGATAAAAGAAAAAGACGTTGCTGCATTCCGCCGTGACAATCTCGGTTTCGTATTTCAGGATTTCAACCTGCTTGACACATTCACACTTGAGGACAACATCTATCTTCCCCTTGTTCTTGCAGGCAAGAACTATAAGGAAATGAGCGGCAAGCTTGAAACAGTCGCAAAAAGGCTCGGTATTCTTCCGCTTCTCAAGAAATACCCCTATGAGGTTTCCGGCGGTCAGAAGCAGAGAGCCGCAGTTGCCCGTGCGATAATCACAAATCCGAAGCTTATCCTTGCCGACGAGCCGACGGGTGCGCTTGATTCAAAAGCAACGGACGAATTGCTCCGCCTTTTCTCCGATATCAACAGCACCGGTCAGACCATCGTTATGGTTACTCACTCGCTCAAGGCGGCAAGCTCGGCGAACAGAGTCCTTTTCATTAAGGACGGCGAGGTTTTCCATCAGATTTACAGAGGCAAGGATACCGACGAACAGCTTTATCAGAAGATTTCGGATACCCTTACTCTGCTTGCGACAGGCGGTGAAAAATAATGAAAAAAGGATTTTACCCCAAGCTTGCCTTTGACGGCATTCGCAAGAATAAAAAAATGTATCTGCCCTATATTCTCACTTCTATAGGCATGGTAATGATGTACTATATCATTATATTCCTACAGTTTTCACAGAGTATTAAGGACGCAGTGCAAAGCTCGACAGTCTCCCAAATTCTCGGTCTCGGCTCATGGGTCATCGCAATTTTCTCATGCATCTTCCTTTTTTACACAAATTCGTTTCTTATCAAACGGCGCAAAAAGGAATTCGGACTTTATAACATTCTCGGAATGGACAAACACAATCTCGGCATAATACTTTTCTGGGAAACACTCATAATAGCGGCTATTTCCCTCGTTATCGGTCTTGCTGCGGGTATCGCTTTCTCGAAGCTTGCCGAGCTTGTATTCCTCAATTTGTTAAAAAGCGACGCAACATTCGACCTTACGGTTTCAAGTCAGGGCATAGGACTTTGTGCAATAATTTTTACGGTAATTAACATTCTCCTTTTCTTCAATTCACTTCGTCAGGTTCGGTCCTCAAGCGCCATTTCGCTTGTTAAGAGCGAACAAACGGGTGAAAAGCCGCCCAAGGGCAACCGGCTTCTCGGCATTCTCGGAGTTCTTCTTCTCGGCGGTGCATATTACATTTCGCTCAGCATTAAAGAGCCGCTCCAGGCATTGACGCTCTTCTTTGTAGCCGTCATTATGGTTATCATCGGAACGTATCTCGTCATGATTTCCGGCTCGGTTCTTTTCTGCCGCCTTTTGCAAAAGAACAAGAAATATTACTACAAACCGAACCACTTTGTATCCGTTTCCTCAATGGTTTACAGAATGAAGCGCAACGGTGCAGGCCTTGCTTCGATCTGTATTCTCGCAACAATGGTTCTCGTTATGATCTCATCAACGACAAGCCTTTATTTCGGTGCGGAGGACGCTCTTTCAAGCCGTTATCCCAGGGAGATAAACATAAGCTTTTCGTCTCTTGACACTCAGATTTACAAGAACGGACAATCTGACCAAATCCGTTCGGGAATTGACGAAATTGCAAAGAAGCACAACGCAAACGTCCACAATTCCCTCACATATCTTGCAGGCGTGCTCTCCGGCATGGTAACCGACGGAAATGTTGAAACAGACATCAGAAATGTTTACAGCGGCACTGTTGATTATAACAAGGTATTTCAGTTCAACTTCGTTTCCGTCGATGATTACAACGAGATGATGGGAACGGACTACCGTCTCAAAGACGGCGAAGCAATGGTTTACCTTTTCAGAAAGGATTCGAACTTTCATGGTGACACGCTCTCATTCAATGGGGGTCAGAGCTTCAAAATCGTCAGATATCTTGATAATTTCATCAGTCAATCAGATGCGGCTATGACAGTCGTTCCTACAATGGCAATTTTCGTAAATGACCTTGACAAGGCAACACAGGGCATGACCGACGCAACGCATCAGCATGATTCTGAACCGGTAGTCAATTTCAGCTGGACATATGGCTTTGATACAGGTCTTTCTGAAGATGAGCAAATCGCTCTTTCAAAGGATATTAATTCCTATTTGACTGACGTAAGTGATGACTTAAAAGAAGATATTCATTCTACAGAGGTGGAAAGCCGAGAGCAGAACCGATTGGATTTCTTCGGCCTGTACGGCGGGCTTTTCGGACTCGGAATCATTCTCAGCATAGTATTCATCTTCGCCGCCGTCCTCATAATCTACTACAAGCAGATTTCCGAGGGTTACGAGGATCAGTCGAGATTCGAGATCATGCAAAAGGTCGGCATGACAAAAAACGAAATCAGAAAGAGCATCAATTCACAGCTCCTAACTGTATTCTTCCTTCCCCTCATCTTTGCGGGAATGCACCTTGCTTTCGCAGCACCGATAATTAAAAAGCTTCTGCTTTTATTCAACCTGACAAACCTTAATCTTTTCATTGTGACAATCCTGATTAGCTTTGCGGCATTCGCACTGTTCTACATGATTGTTTACAAGATTACCTCAAGCGCCTATTACAAGATAGTAAGCGGTGCAAAGGAGGGCTGACAATGAAAAAGCTGCTTGCAATTTTCATCGCAGCCGTTATCATTCTCGGTGCAGTCGAGGTCGTCCGGAAGCCGTCGGCACAGCAGATTGTCGATGATTTTGACAGCATAGCTCACGTTATCAGCCTCACGCAGATAACAAGAGATTCAAAGCTCATCGGAAAGAGAGAAAATGTCGGCAAGGATACCTATATCGGCAGCTATTCCTCCTCCTGCATTTCGGAGAACGGACGTGACGTGGTGTTCGGCGGAGCATCGGTCAAGGACAGAAAAATCAAGCTCAAAGTGAAAATTCTTACGGAAAGCGGAGCCGCCTCTCTCAGGGTCAGAACAGGCTCGGACGTCAAGGAATATTCCGTTGATGAGAATGGAATTATTGAAAAGACATTTGATTTTGACAGCGGCGGAAACTATGCAATGATAATTTACAACAACTTCACCGGAACGGTCGAAATGACCTCGGAATATGCGAAATGAAAAAGCTGAAACATATTTTTTCAACGCTTGTATTCTTCGGCGGGCTCGCCGCAATAGGCGTACTCACCATCCCTGCCGCAATACTTTTCGGAATGATAGCACTGATTCGTGCCGCAACCGATCTGATAACACAAAAACTCGAAAAATAAAAATTAACTGCCGCATTTAGCACTGTTTCTAAATGCGGCAGTTTTGTTTCGGTTAAAAATCAAAAACTGTAATTATTTTATAACTCTTACTCTGATAACACCGTCAATTGCTTCAAGAGCGGCAACATCTGCTTCGGCATCAACAACCGAGTAGCCGTATGCTCCTCTTATTGCACTCTTTGCGTCTGCACCGAGCACAGCCTTAACTGCGTCTGCGGCATCAGCATTATGGATAACGCAGGTTCTTACACTGTCAACCTTATCAAGCGGCATTCTCGGCATATTTACCGAGTTAACGATTTCGCCCTTTTCGATGTAAGCGATAAGCTCATCCGCAGCCATAACCGCACAGTTGTCCTCACTCTCGGGAGTTGATGCACCGAGATGCGGAATAGCGACAACACCGTCAACACCGATAACCTCATCCGACGGGAAATCTGTAACATAAGCAGCAGCCTTACCGCTTTCGAGTGCGGCAATCATGTCTGCACTGTTTACAAGTCCGCCACGGGCAAAGTTGAGAATTCTTACTCCGTCCTTGCAAAGTGCAAGAGTATCCTTGTTGACCGTATCCTTAGTTCCGTCATTGAGAGGAACGTGAATTGTTATGTAATCACTCTTTTTAAAGATGTCGTTGATGTCCTCAACAACCTCTGTCTCAGCCGAAAGAGCAGCCTTAACGCCCTCCGAAAGGAACGGGTCGTAGCCGACAATTTTCATGCCGAGAGCTTCGGCAGCCTGAGCAACCTTAAAGCCGATTGCACCGAGGCCGATAACGCCGAGAGTTTTGCCCATGATTTCCGGGCCTGCGAACTGTGACTTACCTTTTTCAACGAGCTTGCCGACATTGTCGCCCTCGCCCTTAAGACCCTTACACCAGTCATAAGCGGCGGTAACCTTTCTCGAAGCGAGAAGAAGTCCACAGATAACAAGCTCTTTAACGGCATTTGCATTTGCACCGGGAGTGTTGAAAACAACGATTCCCTGCTCTGCACACTTGTCAACCGGGATATTGTTGGTGCCTGCACCGGCACGGGCGATTGCAAGAGTTTCGGGAGCGAATACTGTCTCGTGCATTGAAGCCGAACGAACCATAACGGCGGTAGGATTCTCACAGCTGTCCGAGCAAGCGTACTTTCCGTCGAAACGGTCTGTACCGCAGGCAGCAATCTTATTGAGAGTAAGAATATTATACATAAAACTGTCTCCTTTTATAAAATAAGGCTGTTCCGTTAAAGGCGGCACAAGTCTTCCCCATCAAAGGGAAGACTGTTTTGTGCCATCTGACTTTAAGATAACAGCCTGTGTGTTTTTATTTATGAATTAGCTTCCTCGAACTTCTTCATGAACTCGACGAGCTTTTCAACACCCTCGATCGGCATTGCGTTGTAGATAGAAGCTCTCATACCGCCAACGGTCTTGTGACCCTTGAGGTTGATAAAGCCTGCCTCTGTTGCCTCGGCAATGAACTTTGCTTCCATGTCCTTGTCGCCGATAACGAACGGAACGTTCATAAGAGAACGATCCTCCTTAACAACAGTGCCCTTGAAGAACTTGCTTGAATCAAGGTAATCGTAAAGAATCTTAGCTTTAGCTTCGTTTCTTGCCTTCATAGCGTCAAGACCGCCGATACTCTTGATCCACTCAAGAACAAGCTTGCACATATAAATTGTGTAGCACGGCGGAGTGTTGTACATTGAACCGTTATCTGCGTGAATCTTATAGTCAAGCATTGTCGGTGTGTAATCACGGGCATGACCGAGCATATCTTCACGAATGATAGCGATTACAAGACCTGCCGGAGCAACGTTCTTCTGAGCGCCGCCGTAAACCATTGCAAACTTGGAAATATCAAGCGGCTCCGAGAAGAAGCAGGATGAAACGTCTGCAATAAGAGGAATATCGCCTGTGTCCGGGATATACTTGAATGTTGTACCGTAAATCGTATTGTTCATGCAATAGTAAACATAGTCAATATCATCACGGAAGCTCTCACGGGTCGTCTTGGGGATATAAGTGTATGTCTTATCCTCCGATGAAGCTGCGGCAACAACATCACCGTACTTCTTAGCCTCTTTGAAAGCCTGGTTTGCCCAACGGCCTGTGATGATGTAATCAGCCTTGCCTGTGCCGTTCATGAAGTTGAGCGGAATAGCTGCGAACTGAGTTGATGCGCCGCCCTGAAGGAAAAGAACCTTGTAGTTATCCGGAACCTTGTAAATCTCACGGACAAGAGCCTCTGCGGAATCAATGATTCCCTGGAAAGCCTTTGAACGGTGAGACATCTCCATAACGGATGTGCCTGTGCCCTCATAGTCCAGCATCTCTGCGGCTGCCTTGTTCAGAACCGACTCGGGAAGCATGGACGGACCTGCTGAAAAGTTATATACTCTACCCATAATAAAACCTCCGATAGAATTTTTGCAATACCGCATGATTACGACATACGTTATCGCCTTAAATATTTTACTGAAATATTATACCTTTATGTTAATTCTTTGTCAATAAAGAATGCAATTATTTTCCGTCTTTTCTGCGATTTTGCAGTCTTTCAAATGCTTTCCCGCTTGAAGAATCAAAACGAACGGAATCAATAACACGATTAAGCTTTTTATCATACACAACATAATTTATTCCGTCGTGTCCGTAGGAATACGTTACTCCGTCAATTTTAATTCTGTTTCCGTCAGAAAAATCAAAAAGGACTTCCTTACCTTGATACTCTCGACCGCCGCAATAAACATCGAAACTGTTTTCATCGGACGTTTTGCCAACCTTGCGAACAGCGTAAATATATCTTTCATCTTTAAGCAGCTCCATATAGCTTGTTATATTATCACAGCTTTTCAACGAAGATTTTTCAATATCAAAAACCGAATAATCAAAATTCACTGCCATTTTCTTGATTTTTTCCAGTCTATCGTTGCAATTATCCTTTGTCAACAGATTTTCGCCTTTACAAATATCTTCCAAAATCTTATCCGAAACGTTGGAGGAAAAATGCTGGGTATCACAATAATTATAAAGGTTTTCGACTGTTTGTTCGTCGTCCTGGAACATAAACACTCTGCAATTATCATATGAAGAAAACGTTTCGAATGTTTCTTTGATTATATTGCAATAGAAATCAAGGTATGAATTGAAGCTCATGGTTTTAAGCTCCAAAATCGATTTTGGCGGAATAAAGAAACTGAATTCAACGCCGGGGTTTTTCTCCACAACATCTTCAAGCGAACTTACTCCCGATTTGAATTTTTCATAAAGCTCTTTTTCATTGAAATCAATCGGGTCATTTGACGCCGATTGTACCGCCGAATACTCGGAAAAGTAAAAGTCTTTTTCGCTCGAGAATGCCACGTCCATATTTACCCGATCGGTTTTCCTTATCGTCCTGTTCAAAACATTCAGATTTTCCGAAAATAAAACACTTTTATTAAGCAAATAATTCACATCGTTGAAGATGTTGTTATCATACATATAGCTCGGAAAGCTTGCATCCTCCGAATCATTAAAGAACAATGTCGGGTCGATATTCATAATTATACTTTTCAATTTCTCGTTCTTTTCTAAAGCTAAATTGCAGGCATCCAGAATGAACGGGAAGCCTATTCCGCAAAGAGGAACCTTCACAGTTTTTGATCGGAACAGTTTTTCGGCATAGGTCGGGCGCATATTTTGAGTCAAAGACGAGCCGATAATTAAGGTTTCGTAATCAAAATTCTTTATTATTCCCGCTCCCTGGTACATTATGCTGTCATATTCATAATTCAAATTTTTAATTGGTTTATGATATTGAAAAAACGGATCAATAATTACATTTACAGTTATCGAAACAACAAGTATCAGCAATATAAAAAATGCAGAAAGAAATGTCCATCGTTTGAATATATTTTTCTTCAAATTAAACATCCTTTCTTAAAAATTGAAATAAAGGAAAGAGCTGATCCCCGAAAATGATAATATGCTTACACCGATAAAAGCAACCGTTGCCAATCCGCTTCTCTTATTTGGGGTAAAGCATTCCAGCTTTTCGTTTGTGTTTTTGCACTTCACACACATAAACAGCGCCAAAGCCATAAGCACAATACCGAAAGCATATTTTAGCCACGGTAAGCCAAATAGCGAATCTATATACTGCATATTATCATCATACAGCAATGAAACAAGATTACCGTCCAACGGTTTGAAATTCATCATCAACAATCGTTTCATAATAAAAAGAAATTGATGAACGTTATCCGCTCTGAAAATAACCCATGTTACATTTAAAAATCCGAATGTAATTACCCACCTTATAATTTTCGGGATTTTAGAAATCGGTTTTGAAAGAGCTTTTGAAAAAATATCCGCAGCACCGTGAACAATACCCCAAAGAATAAAGGTCCAATTTGCGCCGTGCCATATTCCGCTGACAACAAAAACTATAAATGTGTTCAGATACATTCTGGCTTTTCCCTTTCGGTTGCCGCCCAGCGGAATATATACGTATTGAGTAAAAAATCTCGTGAGTGTAATATGCCATCTTTTCCAAAAATCATAGTCATCCAAAGCTCTGTACGGAGAATTGAAATTCATGGGAATCTCGATGTTAAACATCCAGCCGAGGCCCGTTGACATATCGCAATATCCGCTGAAATCAAAATAAATTTGGAATGTGTATGCCATTATTATAAAAATACCGTTTGTCGAATTAAGAAAATAATCCGTATCGGCATATGCGGCATCAACTACCCTGCCGAAAGTATCGGCAATCAGAACCTTTTTTGCAAGTCCGTAAGCCATTGCATACATTCCTTTTGAAAAATTCCGAAAATCAAAAGCCTTTTTTGTCTCGTCGGCAAACTGAGGAACGATCTCGTTGTGTAAAACAATCGGGCCTGCAATAAGCTGAGGGAAAAAAGTTACGAAAATGGCATAATCAAAAAAATTATATAGCGGAATGTTCCCCTTATACGAATCAATAACAAATGAAAGCTGCTGAAAAGTAAAGAAGCTTATTCCGAGCGGCAAAACAATGTGTCTAAGTGCAAAATCAGCCGAAAAGACAGCATTTATATTCGAGATAAAGAAATCCAAATACTTAAAATAGAATAACATGCCGATATTAAAAAGCAACGATAATGCTAACACAAGTTTTTTCAGCTTTATTTTTTCTTTGTTTTTCAGCATAATTCGACTCATAAGATAATTAAGCACGATGCTGGAGAAAATAATGAAAAAATACGATATATTAAAATATGCATAAAAAATCAACGACATTATAATTAAAAATGCCTTTGACAAATTATATTTTTTTATTCTGTTAAGGGAATAATATCCCAGTAAGGTCACCGGCAGAAACAAAAGCATGAAAATATAGGAATTGAAAAGCATATTTTATCTCCTTTTGCACAATTAAGTGTATTATATCATACTTTCTTCTGTTTTCAATAAATTTTTGTTTTCTGTGTCAAATCTCATCCTGCTTTATTCCTTCTTTGAACAAAATGGTGAATAAACGAAAAAAATATGCTAATTTTATGTATATACTGATATATTGTTAAATTTTTGGCTATTGGTACTTGAAAAATTTCCCGTAATGTTGTAAAATAAGTCGGATTGAAAATAAATAGGCAATGCCGCACAAATATGGCTTGCGAATTGTCTAAAACTATTTCTGAAAGGAAGATCAATAATGGAAGCTCTTAACAAAAAGACTGTTGAGGATATTGACGTAAACGGCAAGAAGGTTCTTGTACGCTGCGACTTCAACGTTCCTCTCAAGGACGGCGTTATTACAAGCGACAAGCGTATTGTTGCTTCGCTCCCGACAATCAAATATCTTATCGACCATAATGCAAAGGTTATCCTTTGCTCACATCTCGGCAGACCCAAGGGTGAATTCAAGCCTGAGTTTTCTCTTGCTCCCGTTGCCGCTCGCCTTTCCGAACTCCTCGGTAAGGAAGTTAAGATGGCAAAGGACGTTGTAGGCGAAAGCGCACAGTCACTCGCCGCTTCGCTTCAGGACGGAGACGTAATGCTTCTCGAAAACGTTCGTTTCCACAAGGAGGAGACAAAGAACGATCCCGAATTCTCAAAGAAACTTGCTTCTCTTGCAGATATCTTTGTAAACGATGCCTTCGGTTCTGCTCACAGAGCACACAGCTCAACAACAGGTGTTGCCGACTATCTTCCCGCGGTCTGCGGATTCCTCATTCAGAAGGAAATTAAATTCATCGGCGGTGCCCTTGCTAACCCGAAGCGTCCGCTTGTTGCTATTCTCGGCGGTGCCAAGGTATCTGACAAGATCGGCGTTATTACAAACCTCCTCGACAAGTGCGATACAATCATCGTCGGCGGCGGTATGGCTTACACCTTCATGAAGGCTCTCGGCTACAGCATCGGTAACTCTCTTCTTGAGGAAGACAGAATCGAAGATGCTTTGAACATGATGAACACAGCTAAGGAGAAGGGCGTTAAGTTCCTTATTCCGGTTGACAATAAGGTAGGTAAGGAGTACAAGCCCGACACAGAGGCTATGATTATCGACAGTGATGTCATCCCCGACGGCTGGATGGGTCTTGACATCGGTCCTAAGACACAGGCTCTCTTCGCTGACGCTATCAAGGGCAGCGGAACAGTAATTTGGAACGGACCTATGGGCGTTTCCGAGTGGGATAACTTCGCAGCAGGTACAATCGCTGTTGCAACTGCCGTTGCAGATTCCGGCGCTATCTCAATCATCGGCGGCGGCGACTCTGCCGCAGCTGTTCAGAAGCTCGGTTTTGCCGACAAGATGTCTCACATCTCAACAGGCGGCGGTGCATCTCTTGAATTCCTTGAGGGCAAGGAGCTTCCGGGCATCGTAGCTCTCAATGATAAATAATCGGAGGTAGTTAAAATGAACAAGTCACTTCGTAAAGCAGTTATCGCAGGTAACTGGAAAATGAATAAAACCCCTGCTGAGACAACAGCTCTCATCAACGAGATCAAGCCCCTCGTTGCAGATGCAGGTTGCGACGTAGTATGCTGCGTTCCTTATGTTGACCTTTTCGCAGCTCTCGAAGCAGCTAAAGGCTCAAACATCAAAATCGGTGCAGAGAACTGCCACTGGGCAAAGAGCGGCGCATTCACAGGTGAGGTTTCCGCTGAAATGCTCAAGGCTTGCGGCGTTGATATCGTTATCACAGGCCACAGCGAGAGAAGAACATACTTCGGTGACACAGACGTTACGGTTCATGACCGCACAAGAGCAGCTCTTGACAACGGTATGACAGTTATCCTCTGCGTAGGCGAGTATCTCGAGCAGCGTGAGCA
The DNA here is from genome assembly GCA_000434915.1 of Ruminococcus sp. CAG:563. GTDB lineage: Bacteria > Bacillota > Clostridia > Oscillospirales > Acutalibacteraceae > CAG-488. Next base: position 23,837 of record FR882062.1, read on the forward strand.
GAACATCACAATGGAGGTTGTTTCCTCTCAGGTTAAAATCGCTCTTGCAGGCGTAAGCAAGGAAGAACTTGACAGAATCATCATCGCATATGAGCCGGTTTGGGCTATCGGAACAGGCAAGACTGCAACAGCCGATCAGGCCGAGGAGGTTTGCAAGGCTATCCGTGAGCTTATCGCCGAGCTTTATGATAAGGAAGCTGCCGACAAGTTTGTTGTTCAGTACGGCGGATCAATGAACGCCAAGAATGCAGACGAGCTTCTCGGCAAGGAGGATGTTGACGGCGGTCTTATCGGCGGCGCATCTCTTAAAGCTCCCGACTTTGCGGCTATTGTTAAGGCGGCAAGTAAATAATTTATATCATATATAATTTTCGCGGGACTGACGCATTTTGATGCAGAAAGCGTTTTCTTACACCGAAGCTGTATACAGATACTGCGAGAGTGTAAAAGACGCCTAAAAGAGCCTTAAGCTCTTTGGTCTGCGCAAAATGCGCCGGTCTTCTGATTTTGAAAGTGGTGACTAATATGAAAAGACCCGTTGTATTATGTATCATGGACGGCTTCGGAATCAATCCCGGTGCAAAGGGCAATGCGATTGAAGCTGCAAATACTCCCAATCTTACAAGACTTTTTAAAGAAAATCCGTTCACTACCATCGGTGCTTCCGGACTTGATGTAGGTCTGCCGGACGGTCAGATGGGCAACAGTGAGGTTGGCCATACAAATATCGGCGCAGGCCGTGTTGTTTATCAGATGCTTGTTAAGATTTCAAAGTCCATTCAGGACGGCGATTTCTTCAAGAACGAGGCTTTGCTCAAGGCTTGCGAAAACTGCAAGAAGAATGGCACAGCTCTCCACCTTGTAGGACTTCTTTCCGACGGCGGCGTTCACAGCCACATTGAGCACCTTTACGGCTTGCTTGAAATGGCAAAGCGTGAGGGTCTCGACAAGGTATATGTTCATTGCATCATGGACGGCCGTGACGTTTCCGTAACTTCCGGCGTAGGTTTCATCAAGGACGTTTATGCTAAGACAAAGGAGCTTGGCGTCGGCGAAATCGCAACGGTTATGGGCCGTTACTACGCTATGGACCGTGACTTCGCTTGGGACAGAGTTGAGAAAGCTTATGCCGCAATGGTTTACGGTGAGGGAATTCAGGCAGACTGTGCAGTTGACAGCATGAACGAGTCCTATGCAAACGGCGTTACGGACGAGTTCATCGTTCCGACCGTTATCAACAAAAACGGCATGATCAAAGCAAACGACAGCGTTGTATTCTTCAACTTCCGCCCCGACCGTGCAAGACAGATCACAAGAACCTTCGTTGACGAGAAGTTTGACGGCTTTGAGAGAAAGAACGGTTTCTTCCCGCTCACATATGTCTGCATGACTCAGTATGATGAAACAATGCCGAACGTAAGCGTTGCTTTCCCGCCGGAGGAGCTTAAAATGACTATGGGCGAGTATCTTGCTTCAAAGGGCAAAACTCAGCTCAGAATCGCCGAAACGCAGAAGTACGCTCATGTAACATTCTTCTTTAACGGCGGCGAAGAGAAGACATTCAAGGGTGAGGACAGAATTCTTATCCACTCCCCCGATGTTCCGACCTTCGACCTCAAGCCGGAGATGAGCGCATACGAGGTTTGCGACGCAGTTTGCGAGCAGATCAAGTCCGACAAGTATGACGTTGTTATCCTCAACTTTGCTAACTGCGACATGGTTGGTCACACAGGCGTATTTGAGGCCGCCGTTAAGGCTGTTGAAGCTGTTGACGAGTGCGTAGGCAGAGTTTGCGATGCAGCTCTGAGCATGGGCGGTGCGGTTCTCATAACTGCCGACCACGGCAACGCCGACAAAATGATCGGCGACGACGGCAAGCCGTTTACACCTCATTCAACCAATCCGGTTCCGCTCTGCGTCGTAGGCTATGACTGCAAGCTTAAGAAAACAGGTAAGCTTTGCGACCTTGCACCGACAATGCTCCAGATCATGGATCTTCCTCAGCCGAAGGAAATGACCGGCGAATCAATGATTAAGTCGGTTAAATAAGATATTATATAATCAACAGCTCTTTACCTCGGTAAGGGGCTGTTTTTTTCTGCCGGCTTCTTGTTATTTCCCCGCTGCTGTGATATAATAAAATCCGATAATTTTACAGAGGTGAGGTTATGTATAAGCTCCTCATAGTAGAAGACGACCCGGGCATTGCCGAGGGAATAAAGGCTCAGACCGAGGCGTGGGGCCTTGAGGTTCGCACTGTTGAAAATTTTCGCAATGTTCTTGCGGAATTCAGCGAATATCAGCCGCACATCGTTCTCCTTGATATAATGCTCCCGTTCTTCAACGGCTATCATTGGTGCAGCGAAATTCGCAAGATTTCAAAAGTGCCGATAATTTTCATTTCTTCCGCTTCCGACAATATGAACATAGTCATGGCAATGAACATGGGTGCAGACGATTTTATCTCAAAGCCATTTGACGAGAATGTTTTGACGGCAAAAATCCGGGCTCTGCTGCGCAGAACATACGACTTCGGCTCGTCCGTTCCCGTTATTGAGCATCGTGGGGCAATCCTCAACACGGGCGACGGTACGCTTACCTTCGGCACGGAGCAAATCTCACTTTCAAAAAACGAATTCAGGATTTTGCAATGCCTTATGGAGAACAAGGGCAAAATCGTCAGCCGTGAAAAGCTGATGGAAAAGCTCTGGAAAACCGATGTTTTTGTTGACGAAAACACGCTGACGGTAAATATCAACCGCCTGCGTAAAAGGCTTGACGCCGCAGGGCTTGACAGCTTCATCACGACCAGGTTCGGCATGGGTTACATTATTGAATAAGGGTGCTGAATATGAAATTGTTTTTTGAATATCTCAGGCAGCGACGAAACGGCATAATTCTTTTTTTGCTGTTCACTCTCGTTTTCGCCTTGGTTTTTATCCTTTACAAAATATCATTTACAGCGGTTCTGTACCCTTTTCTTCTTTGCATAATAATCGGAATAATATTTTTTATATTTGATTTTCGTTCTGTGAAGAAAAAGCACGAAAAGCTTTGCGAAATCCGACAGCTCACCTCGGCAATGATAGACACTCTCCCTAAAATCGAGAGCATTGACGAAGCGGACTATCAAAAGCTTATCAGAAGTCTGACCGAGGAAATCTCGGATATCGAATACAAAAGCTCGATGAAATACCGTGATATGATCGATTATTACACCGTGTGGGCACATCAGATCAAGACACCGATTGCCTCCATGCACATTACGCTTCAAAACGAGGATACTCCCCTTTCACGTCGGCTCTCCTCGGAGCTTTTTCGCATTGAACAGTATGTTGAAATGGTGCTCGCCTTTCTTCGGCTTGATTCAACCTCAACAGATTACGTTTTTAAGGAGCATGATTTGGACGAAATTGTAAGGGAATCTATCAAACGCTTTTCAACAGAATTTATCGAAAGAAAAATCAAGCTTCAATATTCACCGTCCGACAAAAAAATAATAACAGACGAAAAGTGGCTTTCGTTTGTTATCGAACAGCTGCTTTCCAATGCACTCAAATACACCCGTGAGGGCAGCATTAAGATTTATTCGGACAAGCAATATCTTTGCATTGAGGACACGGGAATCGGCATTGCGCCCGAGGATTTACCGAGGATTTTTGAAAAGGGCTACACAGGCGGCAACGGCAGAATTAATTCAAAGGCAAGCGGTCTCGGGCTTTACCTTTGCAAGCGCATTTGCGACAACCTCGGAATCGGCATCATCGCCCGCTCTGAGATTGACAACGGCACGGTTATTCTGCTTGACCTTGAGCAGTATGAATTGAGAACAGAATAAACGAATTTTTTCGTAGGACGGCCTCGGTCGTCCTTTTTATTTTCTGCAGACTTTAGAGGACGTACACGCCCATACTGACTATGTCTAAGTTTCTTCTGCCTTGGGTCGATGTGGGCATCGACCACTACGAATTGTGCTCTAACCGTACCTCTGCGTAACATTACTTTTCTGCACTTATCGCAATGTGCGATGACCACATCGCACCTTGAAATTTACCGACCTTGAAATCTTCTGATGAATAATTGCTTTCCGCGCAAAAACTTCGCTACCCTAAAGGGGCACCCACGCTTAAATAAACATTTTCAAAAAAAGACTGCACCATAGTTCAAGTGAACCATGATACAGCCTCAATTATTGCTTATTGATTATTTGTGGTCTCTTTCTTTTCTTCCGCCTCTCGGGCCGCCTCTGCGGCGGGGTCCCCACAGGCGGCACCGGGGCGCCGGGAAATTGACGTCTCGGAGCGTCGGAAATCTCGTTCTCGGGAACAAGACCCTCTACCTCGATAAGAGCCTCACGGCGTGAAAGATTGATTCTGCCCTGATCGTCAATCTCACGAACCTTAACGATAACCTCGTCGCCAACATTAACAACGTCTGTTACCTTGTCAACTCTCTTGACATCAAGATGGCTGATGTGAACAAGACCCTCTTTGCCCGGAGCAATCTCAACGAATGCGCCGAAGTCCATAATTCTTGTTACAACGCCCTTATAAATAGCACCGACCTCGGGGTCATTGGCGATAGTCTCAATCATGAAGATAGCACGCTTTGCGTTCTCAATATCCTGAGAGCATACAAATACGCTGCCGTCCTCCTCAACGTCAACCTTACAATCGCACTCTGCACAAATCTTCTGGATAACCTTACCCTGCTTACCGATAACCTCGGCGATCTTATCAACGGGAACCTTGGTTGAAAGCATCTTCGGAGCATACTTTGAAAGCTCTTTTCTCGGCTCAGGGATAACCGGAAGCATAATCTCGTCAAGGATGTAGCAACGAGCCTTGTATGTCTTCTCAAGAGCTTCCTTGATGATTTCCGGAGTAAGTCCGTGAACCTTGAGGTCCATCTGAATAGCTGTTATACCCTTCTTTGTACCTGCAACCTTGAAGTCCATGTCGCCGAAGAAGTCCTCAAGACCCTGAATATCAACCATTGTCATGAAGCGGTCGCCCTCGGTGACAAGTCCGCAGGAGATACCCGCAACGGGAGCCTTGATCGGAACACCGGCTGCCATAAGTGAAAGAGTTGAACCGCAGATTGAGCCCTGTGATGTTGAACCGTTTGAGGAAAGAACCTCGGAAACAACACGGATGCAGTACGGGAACTCCTCAACCGACGGAATAACCGGAAGAAGTGCTCTCTCTGCGAGTGCGCCGTGACCGATCTCACGACGTCCCGGTCCTCTGCTCGGACGAGTCTCGCCGACTGAGTATGACGGGAAATTGTAGTGGTGGATATATCTCTTTTCGGTCTCGTTGTCGATACCGTCGAGCATCTGAACATCGCTCATAGGTCCGAGCGTTGTAATTGAAAGACACTGTGTCTGACCGCGAGTGAACATACCTGAACCGTGAACACGGCTGAGGAGGTCAATCTCTGCGTTAAGCGGACGAATCTCGTCGATTCCACGGCCGTCAACACGCTTGCCCTCATCAAGAAGCCAGCGGCGAACGATGAACTTCTGGAGCTTATACATGCAATCGTCAATCTTTGCGATATCGTCGGGATAAACCTCGTCGAACTTCTCATGAACAGCGGCATAAATCGGACGAAGAGCCTCATCACGGATTCTCTTGTCGTCTGTATCAAGAGCAACCTTAACGTCGTCGATAGCGAACTCCTTGATAGCCTCAAACATCTCGGGAGACGGATCGTTTGACGGGAAGTCAATCTTCTCTTTGCCGACCTCGGCACGAATACCCTCGATGAACTTAACGATTTCCTGGTTAACCTTGTGAGCGTACATGATTCCGTCAAACATATCCTCATTGGATACCTCGTTTGCGCCTGCCTCGATCATAGCAACAAGATCCTTGGTAGAAGCAACCGTAACGGCCATCTGAGAAACCTTTCTCTGCTCCTCGGTCGGGTTGATTACATACTCACCGTCAATAAGGCCTACGGAAACGCCTGAAATCGGACCGTCCCATGGAATAGCCGAAATCGAAATAGCAACCGAAACACCGATCATAGCGGTAATCTCGGGCGAGCAATCGGGGTCAACGGACATAACCGTTGCAACAACGCCTACATCGTTACGCATATCCTTCGGGAAAAGCGGACGAATCGGACGGTCGATAACACGGGAAGCAAGTGTTGCCTTCTCGGAAGCCTTGCCCTCACGGCGCTGGAAAGAGCCGGGAATACGACCGACGGAATAAAGCTTCTCCTCAAAATCAACCGAAAGAGGGAAGAAATCAACGCCCTCTCTGGGCTTGTCTGCCATTGTGGCTGTGCAAAGAACCTCTGTCTCGCCGTAACGGATAAGACATGAACCGCCTGCAAGCTGAGCCATTTTACCGGTCTCAACTACGAGCGGACGTCCTGCAAGTGTTGTTTCAAATTTTCTGAAATCCTTGAAAAACATTTTCAATACCTCTCTGTAAAATTTTATTTCTACGTCGGGCAAGGATTTAGCAATAAATCCGCAGTTTGAGCTTCAAGCTGTCGATTCACTGCTAAAACCGATAAGCTGCCCGGCAAATAGATACTTTTTTAAAATCGACGCAGAGGCAGACAGTAAAAGAATGCTGTCTGCCTCATAATGCCGAAATTATTTACGAATACCAAGTCTTGCGATGATAGCACGATATCTCTCGATATCAACTTTCTGCAAATATGCAAGAAGGTTACGTCTGTGACCAACCATCTTAAGAAGACCTCTTCTTGAGTGATGATCCTTCTTGTGAGTTTTAAGATGCTCTGTAAGGTCGTTGATTCTCTTTGTAAGAACAGCGATCTGAACCTCCGGTGAACCTGTGTCACCCTCGTGAAGAGCATACTCGGCCATGATAGCCTGCTTCTCTGCCTGTGTCATAATTTTCACCTCATTAAATTATTATTTTGCGCCGACCTCCCAGGTTACGGCAGGTGAACACCGCATTGCGGTAAAACCCGTAATCCGAGAAAGCGGAAACACAACGTTAGTATTATACCACCCAAAACCGTGTTTGTAAAGTGTTTTATAAAAAAATATGCGGAATAGCGATTTTTATATTTACGCTGTCTCCCCTGCCGCCTTTTTCTTGAGTATCTCGACCAGTTCATATGTCGTTCTGCAATCGTCGAGTGCACGGTGAGATGTGCCGCTTATTCTGAAATATTCCTTCAAAAACGATAACTTATGGCTTCTCAGCTCGGGAAGAACTTCTTTCGAAAAAAGCAATGAATCGAGCGTTCTGTTGCACGGCTTCTCGCCGAAAAGCAAAGCCGAATTCCATGAAATAAAGCGCATATCAAAGCCGATATTGTGGCCGACGATCGGCATATCACCGACAAAGTCAAACAACCCGCAAAGCACGGTTGAAATATCCTCGGCATTTTCGAGCATGGCGTTGCTTATACCGGTCAAGCCGAAAACAAACGGGCTTATTTCCTTGTCGGTATGAATCAGCCGTGAGAACTCGTCCGTAACGATATCGTCCTCAACTCTAACGGCGGAAATTTCAATAATATCATCCGTTTTGCAGTTCAAACCCGTTGTTTCAATATCGACAACGACGAAATCATGTGTATTCAAAAAGTTTTGTGCAACCTTCATTTTCTTCATCCTAACCGAGAAATTCGGTTATAATAATACCATATTTTTATTTTCATTTCAACTCTTTACTTATAATTTCAATTATGTTAGAATACCTCTATCGGAGGTAATAAAAAATGTTTTTCAGAAAAAAAGACAAAACGCCAAAAAACTATAGAATAGATGAGCTTAATTTCCTGAGCGATGAAGCAAAGGAAGCCTTCAGAATTCTTGAAATCACCGAGACCTCTCAGCTTATCGGCAAAGAGGGCGACAATTTCTATCTCGACTACTGCGTCGAGAGCGGCGACGTTGCCGACAAGGTTATTCTCTATGAAATGAGAACAGCGGTTTACTTTGCCAACACGCCGAAGCCGGATGAGAAGAAACTCCGTTGGTGGTACTGGAAAGACAACAACACAGAAAATGAGGACATTATCGGAAATGACAACATCTAACAGCAAATACACTTCAACCAAAATCGCCTGTTATACAGGATATTTTGTTCAGGCGATCATCAACAATCTTGCATCCCTTTTCTATGTAATTTTTCAGGACGAATTCGGGCTGGACTATTCACAAATAAGCTGGCTTATACTTATCAACTTTGTATCGCAGATTTTTATTGACTTTGCTTCCGTAAAAGTCATCGAAAAAGTCGGATATCGTGTATCTATCGTTTTCGCTCACGTTTTTGCGGCGGCAGGACTTATCCTCCTGGGAATTCTGCCGAGAGCATTCGGCAATCACTATGTCGGACTCATCATTCCGATAATTATTTACGCAATCGGCTCGGGTCTTATTGAGGTTCTCATCAGTCCGATAATCGAGGGCTTACCGCTCGGCAACAAATCGGGCGAAATGGCATTTCTCCATTCATTCTATTGTTGGGGTCAGGCTTCGGTCGTGCTGATTACGACGTTTGCAATCAAATTTATCGGCACGGGAAATTGGATATACATGCCGATCATATGGGCGATTATTCCGATAATCAACTTGTTCGCTTTCATGAGGGTCCCTATCGTTCCGCCTGTTCCCGAGGGCGAGAGCGAAATGAAAATCCCCGAGCTTTTCAGAGAGCCTACCTTTATAATCTGTGCATTGCTCATGCTCTGTGCCGGTGCAAGCGAAATTGCGATGGCGCAATGGGCATCCGCCTTTGCCGAAAAAAGTCTCGGTGTCAGCAAATTTACAGGTGACCTGCTCGGTCCGTGCCTGTTTGCCGTTCTGATGGGTTCCGGCAGAGTTCTTTACGGCTCGTTCGGTGACAGGCTCAATCTTCGCCGAGTTCTGAGCCTTTGTGCAGGTCTTTGCATAATCAGCTACCTTATGACCTCGCTTGTTCCGATTCCGATTGTTTCACTCATCGGCTGCGGGCTTTGCGGTCTTTCCGCTTCTACGATGTGGCCGGGAATTTTCAGCCTTGCGGCAAAGGCCTTCCCGAAGGGCGGCACGGCAATGTTCGCCATGCTTGCAATGTTCGGCGATTTCGGCTGCGCATTCGGCCCGTGGATAACCGGAATTCTCTCCGATGCGGCTCAGGCAAGCCCGTCAATCACAATGGATCCTTTAAAGTTCGGTCTTATCTTCTGTATCGCCTTTCCGATTCTTATGATAACTCTTTTGAACTTCACAAAATCAATGAAGAAAGTAAAATAAACAAAAAGGTTTGGATGTATTAAATGTACATTCAAACCTTTTTTGCAGACACGGCACGTTGAACTATTCGCCGTGCCGTGGTTTTTATTTGATTTCGCTGAAATCGGTAATCAGTCCGACCGAATATCTGAGAATATTCAATGCGTCGTTTGAATTGATTATCTTATCTTCGTTAACATCCGCACGCTTAGCGGCAGCGTCCTGAAGCTGAATAATATTGACCGAATGTTGCAAAACGCGCAATGCGTCGACTGAATTGATAACTCCGTCGGCATTAACATCGCCGAGTTCTGCGTTAACCTCCTGAACAATAGCAAATCTGCCGAGATGATCCGTTGTGAACGTTGCATAGCCGCCGCCAACCGATCTGGCAAGGGTGGTAATGCTTTTGCCGTCCGCACCAATGCTACAAACATAGAAATAAGGGCTAAAGTTTTCAGGAACAGGAATGCTTACAGTCACAGAACCGTTAGGCTGAACCTTAACGCCGTTCTTCTTAACAGAAACATCATACATCTTTGCTTCTACTTTGCCGAACTTATCGTTGAGGAGCTTAAGTGAATTCATATCGCTGACCTCGTTTGCCTCAAGCTTGACGTTCTTGTCAAACTGATCATTGAACTCAATTTCAATACCCGTTTTTTCGTCGGTAATTATTTTATCCCTCTCTGAATAAGCGTCGAGAAGCTTTTCATAATAATCCTCATTGTCCGGCATTTCCCAAGTCCAAACCGAACCGTCTTTTCTTGTGAAGATTACGTTTGAATAGTAACACTCTGTAAAATCAACAACATTTGTCATGATTTTTACAGGCTTTTCCCCTTCTCTCATTCCCCAGCAAAGTGAATAGCCATAATTGTATATCGAGGTATACAAATTGTTATTCTTATCAAGATAGAATCTGTCGCTGAGTTTTTTAACGTTCGTCAGCAACGGAGTTCCAAGCTCGTATTTACCGTTATTACGAGTTAAATCTCTGATTGAGTACAGTCTTCCGTCTTTATCAAGGAAGTCGTATCCTTCATTGCTGAACTGAACGATATCATCTGCAACTTTATCGCTTACACCGTCTGATCTAAGCTCCCAAAGGGTCTGATCTTCATCAATATAATAATAGCTTGACAAATATGATAATACATCTGTTGCAAACTTATCGGCACATATCATTTTCGGATCATTTCCTATGCCGAAATAATAATTGATACCTGTACCAACTTGATATGTTGTACAATCTTTTTTATTGTAGATGCATTGACCGTAACTTCCGGTTTTTACAATGGATCTTACATCTGAAGAAATATAAACATTTTTAAATGTGTCAAAATCCTCGTTATTCAAAGAAGTATCATAGCAACGATAAAGCTCGTTATCCTTTGTCAGGAAGAACATACCGTTAATATCCGTAACATCTGTTGCAATAAGCTTGAAATCATTAAGCTCCCAACAGTTACCGTTTTTGTCAAGAGCAAGACCTGAACCGGAATAGTCATCAAATGTGGTAATCTTTGCAAAGTCCGTACCGATTTTTTTAGGAACGCCCGATTCACCCACAATAGTCCAAAGATTGCCGTCCTCTGTAAGATAATACGTGCCGTAATAGTAGTTTCTCGCCGGATAGAATGTGCTCATCAAAACCTTTGAATCGAATCTAACTCTCCGGTTGCCAATATAAAAGCTGCCGTCGGCATTATATGAATATTTTGAAAGCAGCTCGGGAATGTTATCTGTTTTTTCACCCATCGGCTCATCGGCAGATTTAACAGTTACCTTGAAGTTCTTCGATATACCTGCGCAGGATACATTTATAGTTACCACTCCCGCTTTACCTGTGCAAATCATATCTTTATACTCGCCTTTGATAACTTTAGCAATTTCAGGATTTGAGGATGAATAATGTATATCATCCCTGTAATTATCCATAGTAAATCTGCTATAAACATTAATATTTCTCTTTGCGTATTCAAGCATTTCTACGCTGCGATAGTCCTGCAATGCAAAAACATCTTTTGCCGGAGCATTGCAGCCGTAACCTTCGATTTTTGCATACGGTCCTGCATATTCAAGACCTGATACATCGCCTACACTGTTAAGACTTATATATCCGTCATAAGACTCCATTTCATCAACGGATATAATTCCATCGCCATTTGAATCAACACCGTTATCAATAAGCGATTCAAAGAGAATCGGGTCGCTGAAATTAATATACTGCTCATCACTGTTCGAAATGCAGATTGTTACAGTAGTGGAATATTCTCCGATTTTAATTGTAACAGTCTGTGCACCAGACTTATTTGCTCTGTAGTCGCTTGCGGAATAACTTGTTACCTTCTCCCAATCCGAATTACTATTCTTCCTACAGACTTCAATAGCAGATGAGAGCGGGGTTCCAATGTTAATAATAGGATTTTTAAACTTAATTTTTATCTTTTCTGCAATCGTATATGTAACGCAGTTTTCCTCTGCCCACATCTGTGCATACGAGCCCTCGGAGCAGATAACCTTGTCAATATAATTGCATTCTCCTATATATTCGACGCTATCGGGAATCTCCACTATACCTTCCGTAACCGCATCCCTGCAAATATACTTCGTGCCGTCCTTTATCTTTTCGCCGCTTCCCAGCAGCAAAAGATAATTTCCTATATATATGCTGTTATTTTCCCAGTTGCTGTGGTCATAATAGAATGCTGTGTCATAAAAGTCCGATTTGTTAAGCACCATTCCGTCGGCAATTTCAAAGCTCTTTGCCTGGCGGAAAGAATTAAAACTTGGCACATCGCCTGTGAAGCCCTCTTCAATTACAATATGTTCAACCCAATAGACACTGTTGATTATATCAAAGTTCAAAGGCATTCCGTCAACATTTTTGCTGCTCGGCCTAAATGTAATTGTCTTGGAATCGGTATCCTCGATAACATCGCAGTATTCGTCGCTCTTGACCGACGGAAAAACTCTCTCGGAATTATATTCCACGACCTTTGTCACCTTAAAGCCGTATCCGGTGTCGGAATTATCACTTGTTAACGTAATTGAAAAATCACTGTCATTAAAACTCAACGTTCTTCCTGCAAGCTCTCTTCCGGTAAACCGGCCGATAGTTCCCAGGTTAGAACTGGTTACTTCAATAATATCAAATACATTTTCCACTTCCGTATCATCAGAAAAGGTAACTGACATTGCCTTTGTTCCCTTTTTTCCGTTATAGACCCATGTTTCCGACATATTATAAGCATACGGGTGCTCCGATTCCGGCAAATTCTGAGCCGCAAAAGCTGACATCGGCAAAATTGACATGATCATGAGCACCGCCAGAACCAATGAAATAAGTTTCTTTTCCATTTGTTTTTCCTCCTTAATGTAAGTTGTTTATATACTCCGTTTTCTCCTTATCAAGCTCGATATTCGGCTTCTCCTCTATCTTCCATGCAAGAGGATCCGTTTCGTCAAGAGTTTGACGGATCATAATCGGAATTTCCTTGATTGCCCTCACGCACACCTCCCTGCTGCGAACGTCTCCGTTTTCTTCGGATTTTTCAATCGACTCCTTGAGAAGATTGTAATAATCCGTATATTCAAAAGCGTTAAATTTAGCCACGCTGACAGCCTTTTTCTTAAGCTCGATCATGCTGTCGTATTTTCCGTAAGCCTCGGCGACTCTCGCCTGTGCATCATAAGCCATTGCAACGTTTTTATTATGTGAAAGAATGTTGTACGCCGCCCTTGAGATGTCTTGTGCCGTCGTTGAATTCTTGAGAATTTCAATCTGAATTTCCGTGTTCTTATCGTACATCTTGTAGGACTGCTCCGAATAGCCGAATGTGTAAAGACAAAGCGCAACGCAGAAATACATGCAAACAAGAGCCTTGACCGCCGAGAAGAAGCAGAATGTACGCTTCCACGGCTTTTTGATAACAATTTCCTTTTTCTTATCGAAGCTCATCGCCGTAATGAGAATAAAGAAAATCACAAGATATTGCAAGTCGAAATCCAACATACAGTGCATGGAAATTGCCGCAATTACAAATTTATATGTAGCAGGCGTTCTTTTTGAAATAAGATTCTTTATTACGGACGCAATAAAAAGCACACCCGGAATTATGCCCGTATCAACAAAAATCTGAAGGAAATCATTGTGAATATACCTGACGATATATCGTCCCGTCTGGAACTCCGACTGATAATAATAATATCCGAGATAGCCAAGACCAAACGGCTTTTTTACTATCACCGGCAAGGCATCCTTATAGTAAAGCAGTCTGCCCAAAAAGCTGCTCTGTGCCAATGAGGTTGAAAGGAATCTTGTTGCAACGCCCGTTTTTCCTGATATCAATGCCGCCGCAACGACAATGCCGAGAATCACAAGAAATGACGGTATCGCATATTTTCTTGTTTCTTTTTTATAGATGCATATCGCTGCCACAAACAAAACCGTCAGCACAAACACCGTTCGGCTGCCGCTGAGAAAAATTCCTGCAATAAGAGCGATTAGGGCAGCAATGTTGATTACGCTCAGCTTTCTGTTAAGAAGCAGAATTATTATTCCGACAAGCAAAAAAATCGCAAATGCATTTGCATACTGGAACAATCCCGTCATTCTGCCACCGTTATAGAAATAATACCTGAACGTGTACCACGGCTTGAGTGCAAGGGATATAACTGTCATTATCGCCCCGGAATACGGAATGCTGTCAAGGAACCCCGATTTCTTTTCGTCATCATACTGGCTGACTATCAGATAAAACGGAACGATAGGCATAAATTTAAGAATTCCGAAGAAAGCCTCGTAGCTGTCTATCGCCCAAAAGCATGACAATATGTAGCCCAGAACTATAACAAGTAGGGTTATCGACGTAAGATTTATCGGTAAAACAAGCTTGCGGTTTTTATAATACTTTGCGATAAGAACCGCAGTAAAAATCACCGAGCACAAACACCCGAGCCAGTCGAAATAAAGACCCACCAAAAACGGTGAAACAAGCATAAACCAATCAACAAACGATAATTCGGAAAAGTTGATGTCATTTTTTAATTTCAGATTCAATTTTTTCTCCATTTGCGGTCCTCTTTTATAACAAAAAGCACATCAACATCCGCCGAGGGATATTAATGTGCCTGTTTTTTATGCATTTTCCTTTTTCCCTTGACCAATTTACATTTTACCACCTAATTTTCGGTTTGTCTATATAAATAATAAATATTAATCAAATCTTAAGATTTCACGGTAAATGCTTTTTCGGTCAATTAAAATCTTTTTTTCAGTGCCTTTCCGAGAGCAATCGAAACGGCCGAACCGATGACTGTTCCGGCGATCCATTCAATAACAGCATTAACCGTTATAAGTGCCGAAATAACAGCGATCACACTGTTTCCGAAGCTCTGAATATATTCGGTATTGTAAAAGAGGAGAAGCAAAGCTCCGACAAAAAGAACAGTATTTATAAGTCCGCCGCAAAATGAAGTAACGACAGTTCCGACATTGGCATGATTCCTGCTGCTGAAGGCTTTATATATAAGTCCGCAGAAAAGGCCCATAAGTATTCTCGGAACAAAACACATTATTGCGGTATAGAACGGGTTGATTCCGAAAAGAGTTGTACCGAAAGCGTCCATACCGAAGCACTGGATAAAGCTCGTTGCGCCGAACATAAGTCCGAGAACCGCACCAACGGACGGGCCGCCGATTATCGCACCGATAACAACGGGAATTGTGAGAAACGTTATGGAAACAACTCCGACTTTAAGATAACCGAGCGGTGTAAATGCCATAACAAAAATCAATGCCGTAAGCACTGCCGCCAATGAGAGCTTGTAGATTTTTTCCTTGTTCTTAACTGCCATGATTCTTTCTCCAATCAATAATTATTTCTTTTTTATTTTTGCAAAAATTGCATTTTTTATAACCTTAACCGCACCGATAAAATCCCTGCGGCAGAATATGAGGTCAACACCGCAGGTTGCCGCCAAAACAGCAATTCCGACAACGCATGCGTAGAGCACCCAGCCGAGATAGCTTTTTGTTCCGAAAGACGGTATAAAATGCACAACCGCCGCCGAAACAGCAACTGTCAAAATTGAGACCGCCATTCGCTTAAAGAAGAACTTTACACTCCTGTTCAAAATGTTTTTTGAAAGATAGAACACATACTGAACAGTTCTGAATGTCATTGCAACAAGTGTACCGACCGCCACGCCGACAATTCCGTAAAAATAGACAAGAATTGCGGAAACGGCTATGTTTATTCCGGCCTCGGCAAATGCACCGTTGCGTGTCTGCTTGTAATGTCCGGCCGCATAGACAACACTGTGATACGGAATTCTTATCGAATACATCGCATTCGCAAGCACGAGAATATAGCCGAAAAGAGGTCTTATATAATCTGCATCCGTAACGCCCTTCATATAAACGTTCATAAATGGCACAATCAAAAGTCCGGCACAGGTAAACAGCACCGTTACAAGATTGAATGAAACGAACTCGTAAAGATTAAACTTTCTGTTGAGATTTTCGTATTCCTTCTTGGCAATCATGTCGCCGAGAGCCGCCTCGACGCCTGCCGAAAGACTGGACGCAACCTTCATTATACCGTTGACAACGGAATAATACACCGTGTAAACAGAAACCTCGGCGAGGGCAAGCGACGATGAAATCTTTGAGAAAATCGTCAGAATTACAACGTCGGTATTAAGGTTTACGAAATATGCTATGTGGTGTCCCAGACCGTCCCAACGCTGGGCAACGGCTTCGTTATCGGGCTTAGCATTATGGTCAATGTTGTATTTTTTCTTGACATAAACATTCAAAGCGAGCGGACGCAAAACATAAATCAGCGACGTTGCAAGCTTCAAAATCTGAATTGATGCGCCGAGCTTTATGAAAATCACGACCATTATCGCATTGAGCGTGATTGTTCCGATGTGCAAAAACGAGGTGACATATCGCCTTTGATCCGCCTGAACAAGTACGGTATATGTCATGCCGAAATAATATTGTGCGAAGGTGCTTATTCCTATTATTATAACCAAGGACGCAGTGAAAAGCCACCCGAAATTTTTGTTAACGAGTACGGGGAAAACAGCCGCCAGCACTACCATATATCCAATGAAAATATAGGCTATCTTACGGAAGAAATTTTCTGTCGCTTTTAATATGCTGCTCATTGCCGCATTGTTTTTTTCGGCAAGCGGCTTATAAAGTGCCGCTCGGATAACTCCGCCTACTCCGGCCTCAACAAGGGCAATATAGCTTAGGAACTGCGATATTGAAGAGGTCAGCGCATTGACCTCGGAGCCGTATGTTCCGATAATCAATCTCGGCACGATAAAGCCGCAGATTACCGTCACAAACTCCAGCAAAAGTGATGCCGCAGAATTCAGCAATGCTTTTTTACTCCGCAAATACGCCGTCTCCCCTCTTAATATTTTTTATAGATTCAATCCGCTTTTTATCGGATATTCGTTGTCTTTTTCCGTTATGCTGCCGTCACCGTCGGTGTCCGCAGCCTTTTTGAAATGTACGTCAAAGCTCATCATGCCTGCCGCAGCGGCATTGATGAGAACAGCGTCGCAACCGTCGGCCGCACCGTCACCGTTGACATCGCCTTTAATAATAATCGTATATCTGTTAACGAGCACGCCGTCGGCAGTGTAAAGCAAAATCTGTCCGCCCGTGCATACTTTGTCATATTTAAAATAGCCTCCGTTTGTCGCTTCAAGGTAGAGATTAAGATTTGCGGCTCTCTGCGGAAGTCCGGTTACATATCCGTCGGCTACCGAAACCGTCTGCGACTCAGTCGAGATAAGCTCGGGTACCTCCTTTTCGGGTAAATCTTTATAAGTAAGACTGACTGCTCCCGTACCCGTGAGAACTGAGCCTACATAAACCCTGTTTTTGTAAATCGTCATATCAGCCGCCTGGCAGTTTGAGCAGGGCGAACCGCCGAGCTGCTTCCACTCGCCGCCGTCAAGATAAAGAATCTGGCTGTCCTCGCCGGATGCAATAAGCGAAGCGCAAACCGTTCCGTTCTCGGAAATATCCATTGAAGCCTCAAGAATATTTGTTATCGTCGTCGGCACTTCATATTGAGTGACCTTTGAATCGCCGTCAACCTTGACTATTATCGGTTTGCTGCCCGAGGCTGCGGCAATCATCCAATATTCGCCGTTATATCCGATGCTTCTGTGAAGATTGGACGAAACAAGCGGATT
The DNA here is from genome assembly GCA_000434915.1 of Ruminococcus sp. CAG:563. GTDB lineage: Bacteria > Bacillota > Clostridia > Oscillospirales > Acutalibacteraceae > CAG-488. The sequence goes on from FR882062.1 coordinate 41,286, forward strand.
GGGAATCTGAATATTCTCCCACTGTCCCGTGGTCAGGTTATATCTCTTGACCTGCGTATACTGCTTTCCTCCGCCGAAGGAAAAATTGCAATAGGTCACATAAATATAATTGTCGACCGTGCTGAGACTCGGATTTGCAAAATAATCGGCGGTCAGCGACGAATTGACATTTGTCACGCCGTTCGAAGTGATTTTCTTTATGCTCAGCTTTGTGCCGTCAACTGTCCATGCGCAGTAGAACCCCGAATCGCCCATAAAAAGCTGCAAATCGTTCGGATAGCTGACCGAGTTATCCGTGTAAACGGTCTGCCACGAGCTGCCCGTATACTTTGCAAGAACGGGTCTGCCGCTTGAATTGAGGTAGAGAACGTACGGAACATCGTTATAAACCTTAAGCGTCATGCTGTTAACATTTGAGAAAGACGAACCGAGTGCGGTCCAGGATGCTCCGTCGTACTTAAGCACCTTGTTCACAAAGTTCCAGTCCTCACGACCCATTATACATGAATAGACATTGCCCATACTGTCGGTATCAACTTTAATTCCGGTTGCCTCCATTGCAATGCTGTTTGAAATACCGTTCCACAATCCGAGCGAAGAATAATCCGGAAACTCAACATGAAAACTGATTTGAGATGAATCATTGTTATACTTTACGTCCGAAATAACTATACCACTGTTCTTACCGTTGGAATAGAACATCGTTCCGTCAGTAAGCGATGCCTCAAAATCCGCAACACCGAAACTTGTCCTGTTACTGTTCGGATCAAGAGCAGATTTGAATAAATCACCTGCGCTCGCCGTCGTACTTGTCTCACCGGGACGGTAAACATAGAGATAATCGTCGCCCCAAGCATTCGTCTGATTAACAACAGACTTGTTGACCCTGTAAATCAGCAATCCGGACGACGGAATTTTCGTTTCGAATCCGAGATTTGAAAAATTCGTCGTTATCTTCTTTCTGTATTCGAGCATGAAGCTCTCGCTCGCCGACATCGGCGTTTTGATCTCATAAAGTATCGTGTCGGAGTCGGGATCGCTTACCGGATCAAGCGTATATGTTCCGCTCCGGGTGATCTGCTGCATCGGTATCCAGCCAAGCTTGTATCGCTGGTAGGAAAGCGGATACTGCATAAAAAAGCTGTTGCTTGCCATTATGTCCCAAACACCGACGGGGGTTCCGTCCGTTCCGCTTCGGCGATAGAGATCCGGCAAACCGACACTGTGTAAAAATTCGTGCGTAATAACGCCCTGGCAAGCCGCTACGGTGCCGATAACGCTGTATGAATCAATAAAATTATAGTTTCCGAACTGATATTTATTCTTTATCTTTGTCGAAACGTCCGTAACACTCTTGTGCGGCCACATAAAATCAGAGCCGCTCGGGCACTTGCCCTGGATAATAACGGTAAGATTATCAACAACGCCGGAATATTTATTATCAAGCCTATCCTCGGGCATCTTTATCTTTCCCGAGTTCAAAGCGGCAACAATCTCCTGAATAACACTGTTATCATTACTGTTGTCGTGCGAAGCCGCCAGGGTGAGGGGTGTAATCGTATCTCCTTCAAGCTGAGGGAAAATATTATTGACATTCAGCTTTCCTCTTGAAATTTCGGTGATATATTTTTTGAACGAAAAATCAATATCCGAGCCGGCATACATTTTTGATGTATCGTTATAATACATCATTATCTTCTGCGAGTTCTCGGAAATCTCCGTGGTTGTGTCCTCGGGAAATTTGACAAAAACGACCAAGTTTGCCATGGTCTCAACCGAGTTTGTTTGTGCCGATGTCGGGAATGATACGGACGCTATTATTAAAATAACCGAAAGTAACACGCCTGCAAATGAACGAACATTTTTCATAACATCACCATCCTGACGTCTTTTTACAATTATATCATTAAATTCCTGTTTTGTCATTAGATAATTAAGACAAAAGCCGCTTTCGGAAAAGAATTATTCTGCGTCCTATTCCAAAAAGCGGCCTTAAAATATCAAAATTTCTTAATTATTGCCAATATGCACTGTTCTTATTTAATCGGTTCAAAATCCGCCGCACCGTGCTTGCAAAGCGGACAGATGAAATCCTCGGGAAGCTCGTCGCCCTCATAGATATATCCGCAAACCTTGCAAACAAAGCCTTTTTTGCCTTCCGTCTGCGGCCTTGGTTTAACATTCTTCTGATAATATGTGTATGTCATAGTCTCGACATCTGAAATTACTCTCGCCTCCGTTACCGAACAGATGAACATTCCGTGAGTGTCAAGGTCAACATACTGCTCAACCTTTAAGGACATGAACGAGTTGATATACCTCGGCAGAAAGGCGAGTCCGTTATCCGAACGCAGCGGCTCACTGCCCTCAAATTTATCAACATTTCTGCCGCTTCTGAATCCGAAATTTTCAAACACGGAAAACGGAGCGTCGACAGAAAGGCAGTTTATATTCATCTTGCCCGTCTGCTTGATGACGTGGTGAGAATAGTTGTCCTTATTGATTGTAACAGCAATTCTGTTCGGAGAATTTGTGACCTGCGATACGGTGTTGACAATGAGTCCGTTGTCCTTTTTACCGTCATTTGACGTTACAACATAAAGTCCGTATCCGATATTGAAAAGAGCCGTGAGGTCATTTTTGTTTGCCGTTTCGCCGTCCTGAGCAATATAGTCGCGGCAAAGCTCCTTTGAAAGTTCATCAAGCTCAGCCGTCGAAGCTGCGTTCAATGCCGAACGGATATGAACAACAGGCTCAACAAAGTTGATGTTCTTCGACTTCTCGAACATGCCCTTCATAATCTTAGCCGCAAGCGGCGCCCATGTGCCGTTCTCAATGAAAGCGACAGTTCTGTTCTTATATTCCCTCTCTGTCAGCGACTCGATAAATGTGCGCATAAACGGAAAAATATCTGCGTTATACGTCGTTGTTGCAAGTACAAGCTTACCGTAACGGAAAGCGTCCTCAACAGCCTCCGCCATATCGCAACGTGCAAGGTCATTAACAACAACCTTCGGGCAGCCGTTTGCCCTGAGCTTGTCGGCAAGGATTTCAACCGCCTTTTTTGTATTGCCGTAAACGGAGGTATACGCAATCACAATGCCCTCACTCTCTACCGCATATGACGACCAAGTGTTGTAAAGGCCGAGATAATAGCCGAGATTTTCCGTCAGAATCGGACCGTGGAGCGGACAGATTTTTTCAATATCAAGTTTTGACGCTTTCTGTAAAAGCTTCTGCACCTGAACGCCGTACTTTCCGACAATGCCGAAATAGTAGCGTCTTGCCTCGCACGCCCAGTCCTCATCAGCGTCGAGTGCTCCGAATTTGCCGAAGCCGTCGGCAGAGAAAAGCACCTTGTCATATGAATCGTAGGTAACCATAACCTCCGGCCAATGAACCATGGGAGCGGCCACAAAATTGAGTGTGTGCTTGCCGAGTTCAAGTGTTGAGCCCTCGGAAATAACGATCTGTCTCTCGCCGAGTTCATCGCCGAAGAACTGACCCATCATTGCAAAGGCCTTTGCAGAAGCAACGACTTTAACCTCGGGATAAGCCGCAACGAAGCTCATGACATTTGCCGAATGATCAGGCTCCATATGCTGAACGATGAGATAATCCGGCTTTCTGCCGTCAAGTACATCGGCAAGATTATCGAGCCATTCATGACGAAAACGTGCGTCAACCGTATCCATAACGGCAATTTTATCATCAACAATAACATAAGAATTATATGCCATTCCGTTTTCAACAACGTACTGACCCTCAAAAAGGTCGATATCATGGTCATTAACACCAATGTATTTAATGTCCTTTGTAATATTCATAGCTGAAACTCCCTTCGCTTTTTGCATAGTCATAATTAGTATTAACCGAAATCAAGGCATTACTGCACAAACAATTAACCTAAGCATTGCCGGTCAAGTAACGTAACATCTTTCCTGATTCTCTAACAATAAATAATAGTAATCATTACTGTTATTATTATACATAAAATTCTTCTTTTGTCAACACCTAAAAAGAAAAAAATGCAGCAAAAGTCAAAATTTTCACAGGTATTTGAACGTTTCCGTAATCCCATTAAATCCTTTATAATAATCACACAAAAAATTACATAATTTGCATTTCACTATACAGCAAAGGGCATCGCCCTTCGTGACGAGGTTCAGAAGAACGAATCACAGAGAACGATGCCCGCATCATGTCGAAATAATTTTCGCAGCATATGTGAAAAATCTATTCTCAACTTTTTAAGCCGTGCTATCCTATATCAGCCGAGTATTGACGTGATGAAATCAAAAAGCTGGCTGAGTGCCTGCTGAATAGCATGTGCCGCATCAGGGGAAATAGCTCCGATCGCCTGAATAAGTGCATTGATGCGATCAGAAATCAATGCGATAATAGCCATCATAAACATTCATCTCCTATAAAAGATTAACGGTCATCCGTCAGCTTCATTTTAGTCCCATAAGCATTATTTGTCAAGAAAATAAAAAATTGATAAATCTTTGCGAGCCTAAAGTTCACCATAAAATAAAAAATACGCAATCAAGTTTTCGCTTGACTGCGTAAATTGTTTTTATTTGCGTTTTTTGCCGAAGAAGCCTTTCTTCTCATCGCCGGTCGGTGTCGAGCCGCCCATCAGCGAATTGAATTTAAGCAAAGCTTCACGCTGTTCGGAATTGAGCTTGGTCGGAATATCGACAATGATTCTGACGAGCTGGTCTCCCCTCGCCTTGCTGCGGATATTCTGAATACCCTTACCCTTGAGTCTGAATACAGAACCGGGCTGCGTGCCCTCAGGGATATCATATTTAACCTTGCCGTCCAGCGTCGGAACCATGAGCGTATCTCCCAGTGTTGCCTGAACGAGGTTGACATGGACCTCGCACCAAACGTCAAAGCCGTCACGTTCAAAGAACGGATGCGGTCTTACGTTGACAACAACATGAAGATCGCCTGCCGGGCCGCCGTTGACACCCTTATTGCCCTCACCGCGGACATTGAGAATCTGACGGTCATCAATTCCTGCCGGAATATTCACCTCAAGCGTACTCTGCTTTGTGATGCGACCTCTGCCACGGCACTTCGAACACGGAGTTTCGATTATTCTGCCCTTGCCGCCGCACTTTGAGCAAGCTCGCTGAGTTTGAATAACGCCGAAAGGCGTTCTCTGCTGAGCCGTAACCTGACCCGTACCGTGACATTCGGGGCAAGTTTTAGGCGATGTGCCTGCCGCC
>FR882063.1 GCA_000434915.1 Ruminococcus sp. CAG:563
AAACGCTCTACACCTCACTATCTTCGACATACATTTGCGACAAATTTGCTTGCTAACGGCGCCGATCTACGTTCAGTTCAAGAAATACTCGGTCACAGCAGCGTTACGACAACAGAAATATATACCGAAGTAACAATTAATCAAAAGAAAAGAATCCTCTCGAAATATAATTATCGAAACACACTATAAAACAGGAACAACGGATATCAAAAAATTGACATTCGTTTAAATTATTATTCTATTTTTTCCTCAACCTGTAATCCGCCTTTAAAAGAAACGATTATCTTATTGTTCTTCATAACTCTGATACATTCAACCAGTCGTCTGACGACCACATCATCATATTCATTGAATGAAATATTTGCGTCAGTGAACATTTTCTCCATTCTTTCAATCTCACCGTTAACTGTTTCATCAGATTTCATACTCTCTTTTGCAATATTGAGCTTTTCTCTCAAAATTTTAATCTGCTCGAAATTATTTTTTATTTGATCAAGTATTCGTTCGGTGTCTCCGCTTGTTTTATTCAACATGGTCATAAAATGCTCCGATTCTTCTTTTAAATTATGAATTTGTTTTTCATAGGAGAACACTTCGCCTGAGGTTGCATTTTCTGTAATTGCATATCTTAAATTACTTCTTAAAAGATTTAACACTTCTTCTCTGCAATCGAACATCTTGTTAAGTGCTCTGCAAATTGCGGAATGTAATACTGTTTCTTCTATGCCGGAAGATGAACATATCTTTTTGCCGTTTACCGAGCGTGTTACACATCTCCAATAATATTTATGTTCACCGTTTTTAAGTGTTTTCCCGTTTCTTTTATAATTGCTTCCGCACTCACCGCATATTAACAGCTCCGATAAAGCATATTTACCGCTGTATTTTCCGAGTTGTGTTTTACCGAGTGCGGATTTCTTCTGCTTACTTCCTCTTCGTGCAATTTCCATTTGCACCATATTGAATTTATTTCTTTCAATAATTGCAGGGTGGTTGTTGCTGACAAGATATCTCGGCAGCTCTCCCCTGTTTATCTTTATCTTTTTACTTATCGGATCGGTAACATACGTCTTTTGAAATAACAGATCGCCTACATACTTTTCATTTTTCAGCATAGTATCTATTACTTTTCTGTTCCATACTTTTGAGCCTTTATATGTTAATATGTTCTTTTCTTCCAAGTGCTTTTGAATTTGCTCCAAGCTGTTTCCGTCAAGAAATCTATCAAAAATAAGTCTGACTACCTCGGCCTGTTCCGGTACTATTTCGGGAACACCGTTTGTTCCACGTTTATAACCATAGCAGCTGAAGTTTGAACAGAACTTACCGTTTTTCATACTTTGATGAATGCCCCATTTAACATTGGAGCTTACGTTTTCACTTTCGGCCTGTGCTATAACACTGAACAAGCCGATAAGCATTTCATTTTCTGCTTTTAACGAGTCTATTGCCTGCTCCTCAAAGTAAACGCCTATATTCATAGTACGGAGTTTTCTTACCCAACTGAGGCTATCGACTGTATTTCTTGCGAAACGTGATATGGATTTGGTTAACACCATATCAATTTTACCTTTTTCACAATCACGCATAAGTCGTAAAAAATCTTTTCTTTTTGAGGTTACCGTACCTGTAATACCCTCGTCTGCATAAACGCCTGCAAAAGTCCAGCTCGGATTTTTGGATATTGCCTCAGTATAATATGCAATTTGACTTTCATAACTATTAAGCTGCTCCTCTTCATCGGTTGACACACGGCAGTATGCAGCAACACGTAGTTTTCCGTTTGATCTTCTTTTATTTACCAACAATGGATTTGCTTCTATTTTTGTTACTCGTCTTTCTAATGTGTTTTGCATTTAAGCTCCTCCATTCGTTATTTCAGCATTGTTTATAAAAACAGTTGTAATTCTGCCGTCCGACTGAATTGTCACCTGTTTTATGTATTTTTTCATCGTCCTACAATCCAATTTTTCATCTATTGAAAGCTGTGAAATTTCGTCTTTCAATTCTTCGGTCAATTCTCCGTCATCAAATTCACAGCAGTTAAATCGTACTTTTGCTTCCTGCATAATGCTTTTTGATACAGCTGAAAAACTTATTTTAGGTTGATCCATCAATCTCAAAAGTTCATTTTCTTCTTTCACTGCCTCGATTGTCGGCTGATATTTGGAATCGGCTTTAATATCAAGCAATGCAGGATTGTTTATAGCGGTATTGAAGTTATCTGAAATTGCTTTTTCAAGAATTGAATCATCAATATAGGTAACACAGGCACAACCGTTAGAACACATCCATTTTTCTCTTGTACCCCAAGTATTTATTCTCTTATATCTACCGCCGCATTTACCGCACACGGTTATTTTTCTTAACAGTTCAATTTCTTTTGTGTGCTTTTTCTGCTTACAGGATTTTTGATTTTTTATGGTTCTTGCCTTATTAAACAATTCGGGTGATATGATAGTCGGATAAACATCATTTCCGATATACTTTTCATTTTCAATCATTCTGCTGATCGTGTTTTTATTCCATTTGACTTCGTTTCGGAAATATATCACATTATGATCCGTCAACATCAAGGCAATATCACTTAGTGTTTTACCTTCTGCATATAATGAAAATACCTTTTTCACGATTTCGGATTCTTGTATATTGATTACAGTTTTACCGTTTTCTACATTGTAACCGTAAAGTATCGTTCGTATAGCCATTATCACATCTCCCCTTCTTAGATATCCAGACACAAGCCGCCTTTAAGTTTAAAAGTTGTTGTCTCGGTCTTGCCGATTGTTACCTTATCAACAATTGAAGAGAACAATGAATTATCGAAAGATAGAATGACTTTCGGGTATTCTTCCAAAGTGTCCATCAGAATTTTTATATCTTCGATAACTTTCTCATCTTCATTCGCATATAAGAGCTTCGTTCTTTTATTTCTGAGCTCAGTTGCTCTGTATTTCAGTTCCGATGTTCTTTCAATAAATGAAATATCATCAATTATGCCCTGCAAATGAAATTCCGTATACATATTGATCTTATTACAAAGATCTGCGATCTCTATATCAATCTGTGAGACTTCATTATTCTGCCCCGAAAGTTTCTCACGCAGTTTCAAAAGCTGATTATATATCCTATCAAGTATCTCCGATTCAAATCTTCGCAGTTTATTATACATTTTTACAAATGCCTTTTTCAGATTTTCTTCGCTGATGTTTTTACTCTCACAAAAGTGACCTGCCGATTTCTTTCTTGAACATACCCAATATACAACACCGTTTTGAACTTTTCTTTTATATGCCCAACCGCAGCTTTCACATTCAATAATTCCGGTAAACAAATGCTTTTGCGGAGTTTTTCTTTCGCAGGTCGTCTGAGACATTCTGCGCTTGGCAAGTTCAAACGTTTCACGGGAAATGATACCCTCATGAGAATTTGAAACATAATACATATCAAGTTCGCCACGATTAGGAATATTTTTAAGCGGCAATGTGCACGGCGTATAAGTCTTTTGTAAAATGCTGTCTCCGATATACTTTTCATTTAATAAAATATACCTTATTCCCGAAACGGACCATTTCCCCGAGGCATTAGGGATATTTTCATCATTAAGTATCTCAGCGATTTTCCCCATTCCTTTTCCTGAAAGATAGAGTTCAAAAATACGCCTTATAACTTTCGCTTCTTCCGGAACTATCAAAAGATGGCATTCTTTATCAAGTTTATAACCATAAGGTGCGTTATAGGTAATAAACTCTCCGTTTTTCATCTTCATTCGTATGGCTGTTGATACTCTCTTTGAGCCCGATAACGCTTCGCTCTGTGCAAAAGCGCTTTTCACATAAAGAATAAGTTCCGAGTTCATGGTCTCTGTATCAATGTTATCGTTTTCAAAGATCACGGTTACGCCATGTGACTTAAGAATTCGGATTGCTTCAAGACATTCGAGTGAATTTCTTGCAAACCTTGAAACACTTTTAACAAAGATGCGAGCTAACTTTCCGTTAGAAGCATCTCTCATCATTCTTTTAAACTCATCTCTTTTGCTTACACAGGTGCCCTTTATTCCCTCGTCGGCATATATATCAACAAGCTCCATTCGTGGATTTGACGAAATATATTCGGTGTAATACTTAAGCTGTGCCGAAAAAGAATTGACTTGATTCTCGGAATTGGTGCTTACACGGCAGTAAGCCGCCGCCTTTATTATTTTACTCTGATTTAAATTTCCTATTGTCGGTTCAATAACCTTTACGGTTCTTTCTGTCATTGTTTCACCTCCGTTTGCATCAACATTCTATCAGTTTGTTTCACAAAAATCCAATGTGCGATTTATGCTATCGGGATACAATCGCACGACAATTCTTCGGCATTTTCCTGTTAAGTTTTTCGGCAAGCGTTATATCAATTTTACCTTCTCTGAAAAACTGCCTAATCAATCCCAACGTCACAAGATAAATGATTTGATTTTTTATTTCCTGTTCCATTTCTAACCTTCTCTCTGTTTTAAATCACAAATTATTTGCCGGTAAGTTTGATTATTATGTACCACAACGGCAGAATAATATTAAATGCAATCCCCTGTCCTAAAGTGTAAATAATCGTATTTATAATCGTCTCCATGCTTTTACCTCCGTTTATTCTAAATCTAAACTGACCTTTATCGCCAAATCAATCTGTTCCATTGTAGATATAGGCATAGTACCTATGGAATCTAATACCTGCTTCTTATCAATTGTTGTAATTTGTTCGAGCTGAACAATTGATTCTTGCATCAAGCCGTCCGCATTTACAACTATATGCGTCGGGAGTCCCCTCTTTTTCTCTGTTTTACTCGTAATAGTAGCAACTATAACAGTCGGACTAAACATATTCCCGATATTGTTTTGAATAACTACAACAGGTCTCAAACCTGATTGAACAGAACCAATAGTTCCGTTGAAAGCCGCAACAAAAACATCTCCCCTTCTTATATTCTTTTCCATAGTTTTACTCCTCCTTATGTAATAGGAACTTACAATGATTTGCAAGTTCCTAAATTTGCAGCATTATTCCTGTCCTCTGCAAAAGGAAATCTTCAGGCGAGTATTAGCTTCATACTCTCATTGGAATCTCACCACCGCCTATTTCGTCGCCGGCCACGAACAGAAGTATCATTATCACTATGCTTGTCATTGCTATCATTGGGAGCAACCCAATTTTCGACATATAAATATTTATCGCTCACTTCTTAATAAAAGGTCTTGGCGTATCTATGTCACAGCTTGAGGTATTACCTCGGCACAGTTAATGTACCTGAAGATTTGGTATTCAGTTTTCAAAGTACAAAAGGAATTAACCTTTACACTATATACATTGCACGTTTATTCCTGTTTTGGGGAAAAATATTTTTTTATTTTTTTAAACACTTTTTCTCTTTGATATCTAAACTTTTCCCTATCAATTCCGAGTTCCTTACATATCCCCCTTTCACTCTTATTCTCTTCCATAGCTTTTT
>FR882064.1 GCA_000434915.1 Ruminococcus sp. CAG:563
GATTGTGTACTCTTTTGCCGTCCACTGAGCTGTGAGGGTTGCCGCACCTGCACCGCAGACGTATGTTGAATCACCTGTTGTAGAATTAAGCGTACCCGTCGAGCCTGATGTTCTTGACCAACCCTTGAAAGTATAGCCGGTCTTTTCGGGAGCGGTCATCTTAAGCGTTGAACCGTAAACCATTGTTATGGTTCTTGAGCTTGTAACTCCGTTGATAGCCGAAGCGGCAGTTCCCGGAGCAGAATACCATCCGCTGAGATTCGTTCCGCCTGTTGCGCCGTTCGGGTTAACCGTAATCTGATACGACTGAACAGAGAATTTTGCATAATACGTTATATTCGATGCGCCGAGCGACGTTGTATACGATGCACTTGTGCTTACGGCTGTTCCGCTAAGCGATGGGTTAGTGTACCAACCCTCGAACTTATATCCCGTATAAGCCGCCGCCTTTATCGTATATGTCGTATTATAATTATACGTTGCGTTTGTGCTCTTGTTATTTGCCGCTCTGGAATCAATCTGAACAGTACCGCCGAGTCCGTTCTCACTGTAAGTGTTTGTATCGAACTTATTAGCCAGTGCATGAAGCGTAATTGTGTACTGATTGATCTGCCACTGAGCTGTGAGGGTTGCCTCACCTGCACCGCAGAGGTATGTTGAATCGCCTGTTGTAGAATTAAGCGTACCCGTCGAGCCTGATGTTCTTGACCAACCCTTGAAAGTATAGCCAGTCTTTTCGGGAGCGGTCATTTTAAGCGTTGAACCGTAAACCATTGTAATTTCGGTTGACGTCTTTATGGTCTGCGAGGAAGCCGCAGTTCCTGCCGCCGAGTACCAACCTGAAATGGTTGTTCCCTTCGTTGCATTGTCGGGATTAACGGTAATCGTGTATGACTGTACCTTGAACTTTGCATAGTATGTACGTCCTGCCATGAGAACAGATTCGCTTGTAATGCTTGCACTTTTGCTGTAGAGATTTGTAAGTGCGGAATCTGTGTACCAGCCGACGAAAGCATAGCCTGTTGAGGCAGTTGCCTTAAGAGTTGTTGTGGAACGATAAGCAATATTTTTGCTGACCGATGTGCCTGCGGCGTCAGATGCTATCTGAACAGTGCCGCCTCTGCCGAGTGCAAAGGTCGCAGAATTGTAGATATCACCGTAAGCATAAGCCTTTACGGGATAGGAATTCCTTGACCAGTGAGCGGTCAATGTAACTCCGCCGGCACCGACACGGTATGCCGATGCACTTGTGTTGCCGTTGTTCGTCAGCGAAGCATAGGCAGGTGTTGTACTTGCCGTCCAGCCGGTAAATGTCCAGCCGTCTCTTGACGGAATCGGCAAAGTGAACGATGTGCCGTAAGCAACAGTTATATTAAATGATCCTGTTGTTACTCTCTGCTGCGAATCGTTCGTATTTAGATAAATGATGCCCCCGTTGTCAATACTTGGCTTGCTGTACTGGAAAGAGCCGATAGTTGCAGGGTCATTTCCGCCATCTTCAGAAGCATTGAGATTGATTACGATAGGATATTCGTTCAATTTCCACTGAGCATAGAGAGGAACGTCCTTTGCCGGCATGGCGGTTGAGGTAGTAAACTGAGTGCCGTAGCCGTTACCGTTTGACGTATTTTCGCTCTCATACCAGCCGTTGAATGTATAGCCCTGGCGAGTTATTGTTGCGAGCGGACTCTGAGTTGTTTTATAGGTTACGTTATCAAACTTCTTATTGAGAGAATTTTCCTTGCCGTCGCCGCCTGATTTACCTCTGTAATTCATCGGGTCGGTGAGATCACGGACGCAGATATCAGAAAATTTGACAGTAACCCCCTCGGTAGTAGAACCGAAACGAAGCTTAGCATAGGGTCTGCCTGCAGGAACGGTGTATGTTCCTGTCTGCGTTCCCGTTGTTGCTCCGCTTGGGGAAGCTCCGACATTGTAATATGTACCTGTGCCGTCATTTCCGTATTTTGTACTCCACTCTGTTGAAGAAGTTGAAGTATAAGCAAAGATGTAGCAGTTCAATCCTGCCGCCTTATCAACAGTATAGCTATATGAAATCTCATAGGTATGACCCGGAACAAGAGTCATGTAGCCGGTTTCGGCAGAAGTATAATTCTGACCAGTCGGAGTAAAGTCATCGGTTACTCCGTCGGCTCTCTTTCGAGATGTAAACTGAATTGAATTTTCATGCTCATTTATTGTAATTGGCGAATTTGTGTTAGTCACAGGAGGATTCGCCATGCTGAATTTGAAATTATCAAAGTCAAACTCATTCTCATACATGAGTTTATATTTATTGATAGTCCAATGAGCGTAGAGGGTCTGACTGGTGTTGTTGAGATTCCAGTCGCTGTAGAGAAGACGGTCGCCTACCTTTACCTTTGTGCCGCCGTTCGCCTGAGTGTACCAGCCGTCGAAGGTATATCCTGTACGGGTGGGTGTCGGAAGCTCCTGAATAAGAGTGTTATACTGAATATAATCCGCAAAGATGTTGTTATATTCCGTATCGATTGTCGGAACAGTCGTGCTGTCGCTCTTTAACTCAATACGAGGCTTAAACGTATAGTTATTGAATGTCATATAGCTTCCTGCACCGTCGTTATGCCAAATCCAGAAGCGATAACCGGCATAGGTTGAATCAACGGTAATGGTCTTAGAGTTGCTTCCGCCGAAGTCAAACTGGTTTCTCGGTGAAACATTGTTTCCGTTTGAAAGTGCCGGGTCAATAACCATACAGCCGTTAGTCAGGCTGCCTGAAATATGAATGTTACTGAAGACATATTGCTTGCCGTCCTCAAAATCCATCGGAACAAAACCGAAAGTATATCCTCCGGCAAGAGTACCGTTAATTCTGATTGTACCGTCGTCAAGCTTTTCAATTTTAAGGTTACATGCCTTAGTGGTGGTAACTGTTTCTCCGGCGTCATTGGTTGATGTTATAGTCGCCGTTGAATCATATGAAATTGTTCCGTCAACCAACGGGTCGAGCAAGTTAGACGCCAACTTATCATGATTCTCGTTAAAGCGAAGGTTTATCGAGTTGTATTCCCACTGAGCCGTAAATGTTACATTCTCGAGGAACTCCCAGTTAATATTAGCACCCGGCTGATAAACCATACCGTCGGCGCTGCACTTCCATCCCATAAACGTACAGCCGGGACGTGTCGGATTGGCAGGGGTTGCACTGCCGATCTTTCCGACTATGTACTTTGACTGGAACAGAACAGAGGACGAGGTCAAGCCCGTTGTTCCGTTATATGTACCGCCGTTGGGATCGTACTTGATGTTGTAGGTGTTGGGTGTGTACCAGAATTTCCAGTCAACATTTGAGGTCGCAGCGTTCTTAATATAATAGTAATTATTGTGTGTGCTGTCCTGCGGAACGCCGCTCGTCTTTGTTGTTGAGCCGTAAGTTACGGAGTATCTGCTTGCCGTAAATCCGGGAATTTCATTATAATAACCGTATACGGTATCTCCGTAGGTGTAGCTCATAGACTCGGTTGTTGTGCCTATAATAGCCGAGCCTGTTTTTCCGTTATAGTCTGCGGAAGAACCGTCACGAAGATGAACGGCTGTCGTTTTGCCGTTTGAGTTACGGACAAGTACGTCCTGGAATCCCTGAAGATCAGTAATACCCGATGTATCCTTAGATGTCGGGTCACCGAGGTGCAAAGCGACTTCCTTAAGCTTTTTTTCGTATTTGTCCCATGTTTCGGAGGTGTACCATGACTTCTGGTAGCCCTTTGATAATATAGTATTATATGAGCTTCTGAGAGAAGACTTGTTAACCTTTGTTACATTAAGATAAACATACGATACACTTTCATGTGAAGAACCACCACCGCTGTTTCTGAACCTTGTTTTTCCTCGAACAACAAGGTTTTCATTTGTTGAACCTATGTATCGACTTCCGAAAGTTTTATTATATATTTGGCGAGGATATGAATTCTGGTCATTACCTGTTTGCGTAGAACCTAAATTTGTTGTTTGTTCACTCGATCCTTCGGTAAAGACGCCAAGATCCGTTGTATTTGAATCATGGTTACCATGAACAATGTTAAAATCCAAACCGACTTTCAAATTGGGAACTTGATAATAATATGAGTATCGGCTAGTATCAACGAGGAGAGCACCTCGTCCTCCGGAACATGTTGCATTATCGTTTGATTTCCAATATCCGCTTCCTCCTGTGCCCTCGTTAAACAGATTACCCATATTTCTTTCAGCACCTGTTGGAATAGATGATGACGAAATGATAGGGCTGTATTTATAAACACCGCTTCCATCAGAACCGCTTCCGTTATCAATAACCGAATGAATACCCGAAATCCAGGTTGTCTGCATAATATATGATCTTTTACTGCCGGAGTGTTCGTTTCGACCCTGTGAAGAAGCGGAAATAACAGTCGGCCAGGGTGCATAAGCGACAGTATATGCATTTGTTGTGTATTCAACGCCGTCCGCAACATAGACAATAGTCCACGTAAGAAGCTTTTTTTCTCCCGGATTGAGACCTGCGGAAAGCGAACCTGCACTAACGTTAGTAGAAAGCGTTCCGCTCGATGAAGTCGTTGCACCTATTGTAACTGACGAGCAGTCACTCAGGGTAAGACTTTTGATCGAAGACGCCTTATCACATTTAAAGTAAATGTTACCGCTTGTGTTCTCGCCTTTTCTCAGCGAGCTGTTAACTGAGTTTTCACGGTCAACATAGTACTTAAACGTTTTTGTTGCGCTTGTTGACGGAGCAAGATAAATTGTTTCGGGAACATAGAAAGTGTATGACGGAGCTTCCATGTCGGTATTAACTCCGCCTTGGAAATTAGCATTAATAATTGAATTACACGAATAAACTCTTGAATTGAGAGTTGAAAGTGCGGAGCTTATTTCCGAAGCCGTTGCATAGGGCTTACCGAGGACTGTACCTGCGGTATCAAGAGCGGAAGCGAAGCTGTTGTATGCCGAAACCCACTGGCTCCGAACAGAGGACGACCAGCCGTTATTCGCCGCAGTTGCGGACTGCCAGCCGTTTTCAACCGCTGCTCTGTATGCAGAACGCAAGGAAGCCTTGCTGACTGCTCTTACCTTAAGTCCAAAGTCAAATCTGAGATGAACACCGCTTGAATTCTTTCTTTCATAGTTAAAGTAGGACTCCATAGTGTAGTCCTTGTTCATAGGGGCACCTGATAATGCTTCCGCAGATGTCATACCGTAGCCCTTACCGTCGCCATTACGATAATCAATCTCTGACATAATAGTAATTGAACCATCAGTTGACTGGAAGCTTGTAAGCTTACCCTTAGTGCCTGAACTGTCATAACGATGAACGATAAAGCCACCACGAAGGTTAGGAATTTGATTAAAGTTAGTGACACGGCTTGTATCTACAAA
The DNA here is from genome assembly GCA_000434915.1 of Ruminococcus sp. CAG:563. Classification (GTDB taxonomy): domain Bacteria; phylum Bacillota; class Clostridia; order Oscillospirales; family Acutalibacteraceae; genus CAG-488. Next base: position 5,392 of record FR882064.1, read on the forward strand.
TAGAGTACCCCAAGCAAGGTTGGTACTGCCAAAGGTTCTGCTTGTGCCGCCTCTGTCTCTGTTATGGAAATATACGCCACCGTTACCTTGCTCAATAAAGGCACTGTTCAGACTTGTAGTTCTTTCGCCGTAGATGGTATCACGATCGTAAATATTTGCATCGCCATCCGCTGTTTTGAACAATGCGCCGGCAGGTCCTGTTCCAAGTTCGCCGCCGCTCCAAACGCTTGCCCAGCCCGGAATCAACGGAGAAAGACCGTATGCACCCTTTGATGAGTTAATATTGTACTGATCATAGTAGTTACTTACGCCACGCTCGGTGTTGTTATATGTCGTTGTGTTACCGACTTTATGAACACCCGTAATGAAAGCAAAAGCTGAAAGCTTCGGTTCATTACCGATTGATGATTTGTAAACATAAGAACCGGCAACACCTGTCAAAAGGTCAAGATCGGGATAATACATATATGTATATGCATAGGCATAGTGAGGCTTGCCATCGACAACATAGGTTGCCGTGACCTTGACTCTGCCATCCCTTACGGACGTAGTACCGCCTGTGATCGTTTGCTTTACTATCTGGTTTGAGGAAGTGTCGGTCTTTGCCGTAACACTCGAATTCTCCCAAGAAAGCGAAATTGATGTACAAGCCGCAGAACATGTGAAATAAACCGTACCGGTTGTCTGCGTTGCGCTTCTGCGAAGCGTTCCGTTCTCATCGCTGTCGATAAAATACTGGAAGGAATACGGCTTGGAGCCTGTACCAACCACCGGATTGAGATAAATCGCCTCCGGTACATAGAACTTTACAGTCGGTTCAACGGTGTTGACCAACTTCTTGACATCGACAACGGCCTTTGACTTCGGGAGCAAAATGCTCGGGTCAAAGATGAAAAAGGTCGTCGCCACAAGCACAAAGACCAATAAAAGACTCAGTGCTTTTCTGCCGAATTTCTTCAACATTTTTATTACCTCCGATTCTAAATTATTCTTATATTGTTATATCACCTGAACAACATTTAGTGATATTTATATAAAATTTACCAACATAAGAAAAAAATTATCTATTATTGGATTAATAATATCACGTTTTTATCATTTTTTCAAGTCTTTTTTTTCGATTTTGCCACTTATTTTTGACTTTTTTATGGTTTTTAAAATAAATCTAAAAAAGATTTAAAATTCCATTAATTTTTAATGAAAATATTTTATTGACAAAATCAGAAAACCTGCCGCCGATTAACAGCGACAGGTTCTTTATTAATTATCAATATCAAAATTATTTCACCAGCATTAAAAGCGTTCCGCCGACGGTGAGAAAAAGTCCGAAGGCTGTCTTTTTTGATAATTTTTCACGGAAAACTATGTATGAGAAAAGTATTGTGACAAGTATGCTGAGCTTGTCAATCGGAACGACAACGCTCGCCGGTCCGTCATGAAGAGCCTTGTAATAGCAAAGCCAGCTTCCGCCGGTCGCAAGGCCCGAAAGGCAGATGAAGCCGAGTTCCTTTTTCGAAATGACCTTAATTTTATTCTGCTTGCCCGTAACAAATACCATGATCCATGACATTACGAGTACAACGCCCGTTCTGATTGCCGTACCGAGATTTGATTCGACATCCGAAATGCCGATCTTGCCGAGTATCGCCGTAAGGCTCGCAAAAACCGCCGAGCCGAGCGCATAGATTATCCAACGCTTGTTTTTCGGGATATCGGACTTAACGTCTTTCTTCTCTATCATCAGGAATGTTCCGACAGCTATGAGCGCAATTCCGATTCCGCTGTAAAGAGTTATCCCCTCGCCGAGAAGAATTGCCGCAAGCAGAATTGTTAAAACGGTGCTTGACTTGTCAATCGGCACAACCTTATTGATATCGCCGAGCTGCAATGCCTTGAAATAGCATAGCCAGCTTGCACCGGTCGCAAGACCCGAAAGCACAAGGAAAATCAACGTATGCGGCGTAATCGAGCCTATCTCGCCCTCCGAGCCGACAATGAACACCATCAGCCATGAGAAAAGAAGCACAACTATTGTTCTGATTGCCGTTGCAACGGTTGAATCGGTCTTTTTAATACCGCACTTTGCAAGAATTGACGTCAGTCCGGCAAAAAGAGCCGAGCCGAACGCAAAAACAATCCACATAACCGTCATCTCCGATTAATTAACTGATAATATCATAGCATTGTTTTTGTCGAATTACAACAGACGATTTAGATTTTGTATTTGTTTTAAAAGAGCAAAAAGAGGAGCACGCCGCCCCTCTCATTGCTTATTTCTTTTTTAAAACAATCTTTATAAAGTTAAGATATTTTCCGCCGCCGGCTTCCATTGATTTTCTGTCGCCTACGGCATATTCGTTATCCTGCTTCAGCCAATCGGCCCAAACCTCGTCATTGGATTCCATCTCTCCTATTTCAATAAGCTCTGCACCGACGCATTGCTCAACCGTTGCCTTCCAGTAAGCAGCATCATGCATATAGTCGAGCTGTTCGGGCGTCCATGACAGCAAAAGCTCCTTCGGAAGATCGTCGTGGCAGTCCTTTTTCATTCCGGGAATCGAGATATAGATATATCCACCGCTTTTTACAAACGGAAGAAGCTTTTCGTCAAGATATCCCGAATTTCTGCCGAAATAATTATAGGAATCCGTCGTAACAACTGCGTCAAAAAAGTCTTTTTCAAACGGAAGATTTTCGGCGTCCGCTTTGACGGGAATTATTTGTTCCTCGGTTAAACCCATGCTTTCAAAGAATTTTTTATTCTCCTCGGGATCGCTCCAAAGGTCGGCTGCATAGACCTTGAAGCCGTACTCCTTGGCGAGAAAAACAGATGTCAATCCTCGTCCGCTTCCAAGGTCACAGACAACGGATCCGTCGGGAATTTTGTGCCCAAGCATAAGCTCCTCTTCGAGCTTTATCGGGTTCGGTCCCATGATTTTCTCCATAAGCTCCGGTGTTTCGTATTTTTTGCTTAAAATATATTTCATAGTGATTTCTCCCTTAAATCATCAATAAATTTGTTAATATGCATCTCTGCCTGCGAAACAATTTCTTTCTTGTTTTCCGATTCGTCATAAACTGTATAAAGCATAAACATGGGTCCGTAAAAGCTTAAAGCAAGCTGTCCGGCATCGTTCTCAGAATAATTCATTCCGACAAAAACTTCTTTCATATAATCAAGCGGACCGCTTGAAATATAGCTTTTGTAGAGCTCCGCCATCTCAGAATTTTTGAACCGTTCAAGCGAAAGCATTCGGCGAAAACGGGCAGCAAATTCATCATCTGTCCAATGCTTAAACATGGCAACGCTAAATGTTTTTATGCTTTCAAGCGAAACATTGTTATAATCGTCATCAACATTCGGCATATCATTTTCATCGGCGTAAAAGCCGTCCGCCTCGTTCATCTTTTTCAAAATGCTGTCAAAAATATCCCTCTTGCTTTTATAATGCTTATACAGCGACGGTGCCTTGATTCCGACCGCCGACGCAATCTCGGCAACGGACACCGCATCATAACCGTTCTCGGAAAACAGCCGAAGCGACTCCGATAATATTCTCTGTTTTGTATCTACCTGTTTCATAAATCCTCCAGCTAATGTTCATTAGCTATATTATAAGCTAATAATCGTTAGCTGTCAAGAGAAAAAATAAAAAACCCTTCGAGAAAAGGA
>FR882065.1:0-30390 GCA_000434915.1 Ruminococcus sp. CAG:563
TAAATATAAAATATGTTATATTTATGTGGTGATATTATGGACAAAAAGCTGGTTATTAAAAAAAGGGAGCTCAGGGGAGATGACGGATACAAGATTTTTTCCATTCGAATCAAGGAAGAGACCTCAAAAAAGCTTGACGCCTTATCGCAGGAAACCAACCGTTCACGCAATGAGCTTATCAACATCATGCTGGATTGGTCGATAGACAATATTGAGATAAAATAATGGGAGATGTCATTCGGCATCTCCCTGTTGTTTTAGTCCTTTTTATCGTTCGTGTCCTTGCTTTCTTTATACTCGTTATATTTTTCGGAAACGGTTTCAATCATTGACTCTGTCTTTTCTTTAACGGTTTCCGAGGTTTCTTTAAAGAAACGCTTGATTTTATTCGAGCTTGTTTTCGGAAATTCATTGTCACGGATTTTAACCTTAGTTATCTGCTTGTAGATAGGCAGCTCAACACAAGCCTTTTTGATGCTTTTGAGAACCTCTGAGGGTGTTTTTTTCTCTTCTAAATAAACCTCGGCTGTCAGACTGCTCTCGTTGCCGTCCTTGTCCTTTTCACCGCTGACGACAACCTCGTTGACGTAGTCGATATCCTGAATATAACCCTCAATCTCCTCGGGATAAACGTTTTTGCCGTTGTTGAGAACGATAACGTTTTTCTTTCTGCCCGATATGATGAGCTGATCTTTTTCGTTGATGTAGCCGTAGTCGCCCGTGTAGAACCAACCGTCCTTGAGCACCTCTGCCGTCAGCTCTGGCTGCTTATAGTAGCCTATCATTACGATGTCGCCTTTAACGCAGATTTCACCTATCCCTTCGTCGTTAGGCTGGTCGATTCGCCATTCGATGCAGGGAAGCTTAATTCCTACCGTTTTAAAATCATTGTACATATCATGATTTGCACAGACGAGAGGGGAGCATTCTGTTATTCCGTAGCCATTGATGAGATCAAGTCCGATGTCGTCAAAGAACTTTGCGACTTCCGGTCTTATCGGAGCTCCGCCGCAAACAATCTTTTTGAGCTTGCCGCCGAAACCTTCAAGAATGAATCCGAAGAATTCACGGCGTTTGTCAATACCCTGAGCACGAAGCTCGTTACTCTTTTTGACAAGCTCATTGAACTGTTCCTCCATGCCTTGCTTTTTGATGTTTTTAATTATGCGCTTATACATCGACTCGGCAATCGCAGGCACGACATAAACGTATGACGGCTTGTAAATCATAAGATTTTTAAGAATGGCCGGTAAGCTTTCGTTGATGCAGAGCGTTGAATGATGGTGGAATGAAACGAGGATATCGCTGACTGCCTCATAGGTATGGTGATAGGGCAGGAGAGAAAGGCCCGTGTCGTAAACCGTAGAGACCATAAGACCGTAATAAACGCTTGAAACAAGATTGTGCTCGGAAAGCATAACGCCCTTGGAGAATCCGGTCGTACCCGAAGTATATACCAGGAGCTTCAGCTCGTCTGGCTTGCTCTGCTCGGCAAGGAATGTATTGGGGTCAAGCTCTGAGCCCTTTTCAAGAGCCTTGGAGTAGGAAAGAAACAGTCCGTCGTCCTCTTCTCTGTCAAAGACAATGAAATGTTTGATATTCGGAAGCTTATCAAGATTATTCCTGAAGATTTCCTCGTATTTTCCGTCGCAGAAAACGATTGAGCATTCGCTGTCGTTTATGACGTGAATAATATCAGCTTCCGGCAAATCTTTATCGAGCGGAACGAAAACGCCGTCGCTGCGAAGAGCTGTGATATAAGCTGTTATCCATTCGTAAGAGTTCTTACCGATACAGGCAACGTGTCTCTTGTCCTCGGATTTTTCATGAAGAAATGCACCGAGTCTCTTTAATGTTTCATAGAATTCGGAGTAGGTAATCTCACGAACCTCATCATTGACCTTGAATTTGTATGCAATTTTGTCGCCTGCGTCACGGACGGCAAGCTCGATCATCTCTTTTACAGATGAAAACGGCTGAACCTCATAAAGAGGGTAGTTGATTTTTTTGGACATATATATAACCTCCTTCTGAAGAATATATATTTATTATCTGAATTATTGTCTAAATTATCGCATTTGAGTATTAAAAAGTCAATAGACGATTTGTTGATTATTTGTGAACAAAAATGAGTGTATATGTGGCTTTTTAAGTTATTTATATTTTAATTTCGGCATACAATTTATCTGAGGTGATAATATGGATGAGGCAGTAGTAAAGCCGAAGGATGATTTCGAGCAGACCGAAACGGTTGAAAAAAAGAAAAATTCAACTAATTCTGTAATGATTGTTCAACTGGTCGTTTGCATCTTTGCCGTTGTTTCGGTTTTTCTTATCGGCAGGCTGAGTCCGCAGACGTTTGAATTTATTAGGGATGAGTACAACAGGATAATGTCTGTTGATATGGATGCAAAGGAGATTGCTTCATCGGCGAAAAAAGTGATTGAACGAGCGGAAGCAACGGATGAAGGGCAGACGGCCGAAAAATCGACCGAAAGAAAGAATGTTAACACAGTCAAAAGTGCCGCAGACGGCGAAGTTATGGCGGTTATGTCGCTTTTTAAAAGTGATGAGGAAATAACCGTTCCCGTGCATGGCGAGATAACCTCGGAATACGGGAACAGAACCAATCCCGTTTCAGGCGAGTATCTAATGCATTCCGGCGTTGATATTGCGGCAAGTCAGGGTACGGAGATAAGGGCGGCCTACAGCGGAATCGTCAGCGAGGTTGGAAGCAACAGCGTGGGCGGAAATTACATAAGCCTTGTCCATAAGGACGGCAGTGAAACTCTCTATTGTCATTGCTCAAAAATAATTGCCGAAAAGGGTGATGTAATTCGTGCCGGTGAAACGATTGCTCTTGTTGGCAGTACGGGCAGAAGCACGGGGCCGCACTTGCATTTTGAGATTACAGTTGACGGCAAAACCGAGAACCCATTGTTATACTTGCCGAACGAAAACGGTGAGGTATGAGGTTTCGTATACGGGGAGTTCCGGTCATAATTAATTATTATTTCATCGCTGTTCTGACGCTGATGCTTGTGGTTTTCAAAAATGAAAATATTTTGATGTGTTTCCTCTTCTGCATTTTTCACGAGCTGGGGCATCTGGCGGCGATGACTTTTTTCGGAGAAAAGGCAAGAGGCATTACCCTCGGATATTTTGGCATGAGGATAGATTGCGGAACGAAAATCATGCCAAAAGTTTCTGAAATTGTAATTGCGGCGGCAGGGCCGATTGTTAATTTAATTTTAATGCTTTTTTGCCGTTTGTTTTTGCTTGATGAGGCGGCACAAATTAATTTAACTCTTGCACTTTTCAATCTTTTGCCTGTCAGCATGCTTGACGGCGGCAGAATTATATCACCGTTTGTCACGGAACGTACCATGAAAATTATCGGAATAACCGTTGGAATCATTCTCTCGTTTTTCGGTGCACTCGTTGCAATATACACGAGAAGCAATTTTATTATCCTTGTTGTTTCGCTATATGTTTTAATCGGTGCGATTAAATAGGGCAATGCTACACAAATTGAGCCATTTATATTGCATAAATTTTTCCATAGAATAAAACTCAAAGCATGAAAGAAAATAATGTCAGGGTGATTTTATGGAATTTTTAACGGCATTTTTAATAGGTGGCTTGATTTGCGTAATCGGTCAGACTCTTATTGACGCTACCAATATAACCCCTGCAAGGATACTTGTAACCTTTGTTGTGCTGGGCGTTGCACTTGAAGCACTGGGACTTTATCAGCCGCTTGTTGATTTTGCAGGCTGCGGTGCCACTGTTCCGCTGACCGGATTCGGTTACACCCTTGCAAGGGGAACGGAAAAGGCGATAGGTGAGCAGGGATGGCTCGGAATATTGACAGGGCCTTTCAGTGCGGGTGCGGCCGGAATCGCAACGGCGTTGATATCGGGACTGGTTGTTTCGGCCGTCACAAAGCCGAGAAGCAAATAAAAAAGGAGTAAGCATTTAAGCTTACTCCCGTTTTTATGAATTAGAATTTATTTAGCTTCTACTTCAACAGGCTCCTCAGCTTCGCAGCATGAGCATGAAACGTAATCGCTCTCGTCATCATCGGCAACTTCATTCTTGCAGGGAAGAACCTTTGTTACAAGATAATAAACGCCTGCAACAGCACCGGCGATAGCAACAAGAATGCCTACTACCTTAAAAATCTTCTTTATAACATCGCACATGATTGAAAACCTCCAAATGTTTTATTTTCCTAATTATAGTATAATAGCAATATAAAGTCAAGCCTTTTTGAGATAAATTCATGTTTTGTACACAAATGAATTTGTTTGTAAAAAAACAAAAGGACGGAAAAATCCGTCCGTCATGTTTTATTCAGATTAGTCTGCAAGAAGCTTAGCAAGAGCCGACTTCTTTCTGGCAGCGTTATTCTTGTGAATAAGGTTCTTTGCGCAAGCCTGATCTACCTTTTTGATAGCAGCTCTTACGACTGCTTCCTTATCTGCTGCGTTTGTTTCAGCAGCAACGTGAGCCTTTTTGATAGCGGTCTTCATTGCAGAATTTCTTGACTTGTTGCGTGCAGCCTTGGTCTGGTTAACAAGCACTCTTTTCTTAGCTGATTTAATGTTTGCCATTGTTGCACCTCCTTTAATAAATGCATTACACAGTTAGTTATGATATCATTAAAACGCAAAAAATGCAAGTGTTTTTTGATATTTTATTAAAAAAAGACGGATAAATTTTCAAATATACCGATTGGAGCGATAAAAGATGGAGCCAAGAACCGATCTTGCACTTGAAAAACGTGAAATACTCGGTAAAAATGAGCCCGAGGGAGTGGAAAGCAGTGAGTTTACCGAGGGTGAGGTGAGCTTCACCAAAATAAGAATTTTAAACAAAATGGGGAGTGAAGCTCTCGGAAAGCCTGTCGGCACATATATTACCGCTGAGATTCCTCAGCTGACAAAAAATCCGATAAATGACGAAGAAACTATCGAATCAATAGCAAAACAGCTTAGGTCTCTTTTGCCGGCCGAGGGGACCGTTCTCGTGGCGGGTTTGGGTAACACGGATATAACTCCCGATGCTATAGGCCCGAAAAGTGTGTCAATGGTGCTTGCAACACGTCATATTGATAAATCCCTGTCCGAAGAGATAGGTCTCGGCGAACTGAGAAGTGTTGCCGGATTTGTACCCGGTGTCTTGGGCAGAACGGGGCTTGAAGCGGCCGAATCGGTTAAGGGTATCGCAAAATCTGTTTCGCCATCCGCCGTGATTGTTGTTGATGCCCTTGCCGCAAGGCGGCTTTCGAGGCTCGGCACAACGGTTCAGCTTTCCGACACGGGCATAATACCCGGTTCGGGCGTTGGCAATGCAAGAAAGGAAATAACCGAACACTCGGTGGGTGTTCCGGTTATTTCGGTCGGAATTCCGACAGTCGTTGACGTGGAAACCCTCGTCAATGACCTGACAGGCTCAAAGAGCGATATTTCTAAGGAAAACCGGAATATGATAATTACTCCGAGAGAGATTGATATTGTAATCGAACGAGCCTCCGAGCTTATCGGAATGGCTATAAATAAGGCACTTCAGCCCAACATCTCCGTCGATGAAATGATGATGCTTGTCGGTAATTGATTATCTTATCTGCGAAATAACGTCGTTCCCGATTGCATAGCCGGCAACCGTTACGGAATCGGCATCTGAAACACTGCCGTCGAAATTAACATCGGCGGCATATTTTATGGAGTCATCATATTCGCCCATATTGTTTGCCATGCATCCGATTAATACAGCGTCCATGCCGTCGGATTTGCAGTCTCCGTTCACATCGCCGAAAATTATGATGGTGTAGGTTTTGTAAAGCGCACCTGTTATTGTGTAAATCTCAAGCTTTGAGCCTGTTCCGTTGCCGTTGACGGTTGGAATGAATGCGGACGTACCTGTGCCATCTTTTACAGTGACATAGCTTGCAATGTCTGCAAAGCCCTCATCAAGGCCATAGATATAGCCTGTCTTTGCATCGCTTGTAACCGTTGTGTTGAGATTGAATTCAACCTCGGGCTTAGTTGCACCGTAGTCAATGAATTCAACGGCGTCAAGCATCTTGTATGTATATGTTTTTGACGTTGAAACAGTTGGATTCGATAATACGTTTTTAGTTGAGCAATTTCTCAGTGAATTGTAAACCTTGTCGACTGTTTGATTCGGATAAACCGACCTGTAGAGTGCAATGCATGAAGCGACAAGCGGGGTTGACTGAGATGTGCCTGCCATTACCGTAAATTTACCCGATTCGGTTCCGCATCCGATTATCGCATATCCCGGGGCAGCAATATCGTAATATTGACCGCTGTGCTCATCATAGTTTGAAAAATCGGTCAGAGTGTATCGGTCGGTCTGTCCGCTTGCCATAACGCCGATAACATTGCTTGCTGCGGCAGGATAATAAAGACCTGCGGCAGAGCCGACCGAACTGTTTCCGGCGGCTGCTACAACGGCAATGCTGTCTGCGTAGGCATCGTTTATGGCATTTTTAATAGCTGTCGGATATATTCCGGCTATGCTCAGCGACATACTGATAACATTGGCTTTATGACGGCGTGCATAAACTACTGCATTTGCAACGGCGGAGGAGGTGATTACGGTTGTGTTATTGTCGGTTGCCTCACCGTTTGCAACTCTCAAAAGCATTAATTCCGCTCCGAATGCTGCTCCGACAAAGTTGCTTCCGTTTGAAGCCATTCCGATTATTCCGGCAACATTTGAGCCGTGAGCGGTATCCCTGAGCGCAGTTCCGTCCGATTTATATACAGGCGAAATATCGGATGATCCGTTGGCAGTGTTCCAGCCGTGGTTACCGCTGCCGTCATCCCAAAGATTTGTCGAGAAATCGGTTGCGTCAACATAGAATCCGTTGTCTATAACCGCAACCGTTATACCCTCGCCGCAGGTTTGATATTTTTCCCATGCCGCAGGAATGTTCATCACTGTGTCGAGATACCATTTTTCGTGTTTTACATAGTTATTTATTTGATTTGTGATTTCCAAAGGAGTTGTGTAGCCGCAGGTTTCGAGCAGATAGTTCGGTTCGGCATAGCTGATGCCGCTGATTTTTTCGATTTCACGACAGGTCTTTTCGACGTTTCCGCTGATTTTTGCAACGTAGGTTGTCGGTTCGGAAGAAACCGAGCTTGTCTGAATCGTGTCGTCATAGTTGTCAAGTGCAGTCAACTCCGTAACGCCCAAAGACGCAAGTCTTGAGCGAAAGCTTGATGCCGATCGGCGTGCTCCGGACGATGCCGGCGGAGTGTACTCAAACACAACCTCATCCTCAACATAATCGGCGGTTATTACTTCCCCGGCAGTTGATGAGAATGGCAGGCATATGCAAATCATGACTGCCGTCAGCAATACGCAAATTATTTTTTTGATTTTCATAATATCACTTCCTTCGGTAAAAATAGTATAGGGTGATTATATTGAAAAGAAAAATATCAATAATTGTATCGGGAATAATGCTTCTGCTTATGTGTTCATGCGGTGCAGATATTTCCGAGGGCATGACAACCGAAGCTACGACGGCGGGAAACGTTGCCGGAAAAACTCAGCAGAAAGCAGCGGCGACCTACACAGGATATCCTGCACTTGAGCCTGTGACGCTAAAGTGCGAAGATCCCGAAAATTCAAGAGGGCTTCCGACTGCAAAAATTTCGCATTCCTACGGCGTAGCTAAAGACGGACAGCCTCATCAAATTTCCGTCGATTCCGAAAAGTTTTTTGAAACCAAGAATTACAAGGCAGTGACCTACGATACCAAGTCGCAAGGCAAGGTGCTTTATCTGACATTTGACTGTGGCTACGACAACGGTTATACGGAAAAAATTCTTGATACGTTGAAGGAAAAGAATGTCAAGGCGGCTTTCTTTTGTACCGCCGATGAGCTGAAATCCGCTCCCGAGGTCATTGCAAGAATGATAAAGGAAGGCCATATTGTCGGAAATCATTCGACAACACATCCGAGCTTTGATGAAATCAGCCGCAGTGAGATGACGAAAGAAATTCAGGACTGCGATAATTATCTGCGCTCAAATTTCGGGTACACATCGCCGTATTTCCGATTTCCTAAAGGGGAATACTCGGAATGTGCGCTCGAGCTTGTAGGCTCTCTCGGATATACGAGTGTATTCTGGTCGCTTTCCTATGCAGATTGGGACACAAAAGCGCAAAAGGGCGCAGATTATGCTTTTGAAAAAGTAACGGCACGTCTGCACCCCGGTGCGATAATCCTTTTGCACGCCGTTTCGTCTGACAATGCGGGAGCAATGGCACGGATTATAGACTATGCGAGGGAGCAGGGCTATGAATTCAAAAGTCTTGATGATTTGAATTTATAATTTAACAAAAAAATTATATCATAAATCGAATTTTTATACAACCGTTTTTTAAAAATCTTAACATCTTGCAATTAAGGCTGTGAAATGCTATAATTATTCCATTAAAAAAATCGGAGGAATTTATTATGGCTTCACAGCTTTCCATGCCCTCAAAGGGCGACATGATCGCAATTATGAAAACAAACAAAGGTACAATCAAGTTCAAACTTTTCCCGAACGAGTGCCCGAAAACGGTTGAGAATTTCATAACTCATGCCAAGAACGGCTACTATGAGGGAATCATTTTCCACCGTGTTATCAATAACTTTATGATTCAGGGCGGCGACCCGACAGGTACGGGCCGTGGCGGTGAGAGCATCTGGGGCGGCTCATTTGAGGATGAGTTTGACCTCGGACTTCACAACCTCAGAGGTGCACTCTCGATGGCGAACGCAGGTCCGGGCACAAACGGCAGCCAGTTCTTCATTGTTCAGGCAGGCACGGTTGACGGTAATCTCATGGGTCAGATGGAAATGATCGGAGAAAGAATGTTCCCGGCTCAGTGCATTGAGGATTACAAGAAGGTCGGCGGAACTCCGTGGCTTGATTTCAAGCATACGGTTTTCGGTCAGGTTTATGACGGAATGGACGTTGTTGACGAAATTGCCAAGACGAGAGTTGATCTCATGGATAAGCCGTTTGACGACGTTGTTATCGAGAAAATCGAGATCGGCGAGTACGAGGGCTGATTGGCTTTTTCCTCGGAAGCAATTTTTATCCGACTCCCACACAGGAGGAGAAAAAATGAAATACATCAAATGGCTTATAGCGTCGGTCGTTGTTGTCGCTTTGCTGATATTCACCGCAGTGTTCGTTGTCAATGCTTATAACACGGGCAAAATCGGCAACAAGGACGAAAAGGTAGCAAACAATTTTGTCGAGGATATTCAGGGCGTTTGGAAGAACACCTCGTCGGGTACAATCGCATCAAAAGTCAATTCCGTTCGCTTCGGCGAGGACGGAAGACTGACGGTCGTTGTTCTCGGCCAAACGGCAAGCGGAACATATATAGATGAATATGACATTGATTCAAAGAAGCATACCCTGACCGTAAAGGGCAATATCTACGGCGGATTTTCCGTTGAACGCTCATTTGAAGCGTCGCTCAACGAGGATAAGGATACGCTTACGCTTAAGGACACAAAAGGTTCATTCGACTTTACGCTTGTTAAAACCGACGAAACCGAATTGACAACGGCAAAAACGACACAAGCACCTATAACGACCGCTCGTAAAACGGAAAAACCGGCTGAATCGGCAGGTGACACGGCACAATATGCCGAAGCCTTGCTCGGCAAATGGGTTTCAAAGCTCAACACAGCGTCGGGTTATGAATTTGTTGATTCATCGACGGTCAGAATATCTCTTGTAGGCTTCTCGACCGACGGAACATACACGCTTTCGGTCAACGAAAACGGTCAATGCGAGCTTAAAATAAACTATGTCAGCCTCGCAGGAGTGACCGTTTCCAACACATATATCGCAGAAATCGGAGAATCTGAGCTTACGCTGATACAAAAGAGTGCAGAATCCATTTCCGTAACTTATGTTAAAGCACAATAAAAAGTTATGTTAACAAAAAATTTATAAATATCTTTATTTTCCCACTTGTTATATTCCTCATTTTGGTATATAATAAAATGAAACTAAGCGGAGGTGTTTACAATGACGGATAAAACGATTCAGTTTTCTATAAAAGAAGACCATGAGAAGGAAATGAAATCGACTTTGAAAGCCGTTTATAATGCGCTGAGTGAGAAAGGCTATAATCCCACCAGTCAGATTGTCGGCTACCTTCTTTCCGAGGATCCGACATATATCACCACTCATAACAATGCAAGAAGTCTTATCCGCAGGATAGACCGTGATGAGTTGCTCCAGTCCTTGGTTAAAAATTATCTCAAAGATTAAGAAAGGCTGATATAAATGGCAGTTAAGAAAAAAGGAGATCAGTTTCTCACTTACAGAGGCAAGCCTCTTGTTCGCAGCGGAAACATGATCTATTACGGAAACATGAGCGACCCGTACGTTATCATGATTCAGATTATGAGCAAAAAGATGCAGGGCGACGTTGAGGTTCCCGACAGGGTTCTCATTCAGCTCCTCAATACAGATCCCGATTGCCGTCCGAAGGAACGCATAGTGAAGAAGAGCGAAAAGCACGGACTTTACAATGCAATGGATATCGGAACAATTTGGCTTGAGAGAGCACTCAAATAAACATAGCGAAATAAACGGACTGTACCCCAATCGGCACGGTCCGTTTTGCGGTATTCGACTTTTTTTAACAAAAGTCAGCTATTGTCTTAATGTTAACAAAAGTTGATTTTTATTTAGTGGACTTTATTGAAAAGATATGGTATAATAACAAATTGGATAAGCAAATTATCTATATGGAATTTATGGGAGGTACGGCAAGTGCAAAAGATAGATGCGACAGTCAAAAAAGAAACATTATTCATTGCCGCCTTTACGCTGATATTCAGTGCAGTTATGGAGCTTGTCTTTCTTCTTCTCGGATATTGGAGCTACAGAGTCGTGCTCGGGAATTTGCTTGGATTTGTTGCGGCTGTTCTCAATTTTTTCCTGATGGGATATACGGTTCAGGAAGCGGTTTTGCTCGAAGAAAAGGAAGCAAAGAAAAAAGTTAAGCTTTCGCAGTCCCTACGCACGCTTATGCTTGTGGCCTTTGCCGCTGTGGGCTGCATTTTCAAATGCTTCAACCCTATCGCGGTCCTTTTACCCTTGCTTTTTCCAAGAATAGCAATTCTCTTTAGACCATTGTTTAAAGCTAACGATTGATATGAGATATAATCCGTACACGGAGGTGTTGCCGAATGAATAAAAAAAGCATAGGCTTCAAGCTTGTTGATGCCTTGCTGATACTTATGATGATTCTGCCGCTTGTCGGCGCAATGGCATTGCAGGTTATGACTAAGCCCGGTTCGGACGGCGTCGCAATCGCCGGTGCAAGAATCTTTTTTACGATTTATATGCCGATACAGGATCTGCCTATAACGGAAAGCCAGGTCAACACATGGCTTATCATGATCTCGCTTTTCTTCCTTTGTCTTTTCCTTACTCACGGATTGACCGAGAAGTGTGAATCGAAGCGCCAGGCAATAGCGGAATGGATTGTTGAAAAGACCGATGACCTTGTAAAGGACAATATGGGAGAATATTTCAAAGAATTTTCGCCGTTTGTCTGCGGAATCATGGCTCTTTCGGTTTTCTCGAGCCTTTCGTCAATGCTCGGAATCTTTCCGCCGACGTCGGATATAAACGTTGTTGCAGGTTGGGCGGTTATTGTTTTTATACTCATAACGCACTACAAGCTCAAGGGCGGTTTTTTCAATTATCTCAAGAGCTTTACCGAGCCTGTTCCGGTGCTTACACCGTTCAATATCATCAGTGAATTTGCAACACCGGTTTCAATGTCGTTCCGTCATTACGGCAACGTGCTTTCCGGCTCGGTTATATCCGCACTCGTTGCCGTCGGTTTGCAAAGCGTATCGCATCTTCTGCTCAGCTGGATTCCCGGTAAGCTCGGTGAATTTCCGCTGTTCCAGATCGGTTTACCGGCGTTCTTGTCGCTGTATTTCGACATTTTCAGCGGATGTATGCAGGCGTTCATTTTCGCAATGCTCACGATGATTTATGTTTCGGGCGCATTCCCGATTGAGGAATGGCAGAAACGGCAGGAGAAAAAGAAACAGAAAAAAGCGGCAAAGAAAAAAGCCGCATAAATAAAACGGAGGTTATTATTATGACAGCAATCGCAATAGGAATTATTCTCGGATGCTGCGCTCTCGGCGCAGGTATGGCAATGATCGCAGGTATCGGCCCCGGTATCGGTGAAGGTAACGCAGTTGCCAAGGCCTGTGAAGCTATCGGCCGTCAGCCGGAGAGCAAGAGTAACGTTACAACGACCATGATCATGGGTTGTGCTATTGCAGAAACAACCGGCCTTTATGCCGTTGTTATCGCAATTCTTCTCATTTTCGTTGCTCCGAGCAGGCTTGTTGATATTCTCATGAACTTAATCTGATTTTGTCGGGAGTGAATTTGTAATGCAAAATCTTGATGTCATATCGGTCAATATATGGCAGATACTGATCTCGCTTTGCAATCTTCTGATAATTTTCCTTTTGTTCAAGAAGTTTCTTTATGCCCGTGTACGCAGGTTTGTTGACAAGCGCAAGGCTAACGTTGATGCGCAGTATGAAAGGGCGCAGGAGGCCGAAAACGCCGCCCTCGCCGATAAGAAAACATACGAGGACAAGCTTCAAACGGTCAAGGCCGAAACTGACGAGATGATCAAGGACGCCACCGTCAGGGCGGACAGAAGAAGCGAAAAAATCATCACGGACGCTAAGGAAAAGGCCGACGGTATGATCCGTCAGGCTCAGAGTGAGATTGAGTTGGAAAAGAAAAAAGCTTCGGACGATATCAAGCATCAGATCGCCGATGTCTCAACTCTCGTTGCCGAGAAAATGCTCGAGCGTGAGATTGATTCGGACGATCAGCGGAAATTTATCGACTCTTTTATAGAGGGAATAGGTGACGGCAATGGCTCAGATAAGTAACGAATATGCCGAAGCACTCTTTGCGCTGGCATTGGAGGCGGGACAAGTCAGGGAATATTCCGAGGCTCTCGATATTGTTCTGAACTTAATGAACGAAAATCCCGAATACCTTGATTTTCTTGCTTCCCCGGATATCCCGAGGCAGGAGCGTGTCGATGCGGTTGAAAACGCATTCGGCGGCAGTATTCCCGAAACGGTGGTTTCATTCCTGTGTCTTCTTTGCGACAGGGGAAGAATCCATACGCTGAAGGATTGTATATCGGACTATAAAAAGCTTAGCGATGCCGCCGACGGAGTTTCAACGGCGGAGGTTATCAGCGCAGTTGAATTGGCAGAAAATGAAAAAGCTGCCCTTAAATCAAAGCTTGAGGCCCTCTGCGGTCACAAAATCGAGCTTGATTGCAGTGTCGACGAATCTCTTATCGGAGGCGTGAAGGTCACGGTTGACGGCAAGGTTATCGACGGCAGCGTTAAACAAAAGTTGCATGAGTTGAAGGGAGCGATGTATAGGTGAACGCCAGACCTGAGGAAATCAGCAACATTATAAAAGAACAAATCAAAAATTATAAATCAAAAATCGAAATGGCGGAGACCGGCACGGTTATCCTTGTCGGCGACGGTATTGCAAAGGTTTACGGCCTGCGTAATTGCATGGCGAGTGAGCTCCTTGAATTTGAGGACGGAAGCTTCGGCCTTGCTCAGAACCTCGAGGAGGAAACTGTTTCCGTTGCAATTATGTCCGAGACGGAGAAGATTAAGGAAGGCTCAAAGGTTCAAAGAACGGGACGGGTTCTTTCAGTTCCGGTCGGCGAAGAGCTTCTCGGCAGAGTTGTTAATGCACTCGGTGAACCGATTGACGGCAAAGGCCCGGTTAATTGCAAGGCGACTCATCCGATCGAGTCGGAAGCACCGGGTATCATTCAGCGTAAGAGCGTTTCAGTTCCGCTTCAGACGGGCATCAAGGCTATCGACAGCATGATTCCTATCGGAAGAGGTCAGCGTGAGCTTATTATCGGTGACCGTCAGACAGGTAAATCCGAAATTGCCGTTGATACTATTATCAATCAGAAAGGCAAGGACGTTATTTGCATCTATGTTGCAATCGGTCAGAAGAACACCTCCGTTGTTCAGCTCGCACAGAATCTTCAAAGAGCGGGAGCAATGGAATATACGATTATAGTTTCTGCTTCGGCTTCCGAGAGTGCGCCCGTGCAGTACATTGCGCCGTACTCGGGCTGCGCTATGGCAGAGTATTTCAGAGAAAATGGCAGAGATGTCCTCATTGTATATGATGATTTGAGCAAGCATGCGGTAGCTTACCGTGCACTTTCACTGCTTATTCGCCGTCCGCCGGGACGTGAGGCTTACCCCGGAGATGTTTTCTATCTCCACTCAAGACTTCTCGAGCGTTCGGCATGTGTTGCCGATGAATACGGCGGAGGCTCAATCACCGCACTGCCGCTTATTGAAACGCAGGCAGGCGACGTTTCGGCTTACATTCCGACCAACGTTATTTCTATCACGGACGGTCAGATATTCCTTGAAACAGAGCTTTTCCATTCGGGTATCATGCCGGCTATCAACCCCGGTATTTCCGTCAGCCGAGTCGGCGGTTCGGCTCAGCTCAAGGGTATGAAAAAGGTTTCGGGCGAATTGAAGCTTCTCTATTCTCAGTATCTCGAGCTTAAATCGTTCGCCCAGTTTGGCAGCGACCTCGATGCCGACACCAAGAAGAGACTTGCCCTCGGCGAAAGAATCGTTGAGGTTCTCAAGCAGGACAGAAATCATCCGCTCAGAGCAGGCTGTCAGGTCGTTATTATCTATGCTGTTATTCACGGCTATCTTGACAGTGTTGAGGTAAATAAGGTCAAGGATTACGAGGAGGAGCTTTATTCAAAGCTTGAAGCGGAGAAGCAGGATTTGCTCAACCGTCTTGAAGCAGGCTTCTACGAGCAGTGCGACATAGACGAGATCGAAGCTACGCTCAAGGAAATGCAGAGGTGATATGAATGGGAGCTGATATAAAATCTCTCAGAATTCGTATCAAAAGCGTTGATTCCACCTTGCATTTGACCAAGGCAATGGGTCTTGTTGCTTCATCAAAAATCAGAGGAGCGACGGCGGCAATGCTTAAAAGCCGTGATTATTCCTCGGCTCTCGGTGCAATAGTCGATCAGCTTGCTTCATGCGCAGAATGCAAAAAAAGCTCTTTTGTCGCAGGCAACGGAAGCGATAAGGTGAAGCTTATCGTAATAGCGGGCGACAGGGGACTTGCAGGCGGCTACAATGCCAATGTTTTCCGTGAAGCGGCGAATTATCCCGACGCCGAGTTTATCCCTATCGGCAAGCGAGCCTGTGAAAGATATTCCGCAGAATTCAATTCTTCGGAAAAATTTTCGGCAACAGACTCTTATGCTCTTGCAAAAAAGCTTTGCACCGAGTTCAAAAACGGCGAATTCGGACGGCTCGGAATAATAAGCACGCATTATGTTTCGATGATGATGCAGGAGGCAGCCGTTCAGTGGGTGCTTCCGCTTGAAAAGAAAGAGGCTCAGTCGGGCGCAGGCACAGTCTTTGAACCGAATGAGGAATTTATTCTTGATACGGCGGTTCCCGAGTATGTTACGGGAATTATCTTCGGCGCCGTGCGTGAGAGCTACACCTGTGAGGTCGTGGCAAGAAGAACGGCGATGGATTCCGCAGGTAAGAATGCACAGCAGATGATTGACAATCTCAAATTGCAGTATAACCGTGCAAGGCAGGGTGCTATTACGCAGGAGATTACGGAGATCATCGCAGGCAGCGGATCATAATCCTTTTAAGGAGTGATATTTTTGGAAAATTCAAATATAGGAAGCGTATCTCAGGTTATGGGTCCTGTTGTTGACGTGCGATTTGACGAGGGCAACCTGCCCGAAATCAACAATGCGCTGACAGTTCCTATCGGTGAGAAAACGCTGACGGTTGAGGTTGCTCAGCATATCGGCGACAATACCGTGCGCTGTATTGCTATGGCGTCAACCGACGGCTTGACGAGAGGCGCACCTGTTACCGATACCGGTCATGCAATCAGCGTACCCGTCGGTAAAGAGACGCTCGGACGCATTTTCAATGTTCTCGGCGAGGCCGTTGACAATGAGCCGACACCCGAAACCAAGGAGAGATGGAACATTCACCGTTCCGCTCCGAGCTTTGATGAACTTTCAACCTCAACCGAGATACTTGAAACGGGAATCAAGGTTATTGACCTCATCTGTCCATATGCAAAGGGCGGTAAAATCGGTCTTTTCGGCGGCGCAGGTGTCGGTAAGACTGTTCTTATCATGGAGCTTATCAACAATATTGCAAAGCAGCACGGCGGTATTTCCGTCTTTACGGGCGTCGGCGAGAGAACCCGTGAGGGTAATGACCTTTACAACGAAATGAAGGAGTCGGGTGTTCTCAACAAGACCGCACTTGTTTACGGTCAGATGAACGAGCCGCCGGGAGCGAGAATGAGAGTCGGACTTTCGGGACTTACCATGGCTGAGTATTTCCGTGACGAGGAGAAACAGGACGTTCTTCTTTTCATTGACAATATATTCAGATTTACACAGGCCGGCAGTGAGGTTTCCGCCTTGCTCGGACGTATGCCCTCCGCCGTCGGATATCAGCCGACGCTTGCAACGGAAATGGGCGCATTGCAGGAGCGTATTACCTCGACTAAGAAAGGTTCAATCACATCGGTTCAGGCGGTTTATGTTCCTGCCGATGACTTGACCGACCCTGCTCCGGCAACAACCTTTGCCCACCTTGACGCAACAACGGTTCTTTCAAGAAGTATTTCTTCGCAGGGTATCTATCCTGCAGTTGATCCGCTTGAATCAACAAGCCGAATCCTCAATCCCGAGATTCTCGGCGAGGAGCATTACGCAGTTGTGAGGGAGGTTCAGCGTGTTCTTCAGCGATATAACGAGCTTATGGATATCATAGCCATTATGGGTATGGATGAGCTTTCCGATGAGGATAAGCTGCTTGTTAGCCGTGCAAGAAAGATTCAGAGATTCCTGTCTCAGCCGTTCCATGTTTCCGAAAAGTTTAATGGCTTCCCGGGAATTTATGTTCCACGCTCGGAGACAATCAGGGGCTTCAAGGAAATCCTTGAGGGCAAGCACGACGATCTTCCCGAATCGGCATTCCTCTTCGTCGGAACGATTGACGATGCCGTTGAAAAGGCAAAGAGGTTATCATAATGAATACTTTCAAATTGACGATAGCTTCGCCCGACGGCAACAGGTTTTCCGACGAGGCGCAGATGCTTACGGTGAGAGGAATTGACGGAGATTTAGCGATTATGGCAGGCCATATACCGTTTATTACGGCATTACAGCCGTGCGATTGCAAGGTTGTTCTTCCCGATGATACAGAAAAAATCGGAGCTGTTGACGGCGGATTGCTCACCGTTTCGGAAAAAGGAGTAACCCTCCTTTCCGGCAGTTTTCAATGGAAATAATTTATAAAATAAGACACCCGAATTTCTTTTTGAAACTCGGGTGTTTTCTTAGTTCATTATATATTCCGAATTGAACAGCTCGTAAATTGCGTTGCTCAGATTTTTGTTTTCGGGATTTTGAAGGTTGAAGTCATCTGCCAAAATTTCCCGTGCGAAGCGGTGAGCTTCGGTCAGCAATGCCGAGTCGGTGAGCGATGCCATTTTCATGTTCGGCAGTCCGTGCTGGCGTGCGCCGAAGAAATCGCCCGGGCCACGCATTTTCAAATCCTCGTCGGCAATCTTGAAGCCGTCGGTCGTTTTCGTCATGATTTCCATACGCTTCCTTGCACCGTCGGTTTTGGCGTCGGAGATAAGAATACAGGTTGATTTATATTGTCCTCTGCCGATTCGTCCTCTGAGCTGGTGAAGCTGCGAAAGGCCGAATCGCTCGGCGTTTTCGATAACCATAATTACCGCATTCGGCACATCAACGCCTACTTCAATAACCGTTGTTGCAATGAGCAGCTTGACCTCGCCCGAAACAAAGCGAGACATGACCTCGTCCTTTTGCTTCGGCTTCATCTTTCCATGGAGCAGTCCGACCTCATATCCGCTGAAAAATCCTTTTGAAAGATTTTCGGCGTAACTTTCGGCGGCGGCAATATCCTCGTCGCCCTCCTCAACAAGGGGACACACAATATAGCCCTGTCTGTTTTCATCAAGATGCTTCTTGACATAGCCGAACGCTCTCGCTCTGAGCTTGCCGGTGACATAGTAGGTTTCAATCGGCTGTCTTCCCGGCGGAAGCTCGTCGAGCACGGAGACGTCCAAATCGCCGTAGAGCATGAGTGCAAGCGTCCTCGGAATGGGTGTTGCCGACATGACAAGCGTGTGCGGTTTGTTACCTTTTTTGCTCAGTGCTGCTCTGTGCTTAACGCCGAAGCGGTGCTGTTCGTCTGTTATGACAAGGCCAAGGGCATTGAACTCAACATCATCCTGAATCAGTGCATGAGTGCCGATTATCAGCTGGGTTTCGCCGCTTTTCAGCCGTGCCTTAATTGCTCGTTTGTTTGCTGCCGTAACCGAGCCGGTCAGCAGCTCGGCATGAATGTTTATGTTTTTAAAATAGTTTTGGCATGTTTTGAAATGCTGCTGAGCGAGAATTTCCGTCGGTGCCATAAATGCGCATTGATAGCCGTTTTTGATAACGGTGTAAATCAGCGCGGCGGCGACTGCGGTTTTTCCCGAGCCTACATCGCCCTGTAAAAGGCGGTTCATTGTTATTCCGCTCGTCATTTGACTTATGCTTTCGCTGACTGCACGTTTCTGTGCGCCTGTCATTTTAAACGGTAAAAGCCGTTTGAATTCGTCGGTGTAATCCCGGGATATTTCAACGGGTGTGGTCTCCTTACGGTTGCCTTTTAGCTTCATTAGGCCGAGCTGGAAGATGAAAAGCTCTTCAAAAATAATTCTTCGCCGTGCTTCATGGAGCATGTCCTCATTCGTTGGCAGGTGAAGCTCACGAATTGCCTTGTTGATTTCCATAAGGCAGAGCTTGTCCCTGAGCGACTGCGGCAGGCAGTCTGTGAAATAATCGCTGCCAGAGGAAAAGACCTGACGTATCAGCTTTTCGATATACTTTGAATTAATACCTGCCGTCAGATGATATATTGAATGAATTCGTTCTCCGCTCGATGCCTTCTCAATCAGAGGTGATGACATTTCACGTCGGTGAAAATTTCCGCCGACCTTTCCGTAAAAAAGATATTCTTCACCTGCCTCAAGGGCTTCTGCGGTGTATTTGCTGTTGAAAATCGTGATGTTCATGAGCGATTCGCCGTCGGTCACAACGGTTTTGTAAATCGTCATGCCCTTGCTGACTTTTGCTCCTCTCGGCTTGTGGTCAACGGTGGCTTTGATGCAGCAGGGCTCATCAAACGGGGCAGCGGCAATGCTTATTACTTTGCTCCAGTCCGTGTATTCTCTCGGATAATAACGCAAAAGATCACCGACGGTGAAAATTCCGAGCTTATTCAAAAGCTTGGCTCTCTTTTCACCGACACCTTTCAAATATTGTATGTTGGTGGTTCTTTCCATCACTGCGCCGTCCATTCATCAATATTGACAAAGCAATCGCCGGGAACGGTTTTGATTTCGTTCTTGATTTTATCCGAGTTGACGGTGATGCCCTGCCGGAAAGCGAGCGGAATAAACGGAAGCTCGTCGGAGAAAGTGTCTATGAGCCTTTGCATATCCGCCTGTTCGCTGAGATATTTGTCGTAAATTCTTGATGTTTCGCTTTTTTCGGAAATACCGTATCTGAGACCGCCTTCGGCGGAGAAAAATCTCGAAAGGCTGAAGTTGTTCGAAAGCTCTGTTTCACCGATGTACATGTCAAAGCTTTCACTTTCGACAGCAGAAGCATAGTCGGAATAGGAAACCTCTCGGATTGTTACGGTAATATTGATTTTTTCGAGTGCCTGTTGAATCCCTCTTGCCATAGAACGGCGGAAATCATTTTCGCTGTTTACAAGCAGAGTTAAATTCATAACCTTATCCTCATTGTACCTTGTACCGGAGCTGTTAATATTTGAATATCCGGCCTCGTCAAGAAGGTTTTCTGCATTGTCGGTCTTAATATTCAGCGTCGGCAGCGTGCAGCCGCTGAGCTTGTAATATGATGGGTGGAAGGGGAGAGATGTTGCAACGGCGCAGCCGGCGAAAGAGTCGGAGGCAAGCTCCGCTCTGTTCAGAGCAAGAGCGATTGCACGGCGAACCTTCGGTTCTGAAAGCTCGTTTCTTTGGGAGTTGATTCCTAAATATACAAGGTTTGTAAGCTCAATATTGCTGCTGATTTTTGAAAATTTCGTATATTTTCCGCTGTCAAAATTATCGCAGTAAAAGTCAATTTTGCTCAGATTGAAAAGACTGCTGAAAGATTCGGAGGCTGAAATATCAACAAGTCCGATTTTGGCATACTTGGGGTTATAGCTGCCAAGGCGGGATTTGTTATATTGCAGGTATTTTGCCTCGTTTCCGGAGACAAACGTATATCTTCCGCTTCCGATGGGAATTTTTGAAGTGTATCCGCTGCCGGATGAAGCGGTTGTGTTCTCTTCGCCGTCACTGTCATCTGTGTTATCGGTGCTTGCTTCATCGTAAGAACCGCTTTTAACGATTGGAAAAACAAGGTTGGCAACTTCCGAACCGTCAGAAGATTTGAGAGCGAATGTAACGGCATTGTCGCCGCTTGCATCCGCACTGTCAATATTTTCAAGATATGCGGCATAGGCTATGCTGTCTTTTGCCTGCTTAAACGAATATACAATATCCTTTGATGTAAGCGGTGAATCATCCGTAAACTTAAGTCCGCTTTTTATTTTTACTGTGAGTGCTTTATCGGAAATCGTATAGGATTCGGCTATAACGGCGGATTCCTTAAAAGAACCGTCAACATTATAGAGCGAATCGTAAATCAAATGAGAGATATATTTGTTCATTGAATTCGAAGCTTTGTACGGGTCAAGCGAATCCGTCCGCAGATAGGGAATTGTAAAGCCGATTTCATCAATCGGTTCTTCCTCTTTGGACTTTCCGAGATTTGAAATAGTATCCATTACCGTTTTACTGCCGTTACATGCGCAAAGCGAAAAAAGCATGGCTATGCAAACCAAAACGGCAGTTATAATCTTTGTGTATTTCAGCATGGTATTACTCCCTTATATCTATAGCTTTGACAGAAATTGTCTTCCCTGTCGTTTCGTCAATTTCAAATATGCATCCGTTTAAAATAATGTTGTCCTCTTTCGCCTTGAAGAGTGTCGGCATACCTGTTTTGAGCGTACGGATTATGCATTCGGGCTCGATTCCGAGGACGGAATTCTCACTTCCGCACATTCCGAGGTCGGTTATGTAACCGGTGCCGTTAGGTAAAATCTGAGCGTCGGCGGTTCTGACATGCGTATGTGTGCCGAAAAAGGCAGAGACACGGCCGTCGGCATAGAATCCGAGTGCTCGTTTTTCTCCGGTGGCCTCCGCATGAAAATCGACGATTTTTATGCGGCAATCTTTGAGTTCTTCTATTGCTTTGTCAAGGCTGTCAAACGGGTTGGCGTAGCTTGAGTTAAAAAAGGCGTTGCCCATGAGGTTAATTACGCCGATTCGATATCTGCCCATGTCGATTATTCCCGTTCCTTTTCCGGGACATGAGGAGTGCATGTTATAAGGCCTTAAGCAAAACTTGTTTTCATCAAGAAAATCGGCCGTTTCATGTCGACGAAAAACATGATTTCCTGTTGTTATCATGTCAACACCCGCAGAAATAAGACTTTCGGCCGAGCTTGGAAGAATTCCGTTGCCTTTGGCGGAGTTTTCTCCGTTGGCTATGCACACGTCAATATTATATTGCCTTTTTATTTTGTGGAGAAGCTTTGAGACAGCACCGCATCCGCCGTCGCTGACAACATCTCCGAGAGCAAGAAGCTTCATTTAATCACACTTTCAATCTGAAAATATACGCTTATATTATAGCAAAAAGAATATATTTTGTACAGAAAAAATAAAATAAATATTGACATATTTGGATTTAGCTATTAAAATTAAATCACGGTTATTGATTTTGCACGGAATTTTGGATATAGGTGCATTTGAGTTGACCCGAATTTTCTGAATAAAAGGAGAATGTAATAATTATGAAAATGTTAAAAAGAGTTCTCGCAGCGGTTATTGCTGTTGTAATCACGCTCAGTGT
Organism: Ruminococcus sp. CAG:563; assembly: GCA_000434915.1. Classification (GTDB taxonomy): domain Bacteria; phylum Bacillota; class Clostridia; order Oscillospirales; family Acutalibacteraceae; genus CAG-488. The sequence continues at coordinate 22,225 of FR882065.1, forward strand.
GTTTGCTGTTTCGGCTTCGGCTGCTCCGGCAGCACCGGAATTCAAGTTTAAGATGACAAGCCAAACAAGCTCCGAGGTTACCTTTGAGCTGTCCCTTGCCGGCGGAAGCTTTAATTCTCTTGACGTGCAGATAAAGGTTTCAGGCCCTATAGGTGCATGCAAGGAAATCAATATGACTGATGCTTTTAAAAAGGTGAAAAGCGATATTGAAGATAAAGGCGGAATTGTTTCATCTGCAAAAAATACAAATACAGTAATGATTTCTTTCGCATCAACCAATACAATTTCTAATGCAACATCAATGTTTACATATAAGTTTGCCAAGAAAACGCAGAATGTTACCTCTTCCGACTATAGTGTAGATATTTCAAGCTGTTTTTTGACCGTCGGAAATGATAACATTGACCTTACTTCAAAAGCTAAGGTTACAACCGGCTACATTGATTTTAGTGAAACATCAATTACCGCTAACTACAAGCAGACAAAGAAAATCAATTTCGATTCAAGTTACAGTGCAAAGCAGATCAAATGGGAATCTTCCAATACCAAAGTTGCAACGGTTGACGACAACGGTAATGTTAAGATGACCGGCAAGGGAACTGCAACTATCACCGCCAAGAGCACCGACGGCAAAGCTTCGGCACAATGTAAGGTTACTGTTAAATATGCATGGTGGCAGTGGATTATTATAATTGTTCTCTTCGGTTGGATTTGGTATTAATTAATTGACAGTATAAAATTTAAGCTCCGAGGCACACGCTTCGGAGCTTTATTATGCTATAAAATCAGAAAGGAAGAATATCCTTAACCTTGGAGGCAACCTCGGAGGCAACCTCTTTGATTTTGGCTGTGCTGTCCTCAACCATTTTTTTCGTGGCAATGGCTGAATATCCGTCGCACGGGCCTATTTCCTGAGCCGTGAGGCTGTCTATCATGAGATCCATTTTAATAAAGGATACTGTCTGCTCGTACATAAGCTCGGCATCAAATTTGTCCATTTCATTATTATCGCTGATAACGCAGAGACAATCGGGAGCGGTGACAAGCGCAATTTCCGGGATTCCGCAGTTGAAGAGAGGCTGACCCTCGCCGAAATGGAGAAGATTATGTCCTCTGAGCGTGAGGGTATATACCTTCTTGCGATCTTCAAGCGACTTGAAATAGATATCGTCCATCATCTTGTTGCCGGTGTAAACGATCTCGGTTTCAACGTCGCCGGTCTGTCTGTATTCACCGTTCTCGTCGGTTTTCCACATCTTGCAACCGAGGTGTTCAACGGAAAGTCCGGCTACGGCTTTGAGGTGACCCTCCTTGCCGTCCCAATGACTTCTGTGGGCGGTTAGCCATTTCGACGTTGCCTGAACTCCGCCGCCGTCAATATTTTTAAAATTCGGCAGTCTGAAGTGACCTGTCACGAAAACGAAGATATGAGTTCTCTTAAGCGGCTTATCCTTGAGATATTTAATCATTGCAAGCATTGCAATCGGACCGTTTTCCTCAATACAGTTTGTGCCGTCGGTATGGGTGTTGATGATAACGCTTTCGCCCTCTTCTTCACCGTCAAGCACACACCAGAATGATTCCGTCTTTGCATATTCGTCGATGATGCCTTCAAGAGTGAGCGTTGCGAACGCACCTTTTTCCGCCTCTTCGATGACCTTTTGACCGTTCTTTGAGTTGACCCAAACGGCAGGAATTCCCTGATAGTCGAGAATGAACGGAAGGTACTGACCCTCGATGCAATCGTCGTTTATGCCTTTCCAAATGCAAATAACGCCCTTCGCACCTGCAAGCTTCGCAATTTTAAGGAAAGGAAAGTTGACAAACGCCGTTGCAACAGGACCGCTATAATGGCTTGGGAGTTTCAATCCCTCGGGTATGCTTCTTTCACGCTCGTTAAAAGCAATCTCGCTGGGCAGGAAGTCAAGTTCATCGACTTCAACGACGGCAATTTTATCAGTTGCATTGAGATATCCGACGTGTTTTTCCTTAACAAGCGTCATTTGTGCTGTAATGCCCTCGGCAGGAGTTCTTCCGGAATAGGGGAAAGCCGAAGAAATCGGAACTTCAAATTCCTCGTCCAAATCCTTGATAACAAGCTTTTTGTTTGTTTCCTCCCAACGCATGAAACGGCTTGGATCCGAAAAAGTTTCAATGCCCATGTCATGTATCCGGCTTTTGAGATACTTTATAAAATTTCTTTGAGCCTTTGTTCCTGTCAAACGAACGCCGAAGGAATTCATCTTTTCAACTTCCTTTTGCAAAAGCTCAGGCGAAGTTATGTTTGTCATATCGATTTCCATGTTTATCTGCCTCCAATACTTTCTTGGAATATTATACTATACCAAAGCTCATTATTTCAACCTGAAAAGAGAAAGATTGTTAATTTTTTTACAAATTGTTTAAATTGTTGATTTTCGGCTTGGAAAAGAGTAGAATTATTAAAGATATCAAAGCGAAAGGAATGACTGAATGAAATACACAACGCTGCTTCTTGACCTTGACGAAACACTTTTTGACTTTTCAAAGTCGGAAAAATTTGCAATAGACAAGCTCATGGAAAAATATAATATTCCGGTTACGGAGGAGAATCGCAGGCTTTATTCGGCTATAAATGATGAAAAGTGGAAAAAGCTTGAGCGGGGTGAGCTGACACGGCAGCAGCTCTTTCATGAAAGATTTGCCGACTTTTTCAAAAAAACAGGTGTCACTGCAGATACCGATGAAGCGAATCTTTCTTATATGAAGTTTCTTTCGCAAGCGAGCTTTATTCTTGACGGTGCACTCGAAACCTGCAAAAAGCTCAGCGAGAATTATTCACTCTATCTTGTGACAAACGGAACGAAAATTGTTCAAAACGGCAGGCTGAACGGCTCGCCGATAATGAAATATATAAAAGGCGTTTTTATCTCCGAGGAAATCGGCTTCAATAAGCCGCAGAAGGAATATTTTGCTTATGTTTTGGAGCATATCGAGGAAAGGGACAAAAAGAAAATTCTTGTGGTCGGCGATTCGCCTTCCTCGGATATTGCAGGTGCAATAAACAGCGGTCTTGACTCTTGCCTGGTGAACAGAAAAAATCAGAATATTGAAAGCGGTGCAACCTACACTATAAGCTATATAACAGAGATATTTGAGGTATTGTCCTAACGTTCTTAAAATATTTCCAACGATATTTTTGTATGATGTTGCCATAAAATTCTAATTGTATATTGATTTTATTTCATATATTTGTTATTATTATCTTGATAAAATATAACGGAGGTTATTTTATGAAACTTTCAAAGAAGATCATTTCCGTAATTCTTTGTGTGATTATGGTTTTCACCATGTCGGCCGTGGCTATAACGGCAAACGCAAAGGACGATGTTACGCCGGTCGTTTTCATTCCGGGTATCGGTCAGTCGCAGACCTATAAATACGACGACGAAGGTAATGAAATCGCAAGCTGGAATATGCTTCATGTCAATACGGATTTTGCAAGCTTTTCAATTATTGACTGGGTCAAGATGATTCGTCTTGTTGCAGGCTTGGTTGTAACGATTGCAGTTCAGCGTGACGTTGTTTCGGAGAGTACAATTAAGGGTGCCCTTGAGGTTCTCTTTGTCGACCATCTCAGAAAAGATGACGGAACTTTCGTAAACAATGTTGTTACCCCCAACTATCCGTGCCCGATTTCGGGATATAACGAGAAAGCAAGAGGAATTTTTGACAGACGTATTCCTTGCCAGGCTCTTGTTGACGAGATAGGCGAGGACAATGTTTATTGCTACAACTATTCTATTTTCTCAAACACATTTGAGAATGCGCAGGGCCTCAACGATTACATAGAGAACGTTGTTCTTCCGCAGACCGGATCGGATAAGGTTATCCTTGTTCCGATGAGCATGGGCGCAAGCGTTGTAAATAACTATCTCAATCTTTATCCCGATTCAAACAGAATTGAAAAAATTATCAGCGTTGTAGGCGCATGGCAGGGCAGCAGCGTATTTGCCGACCTCATGCTTGCAGATTTTGACGAGAACGCTCCGGATATGGTTTACACCGATGCTATTCAGCAGATCGGCGTTGACGCTATGACGGGCTCACTTATCAATATCGCAGTAAGAATTCTTCCAAAGCAGGAAGTGGACAACCTTCTTTATGACATAATTTCTGCTTTTGTTAAGACGCTTATCGTTCCGAACACATCGCTTATTTCTCTCTGTCCTCCCGACAGATATGAGGAGTTCGCCGACAAGTATCTTCAGGGCGAGGAGTTTGCGGAGACAAAGGCTCAGACCGACAGCTACGCAAAGGCACAGCGTGAGCTTAAGGAAAGACTTGAGTATCAGCAGGAGAAGTACGGCACAGAGCTTTACTTCATCGCAGGCTACAACCTCGGCTTCGGCGGAGGCAGCGGAGATTTCGGATTCTTCAAGTTCTTTGAAACTCAGGATTCGACAAATTCCGATGAGGTTATCGAAATTTCTTCAACAGCACCCGGCACATCATATGTTCCGGCAGGCACATCCTTCAGTGACGAGTATAAGGCAGATCCGACTCACCACGTTTCTCCCGACGGGTCGATCGACACATCAACAGCTTATTTTGAAAAGACGACATGGTACTTCAACAAGCAGTATCATGAGCTTACAAACAACAATATCGCACTTAAACTTGCTTACGATATCGCAATGAACAAGGTGAAGAGCATTGACGATTGCAAGGATACATATCCGCAGTTCAATAATGTCAGAAACCTCAAGAAGCTTAACCGTTATCTCGGCGACGCAGAGCAGGTGTTCAAGCTTGGCGTTCTTTCGGCTGAGGATGATGCAGCACTTAAAAAGGCAGTTGCCGACGCAAACGCTGTTATCGCAAACACGATAATTGATCCCGCAACGGACGACAAGACGACCGAAAACATGCGTTCGATCATGGCGGAGCTTGTTGCAAAGTATGACCTTGCAACGGAAGAGGTTAAGGAACAGCTTGATTACGACGGACTTATGAGAGGCGACTATAAGCCGGCTTCCGAGCCAGACAAGACAACAGTTGTTCTCACTTCTGTGCTCGGCGCAACGGCAAAGATTTTGACTCTTATCTTCGGCAAAAAAGGTTTCGGTGATTTCTGGAGCTTTATATTCTGAGTTAATACGGCCTCTCCTTGAAAAAGGGGAGGCTTTCTCTCTGCTTCGGGTGATTGCTTTTTATCTTATTCGTGCAATAATTTTTACCGTCAAAACGTATTATAGGTGAAAGGGGGCAATATCATGATATTTTTTATGTCGGGAAAGGACGCTTTCCCATACGCATTTTCTCAGTTTACCGATACGGTTTACCGTGTTGCGGTACATAATTCGTCAAGGCCTGCCGATGCGGAGGACATTACACAGGCTGTGTTTGTCAAGCTCCTTGAAAGCGAAAAGACTTTCAGAGGTTCGGAGCATTTGAAGGCATGGCTGATCCGTGTAACGATCAATCTTTGCCGTGACGAGCTGAGAAAAAATTCAAAAATCGTGCTTTGTGAGTCTCCCTTGCCGAATGATACGGTGCAAAAAGAGGATTCCGTTCTTGAAGCGGTCAGAGCGTTGCCCGAAAACTACCGCAATGCGGTTTACCTTCACTATTATGAGGGATATACCGCCAAGGAAATCGGAAAAATTCTCGATGCAAAGCCGAATACCGTCCTTTCGTGGCTCAGCCGTGGCAGAGCCATGTTAAAGAAAGAAATGATCGGAGGTTTTGACGATGAATAAAAAAGATTACATCAGAGAAGTCGATGAGCTTCATGCTCCCGATTCGCTCAAAAATAAGATTTCGGAGATGAAACCGACTCGTTCGGCAAATCTTAAAAGAAACAAAAGAATTACGGCAATTATCGCCGCCTGTCTTGCTGTTGCGGTTTTGATAGGCGGAGCTTACGGAGCAGGCACTTCACTTTTTCAAAGCAAAAGTTCGATTGAGGTCGGCGACAGCGGCACATACAGCTATAACAATTCAAACGGCGCAGGCAACGCTAACGAAAGTGCCGGATCATACGGCAATGCGAACGCTGCGTCAGCATCTTCGCAGAAGCTGATAAAAAAAGCTTCCGTCAGGTTGGAAACCAAAAATGCCGATGAACTGATAAAAAAAATCAATTCTCAAATCGGTTCTCTCAAGGGCTATACCGAATCGCTTTCACAAAGTAAGCATGATGAATATTTGTCGATTGAAACAAATGTCTGTGTCCCGGCCGAAAAGCTTGACGAATTTCTTGATTTTCTTGAAAAATCCGGAACGATCACATCAAAGAATGTTGAAACGGCGGATGTGACAGATGATTATAGCGATACAGAGAGCCAAATCAAAGCACTTGAAACGGAAGAAAAAGCCTTGCTCGGTATACTTGAAAAATGCGAAAACGTTCAGGATACAATGAATGTTCAGGAAAGACTGACAAGCGTCAGGGGAGAGCTTGAATCACTTAAATCGCAGAAGAAAAACTATGATCAGCGAATTGCATATTCTGAGGTTTTAATTAATATTTCCGAGGTAGAGCGGGTGAAGAAAACTCCAACAAGCTTCGGCTCGCAGGTCAGTGAAAAATTCTCCGAGAGCCTTTACAATATCGGACAGTTTTTCAGAAATCTCGGCGTATTTGTTCTCGGTGCAAGTCCTTATTTTGTAATTGCCGCCGTTGTGATTGTTGTTGCGGTTATAATTATAAAGAAAAAGAGAAATAAAAAATAAAATGACACTAAAAAATCCGACCTTCGTTTGAGGGTCGGATTTTCAGCTTCAATAATTAAACTGAAATTTTTCCGATTTATGTCGCATAAAATATATTATAAAATAGCCTTTGTCCGTTGACTAAGAGGTACATTTGTGGTATGATTTATATGGAGAAATATGAGGGAAAAATTAAATTTTTCTTATGTAAAGGAGCATAGTTATGGACTACAAAGAAAAGTATCAGCAGTGGCTCAGCTTTGATGAAGATACAAAGGCAGAGCTTCTCGCAATCACCGATGAAAAAGAAATTGAGGACAGATTTTATAAGGATCTCGAGTTCGGCACAGGCGGCCTGAGAGGAATCATGGGTGCAGGTGCCAACAGAATGAACAAATATACCGTAAGCAAGGCTACTCAGGGTCTTGCGGATTATCTTAAAGCCGAATTTGACGGCGAAAAGAGCGTTGCGATCGCTCACGATTCAAGAAATAATTCAAGACAGTTTGCAATTTATGCCGCAGAAGTTCTCTGTGCAAACGGAATTAAGGTTTATCTTTATGATACACTTATGCCGACTCCGGTTCTCTCGTTTACTGTAAGACATCTCGGCTGTACGGCAGGTGCGGTTGTCACGGCCAGCCACAACCCGAAGGAATATAACGGCTACAAGATTTATGACGAAACAGGCTGCCAGCTTTGCCCCGATCAGGCAAACAAGGTTATCGGCTATGTAAATGCGATTGAGGACCTTAAGGCGGTTCCGCATATGAATCTCGAGGAAGCTGCGAAGAAAGGCCTTTATCAGCCTATCGGTGCAGAGGTGCTTGACGCATTCCTCAAAGAGGTTAAGAAGCAGTCTCTTTATGAAGAACCTTCGGATATCAAGATCGTTTACACTCCGCTTCACGGCACAGGCAATATTCCCGTCAGAAAGATTCTTGAGGGTATGAACATCTCTGTCGTTAAGGAGCAGGAGCTTCCGGACGGCAATTTCTCAACCGTTCGTTCCCCGAATCCCGAGGAGAAGGATGCTCTTACTCTCGCTCTCAAGCAGGCTGAGCGTGAGGATGCCGACCTCGTTTTCGGAACCGACCCCGACTGTGACCGTATCGGCGCAGGCGTAAAGCATGACGGCAAATACGTTCTCATCACAGGTAATCAGATGGGTGCTCTTCTCGTTAACTTTGTGCTCAACATGAAGAAGGCTTCTCTTAACGGCAAGTCAACTCTTGTTAAGACTATCGTTACAAGTGAGCTTGGTGCAAACATTGCAAGAAGCTTCGGACTTCAGGTTGCCGAAACGCTCACAGGATTTAAATATATCGGCGATCAGATTAACAGATATGAAAAGTCCGGTGACAGAGAGTTTGTTATCGGCTATGAGGAGAGCTACGGCTACCTTGTCGGCACACACGCAAGGGATAAGGATGCGGTCGTTTCCTCAATGCTTGTTTGCCAGATGGCAGC
>FR882065.1:30455-61852 GCA_000434915.1 Ruminococcus sp. CAG:563
AACGATATCTATGACGAGTACGGCTACTATCTCGATTCTCTTGATACCTTTGTTCTCAAAGGCATAGAGGGCGCACAGAAGATTCAGAGTCTTATGACCGAGTTCCGTGAGAACGGCAGCAAGTTCTTTGACGGTATAAAGGAAGTTTACGATTTCTCAAAGGGCATTGCAGACCTGCCTAAAGAGAATGTTCTTAAGTATATCTTTGAAGATGGCTCATGGCTTGCAATCAGACCGTCCGGAACAGAGCCGAAGCTCAAGGTTTACTATTCAATTCAGGACAAGAGCAGAGAAAATGCTCACGCTCGCCTTGATGCTTTGAAAGCACACCTCCACGAAATAATCAACGGCTGATAAATTATTAGCTTATTGTTATGTTGACAAAACGGCAACTGTTGTGTATAATATAACAGTTGCCGCACATAAGCCGGTGTGGCGGAATAGGCAGACGCAAGGGACTTAAAATCCCTCGGTGGCAACATCGTACCGGTTCAAGTCCGGTCACCGGCACCATAGAAACCTCGTAGAATCAACATTCTTCGGGGTTTCTTGTTTTTTGTCATTAGATTTTTTTGCAATTTTCTAACAGATTTCTAACGGATTAAATGTAGGGCACGTCTTTATTCTTTGACGAGCCTATTTCATTAAGGTTATGCCTGCGATTACGCTCCCGGCTCGTGAACGCTACAGCTTTGACGGTTATTTCACTCAGTCTGACGGTGAGGTTCTCGGCAACATATTCGGCGAATGAATCAGAAAAAAGAGATGCTGCTTTTTGAACTACAATATAACCAAAGTGTATAAAATCGGTAAAAAAGTTCACAAATGGTTATTTTTTACGCTATATATTCATAATACCATAGTTTCAACATCATAATAATCTTGCAAACAGGTTATTTTGCAGAGGAGTTAGGGCTATGAAAGAAGTTAAATCACCGAAAAAACCGATTATCTATTACTACGGAATAGTTCTTCTGATTATTCTTGTGTTTAACATGGTTATTGCACCGCTTATCACGAACGCAAGAGTGAAAGAGGTGGACTATGGCACATTCATGAAGATGATTGAAGAAAAGAGCATCGGCAGTGTTGAGATTGATGATTCCGAAATTATTTTCACGGATAAGGACGAAAAGCAGATTTACAAAACGGGCGAAATGAATGATCCGAATTTAACTGATCGTCTCTATGCATCGGGAGCTAAATTTACCCGAAATATAGAAAAAGGAATGTCGCCGCTTTTAAGCTTTTTTCTGTCGTTCATCCTCCCGATTTTGATTTTTGTCGCACTCGGTCAGTATGTGGGCAAAAAAATGATGTCGCAGGCAGGCGGACCTAATGCGATGACCTTCGGCATTGGCAAGAGCAATGCAAAGGTCTATGTTCCGTCGAGTGACGGCATACGCTTTGCCGACGTTGCCGGCGAGGACGAAGCCAAAGAAAATTTGGCGGAAATTGTCGATTATTTGCATAATCCAAAGAAATATTCGGACGTTGGAGCATCAATGCCGAAGGGTGTTTTGCTTGTAGGCCCTCCGGGCACAGGTAAAACAATGCTCGCAAAAGCCGTCGCCGGAGAAGCAGGCGTACCGTTTTTCTCAATGTCAGGCTCGGAATTTGTTGAGATGTTTGTCGGAATGGGTGCTTCAAAGGTTCGTGACTTATTTAAGCAGGCGAAAGAAAAAGCTCCGTGCATCGTGTTTATTGATGAAATTGACGCCATCGGCAAAAAGCGTGACGGACAAATCGGCGGAAATGATGAGCGTGAGCAGACGCTTAACCAGCTGTTGACCGAGATGGACGGCTTCGACGGAAACAACGGAGTTATTATTCTTGCCGCAACAAACCGCCCGGAATCGCTTGACCCGGCACTGACACGTCCCGGCCGATTTGACCGACGTGTTCCGGTTGAGCTGCCCGATCTTGCAGGGCGTGAGGCAATTCTTAAGGTTCATGCAAAAAAAATTAAGACAGCGGATAATGTTGATTTTCACACCATTGCTCGTATGGCTTCGGGTACCTCGGGTGCTGAGCTTGCCAACATAATTAATGAAGCGGCCTTGCGTGCGGTGCGAAGCGGACGTACGGTTGTTGAACAGGCTGACCTTGAGGAAAGCATAGAAGTTGTTATCGCAGGATATCAGAAGAAAAATGCAATTATGACCGATGAGGAAAAGAAAGTCGTTTCATATCATGAGATAGGTCATGCACTTGTTGCAGCATTGCAGACAGCTTCCGCACCGGTTCAGAAGATTACGATAATTCCCCGTACCTCAGGTGCTCTCGGCTACACTATGCAGGTTGAACAGAATGATAAGGTTCTGATGACAAAGGAAGAACTTGAAAATAAAATCGCCACACTTACGGGCGGACGTGCGGCGGAGGAAATCGTGTTCGGACAGATTACGACGGGTGCTTCAAACGATATAGAGCAGGCGACCAAACTGGCCCGTGCAATGATTACTCGCTACGGAATGACGGATGATTTCGACATGGTGGCCATGGAAACGGTCAGCAATCAGTATCTCGGCGGTGATACGTCACTTGTGTGCTCGGCAGAGACGCAAAAAGAGATTGATAAAAAGATTGTGGAAACGGTCAAAAAGCAGCATGAAAAGGCTCGCCGACTGCTCACGGAAAATCGTGATAAGCTTGATGAGCTTGCAAACTATCTTTATGAAAAAGAGACAATTACAGGTAATGAATTTATGGCTATCCTGAACGGAAAGGACGGTGCGGCAATATGAATAAAAAATCAAACTTCGGCTGGAGCGAATTAATTATCGGATTGCTCATGACCGTGCTCGGAATTATTACGTTCATTAAGCCTGAAAACATTCTGTCGGGTGCAATCATTGTGTACGGAATCATTATAACAATAATGGGAATTGATGATATTATCGTTTATGCGAGAGTGTCACGTTTTACCGGATTCGGACCGACGCTTGCGTTGATTTCCGGTATTCTCAGTGTTATGTGCGGCATTATGCTCATCGCTAATCCGAACATAGGCAAATGGGCTCTGACGATTCTCATGCCGATTTGGTTCATCGCTCACAGTATCGCCGGACTTACAAGAACCAACTTTATTCGGTTGGTCGGTAATACGTTTTACTATTACTTTTCATTGATACTGAATATTTTGGGCTTGATTATCGGCTGTATTATGATTTTCAGCCCGGCAATGTCATTTTTAACTCTCAGAGTAGGCACATATATCGTTGCCGCATACTTCGTGCTTTTCGGAATTGAGAACATCATTTCCGTTTTTGTAAGACGGAACTCCGATTGGTAAAAGTGAGATAATAACGTTAAAAGAATAAAAAGGGACTGTCGCAAATCGTAAAAAGGAAAGCGACAGTCTTTTTAAATTCCGTATTTTTTCTTGCAAAGATAAAAGTCTCCGTTGAAAACTCACAGAGAAAAGCAAAACAAATCAAAGGCCGATAATAACGGCTTTTGATTTGTTTTTTGGAGTTTAAGCGGTTTTCTTTAAAATAATATAAAATAATAACAGGTTTCTTGTCAAAAACAACTGAGATGAAAACCCAACTTAATTACGCAGAATCTCATCCTAAGTGATATCCCTTTTTCAGTGAAATCAATTCGGTCGTTTTGAATTGAGATTATTCTTCAAGCTCTCTAATAACTTTTTTGCTGCAGGCGACAAATTTTTGAACGATGAGCGGCATTGTGTTCTTGGATTTCACGATAATGCCGAGATCACGGTGCTCGTCGGGGTAGAGTGGTTTCGCGATTACGTTTCCTTTCATTCCGTCAAGAATGAGCTTCGGTAAAATACTGTAGCCGAGGCCGTGGCTGACGATTGAAACAACGGTTGCGTCGTCAACCGTCGTCGAATTGATATTCGGCTCAATTCCGCTTTCCTGAATGATTCTGAGGATGTCGCCGTCTGCGCCGTATGTCGGGATGAAAAACGATTTATCCTGGAAAAAGTCCATTGTGATATAATCGTCCGAGTTGGTGTCACTCGGCGGAAGAACCGCAAAAATACGGTCGTCAAGCAGGTGTATCCAATCAAACTTGTTGTTTTTTATAAGGCTCATAAAGCCGAGGTCAACCTCGCTGTTGGCAACAAGACGTGAGATTTCCTCCGGCAGACCAACGTGAAGCTCAAATTTTGCGTTCGGATTTTCCTTGCGGAAGCTGCTTATAATAACAGGAAGCCAATGGTTCGCAATGCTCGAATAAGCGGCGATTCTGATAACCTTGTTGTCATCCGCTTTGATATTCTTGATTGCCGTGTCGAGGGCCGATGCCGCATCGGTAAAGCTCTTGATATAAGGCAAAAGCTCCTGGCCGTCGGGGGAAAGCTTTACGCCGAGCTTAGTGCGCTGCAGGAGAGAAACACCGATTTCTTTTTCAAGTCGATTCATCATGTGGGTGAGGCCGGCCTGGGTGTAACCAAGCTCTTCGGCGGCTCCGGTGAGACTGCCGCACTCGATTGCTTTGAGAAGTGCATGAAACTTTTCTGAATCCATATCGTTATCATCCCTAACGTAATAACATTTTGTAATAGATATATTATAATATGTAGGTTTACTTTTTGCAAGAGTTATTGTATAATTCTTTTACAGTTTTTACAGTTTTTTTGATTTTTCAAAAAGAGAGGGGATTTAATCCACATGGCAGAATTGAAAAAGAAATACGGTTTGATCACCGCTATCTGCATGGTTGTAGGAATCGTTGTCGGTTCCGGAGTTTTCTTCAAGGCAGAGGCGATGCTCAATATCACAAAAGGTGACCTTCCGATTGCTTTGATCTCATGGCTTATCGGTGGCTTCGTTATGGTAATCAGCGCATATACTTTCGCTGTTATGGGCACAAAGTTTGAGAAAATCAACGGTGTCGTTGATTACTCGGAGGCCCTTGTCGGCAGCAAGTATGCTTACTATGTCGGCTGGTTCATGGCTTCGATCTATTATCCGGCAATGACATCGGCTCTTGCATGGCTTTCGGCAAGATACACAATGGCTCTTTTCGGCTACGGTGCGGCAGATGCGGAAACAATGGTTCTTGCTTTTGTTTACCTTATCCTGAGCTTTGCGCTCAACACACTTTCTCCGAAGCTTGCAGGCCATTTCCAGGTTTCCGCAACCGTAATCAAGCTTATTCCGCTTGTTCTTATGGCTATCGTTGGAACAATTTTCGGAATCAGGAACGGTGTCCTCCTTGACAACATGAATTCCGTTGTTGAGCTTGTTAAGGACGCTGAGGGTAATATCGTTTCAAGCACACAGGTTGCAAGAGAGGGAATGTCAACTCATCTTATTCTTGCCGGTGTTTGTACATCTGTATTTGCTTATGAGGGTTGGGTTATCGCTACGGCAATCAACTCTGAGCTTAAGGATGCAAAGAAAAATCTTCCCCGTGCTCTTGTTCTCGGAACAATCATCGTTGTTGTTGTTTATATGTTTTACTATATCGGAATTTCCGGAAGCATCAAGACGGCTGATCTTCTTCCGAACGGTGCAAGCCTTGCGTTCAAGACAATTTTCGGCAACGTTGCCGGCACAATCCTGACAGTATTTATCGCAGTTTCATGTCTCGGCACTCTCAACGGACTTACACTTGCATGTGACCGTGGATTCTTCTCGCTTGCTGCAAGAAATCACGGACCGAGACCCGAGTTCCTCGGTGAGATTGACAAGGCTTCGGAAATGCCGTCAAACGCTTCAATCGTTGCTTTGATAGTAAATGCACTTTGGCTCTTCTATTTCTACATGGCAAACCTTACACCGTTTGCAAGCTACACCGGAAAAGGCTCTATCTTCCTTTTCGACTCAACGGAGCTTCCGCTTATCTGCGTTTATGCTTTCTATCTTCCTGTTTACATCATGCTTATGGTAAAGGGCAAGGAGCTTAACGTATTCCGCCGTTTCGTTATGCCGATTCTTTCATTCGCAGGTTCATGTCTGTTTATCTATGCCGCTATCGACAAGCACGGCACAAAGAATATCGGCTTTATAATCATTGCAGCGGTTATCATGCTCATCGGTGCTCTTACGTATAATCCAAAGGGCATGAAGGGCAAAGCAAAGAGTAAAAAATAAATAGTAAAAATTGTTTTTAAGCCTACGGTTATCCGTGGGCTTTATTTATTGACATATGACAACTTTTGGGGTATTATTAGATATAAACAGAAGTAGAAAATATTCAGTAAAGGAATCAAAATTATGAAATTGAATGAACTGGCTGTCGGCAAGAGTGCTGTTATACTGAGGGTTGGCGGTAAGGGTGCTCTGCGTCAGCATTTTCTTGACATGGGAATGATCCCGGGTGCAGAGGTTACCGTTATAAAGCTTGCACCGATGGGAGACCCAATGGAATTGCAGATTCACGGTTATGAGCTGACATTGAGACTTGCCGAAGCTGAGCAAATCGAGATAAAGCCTATACCAAAAATAAAGGACAAATATAAAGATGCCGATCGTATTAAGGCGACGGAACACCCGGGCTTGGGCGAAGAGGGCAAATACCACTCAAAAGATGAGGAAAACCCGTTACCCGACGGCACAAAGCTGACTTATGCTCTTGTAGGTAATCAAAACTGCGGCAAGACCACTCTTTTTAATCAGATTACAGGTGCAAAACAGCATGTCGGCAATTTTCCGGGTGTAACGGTTGACCGCAAGGACGGAATGATTCGTGGCTACTCAAACACGGAGGTTACGGATTTACCCGGAATTTATTCAATGTCGCCGTTCAGCAGTGAGGAGATTGTTTCAAGAAACTTCGTTCTCAATGACAAACCCAAGGCGATAATAAATATCGTAGATGCAACCAATATTGAAAGAAATCTTTATCTGACTATGCAGCTGCTTGAGATGAATGTGCCGATGGTGGTTGCCTTGAACATGATGGATGAGGTTGTCGGCAATCAAGGCTCTATTGATGTTAACGGGATGGAAGCAATGCTCGGCGTGCCTGTTATCCCGATTTCTGCGGCTAAAAATGAGGGCGTTGACGAACTGATAAAGCACGCAATACATATTGCAAAGTATCAGGAGCGTCCGCTGAAACAGGATTTCTGCGATAAGAACGACCACAACGGCGCAGTTCACAGATGTATTCATGCCGTTGTTCATCTTATAGAGGACCATGCGGCAAAAGCCGAGATCCCCGTTCGTTTTGCCGCAACAAAGGCGATTGAAGGCGATCCTCTTATTCTGGATCAGCTTAAGCTCGACCAAAACGAGCATGAATTGCTTGAACACATTGTTCAACAGATGGAGGTTGAATGCGGCCTTGACCGAAGTGCGGCGATAGCCGATATGCGCTTTGATTTTATTGAAAAGCTTTGCGAAAAAACGGTTGTTAAACCGAGGGAGAGCAAGGAACGCATAAGAAGCGAAAAAATTGATAAAATACTTACAGGCAAGTATACGGCGATTCCGTGCTTCATTGCAATAATGGTTCTCGTCTTTTATCTGACCTTTAACGTTATCGGTGCATGGCTTCAGGATCTTTTGGCAATGGGAATCGACAAGCTTTCGACAATTACCGATGCGGCACTGACTGCGGCCAATGTCAATTCGGCGGTGCACAGTCTTATAATCGACGGAATATTTACCGGTGTCGGCAGCGTGCTGAGCTTTTTGCCGATAATCGTTACACTTTTCTTCTTCCTTTCAATGATGGAGGACAGCGGATATATCGCAAGAGTTGCGTTTGTTATGGATAAGCTGCTTCGAAAAATCGGACTTTCGGGCAAGAGCATTGTGCCGATGCTTATCGGATTCGGCTGTACCGTTCCTGCCGTTATGGCAACGAGGACGCTGACAAGTGAGCGTGACAGAAAGATGACGATTTTACTCACTCCGTTCATGAGCTGTTCGGCTAAGCTTCCGATTTATTCGTTCTTCGTCAGCGAATTTTTCCCGGGAAAGGGCGGACTTATCATGTCGGCTCTTTATGTCCTTGGAATCCTGCTCGGAATTTTGGCGGCATTTTTGTACAAGGGCACAATGTTCAAGGGCGAGCCTGTTCCTTTTGTTATGGAGCTTCCGAATTACCGCTTGCCGGGAATAAAGAATGTTTCCCAGCTGCTTTGGGAAAAGGCGAAGGATTTTCTGCAGAAGGCCTTTTCGATTATTCTTATTGCAACGGTTGTAGTTTGGTTCCTGCAAAGCTTTGACCTTCACTTTAATATGGTTAAGGATTCCGCAGGCAGCATTCTTGCGGTAATATCGGGAAAGATTGCTCCGATATTAAAACCTCTCGGCCTCGGCGATTGGAGAATTTGCACGGCTCTTATCAGCGGCTTTATGGCAAAGGAAAGCGTCGTTTCGACAATGCAGGTTCTTTTCGGAAGCGGAATTACAACTGTACTGACTCCGCTTGCTGCGGCTTCAATGCTTGTGTTCAGCCTTATTTATACTCCTTGCGTTGCGGCAATCGCTTCAATCAAGCGAGAGCTTGGTCTTAAGTGGGCGGCGGGCGTTGTCGTTTGGCAGTGTGTTGTTGCGTGGGTAGTTGCATTTCTCGTTTATCTTATAGGATCGGCGGTCGGAATATAATGAATATTTGGGATATCGTAATTATTGCGGTTCTTGTGCTAATAATTGTGGGTGCAGTCTGTACGATTATCAAGCGCAAGAAAAAGGGCGGCTGCTGCGGCGGAAGCTGCAGTCAATGCTCTTGCTGTAATGATAAAAATAACAAGAAATAATTTTTAAAAAGCCTGCATTATGCGGGCTTTTTATATTGACGGCAAGCGGCTTTAAGAGTAAAATCTAATCTGAAAAGAACACGTAAAGGCAGAGAATAATGAGACCCGAAGCAAAATTTTTTAACGAGCTTTCCCCGACGGAAGTGTATGAAATTTTAAAAGCGAGAGTGCAGATTTTTGTTGTTGAGCAGAAGTGCGCTTATCAGGATATAGACGATATTGATTATAAAAGCCTGCATATTTTTTATAAATCGGGCGAAAAAATCACGGCGTATTTGCGTGCTTTTCGCAAGGACGGCGAAACGGTTCAGCTCGGCAGAGTGCTTACTACAGAGCACGGAAAGGGGCTTGGCGGTGAGCTTTTGAAGAATGCAATTGAAATTGTCACGGAAAAGCTGAGACCGAAAAAAATTTACATTGAAGCGCAAACCTATGCGATAGGCTTCTATGAGCGTGAGGGCTTCGTTGTTTGCTCAGACGAATTTCTTGAGGACGGGATTCCTCATGTGAAAATGGAGTTGATTTTAGGTAGGAGGCACGAATATGAACAAACAGGAAACATATGACTATTTAACTAAAAAGGGTGTCGAATACGAGGTGACGGAGCATAAGGCAGTGTTCAACATGGCGGAGCTTGATGAAGTTAATTTACCTTATCCCGAATGTGACGCAAAAAATCTTTTTGTTCGTGACGATAAAAAGAGAAATTATTATCTGATTACCGTAAAAGGTGACAAGAGGGTCAATCTAAAAGAATTCAGAAAGCAAAACGGAACGAAGCCGCTGACCTTTGCTTCACCCGAGGATTTGCTCGCAATAATGGGATTAACGCCCGGCTCGGTTACTCCGCTCGGAGTACTGAATGACACGGAGCTGAAAGTACATGCATTTATCGACAAGGATTTTCTTGACGAGCCGTATATAATCGGCGTTCACCCTAACGACAATACCGCAACGGTTTGGCTGAAAGCGGAGGAGCTTATTAAGCTGATGCGTGAGCATGGAAATACGGTCGATATAGTAGAATTAAGTGATTAATTAAATAAGGGTTGTCAAATGGCAATCCTTATTTACTTTTTATTAATTTTTTGGTAGAATATTTTTAGAATATTATCAATCGAGGTAGCTATGAAAAAGATCATTGCAGGAATTTTGGCTCATGTTGATGCAGGCAAAACAACGCTTGCCGAAGCGATGCTTTATCGCACGGGAAAATTGCGTAAAATAGGTCGTGTCGATCACGGCGATACGGCTTTGGATACCCATACCCTTGAGCGTGAAAGAGGTATCACGATTTTTGCAAGTCAGGCGGTTTTCTCAACGGATAAAATGGAGGTTACATTGCTTGATACCCCCGGTCACGTCGATTTCTCCTCCGAGACGGAACGAACTCTCGGCGTGCTCGATTATGCTATTCTTGTTATCAGCGGACTTGACGGCGTGCAGTCTCACACGCTGACCTTGTGGAAGCTTTTGAGGCTCTACGGTGTTCCGACATTTGTTTTTGTGACAAAAATGGACTTTGCGAGAAAGAGCCGCGAGGAGATAATCGAAAACCTCAATTCCGAGCTTGACGGAGAATTTGTTGATTTCGGCGATGAGGCTGCCATGTCGGAGGGGTTGGCACTTTGCAGCGAGAGCATGATGGAAAAATATCTCGGCGGCGAAACGATAGATGAAAGGGAAATCGCCGAAGCAATTAAATTAAGGCAGGTCTTTCCGTGCTTTTTCGGCTCAGGCTTGAAGCTTGACGGAATTGACGAATTCATAGATGCACTTGAAAAATATACGATTCAGCCTGAATATTCCGAAGCTTTCGGTGCAAAGGTTTTCAAAATAAGCCATGATCCGCAGGGCGTGCGTTTGACCCACATCAAGGTCACGGGCGGTTCGATTAAGGTCAGAGAGATGATAGGCGATGAAAAAATCAGCGGCATAAGAATCTATTCCGGTGCAAAATTTACAACGGCGGACGAAGGAAAGTCAGGCGAAATATGCGCATTGACAGGACTTGACAAAACGCATAACGGTCAGGGCCTCGGATTTGAAGCGGCGGGGGAGAGACCGACGCTTGAACCGGTCATGAACTATCGTGTCGTGCTCCCCGACGGATGCGATGCAGATACGATTTTGCCGAAGCTTCGTGAGCTTGAGGAGGAAGACCCTCAACTCCATGTGACTTGGAACAGCCATTTGAAAGAGATTCATGTCGGACTTATGGGAGATGTTCAGGCCGAGATACTCAAAAGTATTGTTGCAGAGCGTTTCGGCGTAAAAATAGATATCGACTCGGGCAGGGTCATGTATAAGGAGACGATAGAGAACAAGGTTGAGGGTATCGGTCACTATGAGCCTTTGCGTCATTATGCCGAGGTTCACCTAATTATGGAACCTTTGCCGAGGGGCAGCGGTCTTGTATTCAGAACGGATTGCAGCGAGGACACGCTCGACAGAAACTGGCAAAGGCTGATACTTATGCACCTGGGCGAAAAACAGCACCTCGGTGTGCTGACAGGTTCGCCGATAACGGACATGAGAATTACCCTTGCGGCAGGCAGGGCACACATTAAGCATACCGAGGGCGGCGATTTTCGTCAGGCGACCTACAGAGCGGTACGTCAGGGACTTATGCAGGCGAAATCGAAGCTGCTTGAGCCTTACTTTTCGTTTAGACTTGAGGTGCCGAGCGAGCAGATAGGCAGGGCCATAAACGATATAAGGATGAAATCGGGAAGCTTTGATTCACCAGAGGAGAGCGGCGGAATATCGGTTCTGAGGGGCAGAGCACCCGTCACTGAGTTGAACGGTTACGCATCCGAGGTTGCGGCTTATACGGGCGGCAGAGGCCGTCTCTATTGCGAGAGTGCAGGCTATGACGATTGCCACAATGCCGAAAAGGTGATAGCCGAGCTTGCCTATGACCCCGAAGCCGATCTTGAAAATACACCGGATTCAGTATTTTGCGCTCACGGAGGCGGCTTCGGCGTGAAGTGGAACAAGGTCGGAGAGTATATGCACCTTGAAAGCTGTCTTGAAAAAGAAAAGCCCTACACTCCGCCCGTCAATCGCAGAAATCTGCACATTGACGATAAGGAGCTTGAGGCTATAATGGAGCGAGAATTCGGCAAGCCGAAATATGAGCTTTACAGACCGACGTCGAAAAATAATGATGAAAATCAAACGGATTTTGAGATGACCGAACGCAAAAGCTATGTTCTCGTTGACGGCTATAACGTTATTTTTGCATGGGACGAGCTGAAAAGCCTTGCCGATACCGACCTCGGAGCGGCGAGAGAGCGGCTGATGGAAATTCTTTGCAATTACAGTGCGTATACGAAAAATAACGTCGTGCTCGTTTTCGATGCATACAAGGTGCCGGGCAACACAGGCGAGCGATTTGACTTTCACAATATTCATGTTGTTTACACCAAGGAGAGGGAGCTGGGCGACGTTTATATCGAAAAGCTTATATCGGAGATCGGCAAGAATGACCGAGTGAGGGTCGTTACGTCGGATAATCTTATTCAGCTTTCGGCGGTTCGCTTCGGCGTTCTGAGAATGTCTGCGGCGGAGTTTGAGCGTGAGGTTGATTCCGTTCACGCAAAAATCGGCAAATTTCTCGACGAAATCAGAGAGAAAAACCCTAAAACGAAGATTGATGAAATTGTAAAATAAAAAGAGCAGTGATGATTTCATGTTTCATCACTGCTCATTGCTGTTCAGCTTTGTTTCAAAAGCTCGTAAACCGTTTGATATTTTTCCTGGGAATAATCCTTGTCGAGGGAGAAATCGGAATTGCCTGCGATTTCAACGACATCTTTTTGACTGCCCTTGAAAAATTTCTTCGCATAGGAATTTACCTGATAAAGAGCTTCGGCGTAAACGTCCTCATCCCTGACCGTTGCAACAAGCGATTTAATATCGTCGCTCAGCGTGTCGCTTTCGGCAAGGTCTGAGTTTGAGAAAGCAATCAATCGAAGCGCAAGGCTTGCCGCTTTTGTCGATGAACCTGCCGTGCCGATCGGGAGATTTTTGATATCGGTAAAGATGTCCTTAATGGTATCTTCCTTTTTCGGAGCCTCAGTCGTCGTTTCCGTTTCGGATTCTGCCGTGGTCTCCGGCTCGGTCGGTTCGGTTTGTTTTTCGGTTGTTGTCACTTCGGTCGTGGTCGGGTCATCTTTGCCAAAGGGGAGGGAGCATGCGCCGAAAGAGGAGATTACGAGGGCGAACGCAGAAACGATCACAAGAGTTTTAATTGCTTTTACCATAATCATTTTCCTTTCTGTCGTTTAATGACTTTGAGCCTTGAGAAGTCCTCACGCTCTTTTTCGTCAAGTGCATCGGAAATGAACTTGACGGTTGATGTGAATTTCGGAATCATAACGTTGCTCAGAGCGTTTGTACGCTTCTGAGTTTTTTTGATTGCGTCGGCAAGACGCATAACGTTGCTTTCGATTTCAGCCAGCTGAACCGTCAGCTTTTTGACCTCTTCAAAGTTAATATATGCCTCGTCAAGCAAAGAATTGCTCGAATTAAGACCGTAGTAAAAATATCTGTCGCGTTCGTCGAGCGTAATTTGCGGCAGTTCAACACCCATAACGCTCCTGACGGTCATGTGCAGACCGTTATCAACGGGGATACATTCGGCAAAGGAGGAACAGTTACCGATTGATATCTGTGCCTGCTCGAGAGCGTAATAAGCCTTGGCATATGCCGTATTAATCTCGCTCTGAATGGTCGAAGCCTTTTCGCTCATTGTCATAATTTCACGGATAAGAATATTTCTTTTTCTGTCCATGAGGTCGTAACCGAGCTTAGCCAGCTCCAATGATTTTTTGGTGGCAATGAGATTGTTTTTGGTCGGAAAAACTTTTGAACTCATCGACTGTTCTCCTTTCGTAAAGTTAAGCGGGTGTATTTAGAAATTGTTATCAACCTCGCAGGTTGATTTTGTCGAGAACGGATTATTTACCCTTATAATACTTCTCAATCGTCTTATCGTCAACACGGTCGAGATCCTCTCTTGGCAGTTCGGAAAGAAGCTCCCAGCCGAGATCGAGTGTTTTCTGAATCGAACGGTTTTCATATGGTGACTGTGAAATAAACTTTGCTTCAAAGTCCTTTCCGAACTGTAAAAGACGTTTATCCGAAGCGGAAAGTTCATCCTCACCGATAACGCTTGCAAGGCTCTTGGCATCCTGCACCTTAGCATATGACGAGAAAAGCTGGTTGGCAAGAATGCTGTGATCCTCACGGGTGAAGCCTTCGCCGATACCGTCCTTCATAAGACGTGAAAGCGACGGAAGAATTCCGATTGGCGGATAAATTCCCTTTGAATCAAGCTCACGGTCGAGAACGATCTGACCCTCGGTGATGTAGCCCGTAAGGTCGGGGATCGGGTGGGTGATATCGTCATTCGGCATGGTGAGAATCGGGATCTGAGTAAGAGAACCCTTTGAGCCTTCAATGATTCCGGCACGCTCATAGAGCGAAGCAAAGTCGGAATAAAGATAGCCGGGGAAGCCCTTTCTTGCCGGAATTTCGCCCTTTGACGAGCTGAATTCACGGACGGCTTCTGCGTATGACGTCATATCCGTCAGAATAACAAGCACGTTCTTTTCAAGCGTAAACGCAAGGTATTCTGCGGCGGTCAAGGCGCATCGGGGGGTGATAATTCTTTCAACGATCGGGTCGTTTGAAAGATTCAAAAACATTACAACCTTGTGCATAACGTTCGCCTTTTCAAACGATGAACGGAAGTAGCTTGCAACGTCGTTCTTAACACCCATTGCGGCAAAAACGATTGCAAAGTCCTCACTGTCTGAGATTGAAGCCTGACGAACAATCTGAACGGCAAGCTCATTATGCTTCATGCCTGAGCCGGAGAAGATCGGCAGTTTCTGACCTCTGATAAGAGTCATAAGCGCATCAATCGAGGAAATACCCGTGTTGATATAGTTCTTGGGATAAACTCTCGAAACGGGGTTGATGGGTGATGAGTTAACGTCACGCTTTTCAACGGGATAAACCTCGCCGAGGCCGTCAATCGGTCTGCCGAGTCCGTCAAAAACTCTGCCGACAATTTCGGGAGAAAGGCTCAATTCAATCGGGTGACCGGTCATTCTCGTCTTGGTGTTAACGAGCGAAAGACCCTTTGTGCCCTCGAATACCTGAATAACGACTTTTTCACCCTCTATTTCAACGATACGGCCCGTTCTTGATGAACCGTCCTCAAGTCGAAGCTCGACCATTTCATCGTAGGAAGCATCCTTAATGTTGTCAAGAACGATAAGCGAACCGTTAATCTGACTTAAACCGATGTGTTCAATAATCATTTTACGGTCGCCTCCTTTGCACTGACAGAGGCAAGAGCTGTATCGATTTCTTTATAATATTCGTCGAACATGTCAAGCCTGTCGTTAGGTATATCATATTTCATCTGAACGAGTTTGTCAAATAATTTAAGCTCCATTACCTTTGAAAGCGGAATCTTGAGAGCAACAATTTCATTGCTTCTGTGATAGAGGTAGAGAATTATCTGCATCATCTTGAGCTGCTTTTCAAGTGAAACGTATGTGTCGTCCTTGTGGAAAGCGTTCTGCTGGAGGAAGCCGACACGGATAACTCTTGCAACCTCAATGATAAGCTTTTGATCGTCGGGAAGAACATCCGAACCGATGAGCTTTACGATTTCCATAAGGCTTGTTTCCTCGGCAAGAAGCGATGCGATTTCATTTCTGCAAGCTATGAAGTCCGAACCGACATTCTTATTGTACCACGGTGCAAGGTCGTTGAGGTATTCGCTGTAGCTGTCGTTCCAGTTGATTGCCGGATAGTGACGTGCATAAGCGAGGGATTTGTCAAGTGCCCAGAAGCAGCGGGTGAAACGCTTTGTGTTCTGAGTAACAGGCTCGGAGAAGTCCGAACCCTGCGGAGAAACCGCACCGATAACGGAGATTGAACCGTCCTGTCCGTTGAGCGTTTCAACATAGCCGGCACGCTCATAGAACTCGGAAAGTCTCGACGGCAGGTAAGCCGGGAATCCTTCATCGGCTGGCATTTCTTCAAGACGACCGCTGATTTCACGCAGAGCCTCAGCCCAACGTGAGGTTGAGTCGGCCATCATTGCGGTGTGGTAGCCCATGTCACGGTAATATTCGGCTATCGTGATACCTGTGTATATTGAAGCCTCACGGGCGGCAACGGGCATGTTCGATGTGTTTGCGATAAGTACAGTGCGGTCGGTGAGGGGTCTGCCGGATTTCGGGTCGGTAATCTCACCGAATTCCTTAAGAGCCTGTGTCATTTCGTTTCCACGCTCGCCGCAGCCGACGTAAATAATGATATCTGCATCACACCACTTGGCAAGCTGATGCTGAGTCATTGTTTTTCCTGTGCCGAAACCGCCGGGGATAGCGGCTGCACCGCCTTTTGCAAGCGGGAACAACGTATCAATTACACGCTGGCCTGTGATAAGCGGTTTTTCGGGTGGAAGTCTTTTGGCGATCGGTCTCGGCGTCCTGATAGGCCATTTGCGGCACAACGAAAGCTCATGAAGCCTGCCGAGTTCGTCTTTTAATATGATTACAGTGTCGTTAACTCTGTATTTTCCGTCAGGCTTAACTTCGACAACTTCGCCGCTAAGCTCGGGCGGAACCATAATTTTATGAATAAGGGCTTTCTCGGGAGTTGTTGCATAAACTGCACCGCCTTTGAGCTTGTCACCCTTCTTAACCGTGATTGTAACGTCCCATTCGGTTTCCTCGTTAAGCGATGAGGGGTGCAGACCTCTCGGAATAAACGAGCCTGCACTTGCGGCAATATCGTTGAGCGGATTTTCAATTCCGTCGAAAATATTGCTGAGAATTCCCGGACCGAGAGTGATGCAAAGGGGAGAGCCTGTCGGGAAAACGGGATCGCCGGGTTTGAGTCCGGAGGTTTCCTCATAGACCTGAATAACAGTCTTGTCGCTGTCGATTTTGATGACCTCGCCGATAAGGCGCTGATTTCCGACAAATACCATTTCGGTCATTTGCAGGTCGGTCTTTCCTTTAACAGAAACAACAGGACCGTTTATCGAATATATAACATTTTCCATTATGTTTGCTCCTTCTGTCAAAGAGATAAGGATAAGCCGGAGTAGCTGTAGAATTTCTGCTTTTCCGTTTCAAGGCGTGCATCAAGCGTATCGTCGGCAGTCATTGCCGTGCGAAGATTTTCGCCCTTGCAGCCGCCGAGCTTTATGAATTCGTCATATTTGACCTCATTGCCTAAAGCCTTGATTTCGGCTTCAAACGGTTTGTCGTTGAGATTGAGAACGATAATTGCGTCGTCGCCGATTGCAGCCTTAATATTTGATACGCTGTTCATGAGAAAATCGTGATAGCTGTCGCTCTTTGCAAAAGCCTTGATTTTTTCAACCGCTTGAGCGAAAACCTCATCGGTTATTTCACTGCGGCGAGCAACAAGCTTCTCGATTTCCTTTGTCTCGGTTTCGGACAGCTCGGCATTGATTTCTTCGTTAAGACGGTCAAACTCACTGCTTCTGACAGGACGTACATTCTGGCGGGCAAGACGGCGAGTTTTTTTAATCTCGTTCTCGATGTATTCATCAACGTCCTGTTTGATTTTATCGCAGCGTGCATCGGCGTCCGAATTTATTACCTTGAGAAAACGTTCTGTTTTGTTCAAGTTGCTGTTCAAAATTACTCCTCCTTTTGGAGTTTCGGTAATTATATTTTAATTCCGATCGCTTCGCTTACATAGTCGGCGATCGAGTTGCTTGTACCGTCCGAGTGTCTGTCCGGAATTTCTATTATCAGCGGCAGCGAGTGTGCCTTGCGAAACGCACTGATTTCATCCGAGCAGAGGGATACAAGCGTTTGATTGATGAGGATTATGCCGATGTCGGAATCCTGAGCTGTTTTTTCAAAAAGCTCACGAACCTCATCCTTGCTTTCGGTTACAGCACCTTCAATTCCTGCAAGGCGCATACCGAGAGCCGTGTCCTCATTGTCACAAATCAGATAAAGACGCATAATCTCACCTTAGATCTTGTTAAGGATAAGAATTGAAATAACAACGCCGTAAAGGGCGATTGATTCACCGAGGGCAACAAAGATAAGAGCTTTACCGAATGCCTTGGCATCCTCACTTGTTGCTGCGATAGCTGCCGGAGCACCTGCTGCAACGGCGATACCACCGCCGACGCCGGAAAGACCTGTAACGATAGCGGCTGCAAGAAGTCCGAGACCCTTGCCGTTATCGGAATCGGATGTTGCTGCTGTTGCTTCTTCGCTTTGAGAGGTTGTTGCAGCCTCGCTCGTTTTATCCTCGTTGGCAGCCGATACGGAGAAGGTAACGGCACAAACCGTGATTGCGATTACTGCAAAAGCGATAAGGTTTCTGGCGAGAACCTTTTTGCCGGAAACGCCTTTTGACTTGCGGTTAAAGGAATATGCGAAAAGTGCCGTGAGAGCGGCGATGGGGAGTACTGCGATAAGAACATAAAACAATGACATGGTTATTACCTCCGAAAATTATTTTTTAACTGTTATAACTACGTTTTCGTTGTCCTCTGCCTTTGAGGGCTTGAAAGCGTTTTTTATGCTGAAAAATACGCTTCTGTTTTTTCTTGTGCCGACGCTGTTGAACGGCTTGCCGTCGCCTGCGTAGAATCGGCTGAACATCTCGTAGAATTCAAGTCTCAATACCTGAATACCAGTCAGAAGTCCTTCAAGTGCGATAACTATGACGTTACCGAATATCATCGAGATGATGCCTCCGACGGAATATTCGTCGCCTGCCAGTGATGAGAAAACCATCATCATGCCGGCATGGACAAGAACGAATGCACCGACTCTGAGGAATGAAACGGTGTTGCTGAAATAGGTCAGGATATATTCGATAACCTCAAAGAAGTTCTGCATGATGTAGTCCGACCATTTCTCGGGCATATAGTTCTCTTTCTTGTCCACCATTCCGATAAGAACCTCCTGGAAGAAGAGAAGCAGTATGCAAACAACTGCGACGATTACGACAACGCCGGTCGGAAGTACCGTTTTGCCTGCCATGAAGCCGACGACTGCGCAAACAAGCGTTGCATAAAGAATTATGCCCACAACGCCGTTGGTACTGAACAATGCTTCGCCGATTTTTTTGTTCTTTAGTGAGCAGAAAACATTCAGACCCATGGAGATCACAACAAGCGCAACACCTATGCCGATTGCAAGAATCAAAACGGTGTTTATGGAATCCATGACGGAAAGCGGTTTGCCGGGAAGTCCGATTGCGTGATAGAGCGGATCAAGAAGCTCTTCATAGCCGAACACGGATCCGACAAGCAGTCCGAAGAATGCCGAACTTATGCCGCAGGGAACAAGAATTTTTGCAAGCTTTGCACCCTTAATCCTATAGAAAAGATATCCGCCGATTGCAAGCACAAGTCCTTGACCCAAATCGGCAAACATAATGCCGAAAAGCAATGAATAGGTGATTGCAACAAAAGGTGTGATATCAACTCCGCCGTAGGAGGGAAGTCCGTACATTTCAACGAACATCTCAAACGGACGGAAAGGCTTTTTGTTTTTGAGCTTGACCGGAGGACTGCTGCGCTTTTCCTGTTCGGGATCGGCGTCCTCAAACGTAACACCGTCAATTTTTTCAATATTCTGTTTAAATCGATTGTAGCTTGATTTCGGAATCCAGCCGACAAATATAAAATAGTCTGAATGCGAATCCTTTGCCGCATAGCGTCTGAGATCAAAGGCAAGACTTGCGACCTCAAGGTAGGCGTGAACCTGTTCGCAATGCTCGGAATTCTCCGCCCAGAAATCTGCGATTTCCGTATCAATCTTGTTAAGCTCGGCCGTAAGCTTTTCCTTTTCTTCATTGAGCTTGGAAAGAATTTCTTTCGGCGTACCGGTTGAGAACGGAATGTGAATTCTGTCAAAATAGAGCGAAGCGAAGATTCTGTCAACCTCGTCAATCTGCGCTCTCGGGGCGGAATAAAGACCCCAATGGCTCTTTTCGTCAACCGATGATTCGAGGAATACGAAAAGGTTGTTGCTTTCATAAGCCTTAAGTTTCGGGTAGCAATCTTTTGGAATGCTACCGAATCTAACCTTCAAAAATTCGCAGGAAAGAAGCTCTTCGATCGGAACGTCAATTCCGATAAAATGATTGAATTGCTCTGCCGACGCTTCAACCTCCTTGAGCTTGTCGGAAATTTCGGTTCTTTTTGCGAAGCTTTCCGAAAGCTTTTCTTTAAGGGTGTCAATATAGTCAAATTCGTTTGAATCAACTATGATTTCGTCGCCCTTAAAGGTGTCCTTGAGTGTGACGCCTGCGATTGAAGCAATTTCTTCTATCTTTTGAATGGAAGAAGAATACGGGTTTTCCTCGTTCAGAGGTACAAATCCGAGCGAGTCGGAGATGTAATCCATTGCGTTTTCCGGATGAAAATCGCCGCTGATACAGCAGGATGTTATAAACTCATTAAGGTGATCCATAAGACCGTAAGTCCTGACGAGTTTCATTTTTTCTATTGCCAAAACACAGCCTCCTAACTTTCTGTTCCGATAAGAACGGAACGTGCTTTATCCGCAGGGATATTGTATTTTATCGCCTCAACGATGTGGATAATGTTTCGCACCTCGTTTTCGGCAAGGAAAAGGTAACAAAGCATAACTGCCGTCGGGTTCGTATAATAACGAAAGCCCTTGAGCTGCTGCCCGATAAGCATTTCTCGGGTTGCATTTTCGATATATTTGAAGTCAACCTTTGAGAAATCCTTTTTATAATAAGTATTGGGGATTATTTTTACAATGTCCGTTGCATTCTTGGCTTCGGACATCGCAGCCAAATCCTTTTCGCTGAAATTCGTACAGTTCTGAACGCCAAAGTCACGGATGAACATTTTGTTTGGACTGCCGAAATTTAAAAGTCTGTAGGCTCTTGTAAGAGTATACATATCCAGTCTGTAGTTAACCGTTTCGTAGATCTCTTTTTTCTTGCGTCGGTCTTTTGAAAGCTTGATAGACTTGACAAGAAAAGAGAATCTGTATTTATTAAGGTCATTTTCAATCAGAATAAACATTCCGTCATCGGAATAGTTATCACGATATCTTTCGAGGATCTTTTTGTAATCCGTGTGTTCCAAAACCCCGAGCAGCTCCGAATAGCTTCGAACCTTTGCCAGATCATAAAGATCTATATCGGTTTTGCTGTTGAAAAACGGCGGCAGGGAAGAAAGATATTTTTCAGGCTTGCCGATTATCAGCAGCTGTATCATTGTCATAAGCTGCCTGATGTCATTTTGAACAACAAAGTAACGGTAAAAATTTTCACCTGCCGAAAGCTGGTATTTGCAAAGCTTTTCGCATTTTTTCAAAAGACTTATTTTGAGGATTTCCTCAATCTGCGCCGAGTCGATATTCGTCGGTAGGGCGTCAAAGTCCGAGCGGAAATAAGTTCTTGTTTTAAGATAGTTCGCAAGCTCATTAAGCGATTTGCAGTTGAGCATATCGTTGTAATTCTCTTTTGTCAGCCTCTTGCCGTACATCGCATGCGCCTTTGCCATAACAGCATTGTCGGCGTATGAAACCGCCATTACGTTCACCTCCCGCAGTGATAAACGATCACAATATCACAAAACAACCGGGATTACCGATTGCCTGTCAATTCTTTGTAACGTTTTCAAAAATTTCATTTACCCATTTGTCTGCATTCTCTTTATAGAGGTTCTCCATATTGTCAAGGATTTTTTGATTTTTCTCGCTTACCTTTTTTAGATAAGCATCGCCCTCTGTACGCTGCTTTTGACTCTTTTTCAGAGCAAAATCAAGAGCTTTTTGATTTTCTTCCTCGGTAATACGGGTTTTCTTTTCGCTCAGTTCGGCGATTTCCTTGTCGCGATATGCTTCGGCCTCTTTAACACGCTCACAGGCCTGCTTATCCATATCAAGGATCACACGAAGCATCTCTTTCATTCTCTCACCTCATTATGCTTGTTAATTCATTCACACATTATAGCACTTCTAAATAAAAAAGCAATGGTAATTTTGTACAATTTGTTGCCGTTTTTTTAGAGAAAAAAGACAAATATTTCATTGAAAAAAATTGCGAAGTATTGTAGAATATTAATAATCTGTGTAGGAGGATATCGTTATGAAGCTTAGCTATATAGTTCCGGTATATAATGTAGAAAAATACATAAAAGAGTGTATTGAATCAATTCTTGCACAGACATTCGATGATTATGAAATTATTCTCGTTGACGACGCTTCTCCGGATAACTGCCCTTACATTTGCGACGAGTATGCGGAAAGATATCCGGATATAATTAAGGTTATACACAAAAGCAATGCCGGACCCGCTGCGGCGAGAAATGAAGGTCTGAAAATAGCATCGGGCGATTACATATGGTTTTTTGACAGCGATGATCTTTTTTTCGGAGATTGCGTAAATGAAATCTATGAAACGGCTGAAAAAAATAACGTTGATATTTTGCAAATGTCTTTTATGTCTTTTCATGACAGAATGGACGACTCCTATAAAACCAAGTCGGTATTTGAATACGGCAAGGTGATCGGACATAAGGAACTTACAAAGTATGTTGCAAGCTCCAATACGGACAGAAGTGTGATTTTTGCATGGCGAAATATATATAAAAGAGCTTTTTTAATTGATAATAACATTTCATTTGATTCGTCATTGAGAATGCTTGAGGATCCGCCGTTTAATACGCTTGCTTTTTTGAAAGCCGAGAGATTCATGGCGGCCGATATTCCCGGATATTCCTACAGAGTGAGACAGGACAGCTTGCAGCGAAAAAAATACATTGAAAATTATGATGTCGTTATGGAACGACAATGGGAATTGAAACAGAAATATTACAAGGATTATTCCGATGGAAACGTTTTGTTTTACAAGGACATAGCCGAGTTTACAATTAAAACCAATCTGCCTGTTTTGCTTTCCAATATATACAGTAATAACATTGACGGCAAATATGCTCTTCTTAAAAGAATCGGCAATTCGGAAATGATTCGTACTTCCTTTAATGATTACGATATCAACGAATTTAAGTCGAAATCTATTGATTGGTGGGCTACATTCTTTATTAAAAAGAAGCTTTATCCGCTTGCACATATAATATGCAAAAAAGTTTTATATAAATAGTATAGATAAATCGCACCTTGTTTTGTGGGTGCGATTTATTTTTCTGTAAACAGTTTTTGTGACAAAAAAATCGGTAGATACGGAATATAATTTACCTGAGGTGGTGAGGATGACAGTCTATGCCGATGTGCTGGTCGTGGTGAATTTGTTTGTGAATTACGCTTTGCTGCTTTGCTCGTCGCTGATTTTGAAAAACAGGATTTCCAACTTTCGTTTGCTCGCAGGGGCGGCGATAGGAAGTATTTACGGCTTGGTAATTTTCCTGCCGGAGATTCCGATTTATATCGAGCTGCCGATGAGAATAGCCGTGAGTGCGGCGATAGTGCTTGCCTCATTCGGCTATCGCAATATACGTCGATTTTTACGCTGCTTTTTTACATTTTTTGCAGTGACCTTTGCTTTCGGCGGAATCATGCTCGTTATCTGGGTGACTGTTGCACCGGTCGGAATGATATACAACAACGGAACGGTTTATTTTGATATAGACCTGTCTGTGCTGGCGATATCAACGGTTGCATGCTTTGCGATTGTCAGTCTGATTTCACGTCTGATTGCAAGAAAAGCACCGATCAATTCCGTATATACGCTGAATGTTACGAATGGCGAACGCATGATATCCGGAGTGGCACTTTGCGACACCGGAAATTCGCTTGTTGAAAGCTTCAGCGGTTATCCGGTGGTTGTCGGCGAATATGACACTTTGCTCGGAGTTATGCCGCAGAGCGTGATTGATTATTATGAAAACCCTTCGGGATGCTCGGATGCTTCAAATTTGCGGCTGATTGTTTGCAGGACGGTTTCCGATGTCGGTGTTCTGCCGTCTTTCAGGCCGAAAAGTGCAGAGGTCGTTTCAATCAACGGGAGAATAAAAACAGATGAAGTTTATATCGCCGTGACGAAAAATCGGCTCGGCGGCGGTGAATTTGATTTTATTTTTAATCCAAAACTGTTTGACGGAGTGAATGACCATGAAGATAATAGAAAAAATAAAAAAGCTCCTGCTTCGGCTGAAACAGGAAAACACAGTGCATTATGTAAACGGCCCCGAAACGCTTCCGCCGCCGCTGTCAAAGCAGGAGGAGCAGGCCGTTATGGAGGAAATATTAAAAGGAAACGACAGCGTTCGAGAAAAGCTGATAGTTCACAATTTGAGACTTGTGGTATACATAGCAAAAAAATTTGAAAGCTCGGGCGTCGGCATTGAGGACCTTGTTTCAATAGGAACGATAGGCCTTATCAAGGCGGTTAATACCTTTTGTCCGGAGAAAAATATTAAGCTTGCGACATACGCTTCACGCTGTATTGAAAATGAGATATTAATGCATCTTCGCAAAACAGGCTCTCAGCGCAACGAGATTTCGATTGACGAGCCGCTAAATGTTGACTGGGACGGAAATGAATTGTTGCTCTCGGATATTCTCGGCAGTGATCCCGATCTTATTAATCGTGATATCGAGCTTGAGGATGAAAAAAGTATTTTACTCAGAACGATAAACTCAATGGGAGAGCGGGAAAGAACGATAATGTCAATGCGCTTCGGGCTGAACGGTCAAAGAGAACACACGCAGAAGGAGGTTGCGGATCTTCTCGGAATTTCCCAAAGCTATATTTCGAGACTTGAAAAGAAAATCATTGCTTCATTAAAAAAGGAAATCGAAAAAGCGACCTTTGTTTAAGGAAAAGCGTGCGGTACTGTATTAAAGCTTCATGAATTTGAAGCTTCCGTAAAAGCAGGTGTCAAGAAGCTCCGAGGGCAGATGAGTGTTTTCGCAGAATGCCGAGTAAAGCTCCGTGTCCGAGCAAATTGCATTAATATTTCTCGGAATGTTCAATGATGCCTGAATCCGTCGTATTCTTTCGATGAGTCTGTCAATCGAAAAAGAAATGTCCTCGCCGGAGCGGAAAAGGCCGACCCGTCGAGCGATATCGCCGAGAGCGTCACAGCGGTTTTGTTCAAGATAATCGGGCAGGCAAATTGCCGCAGCTGTTTGTTTCTTTACGCCGAGCTTTGCAAAGAAGGATGTAATCTCGTCAAGCGTTGAGCTGCCGCAGTTCGACGAATTTCCGTAAGCCAAGACTGCGCAATACATAGCATATTGCAAGCGTGCGATTGATTTGAAATTTCCCCTGTATGCACCGACGGCATGGTTGATGATGCTTGCTGCACTTGAAAGAGCGAGTGAGGCGATAACGTAATTGTTACATGAAGCTATGGCGTCGGCCGCATAGGCCAGGCAGGACATCGCATCGTATGCAATCGTGCCCGAGGTTATCTGCATGGCAAGGTCGGGATCAAGCACAACTTCAACGGCGGAAAGGCGGTAGGTGCGGTAGTCGGCCTCGGGGAAATCGGTCATTGAGCATGAGGAAAAATACGGCACGGCGGCAAAATCAATGCCGCTTTGATATGAAATAAACATGGCGGCATCAATGAGCCATGCGCTGCCGACAGCTATGATCCTGTCGGGGTCGGTTTCGGAAATATATTTAATTGATTTTTCATAAAGCTCATCAAAAATCTTTGAGACCAAAAGCTTGATATTCGGCGTTTTTCTGCCGAGCATATCCTGAATATATCCGAGAGATTCGGTTTGCTTAACTGTTTCGGCATCGGAAAGAATCAATATGTTTTCATAGCATGACTGAGCAAATTTTTGTATGGATTCATCGCCGAAAAAAACTTTTTGCGGCAGAGATATTTCTGGCATAAAACTACACTCCTTTTTGACTTATTATTTTCAAAGAGGAGTGTTTTATTCTGAAAATTTTGATTAAATAAAAAATATTAACCAATTATAATATCAAAATAATGAAAGGAAAAATCAAATGAAAAGCTACAAAACTCAATTTGCGAGAATAACAGACGCCTTTATCGGCGTGACGGCAATCATTACAGCGGTAACACTTGTTGCTTCGGGCATTGCCGTGTCAAAAATCAATACCGAATATATGGCAACAGGAATCAAAACGGCGAAAATCGTCGCCGAAAGAGAAAATGAAGAAATATTCTTTTCGTTCGGCGGAAAAAAGTTTTCCTCTCCGAAAAATATAAAAGAAAATTTCAAAACAATCGGTTATCTTTTGCCTGCACCGTTAAACGCAGTGTATTATATATATGAAAAGGTGACGTGATTTTCTTCGTTTATTTCTTTGAAGTACGGTTTTATTATTTTGTTCGTTAGAAAAGTTGCAGAAGCTTTCCGAGCCTCACCACGGTTTACTCCAGTGCTTTTCGCAATTCTTTCAATGCTTTTTTCTCAATTCTCGAAACGTATGACCGTGAAATATTCAGCTTTTTTGAAACCTCAAGCTGCGTCATGGGACGCATGCCGTCAAGGCCGTAGCGCATCATTATAATTGATTTCTCCCTCGGGTCTTTGATTTTGCCAACCTCGGTTGAGAGCTTTTTGAGCATGGTCATTTTGTAAATATCCTCAACGATTTCGTCCTCGGTGGAGATAATATCCATCAGAGTCAGCGGATTACCTTCGCTGTCGGTATCAATCGGTTCATTGACAGAAATGTCCTGAGCCGTTTTTTTCTGTGCTCTGAACTGCATCAGAATTTCGTTCTCGATACATCTTGCAGCATAGGTGGCAAGGCGTGTGCCCTTATCGGTGTCAAAGGTGTTTATAGCTTTAATAAGCCCGATTGTACCGATTGAAATCAGGTCGTCCTGCTGCACGCTGCTCGAATAGTATTTTTTTATGATATGCGCAACCAGTCTGAGATTGTGCTCGATAAGCTCGTTTTTTGCGTTTAAATCGCCGTTTTTCATTGCTTCAAGGCATTCTCTTTCTCTCTTGGCGGAAAGGGGAGGCGGGAATGAGCCTGAGCCTGAAAGATGAAGTGCAAAAACGAAAAGATTTGATATTGTTCTTATAAGCAATTCAGCTATCATAATAATCACCGTCCGTTATAATTCTTATGTTGTGAATGTTTATTTGATAACGCAATGATTTGTATATTTATATAAAAAAATCAGCTGTCTATTGTTTAAAATGTAAAAATAGAATGCATTGTGGGCTTATATGGTTGACTTTTGCCAAAATTAAAAGTATAATGATAATGTATATAAGTGTGGAGTTGACTGCACTTTGTATAGCACTAATTTTTGGGAGGAATATTAATGGCTAAAAGCAGACGTATTCTCAGCGTGTTGCTGGCTATCCTGATGGTACTTACCATTGTTCCGGCAGGATTGATCGGCACAGCCGGTGCTGTTTCAGATGATGAGATCAGCACTTCGTCGATTGAGCTTAGCAAGAGTTTCCTTGAGAGACCCGAGATAACAATCAGCTCAACGGCAGTCATTCGTACAGCCGAAGCAGCAAATTCACAGGCTGCCGGCACAACTATTGTCAAGGCCACGGCTTCGGGCTTGCCTGAGCTTACCGGCGGCAAGGCAGACGCCTTCTATGCAGGTGAAACTCCGCAGGATCCGATGGTAGTTTTCACAACAGACAAGGCTTTGAAAGCTAACCCGACAATCACATGTTCAAATGCAAACCTTACCTTCACCGCAGCATCGGCAGGTGCATATGCGGACGGTGTTTACACCTATTCTTGGAAGGTTGCGGGCTCCAGCATTTCCGTGAAGCAGCTCAACTTTGAAGTCGGCTATACATACGAGTACACCGATGCAAACGGCAAGGTCGTAACAAAGACCTATACCGCTTATACCACAAGTGCGGTTGAGAACGTTGCTCAGCCCGGCGGTATCTCGGCTTACCGTTACCGTCAGAATCAGTTTTTTGATCATAACTGTACCAATAAAGAAAAGGTTGAATATACCGCTCGTATAGTAGGTGCAAATACTTTCGGTACATATGTCGATACAACTCAGACCGGCTGGTCAAGAGGATATTGGGATTTCAATACCGGCAGCTTTACCACAGTCAGCGGTACAGCGGCAGGCTACGGTCAAGTTAGATTTAACGACAAATCGGTAGGCGGAACTCAGAATGCCAATACAGCCAATGACTTTAACCGTCCTGTTACGGTGGCGTATGTTGACAGAAGTATGGTTGCTCTGAGCAACTATAACCTCAGATTTACAATCACTGACTTCCTCAACAGAACAGACAAATATTCCGATTATGGTATCAAGGAGTTTAAGCTCCTCACGGGTGCATCTACATTTGACGGAAATGAAGCAAGTAGCAATACCGCAGAAGCACAGCTTGTTCCCGTCAAGCCTGCCGAGTATAATGAGAGTACAAAGGAATATGACACAGTTGCAGGCGGAACGATCACCATTCCTTTTACGGGTACAACCTATGAAAAGAATGCAACAGCACTTGATAACGGAAATAAAAGTGTAGATTACACAATCGTTGTTTCTTTCGGTGATACATATAAGCACGTTTCAAGAATCCGTTCAGGTATCAACCTCAACATCGTTACATACGATAAGTCCAGCCTCCGTTCACAGATTCAGGATCTTTACAGACTTTATACTCCGACCAAGCTCATGGCTTCTGAGTCAGAGATAGGCAACAGCCCGAACTCATGGTTCTATTCGGAGGGTTGGGATCAGTACCTTGCAGCAATGAGAAATGCTCAGTTTGTTCTCAATGATCCGGATACAGATCAAAAGAAGATTGACGCTGCAACAGAGGCTTTGAGATCTGCTGTCGGAGCTCTTAAGGTTGCTACAGCCGATTACACAGAGGCAGACGCAGTTAAGGCACAGGTTAAGCAGCTTAACGCTTCTATTTATACAGATGCATCATGGTCAAGAGTTCAGACCGCTGTTTCCAACATCACTGACGGCATCAGCGTATTCTGCCAGACATACCTTGATTCTCTCGTTGAGGATCTTCGTGTTGCTATCAGCAAGCTTGAGAAGAACCCGGCAGATTATACCGAGGTCAACGACATGGTTACAATCTACGAGGGCCTCAATCCCGAACATTACACAGCCGAATCATGGCAGGTTCTTCGTGACACTGTAAATTCGGTCGATTATACACTCACGGTCGAGCAGCAGGAACTTGTTAATTCTTATGCAAGAAGCATTGATAATGCAATTAATAATCTTGTTTTTGCTCCGGCTGACTATACTGCAGTCAACGAGCAGGTTAAACGATACAATGCGGTACTTCCCGAGAAGGACTATTACACCGATCTTTCATGGAGAGCAGTACAGGCAGCTTATAACGCAATCGAGTGGGATAAGAACTGGAAGCAGCAGGAAGACGTTGACGATATGGCAACGAACCTCGAAAACGCACTCAACAGACTTAAATATAAGGATGCCGATCTTACCGCTCTTGAGGCAGCGATAGAGTCAGCAAACGGCGAACAGGAAAGCTGGTATACTCCGGAATCCTGGGCACCGTTTATCGAGGCTCTCAGTGCTGCACAGGAAGCAGCGGAAGCTGATCCGGTTTATAACATTAAGCAGCAGGAAACAATTAATAACCTCAAGGATGCACTTGTTAATGCACAGAGGGCTCTTGTTCCCGCAGACGGTGATTATTCAAAGGTATATGCCGCTATTGACGCTACAAATGATCTTGACGAAAGCATGTACACAGCTGATTCATGGCAGAATCTTCAGGACGCTATCAACGCTGTTGTGTATAACCTTACAGCTAAAGAGCAAAGTAGAATTGACGGCTTTGCAGATGCCATCAATGCAGCTATTAAGGCTCTTAAAGAAATCGGTGCAGACTACACGGCAGTCAGAGCAATCATTACCGAGTGGAATGCTATGGATAAGTCACTTTATACAGATGCCTCTGTCCTTAACGTAGCAAATACCATTAATTCAGTTAACTGGAATCTCCCGGCAAGCCAGCAGACAACGGTTGACGGTTATGTAATTGCAATTCGTGAAGCTATGAACAATCTTCAGTATAAGCCGGCAGACTACAGTGCTGTTGATGCGGCAATGAAGAATGTTGAAAAAGCTAAGAATATCCAGGCTGCTTTCGCAACAGCTCATAACGGATATTCATACTACACCAAGGAGTCATATGACGCTCTCATCGCAACAACAAATTATCAGAAGGGTCTCGATATCAGATATCAGGAGACTGTTAACGGTTATGCAACCGCAATCAACAATGCTCTTCTGAATCTTACGCCGAACGCCGCCGATTATTCGGCAGTTAGAGCTGCATTGGATAAGATTCCGGCAGACTTTGAAAATGGCGTTTATACCGACGAGTCGGCCGCAGAGGTTTTGGCCGCTAAGCTTGCTGTTGATGAGTCACTTACAACAGAAAATCAGGATACGGTAGACGGATACGTAAAGGATATCGAGACTGCAATTGCAGGTCTTAAATATAAGAGTGCGGATTACTCTAAGGTAGAGGCTGAGAAGGATCTTATTCCCAAAGACCTCACACCTTATACTCAGACCTCTGTTGACAATCTCAGAAATGTTCTTGCAGGTATAAACTATAATCTTGATATCAACCATCAGGCAGAGGTTGACGCTTTTGCAGATGCCATTAAGGCTGCAAGAGAGGCTCTTGAGCTTGACCTTGCCGACTACACAAAGGTAAAGGAAGCTAAGGCAAAGGCCGAGGAAGCTATCAAGGATACTAACTACACAGACGAAAGCATTAATGCAGTTAAGGCTGCAATCGCAAATGTTGTTGAAGGTCTCCCGAAGGCTGAGCAGGCAACAGTTGACGGCTATGCAACCGCAATTGATGATGCAGTTTCTCGTTTGACAGATAAGCCGCTTGATCTCACAAGCTACAATAAGGCACTTGAAGGCGTTCCCGAGAAGATCGACAACTACACAGATGCTTCCGTGAAGCTTTATACCGATGCTCTTGCAGCGGCAGACAGCTTCAAGCTTACAAAGAACTCCATCAGAAACCAGACAGAGTTTGAGGTTCTTGTTTCGGCTCTCGATGCAGCAATCAAGGCTCTCAAGCTTAAGGACGCTGATTATTCGGCAGTCAGAGCAGCAAAAGAGGCTAAGGATGAGCTTTATAAATCCGGATTGTACAAGACTGCTTCACTCACAGCTTATGATGAGCTTATCGCTTCAATCAACTGGAACCTCTCAATAGAGGATCAGGCAACAGTTGACGGCTATGCAAAGGCAATCGCTGAGTTTGTATTTGAGTACAAGAACGCCGATTATACCGCACTCGATGCAGCTATCGAAGCAAAGAATACGGAGATCGCAAAGAACCTTTACACAGATGATTCTGTTGCAGGCTTCAATACACTTGTTAACGGCTTTGACCGTACACTCACGATTGACAAGCAGAGCACTGTTAACGATTATGTAAACAGCGTAAACAACTATAAGTTCACTTATAAGCCGGCTGATTACACAAAGCTTGACGCACTCATCGCAGAGGTTGAGGCTCTTGATTCATCACTTTATACAAACTACGATGAAATCTATAACACCTACATCTTCGACTATCTCCTTTCCTACATCCCGTCTCACAGGGATTACAACATCACGGAGCAGGATAAGGTAGACGAGATGCAGTCAACTCTCCAGAGCTATGTTGATATGCTTATCCTCAAGGATCAGAAGGTAGCA
>FR882066.1 GCA_000434915.1 Ruminococcus sp. CAG:563
TTAATATTTAATCCTTTTAAAAAGTTCAAATCAGAAATATTATTGTCTTCAAGATAATAGCTATTTACATTGAAATAGTTTGTGCTTGTTAAATATGACAAATTAACATTGTCATGGGCTCTAAATTCTGTCAGCACAGATGATATTTCACCATTTAAATTTATCTTATATACAGCTGTATCACAAATTTCCAATGTCTCGAGATGTTCAAATTGATTCTCATTAAATAAAGTATTGATTCTTGTATTGTTAAAATCATATCCGGATATCGTTAAGCTTATCAACCTGCTTAATTCATCCAGTTTATCTATGCTATTTCCGATTGCTTCATATGATTCAATTCTTAAATTTGATATCAAGGTAAGATCATCGTTTGTTATTGTTATGTCTTCTTTTGCTTTATATCCCAAATTGATTTTTATCAATTCACATAATTTGCTATATCCTTCGGCATCTGCATTTGCGTAACTTCGGTCAACAGTTCTATCCAGTTTCGTGTCAAGCAATTTATCAACATCCAGTTTGTTGGGGATACTTTTATACTTACCCGATATTATTTCTCTACCTCCAGTTGTTCTTAAAGCCGTTCTGACTTGAGCTGGCGTTGCGGACGGATTTTCCCCCAAATATAAAGCAACAACAGCCGCTGCTACTGGCGAAGCCATTGATGTTCCACTCTTGAAGCAATAACCAGTTATATTACCGATTTCTCCAGCATTAGCTGAGCAAATATTTACACCAGGAGCAACTATGTCATAGCATCTCATATTAAAATCATAATTTGAAAACGATGCTATTTCCTGATAACCTGTAGAGGGGTAATTATTCACTACATAATTTGTTGCTGAATCCGTGTCATCAATATAGTCTATTTTTCCACCATAAGCCATTACACCGATAACTGACGAAAATGCAGCTGGATAATTTTTTACACTTGATTCATTACGACCATCGTTTCCAGCAGATGCAACAATGACTAACGAGCGAGCCGCCCGATTGCATACTAAATTCCATGCATAATCGTAATACTCTCCTCCTAATGACATATTAACAACATCCACACCTAATTCTACAGCTTTTTCTATCGCAGCAATTAAACTGACGGTTTCAAAAGTGCCAGCAGTATTATTCGTTGCTTGCAAATCAATTATTTGGGCTCCCGGGGCTATTCCTTTACAAGTATATTCGCTTGTATCATCAGATTGCATGCCAATAATTCCGGCAACATGTGTACCATGATCAGTTGCATAATCATCGCAGTTAGACATAGTAATTGCAGTGATATTATCCGGATCTGTTGTATTATAACCATAAATACCATTCTCATTCCATAAGCAGCCGGAAAGAGCAGGATGATCCAAATCTATTCCACTATCAATAACAGCGATTTTGACTCCCTCTCCGCCAGTTGATGACCACCACTCATCGGTTTTATCAGTGCTTAAACTTTGGAACATCGACAACTGACTATTGTTATAATTTTTAATTTTAGCTGAATTTACACTACTTACATTACCATTTGTTTCTTCACAAGTATTATATATGTAGTTGGGTTGTGCATAAACAATATCTGGATCTTTTTCTAAATCTTCAATAAGATTAGCAATGTTAGTTGACATATTATCCATAGACATTAAGTAAGTGGCTGTATCTTTGGAATCCGAAACATCATCTGACACATCAGACAAACAATAGTCCACTGACAAATCGTAGTCATCAAATATTTCCGGTATT
>FR882067.1 GCA_000434915.1 Ruminococcus sp. CAG:563
ATGCAAGTGCTTCTGTTTCATCTTTTGTATAGGCATCAATTATAACGGATCCAAACATATTTACTCCTCACTGCTTTTTGAATTAAGTTTTACTCTCTCCGCCTCCGACCTCGGATACCTGTATCTCCACTGATCATACTCCTCACGGCTGATCTCCCCATTACGGTATTTCTGAGCCATTTCCTCCCATGGTTCGAGCAGACCTGTCATTTTTGCAAATGTCGAGCCGTTCTGTCTGTTGATGCGGATACAGATTTCTCCGTCCAGACGGTCGATCTTGAAACCGTATAAATCCTCTAACGCAAACAGCGTGTGCATAAGCCCGGTGTAACTGTCGATGTTTGGAACGTTCAGAGCTTCGGTCGATACGTCAAGTGCATCGGCAAGCAGCTCTACAAGGTCAGCTTTGGGCGTTCTCGAACCCGATTCATACTGCGCCATACGGATGTCAGCAGTCTTTTCCGGGAAGCCCACTCGCATACCAAGATATTTTTGTGTCATTCCTCTTAAATTTCTAAAGAATTTTATTCTTTCTCCGATTGCCATAGTATTACTCCCCTTAATTATTCATCGGCTGTGTATTGATTTTAACATAAATGTTTAGTGGCAGTCAAGATAATTAAACAAAAATGTTAAATATTTTTCTCCAAGCCCCTTGACTTTACTTAATTTGTTTAGTATAATCATTAAACAAATACAGTTAAGTTATTGCTAAAACTAAAAAATTACATATAAATCATACCATTTTATATATAATCATCTAAACAACATTAAAAGAAAGGAGATGAAAATGTGGAACATAGAAGTTTTATGACTGTTGATGAAGTGGCTCAAGAATTGGGCATTTCAAAATCCTACGCCTATAAAATTGTACAAAGGCTAAACTCAGAACTCGACAGCAAAGATTATATAACAATTTCAGGACGAGTCAACAGACAGTATTTTTTGGAACGCACCTGTTATGGCGCTATTCAGAAGGAGGAATGAAAATGTCAGTTTATAAAGATCCGAAAAATAATACTTGGAAGGTTTACTACCGTTTTACGGATTGGCAGGGAAAAGTACATCAATCAACGAAACGAGGATTTAAAACAAAACGAGAAGCCCTTGCGTGGGAGCGAGAGCAACTCTACAAGGTCGAATCGGATTTGGATATGACTTTTGAAAGTTTCATTGACACCTACACAGCCGATATGAAGAACCGATTAAAAGAAAACACCTGGCACACAAAGGAGCACATCATCCGCACAAAACTGCTTCCCTACTTTGCCAAGCGAAAAATGAACTCAATCCAACCCAAAGACATTATTGCTTGGCAGAATGAGATGATTAAATGCCGTGATAAGAACGGTGAGGCATATTCACCGGTATATCTCAAAACACTACACAACCAGCTCAGTGCTATTTTTAATCACGCTGTACGATTCTATGGGCTGAAAGATAATCCTGCTGCCAAAGTCGGTAATATGGGCAAAGCCAAAGCAAGAGAAATGCTTTTCTGGACACAGGAAGAATACAAAAAATTCTCCGAAGAAATGATGGACAAGCCTGTTTCATTCTATGCGTTTGAAATGCTCTACTGGTGCGGTATCCGTGAGGGAGAACTGCTGGCGCTGACCCCGGCAGATTTCGATTTTGAACGGCAGACGGTCACGATCAACAAATCTTATCAGCGTATCGGTGGTCGGGACATCATCACTGATCCGAAAACGCCGAAAAGTAACCGCACCATTAAGATGCCAGAATTCCTCTGTGAAGAAATGCAGGACTATATGAAACAGCTCTACCGGATCGGCAAAAATGACCGTCTGTTTGAAGTCACAAAAAGCTATCTTCATCACGAAATGGACAGAGGCGCCAAGGCCGCAGGGGTCAAGAGGATCAGAATCCACGATTTGAGACACAGCCATATTTCGCTTCTGATTGAAATGGGATATTCGGCGGTAGCCATCGCCGATCGGGTAGGACACGAAAGCATCAATATCACCTACAACTACGCTCACCTGTTCCCATCCACGCAAAGCGATATGGCGGACAAGCTCAATCAATTCAGAAATGATGGTGCAAGTGATGTCATTGAAGAACAGGGACGAGCATAATCGCTGGCGCAGCAAAACGGTTGCTTTCCGGGTATCGCCGGAGGAGGATGCTCAAATTGAACGCTATGTGCAGCTCTCCGGGCTGACCAAGCAGGACTATATCACCCGGCGGCTCACCCACAAGGATGTAGTGGTGCAGGGCAATCCCAGAGTGTTTAAGGCGCTGCGGAATCAGCTTGCGGAGGTACTTGCAGAATTGCAGCGCATTGAGACTGGCGGTGTAGCCAACGACGAGCTGCTTGACCAAATTGAAATGATCGCCGATATTCTCGGCGGAATGAAGGAGGAATCTGAATGATCAACGAAAAAGAAATGACCGCTCCGAATGTATCTGTTGGCGCAGATACGGAGCAGTCAATTCTAAAACAAACTAACAATAGTATAACTGATAATATCAAAAAAAGCAATGATATATTGGAAAAATTAAAAGAAATGGACAGACTTTCCGGAATAGAAAGTGATCCGAATCACATTTATTCTATGACTATGGAAGATTTATTTGACATAGCGTACGGCACAAAGCCTCCCATAATTGAAAATATTCTTACACCTGGAATGTATGTAATTACCGGCACACCAAAAGTCGGAAAAAGTTTTTTAATGGCGCAGATTGCATATTACGTAAGTACAGGTATGCAACTATGGAACAACTGCGTAACTCAGGGCGACGTTCTTTACCTCGCCCTTGAGGACAGATATGAAAGACTTCAACAAAGACTCAGCACAATGTTTGGTTATGAAACTTCCGTCAATTTGCACCTCGCAGTTAAATCGGGAACACTTGAAAAAGGTCTTGAAACTCAACTTCAAAACTTTATCTATTCACATCCAAAGACTCAGCTGATTATTATTGATACCTTAAAGAAGATAAATGATATTGGTAGAGAAAATTGCAGTTATGCAAAAGACTATGAAGTAATTGACAGATTAAAAAATGTCGCCGATAAAAACGGAATTTGCATTCTTGTTGTTCACCACACGAGGAAGGAAAAAGCCGAAGATATTTTTGAAATGATTTCAGGCACGAACGGAATCTATGGTGCCGCCGACGGCGCTCTCGTTCTTTGGAAAGAAAACAGAACAAGTACGCAAGCTTTTCTCAGTATTTCAGGAAGAGATTTTCCTGACCAAAAAATAACCTTGCAAAGGAATCCCGAAACATTGCAGTGGGATTATGTTGCCTGCGAAGTTGAGAAATGGGAACCACCAAGTGATCCACTGCTTGAGCTAATATCAAATAAACTTAATGGAAATATTTATCTTTGGGAGGGTTCGCCAACTGAATTAACAATCTTTTTAAATTCCGATTTAAAGCCGAATATGCTTACAAAAAAATTGAATATCAATGCAAGCATATTGCTCAATAAATACAACATAAAGTACGAATACTTTCGTTCTCACGACGGCAGACGAATTAAA
Organism: Ruminococcus sp. CAG:563; assembly: GCA_000434915.1. Lineage (GTDB taxonomy): Bacteria > Bacillota > Clostridia > Oscillospirales > Acutalibacteraceae > CAG-488. The sequence goes on from FR882067.1 coordinate 3,519, forward strand.
TTAGAACGACAGACAGTTTAATCCGTGACAGCTGTGTCGGTTGTGACGGTAAAATGAAGCCATCTGAAATACCGACACAACCGTCACGGCCGACACGAGAATTTCAGCCCTCGGAGAGCCCACGACATCTTTGCAGCCACAGAGCTGAAAGTGTCATAATGGGTTACACACTTTGAAAAAGATGCGTAACAGAACCCTCAATCGGTTTGTCCTAAGAAAGGAGATAAAATGGGAAAAGAAAATTTTTGTGTTGCCAGAGTACAGACGCGCACAAGAATGTCTGTCGGAAAATTTGAGCGACACATTGAACGAAAAAATGAAAACTACGCAAATATGAATGTTGATCTATCACGCAGCTATATGAATGTCAGCTTTAAAAGCTGCGGTAATCTAACCTATAATGAATATCTTGACAAAATGATTAGTAACGGAACTGTATCATTGAAAGGTTTGAAGCCCGACGCAAATGTTTTTGATGAAATGATTATGGATGTAAATCTGTAATCGTGCAACGGAGATTGTAAATAAAGAAATAATTTATATTTAGACGAAAATGGCAGGTTGTTTCCTGCCATTTTTTATGTAATAAAAATTGATTATTGACAATTATTATTTTTAATGATAAAATATTTTCGATACACAAATATAGAATTGTGTGTATCGAAAGTTGGTGAGCAATGAATAAAACGAAAAAACTAAAAACTATATTTCAAAATAGCAAAATCGTAAAAACTTGTGATATAAAAAAGTTAGATTTCAGTAATGATGAAATTGCAAAGCTTTGCAATGACGGTGTTATAACCAGAATAAAACACGGTTATTATTCACTTAGTGATGAATTTGTTTCGGATGAGCAGGTTATATCAACTTTGCTTCCAGATGTGATTTTGTGTCTTGAAACTGCACTTTTTTATCACGGCTATAGTGATTATGCACCGAAAGAGTGGAATGTTGCTGTGCCTCGCACATTTTCAAGGACAAAATTAAATTTTGATTCATTGTTCATAAAACCAAAGTTTATTCAAAATGAGCTTTTTGAAATTGGTAAAACAAAAATTCAAATTAACGGTTTTGAACTTAATATTTATGATAAAGAACGCACAATTTGCGATTGCTTTAAATACAAAAATCAAATAGACAGTGAAATTTTTAACAAGGCGATTAACGCCTATATTGCCGATAACAATAAAAATCTAGCCAATCTTTCTGCTTACTCGAAACAAATGCGTGTTTATAAAAAGGTTGCAGAGATAATGGAGGTGCTGTTGAATGGCTGACAGAGCCGCATCGGTATTAACAAAATTGAAAAATAAGGCAAAAGAAAGCGGAAGAACTTATCAACTTTGTTTGCAATTATTTTGCCAAGAAGAATTTTTAAGGCGACTCGAGAAATCAAAATATGCAAATAATTTTGTTCTAAAAGGCGGCTTGTTTATTTATACGCTAACAGAGTTTGAAAGCAGAGCAACAATGGATATTGATTTTTTGTTGCAACGTTTGCCAAATACACCTGAGCAGTTACAATCGATTATTGAAGAAATTATTTCAACTGATACAGGCAATGACTTTATAACATTTGAAATAAAAAGTGTTAAGCCTATATCGGTTGCAAAAAAATATGCCGGTATTACAGCCTCATTGGTTGCAAAAATTAAGAATACAAAAACGCCGATTAATATCGATTTTGGTGTTGGTGATGTAATTATCCCAAAGCAAGAAAAACGAGCGCTTCCAACGCAACTTGCCGAATTTGAAAAGCCTGTTGTGAATACTTATTCGCTTGAAACAACAATAGCAGAAAAACTTGATGCTATTCTCGATTTGATGGAATATTCAAGTAGAATGAAGGATTATTATGATATTTATTATCTTTCAAAGCATTTTGAATTTGACAATAAAGTATTAGCCGAGGCTATGAAAAAAACTTTTGCAAATAGAAATCATACTTTTACAAAAAAGCAATTTGATCAGGCAATGCAATTTGGCATGAATCCTGAAATGCAAAAGAAATGGCAAGCTTTCGCCAAGAAAATCAACTTTAACGACATTGATTTTGAAGAAGTGATGAATAGCATAAATGAATTTTTGCAAGAAGTATTTATGATGATTTAGTATTAAAAGGAGAAGATAATATGTCAGAACAAACAATACAAAATGACTTGTTTTCAAATAGTGTTACAATATTGGATAAATATGAATGTTTAAATCTTGGAGCGACTACTATCGGAGATTTAATTGTAGGAAAAAGAATTGTCTGCGATAAAGTGAAAACTGCTGTAAAAAACAAAGGTAAAAAGCCAGATGTTCTTATTGTCGATAGTTCTAAAAAAGTTGTTGCTTATATCGAATTCAAAAAGCCTGATGAATTCGATACGTATAAAAAAATTCAAGCTGCTATTAAGCAAGAAATAGATGTTGCCAGAGAACTTGGGGTTAAAATATTTGTGGCTACTGACGGTTCCAAGTTTGTGTGGATAAATGCCCTCACTGGTCTGCCGATTCTTGATGAACAGGGCAATAAAATTATAGCGACAATTAAACCCAAAACTGAGGAAAGAGAAATAGCAAAGTTAATTGGTCGTTTGGAAATAGACCTTTCCGATACAAACAATCAATTACAATTAATAAAATATTCAGATCCTACAAATCTTGCAAAAAAGATTGGTGGATTGCTTAAAAACATCAAATTTACTACACCAAAAGATAGTTTATATACTTTTGTCGAGCTATTCTTATTCAAATATTTATCTGATATTAATATTCTTGGCACTACGGAAAATTTTGATTATATTTGGAATCTCTATGGTGAAGATGGCAGAACTGAAGCTGAAGTGCTTTATAGATATATTCATGAACCTAGAGAAAGGATTAGCAAATTATTTCCAGAAGCTCCAGATAAAACTTCGGTTATCAACGGGTTCGTATTCCATGCCGAAAAGGATGCTGATGGTAATTACATAAGTAACAATGCAGATGCAACTACCTTCCATGAGGTTATAAAGCTTTTTAAGGAATACGAGAATATAGAAGGAAAATTTATCGATATTAATAGGGATTTCAAGTCCAAATTATTTGAAACTTTCACAAAACAAGAAAAAACAAAAGAAAATGCTGGAAAGTATTTTACACCATTAAAAATTGTTAAGGGTATGGTGGATATGGTGGATATTAAAGAAGGTGACGAAATTTGTGACCCGGCCTGTGGAGTAGGCAAATTCCTTCTTGAGGCAGCTTTAAAAATTGATGAGCCATTTACATTTAAAAACGGTCATGTTGTCAAGAAGATAAATCTTTATGGTTATGAAAAAGAAATGGACGAGAAAGGCTCAACAAGTGGATACGATTTAACAACTATTCTTGCAAAAGCAAATACTATGATTTATTTCTCGTCTCTTTTTAAAGACAATAATACCCTTACAAACATAAAAACGATTTCTCAAGAACTCTTAAATGAGACATATTACTCTAGCAAAACTATTTTAGGAACATTAGAAAGAATAGACGGAAAACAGTATGATGTAATACTCGCAAATCCTCCATATTATCAAAGTGCGTTGATTTCAAAAACAGCTAAGGATACTGGATTTTATACAGAAAAGGGATTAGGCGTAGAAGGGTTGTTCCTTGAATGGATTATTAAATCTCTTAAACCTAACGGAGTAGCTAATGTTGTATTACCCGACGGTATTTTCACCAATGTAGGCAATAAGCGATTGCATGATTTTATAATAACCAATTGTTATATTGAAGGGATTTTATCGCTACCTATTAACACTTTTTTCAATACCCCTAAGAAAACATACATAATGACATTAAGAAAAAAACGAGATGTCTCTAAAAAACAGAATTATCCTGTTTTTGCTTACTACTGTACTTCTATTGGAGAAACGTTAGATGTTTATAGATTCGATAGTGATGATAATGACTTTCAAACAGCTGTAAACAAATATAATCTTTTTCGTAGTTGTAAAGACAAGAATCAAATAGAAGAATATTTGAAACCCATATTTGAAGATGATCTAAAATTGAAATTATTTTCAATAGACTCTTTTCAACCTCACTCTGCATGGGATATTGAGAAAAGGTGGACCGATGAAGAAAAAGTAAAGATGGGAGTAAAAAAGGCTGATGTCATAATGAACCTTGATGAATTTAGCGAGTATTTGACAGAAATTGTTGATGATATAAATAATTATGGGGAGGCTATAAAGTGTCTAAATTCATAGAGAAAAAGCTAACAGATATATTTACACCCCACCAAGGTAATGCTATATATACTAGGAAAAATGTTGTATCTTTAGGTTGGGAAGGTAATATTCCTGTTATTTCTTCTGATGTAGACAATACTGGTATTCTTTGTTATATTGCAAAAAATAAACTCCAACGAGAAAAGGATTTGATTAACTATCCCTGTATCACTTGGACAGTTGATGGAATGGCAGGAACGCTGACAGCGAGAAACTATCCTTTTGTCCCAAATAATCATTGTGGTTGGCTCACGCCAAAGGTTGAAGGATTAGATCTTGATTATTTGGTTTTTGTTATGCAAGCTCAATTTTATAATTGTGCCAAGAACTCGTCGAATAAAAAGGTTGGCAACAACCAAATTAAAAATTTGACAATTAAGCTTCCCATTAAAGATGACGGCAACTTTGACCTTGAAGAACAACAGAGACTTGCAGGTGTTTATAGCGAAATAGAAAATCAGAAGCAGAAATTATTGAGTAGAATTTATGATATCCAGGAATTGTTGATACATA
>FR882068.1 GCA_000434915.1 Ruminococcus sp. CAG:563
ATCTTCGTGAAGGGTATAACCGCAATAAGAACAGCATCCGTTTTCATCGGGCATGAAGTTCGCTCCGCAGCTCGGACATTCTTTTTCGGTAAAGAACTCACCGTCAGTCTTTCTTTTTTCCGGATTTCTTGCTCTTTGCAGGGTCAATCTCTTTTTAATTTTTTGGGTAAAGGGCTTTTGATTTTCGGGAAGAAATGTTTTGGTTCCGTAAATTTCAGCCGTAACCTTTGTTATCTCGTCTGTATTTGCAACCTTTAAAAGCTTGATTGTATCAACGCTGAAATCAAGCATATCCTTGTCGCTTTCATTTTTCAAGAAGTATTCGTTTAAGCAGGCTCTGAGGTAATTCTCTGAGTATCCTACGATTTTCTTCGCAAGGTTGTCTTGCTTAACTTTTCCGTAGATAATAGGCGAGACAATCACTCCCAAAGCAAGAATCGCTGCACCGACGCCGGCCGCAAGGGAAATCTCTATGTCCTTGATTAAATATAAGCACAGAAAGACACATACAAAAAGTATGGAGCCGGACACGATAAGCTGTAAAAATCTTTTCAGGTTTGTACTGATAGATTCATAAATCTCGAACGACTCGGTCTGCCAATCGTAAAACTCGTTTTTAATAACGGCGCCGCAGTATTCGCAGGTAACCTGCTGACTGTCAAGCTTAACACTTGCACCGCAGGACGGGCAGGTTATTCTTAACATATCGTTATAATAGCTTTTCTTTTTTTC
>FR882069.1:0-13306 GCA_000434915.1 Ruminococcus sp. CAG:563
ATACTGCAAATGAAATTTATACAGCTTCAAAATCAATAGAACATCCTACCATTAAGCAAAATTTAATGGAAAATTTTGCGGAAATATATAGTGGAATGGAAGATATAAGAGCAATAGAATATTATGAACAGTTACATTCGGTTTGTTATGATAAAGAAAGTTCCGTTCAGATTAAATTAAGTGAAGCTGAACTCTACATTCGACTTAACTTATATGATGAAGCGAATAGCATACTTGTTGATTTGATTGATATGTTAGAGAATGACAAAGAATTGATGTATTACTATATCTGTTGTTTGGGGTATATGAGTTCTATGTCAAGAAGATTTAAAAGAATCAGACTTCAAATTAAAATAAGGTTATTATTAAGAAAAATACCAACTGATTTGAAGATGATTGTTAGAGAGCAGTTCCTTTAAGCTATTTTAAAAGAATAGTTGAATTTAGTCTACTGAATTTTAATTTTTCGAACAACAGAATATAACAATTTATCGTAATTAATGTAATAATACAAAAAAGATTTTGTTAAAAGTTTTAGGGCAACTATTATAGTTTGCCCTAATTTTATTATAAGGAGTTGATGTTAATGACACTTGAACAGTTAAATACCGCGCTTTATGAAAAGGTGTATGCAGAACAGCAGGAGTTTATAAGTTTATTAAAAACTATGACTCCCGAAAATATTATTCAGTATGCTTATGAACTTGTTATCCGTGAGGATATATTGTTGTCACTTGAAGAAAACGATCTTAATGCAAAACAGTGTAAAGCTCTTTTGAGAGAAAAGAAACCCCTTGATAAATTGTTCCTTGCTTGGGAGAAACACGAAGGTGAGCATATGAATGAAATTCGTGATTGCATTGAGAATAAAGCAAATGAACTTATCAACGCTGTAAGGGTCAAATCAGAGAGGGACAGCAGATAGCATACAGAATTATTGAAAGGAGGTTGTTTATAGATAATGAATACATACGAAGTTACAATCACAGAAACGCTGGAAAGAAAGATTGAAGTTGAAGCAGAAAGTGTCGAAGAAGCACAGCGTAGGGTAAAAGAAGGTTGGGAGAACAGCGATTACATTCTTTTACCTGATGACTTTTCCGACGTTAATTTCTCAACGAAAGAGATCGGCAATCAAAAGATAAAAGTTGTTTTACTTGAACCCGGTAAGATTGCAAGAACGGCAGAAATCGGAACTTCACTTAAGGATTTACAGGAGATAGTCGACGGATATATTGAGACCGCTCATTTTTTTGATGAACCTGTTTGTTTAGTCTGTAATGAGGAAGGAAAGGTTCGGGAACTGCCTATTAACAGAGGCATATACGACAAAAACAAGAAACTGATTGATGTTATTGTCGGAACAGCTTTTATCTGTGACTGCTCCGGCGAAGAATTCGGAAGCTTATCCGATGAACAGATTAAGAAGTACACTAAAGAACTTATGTACCCGGAAAAATTCTATTTTAACGGCAATGAAATTGTAGGAAAAAAGTTTAACCCTAATAACAGAGAACATGAAAGGTGATGTTTAAAATGAAAAAATTTAAGGTTGTGGTACTTCATACAATCGTGTATGAAGTTGATGTTAACGCTGATTCAAAAGAGGAAGCGGAGAACAAGGTTAAGGATATTGACGTGAACACAAACATACTTGATCAGACGGACAATTTTGATTTCCTTGCGGCATATCAGGCTTATGAATGTGATGACGATGAGGGAATTATGGACGACGAGGACGACTTTGACGAGAAAGAATGTCAGCCAGACTGATCGAATTAAGGCGCCAATGCCGTTGGCATTAGTCTTAGCAAGCACTGAATTTGTACGGACAAATTCGCTTGTTAAGGGTTGTAACCCCTAACACCCCATAAAGAAAAGGGGAGTATCAGATGAGAAAAAGAAATATTAGATTTGAATTGTGTCTTAATGAAGAAGAAAATATATGTCTCAATGAATTATGTCATAAAACTCGTTTGAATAAATCTACTCTTATTCGTTATCTTATTTTAGGGTATAAGCCAGCCGAAGCTCCTCCAATAGAATACAAAGTGTTAATCAGGGAATTGAGAGCAATCGGCAACAACATAAATCAGCTGATCGTTATTGCAAGAAGCAACGGGATTTTGAATGTTTCGGAGCTCAAAAAGCATTTAGATAAGCTTGACCTTATTGAAGATAAAATGCACGAAGCGTTTGATTTCAGGAAATAAGAATGGCAATAGTATTTATTAAAGATATTAAAAGCCGTCTTGACAGAACTATTGCATATATTGACAACAAGCAAAAGATAAAGAACGAAAACTACGAAGAAGCATTTTTAGACTTGCATAATGCACTTGATTATACGGTGGATGATCTGAAAACAGAGCAAAAGTTTTTCGTTGACGGTATAAATTGCAGAGCCGAAAACGCATACAAGAAGATGTCGGAAACGAAAAGAGAGTATGATAAAACAGGCGGAATCTTGGGTTTTCATATAATCCAATCGTTTTCACCGGGAGAGGGTACACCGCAAATGATACACGAACTTGGAATGGAGTTTGCACGTCGAGCGTTCGGCGAAAGATTTGAAGCTGTGGTAGCAACACACCTTAATACCGATTGTCTCCATAATCATATCGTGCTTAACTCCGTTTCTTTTATGGACGGGAAGAAATACTATGATACAAAAGAAAGCTATGCGAAATTAAGAGAGATCTCCGACGGTCTGTGCCGTGAATACGGTCTGTCCGTAATTGAAAACCCAAAGGAACGAAGTCATAAAAGTTACGATCTATACCAAGCAGAGAAAAACGGAGAATGGACGAAAGACTCAATTATTCGTCGTGATATTGATGAGTGCATTTTGAAAACAACCAGCCCGAAAGCGTTTTATAAAGAAATGAACAAACTCGGATATGGGTTCAACTTTAACCGTAAATATCCGATTATCACACACTCGAATTTTGAAAGACCGAGAAGAATGAAAGCGCTCGGAGAAGATTATACACCCGAAAGAATTGAAGAACGGATTTTATCAAAGTGGCAGAAATATGATATTGAAATTCCTCAGCAAGATAATCTTGTTGAGGAATTTTTTAAACCGCTGTCCCGACCGACATATAAACAGGTGTATGTTTATTTTGTTACTGTTGTTAAGTATGTCAAGAAAAATCCTAATACAAACAGGGGACTTGATAAGTTCCTGATTGATGAAATGCGAAAACTTGATAAGCTCATTGAACAGCAAAACCTATTATGCGATAACGATATTGAAACACCGGAGCAGCTTGCCGATTACAAATTGTCCTGTGATAACGAACTCTCGGAATGTGACGAAGCGAGAAAACGGCTTCGGAATATGCTGAGAGTTGCAGTCAGAAAAGGTGACAAAAAGGAAATCCAAGAAATACAAGAGTCAATTTCCGATTTAACAGAGCGAATGAAAATCCTGAGGAAGCAAATCCATATTTGCAGACGAATAGAAGATAACGAACCTAAAATTGAAGATAAGATTAACGAGATTATGAATGATAAAGAAAGAAAGGAGATGACGACAGATGAACGCTTCAGGCGACGCAGCAGAACAGATGGTCAGGATGTCACTTCAGGGCGTTGAGGTTGCCGGTAAATTGTCTATGGACGGTGCCGAAAGACTTGTTAAACTGATATTGTCTGCACTCAAAGATACAAAACGCACAAAGGGCAGAGCCTCACTTAATACAATGCTTAAATCAAGACAACCCATAAAAGTTTTTGAAATCAATGATAAAGAACTTAAAAAGTTTTGTCAGGAAGCAAAGAAATACGGCGTTATGTATCATGTGCTTAAAGACAGAGACAAGAATGACGGTAAGTGCGATATTATGGTTCGTGCCGACGATTCATCAAAGGTGAACAGAATATTTCAGCGGTTTAATCTCGGCGTCAATAATAAAGCTACTATCAGAGCCGATATTGAAAAGTCAAAACAGGATAAAGAAAAACAGTATCCTACCAAGAGTGCGGAAGATAAGTTCTTAGATGAACTTTTCAAGAAACCGCAGCAGATCGAAAAGGGGTATATGGAAAACCCTTCTGTGGCAAAGACGGAAAGATCCCGTCCGTCAGAGCATACCTCCGGAGTCAACGATTACCGACGCCGTACAAGGGATGAAATTTCTTCAAGACCTTCGGTTAAGAAACAGATCGAAGAGCTTAAAGAAGAAAAGAGGAAGGCATCGAAGTCAAAGAAAGCGATGCAGAAATCAAAATCAAAAACGAAAGGAGCAAAGACAAATGACAGAACTCGATAACTTGTTCGATAACGAAAATACGCAAACCGGAAATGAGTTTTCAAAAGAAGAATGGATAAAGCAGAAAATCGAAAGCCGTGAAGAGGCTTATGTAATGCTTGAAATCGCAACCGAGGAATTGGATAATCCAGATTCTGTTATGGCATATCTGGATATCCAGAGCAGATTTGACAGATACTCGGTAAGCAATTCGCTTCTTATTGCATATCAGAATCCCGATGCAACAAGAATTTGTGATTCAAAGACGTGGCAGAAAAACAATGTGCGAATTAACAAGGGAGAAAAAGGAATTGTTATTCTTGAACCCGGCAAACCGTACACAAGAGATGACGGCAGAACAATAACACCTTACAACGCAAAAAAGGTGTTTGATATCTCACAGACCAATGCGGCGCAGAGAACACCGAGAACCAAAATGCCCGATGCCCGTGTCGTTATTAAGGCTCTTATCAGAACCTCTCCCGTTCCTGTTGAAATCAGTTCTCAGCTTCCGAAAGAAACAAAAGCGATTTATCAGCCGGGTGCGAAGAAGATATTTATTAAGCAGGGATTGGACGGTGATGAAATCTTTCGTGCTCTTTCAAAGGAGATTGCTTTTGCAAAACTCGATAACGGCAGCTTTAACCGTAATAACCTTGAATTTACCGCACAGGCTGTTTCATATATTGCAACATCGAGAGCAGGTTATACGCCCGAACCGATTACAGCTGTAAGCGACAGATTTCTGTCACTTGAAGTTAAAGACAAAAGAGCCGAGCTTGCGGTCATCCGTGAAAACGCAAACTCAATTTCGCACACAATAAGTAAAGCGCTTGAATCTATGAATAAGGAACACACAGAAAGATAAGGCGGTGAACTTGTGGGTGAAAAAAGAGTTTTAACCGTTGATGATTTTGAACATAACCTTATGCTGAACGGTATTAACGAATACCGTAATATGCTGCTTGAACAGGAATTGCCGACAGACGATGTTGACGATTTGCTCTTAAAGGTTCTTGACGCACCTCTTCAAAAAAGAAGGAGGTTTGAACGTGAGGACAGATAAGCTGTCGAAAACAAATGTCATACTGTATGCCTGCGGCTTAATTCCTGTAATATGGTGTGCACTGCTTATCGCTCCGTATCTTGGCGGCGGATTGGTCGAAATAATCAGAAATTTGTCGGTTGCTTTCGGCAATCCCTTTAATATTTCCGTTTGTGAGGACAGCCTAAAAACTGTCCTCATTTTTGTTATGGGATATATTCTCGGTATCGGTATTTATCTTTCAAGCGAAAAGAACTATCGACGACGGGAAGAACACGGCTCGGCAAAATGGGGTAAGGCGGAAACAATTAAGAAGAAGTATATGGATGCCGATAAAAGTGAAAACAAAATCCTTACTCAAAATACCGCAATCGGCATTGACGGAAGAAAGCACAGACGAAATCTAAATGTCTTAGTCTGCGGCGGTTCGGGAGCAGGTAAAACAAGGTTTTATGCAAAGCCGAATATTATGCAGGCGAACACATCGTTTATTGTTCTTGATCCCAAGGGTGAGCTTCTCCGTGATACGGGAAATATGTTAAAAGATAAAGGCTATGATATCAAGGTTCTTGATTTGATTGATATGGAAAAGAGCGACTGCTATAACCCTTTTGTGTATATTCATAACGATAACGATATTCAAAGACTTGTTACAAACCTCTTTAAGAACACAACACCGAAAGGAAGTCAGAGCACAGACCCGTTCTGGGATCAGGCGGCAAGTATGCTGTTGAAAGCGCTTATTTCATTTCTTCATTATGAAGCTCCGCCGGAGGAACAAAACTTCTCGATGGTTCTTGAACTTATTCGAGCCGGAGATATCCCCGAAGAACAGACAGACTTTGAGATAACCAGTCCGCTTGACGATATATTTGCACGTCTTGAAGCACAGAAACCCGATCATATTGCTCTTAAGTATTACCGTTCATATCACAGCGGTACAGCGAAAACATTGAAGTCAATTCAGATTGCATTGCTTGCAAAACTTGAGAAATTTAATCTTGACTCATTCGCAAATATGACTTGCGCAGACGAATTGGAACTTGATCAAATAGGCGAAAGAAAGACAGCGGTATTTGCTCTTATTCCCGAAAACGATACAAGTTTTAATTTTATCGTCGGAATGTTATACACTCAGCTTTTTCAACAGCTGTATTATCAGGCAGATTATGTTCACGGAGGCAGACTCGACTGTCATGTCCATTTCATAATGGACGAGTTTGCAAACATAGCACTCCCCGATGACTTCGACAAATTGCTTTCAACGATGCGTTCCCGTGAAATATCGGTATCAATTATTATTCAGAATATGGCTCAGCTTAAAGCGCTCTTTGAAAAGCAGTGGGAATCTATTGTTGGCAACTGCGATGAATTTCTTTATCTCGGAGGTAATGAGCAATCAACGCATAAGTATGTGTCGGAATTGATGGGCAAAGAAACCATAGATACAAACACTTATGGGCAGTCCAAAGGCAGAAACGGAAGCTATTCCACAAATTATCAGACCGCAGGCAGAGATCTGCTGACTCCAGATGAAGTGCGAATGCTCGACAACAAGTATGCGCTTCTTTTCATTCGTGGTGAAAGACCTGTTAAAGATCTGAAATATGATATTTTAAAGCACCCGAATGTAAAGTACACAACCGACGGTTCGGGAGAAGCGTATATTCACGGATTCAATGATTACTCGGTACTTGAAATGAACTGTTTTAATTTTGATGAAATTGAAACAGATGAATCGGAAAACGTCAATTATGTTATTTATTCAAACGAAGAAATCGAAAAAATATTATTGAAATTGGAGGAAGAAAAGTGAAAAAAGTTAATAATTCTAAGCCTTTGAAGGGCAAGGTCAGAAAAGGCTTTAAAGCCTATGTTTATGCTGTTCTTTGTATCACAATGCTTGTGATTTTCAGCGTTACGGCTTTGGCGGCGGGAGATCCTGTCGGTGTTGTAAACAATCTTTCAACATTCATTTTCGGACTTATCAGAGCCGTCGGTCTTATACTGCTCGGCTTCGGTATTGTTCAGGTCGGACTTTCTTTGAAGTCGCACGATCCGTCACAGAGAGCTAACGGATTTCTTACCGTTGCCGGAGGTATTGTTATTACCTTTGCAAAGGAAATTCTTGATTTGATTGTCAACTGATTACTGATGATTACGGTCGGCAGGCAAATTAACCTTGCCGATCGTATTAACTTTAAGGGAGGTCTTTAATGGAAGAATCAAGTAATTGGGTAGTGCAAAATCTCCAGAATGCACTTGCCACTTGGAACAATAAATTAAGTGAAATATGGCTTCTCATCACTCAATCACCCGAAGAGTTCAAGGATGGTACAATATGGACTGTGATAACCAACATTCACGGAGCACTTCAGGCAATAGGATATTCGCTTCTGGTTTTATTCTTTGTTGTCGGAGTTATGAAAACCTGCGGCAGCTTTGCGGAAATCAAAAGACCCGAAATAGCTTTAAAGATGTTTATTCGTTTTGTGCTTGCAAAAGCATCTATTGACTACGGACTTGAACTGATGACATCACTCTTTGAAATTGTGCAGGGTATTGTTTCAAAGATTATGGAGACATCGGGATTGTCAAGTACAACCGAAACCGTTTTACCGGAGTCAATCATAAAGGCGATTGAGAAAAGCGGATTTTGGGAAAGCGTACCGTTATGGGCAGTGACCCTCATAGGCAGCTTATTTATTACCGTTTTATCGTTCATTATGATTATGACAGTATACGGACGATTTTTTAAAATATATTTATATACTGCTATTGCTCCGGTGCCATTATCATCATTTGCAGGCGAGCCGTCGTCCTCCGTAGGAAAGAGTTTTGTTAAATCCTATGCGGCGGTATGCTTAGAGGGAGCAATTATTGTGCTCGGTTGTATAATCTTCTCAGTGTTTGCCGCATCACCGCCTGTTGTTGACGAGTCGGCTGCAGCCGTTAATCAGGTGTGGAGCTATGTAGGTGAATTGATATTCAATATGATCGTACTTGTCGGCACGGTAAAAATGAGTGACAGAGTTGTCAAAGAAATGATGGGACTGTAAAAAACACTTTACAAATTGCGATTTTGTGGTATAATTGCAGTATAAAATTTGCGATTATGCATATATTTTAAATAATAAAATTTGCGATTTTGAGGTGAGCGCATGTTTAAAAGGAAAATATACGATAAACTGTTGGAATGGAAAAGAGAATCAGACGGTAAAACGGCTCTGCTTATTGAAGGAGCAAGACGAATCGGCAAATCAACAGTTGCTGAGGAATTCGGAAAGAATGAATATGAAACATATATACTTGTGGATTTTTCAACCGCATCAAAAAACGTAAAAGAATTGTTTGATGATGTTTCCGACCTTGATTATATTTTTCTTCAATTGCAGCTTCAATATAAAATAGATTTAATTGAGAGGAAATCACTTATTATATTTGATGAAGTACAGCTTTGCCCTAAAGCTCGTCAGGCAATTAAATCGCTTGTAAAAGATCATAGGTACGACTATATAGAAACAGGCTCGCTCATATCCATAAAAAAGAATGTTAAAGATATTCTGATACCAAGTGAAGAGCGAAAGATATCTATGTATCCTATGGATTACGAGGAGTTTCGTTGGGCTGTAGGCGACACAACAACAGTACCTCTTATGAGAAAATGCTTTGAGAGCAACAAAGCTGTAGGAGAACAGCTTAACAGAAAGCTTATGCGTGATTTTAGACTGTATATGTTGGTTGGAGGAATGCCGCAGGCGGTTAGCGAATATATAGAAACAAATAATTTCAGAAAAGTAGATGCAGTAAAAAGAGACATTTTAAATCTTTACGCTGATGATTTTATGAAGATTGATCCTACAGGTAAAGCTTCAATGCTTTTTGATGCAATTCCCGCACAGCTTAATAAAAACGCCGCAAGATATCAGGTGTCAAGCGTTTTGTCAGACGAAAGAGCAGACGGGCTTCTTGAACTTATTGCCGAAATGAAGGATTCAAAAACCGTTCTTGTGTCATACCACGCAAACGACCCGAATGTAGGGTTATCTAACAACAAAGATCTTGCCAAATTCAAACTGTTTATTTGCGATACAGGGCTTTTCACAACGCTTATGTTTAAAGACAGTGATTTTACCGAAAACACTATCTATGAAAGACTTTTGGGTAATAATTTGGGTGCAAATCTCGGTTACTTGTATGAAAATATTGTTGCTCAGATTTTGACGGCAAACGGAAATGAATTATTCTATCACACAATAAAAAATGAAGCTTCAAGGCACAGCTATGAGGTAGACTTTTTGATAACCCGAAAGAACAAAATCTGTCCTATTGAAGTTAAATCGTCAACCTACAGAACGCATAAATCAATAGATGCTTTCTGCGAAAAGTATTCTTCAAGAATTCTAAATAAATATCTAATTTATACTAAGGATTTCAGCAAAGACAAGGATATATTCTGTTTGCCGGTTTATTATACTCAGTTTATTTAAATATCTAAACATTCGTTTTTTTAGCATCACTTCGGTGATGCTTTTTCTTTTAGATTGGAGGAATGTCATTGGAAGTAAAAATTAACAGAGAAATACGAGATTACAGCGAAGCGGTATATTTCGGGCTTAATCTTCGTCAGTTTGTATTTTCGGTACTTGCTTGCGGCGTTGCGGTAGGTTTGTACTTTCTTTTAAAACCGTTTTTCGGCATAGAAACACTCAGTTGGGTTTGCATTGTCGGTGCGGCACCGTTTGCAGCTCTTGGATTTTTTAAATACCACGGTATGACGGCAGAGAAAGTTTTGCTTGCTTATATTAAGAGCGAAGTCTTGATGCCGAAGGAGCTAAAGTTTGTTTCGACGAACTATTATGACAGTATGGAAAGGGGAGATGAAATTGTTCGATCTCATAGGAACGATAAAAAAGAAAAGCGGACTCGATGAAATATTCGGTGACGGAATGAACGTTCCGAAATCTGTTCAGGATGTTATAAGGATTGATGCAGTATATTCGGACGGTATATTTATGACAGGAAAGGACAGATATTCAAAAACATTCAAATTTACCGATATCAATTATGCAGTATCAAGCAAAGAGGATAAAGAGTCGCATTTTCTTAAATTCAGTGAAATACTTAACTCACTTGAAAACGGTATTTCAAGTCAGATTACGATAATAAACAGGAAACTTAAACACAATGAATTAAAAGAAATTGCATTGCTGGAAAAAGCCAATGACAATAAGGATAAATACCGTAAAGAAATCAATGATATGCTTACAATGTTGGCAAACGGAGCAAATGCAATCGTGCAGGACAAATATGTAACGCTGACCATTCAGAAGAAAAGTATAAGTGAAGCGAGAAGTCATTTTAACCGTGTGGGTGCAGACCTGATTGCACATTTTTCAAGACTCGGTTCAAAATGCACCGAACTTGATTTAACAGAAAGACTTCGCATTATACACGATTTTTGCAGACCCGAAGAAGCTGCAGATTATCATTTTGATTTAAGGGATACTATGAGAAAAGGTCAGAGCTTTAAGGACTACATTTCACCGGATGGGTTTGAGTTTAAATCCGATTATTTTAAAATCGGTAACAGATTTGGGAGAGTTCTTTTTATCCGTGACTATCCGTCGTTTGTCAAGGACAGAGTAGTGTGGGACCTTACGGATACAAGCAGAAATATGATATTTAATTATGATATCGTACCTGTTTCAACAGAAGAGGCCCAGAAGTTTGGAGAGAAACAGGCATTAGGGGTAGAGACTAACATTGCTAATTATCAAAGAAAACAAAACTCAAACAACAATTACACTTCCGTTATTCCCTATGATATGGAACAGCAGAGGAAGGAAGTGAGAGAGTTTCTTGATGACCTGACAACCCGTGATCAAAAAATGTTCAAGGTTATAATTACGGTTATGCACACAGCCGATACACTTGAACAGCTCAACAGCGATACAGAAGCAATACAGGCAATGGGCAGAAATCATATGTGTCAGATAGGTATCTTAAAATATCAACAGCTCGAGGGATTTAATGCTACACTTCCGATAGGAATAAATAAAATTGAAGCAAGGCGTACTCTTACAACAGAGAGCCTTGCTGTTTTTATGCCGTTTAAAGTTCAGGAAATCCAACATGACGGCGGCGTATTTCAGGGCGTCAATGTTATATCGAAAAATATGATTATTGTAAACCGAAAGTTTCTGCTTAACGGCAACTGTTTTATTCTCGGTGTATCCGGTTCGGGTAAATCATTCACCGCAAAGGAAGAAATGGTAAATCTCCTTCTTTCAACCGATGCAGATGTTATGATAATCGATCCGGAACGTGAATACTCCGCTCTTGTTGAAGCAATGGACGGACAGGTCATTGAGCTTTCTGCAAAAAGTAAAAATCATATCAACTGCCTTGATATAAACAAAGAATATGCCGACGGAGCAAGTCCTATTGCATTTAAAGCCGAATTTGTATTATCGTTGTTTGAACAGGTTATCGGCAAAGGCGGAGTTAATGCAATTCAGAAATCCATTGTTGACCGTTGTCTTGCAAATGTATATAAAAACTATATAAAGAGGGGATATACGGGTAAAGTTCCGACGCTTGTTGATTTATGCAATGATTTAAAACAGCAGCCTGAAGCTGAAGCGCTTGAACTTGCTACTGCGATGGAACTGTTTGCATCGGGTTCACACAGCACGTTTGCACAGAAAACAAATGTTAATGTTGAGAACAGACTTATATGCTACGACATACTTGAACTCGGCAGCCAGCTTATGCCTATCGGTATGCTTGTTGTTCTTGACAGTATTCTTAACCGTATAACCAAAAACCGTGCGGAGGGCAGAGAAACATACATTTTTATTGATGAAATATATCTTCTCTTTCAACACGAATACTCGGCGAATTTTCTTTTTACACTTTGGAAACGAGTTCGTAAATACGGTGCATACTGCACGGGTATTACTCAAAACGTTGATGATCTTTTGCAAAGTCATACGGCACGAACAATGCTTGCCAACTCTGAATTTATCATAATGCTTAATCAGGGAGGTACAGACAGAGAAGATCTCGCAAATCTTTTGCAGATAAGTGAAACCCAGATGACGCATATTACAAATGTTGAAGTCGGTCACGGTCTTGTTAAGGTCGGTTCGGCACTGGTTCCTTTTGAAAGAAAATTCCCGAAAGATACAGAACTTTATAAGCTTATGTCAACTAAAGTTGGTGAACAGTAATGGAGAAAAAGATAAAAACCCGTGAAGTTGTAAATGACATTAAAGTTCACAATGCGGCGGTTAATGTCGGAGACAAAATGAAAAATATCGGCATAAAAACAAAAGAGAAGATATCAAAAAACATTCAACCGAATGACAATACATCACCTGAACAGTATGCGGCTGATAAAGTGTCGGAGAAAATGAGAGCAGCTGCCGAAACTGTTGCGATTGATTCAGAAAAAGTCAGTCGTAAAGTCGCCGGTGAAGCCAAGACCAAGATTAAAGAAAAACGTGCAGAGAAAAAGGAAGCCGTTAAGAATCATATTGATGATAGCGAGATAAATAAGTCAGATATGACGTATAACAAAAGTGAGGATAAGTTACGAAGCGAAGATAAAGCGAAAGAAAAACATAAAATTTATAAAAACGATCAGAAACAGAAAAATGACATTAAAACAAAATCGGATAATGGACAAATAAAAGTCAATAATGATAAACCGACGATTAAAGAAAATACATCGGTTCTGCCAAAAACTAAACCACAATCTGATCCTATTTTTGATGAAAAGAAAAAGCCTCGTCAAAGAAAGTTATCTCAGCCGAAAACCAAGGAAAAATGTACTATAAAAAAGATAGGGTCGGAAAGGCAAAAGATTAAAACAGTAAGGAATGAAGCCAAGAAGATCAAACAAACGAAAAAGAGCTTTGATAATACCTCAAAAAGCATCAAAACAGCTGAGAAATCTGTCAAGGCTACAAAAAACACGGCAAGTAAAACGGTTGAAACC
>FR882069.1:13360-14674 GCA_000434915.1 Ruminococcus sp. CAG:563
AACAAAACAGGCGGCAAAAACCGCCGTAAAGGTTGTCGATAAAACTGTTAAAACCACGGTCAGGATAGTTAAAGCAACAGGAAAAGCTATTGCTTCGGGCGTAAAAAGCATAGGAGCGATTATTGCGGCAGGAGGTATACCTGCTGTTGTTGTAATTGTAATTATATGTCTGATCGGAGCAATAGGCGGAACTTGTTTTGGGATTTTCCTTGCCAACGATGAAACGACAGGTACCGAAAAAACTATGTCACAGGCTATATCCGAACTTACATCGGAGCATTATGCTAATATTACCGCTATGAAAACTTCATATTCCTATGATTTGCTCGAAGTGAAAGGAGACACTTCAATCAAGTGGAAAGACATTTTAGCGATCTATGCTATAAAAACAACCTCAGGCGAGGATCCGCTTGAGGTTGTTACACTTAATGAAGTTAAAATAAATTTGCTTCGTGAAATAATGAAAGAAATGAATAAAATATCCGGCGTTGTCACTCCTAAGTTGGTTGCTGAAATAAAGGTCACAACCGATGACAATGGCAACTCGGTTAAGCAGACGGTTTATGTCACAAAGAAAGTTCTGAACATTTATATTATTCATTTAGATGCGAAGCAGATGGCGTTAAAATACAAATTCAATGATGAACAAAATAAAATGTTAGATGAACTTATGGGCGAAGAATATGATGATTTATGGAATAAACTGATAGGGGACAGTGTGAAAAGCTATCCAAGCGGCGGTTCCTTTGTAGGAACAGGAATATTCGCTTGGCCGCTCACCGTTGACGGAACTATTACATCATATTTCGGAACAAGATCTGATCCGATAACGGGCGAAATTTCTACGCATGGAGGAACGGATATTGCCGCACCACAGGGCACCCCGATCCTTGCCGCTGCCG
Source organism: Ruminococcus sp. CAG:563 (assembly GCA_000434915.1). Classification (GTDB taxonomy): domain Bacteria; phylum Bacillota; class Clostridia; order Oscillospirales; family Acutalibacteraceae; genus CAG-488. The sequence goes on from FR882069.1 coordinate 14,263, forward strand.
ACGGTACAGTTGTAGCGGCAACATGGCACAACGGTTATGGCTACTATGTAAAGATAAAGCACAACAACACATATTCAACGCTTTACGGGCATTGTTCGGAACTCCATGTTTCGACAGGACAAAAAGTAAAACAAGGTCAGTTAATTGCAAAAGTCGGCTCAACAGGATATTCTACCGGTCCGCACTTACATTATGAAGTTATTCGAAATGGGGTTAGGGTTGATGCGTTGAAGTTTTATTTAAATAAGTCTTAACTCTTTAATATAACAGATGAATAGAAAGTCTCAAGATAATGTGGGGTTAAATTTTTGTTGATTCCGCATGATTTTTTACCGATTTAAAGATATATTCAATTCCATGAATACTTATTTGATTTTCAAAACGATTGACAAAAAATTTATCGGTATTTTTT
>FR882070.1 GCA_000434915.1 Ruminococcus sp. CAG:563
AGCCTCCCCTTGGTTGAATCAAGGGGAGGTGTCGCATGAGCGACGGAGGGGATAAAGAAAGACTTTAAAGTCTTATCCCTTCCACCGCAAGCGGTCCCCCTCCCCTTACTCAATAAGGGGAGGCTGATTTAGTGAGTTAACGAGTCTGAAACATCAAAACAGATTGTCCGATTTTGCATTTATTCGTAAGCCTTATACGACAGCTAAAATTATAATTTTTTAAACCTTAGCGTCAGATAAAGCTTTCGTTCAGGTTATTTTTTACATAAACATGATTGTTTAAGATAATTAAAACCTCTTTAAGAATAGTTTAAAATTCAAAATCAACGACCGCTCTGTCGGTGATTACCGAATGAACGAATTCCTTGACCTTAAGATGATCCGGGTGTACCTGATAGCCGTCAAGCGAAGCCTTGTCCTTAAAAATCGAATAGAGAGCAAGATCATAGCCCTTTTCATTGAAATTAAAACCGACCTCTGCACTGATAAGACCGTCAACCTTGCCGACAAGTGCAGTCAGACGCTTTTTCATCTCTTCCATGTTGTGCTTCTTCTGATCGTCATTTCTGACATTCCAAAAAACAATGTGCTTAACCATAGGTATAACCTCCCGTAAAATATTATTTTAATTATATCAAACATTTGGAATTAGTCAATAATCATTCACATTATTTTTGAATAAAGACACGTTATTGTGTTAAAAATTATAAAAGAGTAATCAATGATTACAAAACAAAAAGGAGGAACACTCAATGAAAAAAATCATTGCCTGTTTAACTGCCGCCGTGCTTCTGTTTACCGTTTCGGCATGCGGCAAAAAGAGCGAAACGGACATTAACAATGCAAAGGCGGACAATACGGTCTATTTCTTAAATTTCAAGCCCGAAATTGCGGATATCTACAAGGAAATAGCTAAGAAATACGAGGCGGAAAAGGGCGTCAAGGTTAAGGTTGTAACAGCCGCCAGCAATACCTATGAAACAACGCTTAAATCGGAGATTGCAAAGTCCGACGCTCCGACGATTTTCCAGATCAACGGACCCGTCGGCTATCAGTCGTGGGCAAAATACTGCAAGGATTTAAAGGACACAAAGCTATACGACTACCTCTCGGATAAGTCTCTTGCAATCAAAAACGGCGACGGAGTTTTCGGAATCCCTTACGTCGTTGAGGGTTACGGAATCATTTATAACAATGCGATTATGGAGAAATACTTTGCTCTAAAAGATAAGGCCGTGAGCATCTCAAAGGCTGAGGAAATCACAAGCTTCAAGCTTCTCAAAGAGGTTGCCGAGGACATGACGAAGCACAAAAAGGAGCTTGGCATTGACGGCGTTTTCGCCTCGACCTCAATGTCCGGCGGTGAGCAATGGCGCTGGACGACCCACCTTTTGAACATGCCCGTCTATTACGAAATGAAGGATAAAAGCGACGATTCGGCAATAACCGCAGCATATAACGCAAAAACGATTGACTTCAAATATTCCGATAATTTCAGGAACATTTTCGATTTATATATAAACAATTCAACAACCGAAAAGGGCTTGCTCTCGGGCAAATCGGTTGAAAACTCAATGTCGGAATTTGCGCTCGGCAAGGCAGCGATGGTTCAGAACGGCAACTGGGCGTGGGATCAGATTTCAAAGGTCAGCGGCAACACTGTCAAGGCTGACGATATCAAATATCTCCCAATTTATATCGGTATTGACGGCGAGGAAAAGCAGGGACTTTGCATCGGAACGGAAAATTATCTTGTAATCAACAAAAATGCTTCCGAGGAAAAGCAGAAAGCATCGGTTGAGTTCCTTGAATGGCTCTTTTCAAGCGACACGGGCAAGGATTATGTCGTCAACAAGCTCAAATTTATTTCACCGTTCAACACCTTTAAAGATAACGAAAAGCCGGACGATCCGCTTGCAAAAGAGATCCTCAAGTGGATGGAGAGCGACAAAACGACGGTCGAATGGGTGTTCAACTCGTTCCCGGGCCTTGATTTCAAGGACAGCGTCGGCAGTGCACTGCTCGAATACGTTCAGGGTTCAAAAACCTGGGACGACGTAAAGAAAACAACCGTTGACAGCTGGGCGGCTGCGAAATCATAAATGAGGAGAGGATAACATGGCACTGAAAAAATGGTTTCCGATATTCGTTTTACCGACTCTTGCGGCATTCACGATTGTTTTTGCCGTGCCGTTTATCCTCGGTCTCGGTCTTTCATTCACCGAATTCACGACCGTGCTTGACGCCAAATGGGTCGCCTTCGCAAACTATATCAAGGCCTTTTCCAACAGGGATTTTCTCAACGCCTTATGGTTCACCGTTAAGTTCACGGTCGTGTCGGTCATCACGATAAACGTTATTTCCTTCGGTCTCGCAGCTCTTTTGACAAAGGGCTTTAAGGGCACAAATATTTTCAGGACAGTTTTCTTCATGCCTAATCTAATCGGCGGAATCGTGCTCGGCTATATATGGCAGCTTATTATCAACGGAATTCTTCAAAACATCGGCGTAACAATCACCTACGACGCAAAATACGGCTTCTGGGGTCTCGTCATCATGATGAACTGGCAGCTTATCGGCTACATGATGATAATTTATATCGCCGGAATCCAAAACATTCCCTCGGATTTGCAGGACGCATCAAAGGTTGACGGTGCGAACAGACGTCAGACTCTCAGGCACGTCACACTGCCGCTCGTCATGCCGTCGATTACAATTTGCTTTTTCCTGACAATTACGAATTCTTTCAAGCTTTTCGATCAGAACTTGGCCCTTACGGCGGGGGCACCCTCGAAACAGACGGCTATGCTCGCCTTGGATATTTACAACACCTTCTACGGAAAAATCGGCCGGGAGGGTGTCGGTCAGGCAAAGGCGGTAATATTCTTCATCATTGTTGCGGCAATTTCGTTTGCTCAGCTTATTTACACAAGGAATAAAGAGGTGGAGCAATGAACGGGATAACGGCAAAAAAATCAGGCAGAGTTCTTTTATATATCTTCCTTATCGCAACAGGTGCAGCGTTCCTCGCTCCGATAATAATTGTTCTTTACAACTCATTTAAGGGCAAGCTTTATATAAGCGACGACCCGTTTGCGCTTCCGAACGCCGAAACCTTTTCGGGAATAGAAAACTACATCGGAGGAATTGAAAAAACGGGCTTTCCGTCCGCTTTCGGCTGGTCGCTGTTTATAACCGTATTCTCGGTTGCGGCGATAGTTCTTTTCGCGTCCATGACGGCGTGGTACATTGTCAGGGTGAAGAATAAATTCACAAAGGCACTTTATTATATCTTTGTTTTTTCAATGATAGTTCCGTTCCAGATGGTAATGTTCACAATGACGAAAACCGTCGCCGACCTCGGTCTTGATAAGCCTTGGGGACTTATAATCGTCTACCTCGGCTTCGGTGCGGGACTGGCGGTGTTCATGTTCTGCGGCTTTGTGAAATCCGTCCCGATTGAGATTGAAGAGGCAGCAATGATTGACGGGTGCAGTCCGCTGCAAACCTTCTTTTACGTTGTGTTTCCTATAATGAAACCGACAGCGATAACGGTAGCGATTCTCGACGCAATGTGGATTTGGAACGATTACCTGCTCCCCTATCTTTTAATCGGCAGCGAATACAAAACCGTTCCGATCGCCGTTCAATATCTCAGGGGCGGCTACGGCTCGGTCGATATGGGCGCAATGATGGCAATGCTTGTGCTTTCAATCATACCGATTGTCGTCTTCTATCTCTCGTGTCAAAAATATATTATAAAGGGCATCGTTGCGGGAGCCGTGAAAGGATAAACTATGTCAAGTATCAGTTTGAAAAATGTATATAAAATATTCGATGACGGCACAACGGCAGTCAATGATTTCAGTCTTGAAATCGCCGATAAAGAGTTCATCATTCTTGTCGGCCCGTCGGGCTGCGGCAAATCAACAACTCTTAGAATGATTGCCGGTCTTGAGCCCATCACAAAGGGCGAGCTGAAAATCGGCGACCGCATTGTGAATGATGTTGCACCGAAGGACAGAGATATCGCAATGGTATTCCAAAGCTACGCCCTCTATCCGCACATGACGGTCTATAAAAACATGGCATTCGGCCTTGAATTGAGAAAAATGTCCAAAGATGAAATAGACAAACGTGTTCGTGAAGCGGCAAGGGTGCTGGATATCGAGCACCTGCTCAAAAGAAAACCGAAGGCACTTTCGGGCGGTCAGCGGCAGCGTGTTGCGCTCGGCAGAGCAATGGTTCGATCCCCGTCGGTTTTTCTTCTCGACGAGCCGCTCTCCAATCTTGACGCAAAGCTGAGAACCAACATGAGAACGGAGATAAAAAAGCTTCACCAACGCTTAGGAACAACGTTTATTTACGTCACCCACGACCAGACGGAGGCGATGACCATGGGCGACCGAATCGTCGTCATGAAGGACGGAGTTATTCAGCAGGTCGATTCGCCGCAGAATCTTTATAAGCATCCGCAGAATATGTTTGTTGCAGGCTTTATCGGCTCGCCGCAGATGAATTTTCTCGACGCCGAGGTGAAATCAAAAAACGGAAAAATATTTCTTTCACTCGCCGAAAACGAGCTTGATGTCACCGATTCTTTCGCAAAAACAAATGAAATAAAAGAGTATTTCAATAAATCCGTCAAGGTCGGAATCCGACCGGAGGACGTTACCGTTGACAATGAATTTATCGTAAAAAATCCGGACAAGGTTTTGACGGCAAAATTAGAGGTCAGCGAGCTTATGGGAAGCGAAAGCTATCTCTATCTTGACTATTCCGGTCAGAAGCTCACGGCGAGAGTTGCCGCCGATTCTCCGGCAAACGAGTCCGTTGAGCTCGGAATACTTACGGACAGAATACATCTTTTTGACCCAAATTCAACTTCTAATATAATCAAAAATTGAAACGACCGTCTGTTTGGTTTTCCCGAGCAGACGGCCGTTTTTATAATAGCTTTTGTTTCATATATCTCAAAATCTGCTTTTCCCTCCTGCTGACCTGTACCTGCGTCATTCCAAGCGACTGAGCGGTCTGAGTCTGCGTTTTTCCGGAAAAATACCTTTGCTTAATAAGCTCACGGTCTTTTTCCTCAAGCCGTTCCATGACCTGATGCACGGCAAGGTTCATTGAAACGCTTTCCTCATGGTTTGGAACGGGAATATCAAGCTGCGAATCGGATTCATCATCGTTCATTGTCAGGCTGATGACGGGCATTGAAGCCGCTATCGCCTGTGCCGTTTCAAATTCATTATAACCGAGTATTCCGCTCAGCTCGCCGACCGTCGGCTCACGGTCGTATTTTTTTATAAATTTTTCCCGCTCATAAGCGATTTTTCTGCCCTTTTCCTTGATTGAGCGGCTGACACTAACTGTTCCTCCGTCACGAAAAAGACGTTTTATCTCGCCGAGAATAACCGGTACGGCATAGGTCGAAAAGGAAAATCCAAGCTCCTCCCTGAAGTTGTCGACAGCCTTAATAAGTCCTATACATCCGGCCTGAAAAAGATCGTCGTATTCAACACCCTTGCCGCTGAATTTATGCGCACATGAATGAACCAGACCCATATTACTTTCGATCATTTCATCTCTTTTGTTTTTTGAAAGGATCATTTGTCCTCACGCCCGCTGATTTTTTTGAGCATTGTAACCGTTGTTCCGCTGCCCACCTTTGACCGGACCGTTATCTTATCCATAAAGCTTTCCATAACCGCAAAGCCGAGACCGGCACGCTCACCGCCGAGAGTTGTGAAAAGCGGCTCCATTGCCTTTTTTACGTCAGGGATACCGACTCCCCTGTCCCTGATTGAAATTTTGACGGAGTTGTCCTCATACACGGCAGCGTATATGTAAATTTTTCCCACACTGTTGGGATAAGCGTGAACAATGCAGTTTGTGACCGCCTCGCTCACCGCCGTTTTTATGTCGGGTGTTTCCCCCCGCCGTTTTTATGTCGGTTATCTCGTCAACCGTCGGGTCAAGCTGGGCGGCAAAGGCCGCAACACTCGACCGTGAAAAAGCCTCGTTGATTGACCTGGAATCAATCGTCATTCTGAAATCATTTTTTGCCTTCATCGGAAACATCCTCCCTTTTGCTGATTTTTGCAATTTTCTCAAGCCCTGCCAGCTGCATAACCCTGTAGGTCTGCGGAGAAAGATTCGAAACGATTATTCTTCCCCCGAACGGCGACATTGTTCTGACTCGACCCATGACAAGGCCGACTCCCGACGAGTCCATGAATGTCACATCACCGTAGTCGAGCTTCAGAACCTTCGGCTTGTAGGTCTGAATAGCGTCGTCAATCTCCATTCTGAGCGTTGATGCCGTATGGTGGTCGATTTCTCCCTCAAGGAACGCCGTCACTCTCTGCTCCGTCGCTATAATTTTTACAGGCACATTAATACCCCCTTGTTTATTGCTTATGTTTTAATTTTATTAAAAAATATTCATCTATTTTTCGAAGATTTGGGAATCTCACTTCATCTTTTTCTTTAACCATTCCGCCGCAAATGCTCCTCCGCTCACTGCCGTGTTGAAACTTCGCAGAACCTGAATCAATTAAGGGTAGGCCTAGGAAGCTTCTGCTTCAATTTAATCTTACAGATTTCATCTATATAAAAAACAATCCCTTACCCAATAGGATAAAGGATTGTCCGAAAATATTTTGTTGAAGCGTGGTCAAGAAAATGATTTCTTTTTGTAATGTGATGTCATTTAATGAATTTTTTAACATCCGAAGCGAGATAAAGCGAGCCGCAGACCAAAACAACATCGTCGTCCTTGGCCTTTTTCAAAGCCTTGTTATATGCTTTTTCGGGATTCGGTTCGGGTCGAACCTTCTTGCAATATTGCTTTGCCTCTTTGGCAAGCGACTTTGCATCAAGCGTTCTCGGATTCGATGCTTCGGTCGTATAAATTCTCTCACAGAGAGGAGCAAGCTTTTTAACGGCATAGCCGTAGTCCTTGTCCTTCATCATTCCGAAAACGGCGATAATCTTTCTGTTTGCACAGAACTTAACGAGCGTATTGCAAAGAGCGTCAACACCCTCGGCGTTATGTCCGCCGTCGATTATCGTCAGCGGTGTATGAGAAACAATTTCCGTTCTCGCAGGAACTTTGACCTTAGAAATGCCGTCGATCAAACTCTTATATGTGACGTTCCATCCGTTCTGCTTGAGTACGTTGATTGCAGCAACCGCAGTTGCAAAATTATAAAGCTGATGCTTGCCCGTCAGCGGGATTTTAAAAGTACAGCCGGCGTAGATTATCGTCGAACCGTCAATTTCCTCACGAACAAGTCGGATTTTGCTCAATTCATGCGGATAATACTTGCAATTCTTCTCCTTGGCCTTATCCTTAATGAAGCGTTCAACGGCAAAATCAGGCTGAGGATAACCGACAACATTTCCGCCCTCTTTGAATATGCCGCACTTCTGCTCGGCAATTTTCAGAAGCGTATCGCCGAGAATATTCGTATGATCGAGCGAAATCGAAGTTATAACGCTGACCTCGGATTTCTTAATGATATTTGTTGAATCGAGAAGACCGCCGAGACCGACCTCAAGCACAACGATATCACAATTCTGCCTGAGAAAATAAAGAAAAGCCGTGATAGTGATAATCTCAAACTCCGTCGGCTCAATTCCCTGTTTTGAAAGCTTTTCGACAACAGGCTTGACCTCGGAAATAATCTCTGCCAAATCGGACTGCGGGATCATCACGCCGTTGATTTGGATTCTTTCACGAAAATCGACAACGAACGGAGACGTGAAAAGTCCGACCTTATATCCGCTCTCCGAGAGGACTGAGGCTATCATATGGCAGGTTGAGCCCTTGCCGTTTGTTCCCGCAACATGAACGTATTTCAGCTTATCCTGCGGATTGTCAAAGGCATTGCACAAAGCCTCAATTCGTTCCATGCCGGGACGGCTTCCGAACCTGTCCCTCGAATGTATAAAATTCAATGCTTCGTTATAATTCATGGTATCACTCTTTTATTATAATCTTGCCTCTTCTGCAGAGGCGTTAAGAAAGCTTCTAATAACTACGAATGCGAAATAGAATAGACGGCTAAATCATTACCTCCCCAAAATAAAAATGAGGAGGTTGATTTTAATTTTTACTTTTGAAATTTCTCGATGCTCTCGTCGATCATGGCGATCTTGTCACGGAGCTTCTGAGCAGCTTCACGCTGACCGTCAACAACCGTCTTCGGTGCTTTCGCAACAAAATTTTCGTTGTTGAGCTTCTTGTCGATAAATTCAAGGTCTTTAAGAACCTTTTCCTTTTCCTTATTGAGTCTTGCAATTTCCTTTTCAAAATCAACAAGCTCACCGAGAGGAATATAAATCTTAGCGTCGGTCGTAACGATACAAACGGCGTCGTCAATCTCAAAGCTGTCTCCTATCTCGGCTTCCGAGCAGGAAGCAAGTCTCTGCATGAAGATACCGGCCTTTTCAAACGTATCCTTATGAGCCGTTGCGATATAATACTTAGCCTTCTTTGACGGCGGAACATTCATTTCCGCTCTGCGGTTACGGATAGCACGAACAGCTTCCATGATTCTGTCCATTTCCTGCTCTTCAACGCTGAAGTTGTGCTCGTCCTTATAAACAGGCCACTCTGAAATCATAATTGACTCACCGTCGTGAGGCAAGGTCTGCCAAATTTCCTCTGTGATAAATGGCATAAACGGGTGAAGAAGCTTAAGTGTGTTCGACATGATGTAAACGAGCATGTCTCTTGCCGTCTGAGCGGCTTTCTCGTCGCCCGAATTAAGTCTTATCTTTGAAATCTCGATATACCAATCGCAGAATACATCCCAAATGAAATCGTAAAGCTTCTGAACGGCAATACCAAGCTCAAACTTGTCAAGGTTATCCGTAACTTCCTTTGTGAGCTTGTTGAACAGGCTGAGAATCCACTTGTCCTCAAGTGCAAGTTCATCGGGAATATGCGGGGCTTTTTCATCCTCGCCGAGATTCATGAGAATAAATCTTGCCGCATTCCAAAGCTTGTTTGCAAAGTTACGGCTTGCGCCGACCTTTTCGTCCGAGAAACGCATATCATTTCCGGGGCTGTTGCCCGTTGCGAGAGTAAATCGGAGTGCGTCTGCGCCGTACTCGTCAATAACAATAAGCGGATCAATACCGTTGCCGAGTGACTTAGACATCTTTCTGCCCTGTGCGTCACGGACAATACCGTGAATGAATACAGTGTCAAACGGTCTTTCATGCATATTCTCAACAGACGAGAAAATCATTCTTGCAACCCAGAAGAATATAATATCATAGCCCGTAACAAGTGTGCTTGTCGGGAAATAATGAGCAAGCTCGGGGGTCTTGTCCGGCCAGCCGAGAGTTGAGAACGGCCAAAGGGCGGATGAGAACCATGTATCGAGCGTATCGGGATCCTGTGTGAGATGAGTACAGCCACACTTCGGGCAAACCGTCGGTGTCTCCTTTGAAACAACAACCTCGCCGCAGTCGTCGCAATACCATGCCGGGATTCTGTGACCCCACCAAAGCTGACGTGAAATACACCAGTCCTTGATGTTCTCCATCCAGTGATAATATGTCTTGTCAAAACGCTCGGGAACGAACTTGACCTCGCCGTTCTTTACGCAGTCGATAGCCGGCTTTGCGAGCGGCTCCATCTTAACGAACCACTGCTTTGAAACCTTCGGCTCAATTGAGCTGTGGCAACGGTAGCAAACGCCGACGTTATGCGAATAGTCCTCAATCTTAACGATAGCGCCCTCTTTTTCGAGGTCCTCAACGATCGCCTTACGAGCTTCCATTCTGTCCATTCCGGCATACTTGCCCCATTCGGGCTTGATGTGTGCGTCGTCTGTAAATGTATCAATAACTTCAAGGTTATGTCTGAGGCCAACCTCAAAGTCGTTAGGGTCATGAGCCGGTGTGATCTTAACGCAGCCTGTTCCGAAGTCCATTTCAACATAGTCATCGGCAATGACCGGGATCTCTCTGTGAACGATCGGAAGAATAAGCGTCTTGCCGACAATATCCTTGTATCTTTCATCGTTCGGGTTAACTGCAACTGCGGTATCGCCGAGCATTGTCTCGGGTCTTGTCGTTGCAAGCTCAAGATAGCCGCTTCCGTCCTTAAACGGATAGCGAAGATGCCAGAAGTGACCTGCCTGATCCTCATATTCAACCTCGGCGTCCGAAATTGAAGTAAGGCAATGCGGACACCAGTTAACTATACGCTCGCCACGATAGATAAGCCCCTTATTGTAAAGATTGACGAAAACCTCTTTAACAGCCTTGCTGCAGCCCTCGTCCATTGTGAAACGCTCTCTGTCCCAGTCGCAGGAGGAGCCCATTTTCTTGAGCTGTTCGATGATTCTGCCACCGAACTTTTCTTTCCACTCCCATGCTCTTTTGAGGAAGCCCTCACGTCCGATATCTTCCTTTGTGATACCCTCTTTACGCATGGCTTCAACGATTTTAGCCTCGGTTGCGATAGATGCGTGATCCGTTCCGGGAAGCCACAAAGCGTCATAGCCCTGCATTCTTCTGTAACGGATAAGAATATCCTGAAGTGTGTTGTCAAGCGCATGACCCATGTGAAGCTGGCCGGTGATGTTCGGCGGCGGTATAACTATAGTATACGGCTTCTTCTCCGGATCGCACTTTGCGTGAAAGTACTTTCCGTCGAGCCAGAATTTATATATTCTGTCCTCAACGTCCTTGGGATCGTACTGTTTAGCAAGATCTTTTGCCATTGAAATATCCTCCTTATGTCAATGCAGTTAATTTACAGTATAAATAAAAACTCGCCTCAAGGAAAACCCTTGAGACGAGATAAAACCCGCGGTACCACTCAATTTGTATTCAAAGAATACCACTCAAATCCTTAACGCAGAATAACGGGAGGGTTCTACGGCAAAAGCTTTCTTCCCTCCGGCTCGGGAGCTACAATCCGAATAACGGCTGACGTCTTTCACCTGCCGACGCCTCTCTGAAAACCGAACAACTCGAAAACTCTCCGTCTTTGCCTGTATTTATTGAATTTATTTTATCATCACAGAGGTTTTTTGTCAATAGAATTTGACTTTTTTTCGTTAGCGGCACGAACAATGGCCGCTTCGATATTTCCAGAAACGGTTATGTTGAGCAAATGCATAAACTCCCGGCTCGACATCCGTGCAGCACCGTTAGTTTTGAGCCAGCTCTGCATCATTCCGCCGAAAGCTATTGCATAGAAATTTGAAATAAAATTTTTATAGAATTCGTCAACATCAAGATTTTTCGATTGAAGGTCGACAAAACGTTTTATGCTTGAACTCAAGCCCTCATAAACAAAGTTTGAGAAATAGACCATTGCTCTTGAATTGATAACGCTGAGAATCTCGTTGCGATGCTCCTCTATGTATTTGAACAAAGCTTCGATTATGCTCTCCCAGTCGTCTCTTGTACCAACCTCACCGAGAAGAAACGCTTTGTTGTTTTTCTCGATAAGCTCAACCGCATCATGATGGTACATCCACTCGACAAGAGCATAAATATCCTGAAAATGATAATAAAATGTCTGTCTGTTTACCCCGCAGGCATCAACTATCTCATGGATTTTGATCTTATCAAGAGGTTTTTTCCGCATCAGATTTCTTAACGATTCTGCAAGCATCAGTTTTGTTTTATCACCCGAACGCTGACTTGCCATTTTATCACTTCCTATCTAAAATATTGTTAAAATTATAACACGTTATTATACAATTATCAAGACATACTGTTATACAGTTGTTTATACATTTTTTCAGTTTTGTATGATTATAAGAGAAAAGCCTGCTCTAAAGGCAGGCAGAAGCTTATAAATACGGCCTTATTTCGGCAGTAAAATCGCTTTCGATTTTAATCAGTCTTTTTGTCAGTTCCTTTGACGATTCATCGGCGGCTTTATACTGATTCAGATATCGGCTGAGAGATTTCACGCCCATATTGCAGCCGTCGGTCATCAAATCGGCAATGGTAGCGTCGGAATTTTCCGCAGCCATTCTGAAATTTGTTTTAATCTGCGACATTCCCTTTACAATCGGGTTCGGATCCTTGCCGTCATCATGATATCTGCCGAGAAGCTTTTGAATATCACCGTTGAGCTGCTGATGGTCGTCCTTCAGGGCAATAAGCTTTACTCTGAATTCCTCATTTTTAACTTCGGAAAGCACATTGTCAATCGCCGCAACACCCATTTTTACCCCGGCGTCGCATTCTCTCAGAAGCCGAATCGTATCCTGTTCAATCATTTTCTTCACCTCTCCCCTATTATTTGCCGAAATAAAAAGTATATTCATGATTGTCACAGAGATAATTTTTTAAACGTGCGGCAAATTCGCATTTTTCCGGAACCGGGAAACAAAGCGGACAATTCAAATGCTTTACGAAAAAAAATAATGCTTATTTATTCATTCTCTGAATTAATAAAAGATTTTTAAAACTTTTTATAAGTTTATTCAAACAAAGCCTTGACATTTCTAAAATCTGTGGTAAAATAACTC
>FR882071.1:0-8957 GCA_000434915.1 Ruminococcus sp. CAG:563
ATGATTAATTATAAAGAAAAAGAATGGCTTTCGCCATTCTCATTCTTTGAACAAAGTGTATTTTTTGCCTTTCAAGACATAGCTGAACCCGGTTCATACACAACCGCTTGCAGACCTCCCCATATGCAATCTTCAGCCGAATCATATGGATCTTTGGCGGTGAAAACATAACTGCTTACTCCAACATTTTTAAAACTTATCAAAACTCTTTAAAAGTTTGATTATAATTTTAAAACTCACTTCGCTGCCAGCACATAGCACGCACGGATGGTTTGTGCTCCGGCAAGACCGTCAACGGTGATGCCTGCGGCATTCTGTACCTGCATTGTTGCTGTTCGAGTACCTGCGCCGAAGATGTTGTTATTGTCAACGCCCTTGATATGCTCCCCATAGAGTAGACACTCGAAAAAACAAAAATTCGAGACTACACTATGGGGAGTATTAAAAAATGAGGAAGATTTTTTTGAATTTAGTGACGTATGACACATTTTCCCCGTCTATTAGGGTGAAAGGCCTTAATACAAAGGAAAGGAGGAGAAGACTATGGATGATAAGCAGATATTAGATTTATATTGGGAGCGCTCCGAAGCTGCTATATCCGAAACTTCAAAAAAATACGGAAAGTATTGCAGATACATAGCCTTTAATATTCTTCGTAATGACGAGGACAGCGAGGAATGTGTAAATGATACTTATTTAAGAGCTTGGAACAGCATACCGCCTAACCGTCCATCTGTCCTAAAAACTTTTTTAGGGAAAATTACTCGCAACTTATCTTTGGACAGGTACGAACTGCTCAATGCAAAGAAACGTAATGGCGGGCAAATGCCATTGATTTTTGATGAAATACAAGAGTGCATACCATCGTTGGATAGTACAGAAAACATTGTTGAAGAAATTGCTCTAACGGATATTCTCAACCGCTTTCTTTCTTCCCTGTCATTAGAACAGCGAAAAATCTTTATGAGAAGATATTGGTATTTATCGCCCATTAAAGAAATTGCAACGGAATATGGTAAGAGCGAGAGCAAAATCAAGATGTCATTATTTCGTTCAAGGAACGAACTTAAAAAAATGTTAGAGAAAGAAGGTATCTCTGTATGAAAGAAAAGAAACTTTTAAGGGCATTGGGAAATGTCGATAATCAGTATATTAAGGAGGCTGAACCTATGAAAAAAATAAGTAAAATAACTAATCGGCAAAAATGGGTGTCTGTTGCTGCTTGCTTCGTACTCGTTGCTGTGATTGGAGTGGGAGTTTTTCAAAGCAATCTGTTTGGTACAAAAAACGATATTGCCACGCTGAATGGTGGAGAAACAATTACTTTTGTTAAAAATGACTTATCACAATCTTCAATTAACTTAAATGTAACAACAAGACCTTTGAGCGATGCTGAGATTGAAATGCTTTTTGCAGACTTGCCTGTTACCGCAGATGCTTACTTTGATGCTGACAATCATAATATTCTGGGTTTTGAGGGAAAAATTGGTGATACAAGAATTGTAGTATCTAAACAGGGTGTAAATCTATTAGATACTATCATTGATGGAAATACAATCACTTCAAGTGTAGACGGCGTTGATATCAATGCAGGATATTTCGTAACAAAGTCAAATAGTCAAGGCATCAAAACCGTAATATATTATGCAACCTTTGATATGGGAGAGAACACTATTTATGTAGAGTATTCTGGCGTTGAAAATGAAAGTGAAACTGTAAAAAACAACTTGGTAGACACAATTTTGAAGTTGATTGAGAACGGTGCATTTGATTTGAGCCAAATCCAAGAATAATCTGCAAATTTCATATACTAAGAACTTGATGGATACCTATTCCTATGCGCCTGAAAGACGGTGGTACAGTTGCACTTTTTAACGAAAGGCACATCTTTTAACGATTTATCCGAGGGGTATGCATTTCGTATCAGAATTGGTCTCTACTTTCATATTATAAAAGTCGGGAAGCGTTAATGCTTTCGGCTTTTCTTTATTATGCAAAGCGATATGTTGCCGTTTTTCTGTTTTGTTAAATGTCTATTTTCTGATATTTTCCCAATAGCTATTGACTTAAAAATTATATTTGGTACAATTATATTAGAAAAAATATAAAATGAGGATTTTTATGAAAGAATATATTATCAGAGAAACAACCGACTTCCTTTCGCTTTCAACGCTTTTCCACGAGAGCGGAATGGGCGTTACCATTGAAGAACGCATGCCTGACCGCATTTTAAAAATGTGGCGCATGGACGATGCATTAACCGGAAATCTAATGGCGGCCGTTACCTTGGAGATTCGTGACGAAGCATATTCACTGGGCGACATTGCCGTGCGCAACGGAATACAGTCTAAGGGCTACGGAAAAATCCTGCAAGCTGTCGTTTTTGATGAAGCCAAAAAGCTTGGAGTAAAAGAAATCTGGGCTTGC
Source organism: Ruminococcus sp. CAG:563 (assembly GCA_000434915.1). Classification (GTDB taxonomy): domain Bacteria; phylum Bacillota; class Clostridia; order Oscillospirales; family Acutalibacteraceae; genus CAG-488. Next base: position 2,428 of record FR882071.1, read on the forward strand.
GCCAAAGAACCGGAATACTACATACACTGCGGCTGGCAAGAAATGAAGTGGGAGGATTCACCAAATATCGCTGTCTATTGTTCAACATGCAGCAAGCGAGGAAATATTTGCCACCCGAAAATAATGAAATATACCCTCAAATAAATTATTGTCCCGTACCGTTTCGGTGCGGGATTTTTCATCAAAAAATATTTTTTATAGTCGGTTTTTCGCTCTCTTTTATGTGTTCAAGACGATTGATCACGTTATTAAGCTCCTCCAAATATTCATCGGTCAAGCCCTGTTCATGATAGTTTTCAATGTTTCTTATCCCGATTTCAATGTCGTCAAGCTCCGAGTGAGGCAAAAACGAAACCATAAAGATCTCCGACCTATCCCATTCATCCGAGAGCCGTTTTGTTTCCAAAAAGTCGGTTTCCTTCTTTTGATTAACGGAATCACGGATTTCACAGGCCGTCCCGGCAAGGCTGTCAACATTGGATATTATTCTGAAATATATCCCGATTGACGAACCAAATATGACAAGCAAAATCACAACGGCGGCTATTATTCTTCTCATTGATATTCGTCCTTCTTTACTATTGTGTAGTTTCCCTCTTTATCGGCGACCATGAAAAGAACTTCATTGATTTCAGTGTTCTCTTTTTCCAAAATATCATACAGCTTTTCTTCGTCCGTCTCACATTCCTTGAACGAACGCTTGAGAAATTTTCCATCGTTGATAACCATGCAAAGAAGCCCCTTCGTTTCGTTCGGTATACCAGCCATTTCCGCCGTTACAGTCTCCTTTTCCGGCTTGAGCATGACACTCAGCTGTCCGTTCGTTTCAACGATTGCGTAGCGAACATCGGATATATCAAACACGTCCTTCTGCCGCAGCTGGTCAAAGAGATCATCCATTGTAAAGCGAAGCCTTTTCAGCTGCTTTTGGTCGACAACTCCGTCACGGATCACCACAAGCGAATTGCCTTGCAAAAAGCTTCGGCATTTAGAGCTTTTGAGCACAACAACGGAATTGATAACCTCCAGCGCAACAAGAAGCAGAACAGCCACAATCGAATTGCCGAGCGGCAGCGCATTGTCCTGCATAGGGATAGCCGCAATCTCGGAAAGAAGAATCGTTATAACAAGCTCCGTCGGCTGTAATTCACCGAGCTGCCTTTTACCCATGATACGCATACAGATTATTATCAGAACATATAGAATCAGAGCACGGACCAGTGTCACAAGCATAAATATCACCGATAATATGATTGACGAAAATTCACGAAATAAACCAAACAACGAATATCAAACGCACAGCGATTCTTTTTCCCGGACAAAGCCTATATCCTGTCAGTCTTTAATTAAAATAAAGTAATCGGTTGAAAAAAGTAAACTTTATGCTATAATCTAAATTGTAAAAGGTTTTTTACGAAATAAACATATAAGAGGCAGACGGTTTACGGTGCAAGAACCACGTCACAACAGAGCTTTTTGATGTAATAAAGCATACACTCAACGGAGAAAAATTTCCCCCTCCCCTGCTGCTAAAACGGATTGAACTGTGTACTGCAAAACTATGACGAAACTGCAGGAAAAGACGGCATTGAAAACCGTGAAGCCTCGTCAGCGGCCGCCATCGGAAATAAGCTTGCTTTTCCGCCTTATAAAGATGAATAATTCTGATTACCCTTTTGCCTCACAGACAAAATGACTTTTGCGTTTTAAGAAACTTTTGTTCTTTCACTGGCACAAATGCCAGTGACAAAAAACCGTAAATCTGTAAAAATATATATGTAAAAGTTTATTTTTATAGAGGGTGATATATGAAAATGAAAAAAATTGTTTTGGATATCCATAGTGCTATTCATGCACACAATATGGAGCGTATGCTTATGCAGGAATTGGATGATTGCCGGATCTTCGTTTCCGAGTCAACGGATTCAACGGCCGAATGGTGCGAAACACATAAGCCCGACGTTCTGCTGATGGAGGTAAAAGCTTTTTCGCCTTGGATGTTCTCGGAACGCATGGCAATTCGAGAAAAAATCAAGCAAAGTCTGGCGGATTGCCGCATCATTCTTTTCGTGGATGATGAAAATGACAATGATTTGACCGAAAGCGTTCGGCAAGCAAAACGCAGCGGTCTTATTGACGCATTCCTCTTCGGCTCGGTATCCGAAAATTATTTTGCATCAGTCATCGACAGTGTTTGATATATAAAATTGTATACTGATTCCTGTTGAAAGGCTGCAAAAACGGCGATAAGATTTCCTCGGTATTTCCTATTATTTCGGGAGCAAACGGTAAAATCATTGCCGAAAACCGCTGTGATTTCTCTTTTCCGAGAGCATGGCGAATTTTTGTTAAGAAGCGTCATTACGGTGTATGTGACAATTTAATCTATTCCAATGACGCAGTAAACGACACCCGGGATATTCTCGGTGCAGAATAAAAAAGAAAATTAAACTATTATTATTTGAAAGGAGTCAATTATTATGGGACTTATTAAAGCCGGAATAGGCGCACTCGGAGGAACTTTGGCAGATCAATGGAAGGAATTTTTCTATTGCGACGCGCTTCCTAACGACGTGCTCATGAGAAAGGGAGAAAAACGCACAAGCGGCCGTTCATCAAACACTAAAGGCAATGACAATATTATTTCAAACGGTTCGGGCATTGCCGTTGCCGACGGTCAGTGTATGATAATCGTCGAGCAGGGCAAAATTGTTGATATCTGTGCAGAGCCGGGTGAATACACCTATGACATGTCAACAGAGCCGAGCATTTTCTCAGGCAGCCTCGGAGACAGCGTTAAGGCTACCTTCCAAACAATCGGAAAGCGATTCACCTATGGCGGCGACACAGCCAAGGATCAGCGTGTATATTATTTCAATACCAAGGAATTGATTGACAATAAATTCGGAACGCCCAATCCGATTCCGTTCCGTGTCGTTGATTCAAAAATCGGACTGGATATAGACGTTTCTGTACGCTGTTCGGGTGTTTATTCCTATAAGATTGCCGACCCAATGCTCTTCTATACAAACGTTTGCGGCAATGTTGAGCAGGAATACAGCCGTGATGAACTGGACGGACAGCTGAAAACCGAATTTATCAGCGCATTACAGCCGGCTTTCGGCAGGCTCTCGGACATGGAGCTTCGCCCGAATCAGATTGTTTCTCATAACACAGACCTTGAGAACGCCATGAATGCCGCACTCTCGGCAAAATGGGGCGAGCTTCGAGGACTTAAGGTAGTCAGCATCGCTCTCGGTTCGGTAACTCTTCCCGACGATGATGCGGATATGATCAAGCAGGCACAGCGCACTGCAATTATGAAAGATCCGACAATGGCAGCGGCAACGCTTGTCGGTGCACAGGCGGATGCAATGAAAGCCGCCGCTTCAAACGAAGCAGGAGCAATGACCGGCTTCATGGGAATGGGAATGGCAATGAACGCCGGCGGCGGAATGAATGCCCAGAACCTTTTTGCAATGGGACAGCAACAGCAGACCGCTTCTGCGGCATCAACAGCTCCGGCATCGCCCGCTGCGGACAGTTGGAAATGCTCCTGCGGCACAACAGTCACCGGTAAATTCTGCCCGGAATGCGGCTCAAAGAAGCCCGAACCCGTTCAAGCAAACGCTTGGAAATGCTCCTGCGGTGCAACCGTCACAGGCAAATTCTGCCCGGAATGCGGCTCACCGAAGCCCGCTTCAGACGACGGCTGGACCTGTGCATGCGGAACTGTAAATAAGGGTAAATTCTGTTCAAACTGCGGTTCAAAGAAGCCCGCCGGTGCTCCTCTTTATCGCTGTGACAAGTGCGGCTGGGAGCCTGACGATCCGCACAATCCGCCGAAGTTCTGCCCTGAATGCGGCGATCCGTTTGATGATAACGACAGACAGTAATGAACCTTACCAAGGAGGAATAAGCTTTGAGCGTATTGCAGGAATATAAGTGTCCCTGTTGTGGCGGAGCTATTGAGTTTAACAGCAAAACGCAAAAGATGAAATGTCCTTATTGCGACACGGAGTTTGATGTTGAAACACTCAAAAGCTATGATGAAAGCCTAAAAAGCGACACAGACGACAATATGGAGTGGGAAACCTCGGCAGGCAGTGAATGGCAAAGCGGAGAAGCGGACGGACTGAAAACATACGTTTGCAAATCCTGCGGCGGAGAAATTATCGGTGATGAAAATACCGCCGCTACATCATGTCCGTTTTGCGGCAATCCCGTCGTTATGATGGGTCAGTTCTCGGGAGCACTTAAACCCGATATAATTATCCCGTTTAAGCTGGATAAGAAGGCGGCCAAAGAGGGATTGCAGAAACATTTGACCGACAAAAGACTTCTGCCCAAGGTTTTCAAAAATCAAAACCACATTGATGAAATAAAAGGTGTATACATTCCGTTCTGGCTTTTCGGTGCAGATGTAAACGCTCGTGTCCGCTACCGTGCGACAACCGTCAGAATGTGGTCTGACGAGGATTACGACTACACGGAAACGAATTACTATGACGTTCACAGAGGCGGCACGGTCGGCTTTGAAAATGTACCGGTCGACGGCTCATCCAAAACGCCCGACGACCTCATGGAATCCATTGAACCGTTTGATATCAATGAGGCTGTGGATTTTCAAACGGCTTATCTTGCAGGCTATCTTGCCGATAAGTATGATGTAACCGCCGAAGAAAGCATCGAGAGAGCCAACGAAAGAATCAAACATTCAACCGAAGAAGCTTTTGCATCGACGGTTAAGGGTTACAGCTCCGTCACTGCGGAAAGTTCAAACATCAATCTGCAAAACGGAAAGGCGAAATATGCCCTTTACCCTGTCTGGCTTCTTAATACGACATGGAACGGTAAAAAATATACATTTGCAATGAACGGACAGACAGGCAAGTTTGTCGGAAATCTTCCCGTCGATAAAGCGGCGGCAGCCAAATGGTTTGCCGGACTTACGGTCGGCGTGGGCGCACTGATGTATGTTATTCCGATTCTGCTGCGCCTGTTGGGCATAATGTGAGGAGGAATTGAACTATGCATAAAAAAATAATATCAATCCTTTTTGCAATTATTCTTTGTCTTTGCATGATAATTCCGGCATTTGCGGTTGAAAGCAATAGCACGACGAGTAACACCGGATTTGCCAATGAATATAGCCGAGTTCTGGATTATGCCGATGTACTTTCGCAGGAAGAGAACGATAAGCTTGAAGCACAGTTCGGTGAAATTGCAAACAGGCAAAAGGTGGATATTGTAATCTGCTTTGCAAACAGTCTTGACGGAAAAAAGACTGCCGATTATACCGAGACTTTGTACGAGAAGCACAATTACGGCTACGGTGAAAACAAGGACGGAATAATGCTCCTTGTCAGCTTTGAGGAGCACGATTGGTATATCGCCACAAGAGGCTATGCGATTCATGCATTCACCGACGCAGGAATCCAGTACATAGGAAATCAAATCAAGGGTGACCTCGGTGATGGAAATTGCTATGCCGCAGCGGAATATTTCGGTCAAATTTGTGACGAATTAATATCCGATGCAAAAAACGGCAATGTTTACGGCGAGCCAACCGAAGCGATAGATAACGAAGATACAGGCTTTGTTTTGCCTCCCCCGATGTGGATTCTCATTTCAATCGGTGCAGGACTAATCGTTGCACTTGTTGTTGTCGGCAGCATGAAAAGGAAGCTTAAAACCGTCAACTTGCAAGCAGCTGCAAACAGTTATCTTAAGAGCGGCAGCCTCAACATTACCGAGAGCAATGACATTTTCCTTTACAGCAACGTTACAAGAACGGCCAAGCCGAAGAATAATGACAATAACAACGGCTCAGGCAGCAGCACTCACGAATCATCCTCCGGCAATACCTATGGCGGTGGCGGCGGAAAATTCTGATTTTTTAAAAAACAGCAACCCCTCAATAGTCGAATAACTATCGAGGGGTATTTTTTATACTAATTTAATTTCAGTCCGTACTCTTTTAGCCTTTCAATTTCTGTTTTGTTCTCGGAGTAAAAAACAAAATAATCTTCATGCGTTACAGACTCAAAGATGCATACATCGTTTTTATAGAAGCACAAATTTTCTATATCGTTCGGGTAATTCCAACGATAAATCGAGTCGGGACTTTTCAAATATTTTTTTACAGCAGGATTATTCAAATACACAAACGATTTTAATTTATTTCTTTCATCAACATTCTTTTTCTTGTAGAAATTATTAAAAATCTTTTCCGATTTCAAGATGTTATCAAGATATTTTTTATCCTCCATATCGTGTAAGATATCAAAATCTTTAAGCACTTCGTAAGAAAAAATATTAGATTTTTCAAACAAACAGCTTATAAATAATTTATATGACTCACCCTGCAACGATTCGCCTGAAATATAAATCGGTTTCATAGTATTACGCTCCTCCTAATCAAAACAGAAAAGTCAAGATGGATTTTTTCTGACCTTAAAGCTCTCGGTTGTGATTTATATTATTAAAATTGTTTCATTAATAGTACATATTAAAAATAAATAATTGGA
>FR882071.1:8964-10635 GCA_000434915.1 Ruminococcus sp. CAG:563
ATTAAAAATAAATAATTGGAAGATTAGGATCATACTCTTGTATAAATGAATCAATTATTTTTGCACAATTGGGAGAATCAGCAAATTTTACATTATTTAGCCAATAAACAAAAGCATTACCTCTAAAACATACCCCACATTTCTTTCCTTTTTTATAAGTCCAAAACGGGTGATTATTTTTTTTGTTATATAACCACTTATCAAACTCCGCTTGGTACTTTTCAATATTATTTCCAATATGATTTGGAACCTCAATAATATCAGCATCATACGTCATTCGTACAACTACTTTCATACTCAAAATCTCCTTATTAAACTAAAATAAATACCAAACATGACCTGCCTTACGCCCGTTTCTATGATAATGATAATAATAGCCCACTACACTTTGCTTTCCAGCATCAATTTCTGGTCCAACAGGGTTTTTCCCTGTCGCATTTTTAGCAAGTTTATACGCCTCTGATTTTGTAACGGTAAAAAAACATTTCTTCCGTTTCTTATTTCGTTCAACGCTACAGCATAGCTAATAGGCTTTCCAATATTGACATAACCCGGTCTAAGTGTAGCTGTCCAATATCTATCTTTTGAATTTATCCTAACTTTTGCTCTTATAGCCGCATCCGCTTTAGCTGCGGTAACTGCTAATTGAACCGCCTTTGACGCAGTAGACAATCTATACTTTGTCCAATTTCAAACAACATTGCTAGCAAGGCTTACTTTTATAATCCTTTAACTCATTTGTTTAAAAAATCGTTTATACAATGCGATACAGCATATACCGATTCATTTTTTTTCTGACATTTAAGCGTTTTTATAAGCTTCGATTTGTCATTTGTGGATAGAGGCAAATCTTTGAAGAGATTTATTGCCAAGCACCTGTTTTTGTAATATTTGCTATGTATAGAGTTTAACAAATATGTCAAATAGCTTGTATTTCCCATAAGAAAGGCCGTTCGAGCAATACATATCTTAACCCATTCACTTTGTTCAATATCAAACTTTTGGGCAATAATTTGATCGATAATAGGATGTATTTCCTTTTCTTCTTTAAGATTGCAATACACATCTCCTATGCTTAAAAAAGCATATCCTCTAACCAAAACCGTTTTATCAGATATCATCTTCAGCAAATGCTTTAACACTTCTAATGAGTGGCTAAAATATAGTGAATCACAGGCTGAAGCTCTAATTATCCTTTCTTTATCCTTAAGCATTTCAATCAGTATTTTTTCAGTTTGTACACAATGAATTTGTGCAAGATTCTCACTGACTTGTAAACGCTCTTCAGAATCTCCATTAATTGCAATCGATTCGATTTCGATCCAAACAAGTTTATCATTAATATTTGAACAGATTCTTTCAAATAAATCATCAATATAGTCTGTCATATCAAACACCTTCTATCGTCTGATAAATATACACGTAACCTGTTTCTGCAATTTTGCCTAAAGGAACAAGCAAAAAGTCATCCACAACGCCAATTACCATCGCCGTAACCGTATACGATAGCCGTACCCTGAGTTGCGGTTGAAAGGTCGGAGCTTGTGACGTTTGTGTACGGTGTTTTGGAAACTATGTTTCCGTTCGCATCGTTAACATAGGTCATTGCCGTTTTTTCGGCATAGTTATATTCCGCCTTATCTTTATCCCCACCACCGCAAGCGGTCCACC
>FR882071.1:10719-13127 GCA_000434915.1 Ruminococcus sp. CAG:563
CCGTGTCGACACTGCCGCTACCCTTGAATCATTCACGGGGAGGCTGGATTTATTTCTGCGAATTTTTTATAAACCCCTCAGTCACGGACAAGCGTGACAGCTCCCCTAAAAGGGAGCCAAGAATGTTTTCTTCTGACCTTGGGTAGAGTAGGCATCGACCCCTACGATTTTGATAATATTAGGGTACCGCACACGATTGCGGGTTATGTTTGAAAAGGAGTCGTAATTTCAGCAACCGTGTGCAACTTTTTTAGAGGTGATAATGCCGCAAAGAATTTATTCTTTAACTATTTCTCTTCCATAATTTATAAATTCTATTTTCAGTTTTGCCACCACAGGATATTTGTGTGATGTCCTCCAATGAAATGTATGAACATCCATCTGGAAATCCATATTCATCAATTTGATTAATGCAACAATCATCTTCACTTATACCTGAAACAAAACCGACAACATCATCATAGCCACTACTGCATAATTCAATAGATACAATTTGATTCCTTTGTTTAGCCAAATACAAAACAGATAAATATATACTGTTTTCAACCAATTGAAATCCAACCCTTTGAATATTGCCACTTAGTTTCTTCATTTTTTCAGCATATTGTCCATCAAGTTCAATTCTGAAAACTTCTTCCGTGTCAAAAGCAACTATACCGTCATTTTCCCCATCCGGCGAAATCAGCTGCACCGCTATTTTATTTTCGTCAACTGCCAAAATAATACCATATAGAAAATGAGACGTATCATTAATATTGGTATATAAAGATACTTTATTTGCTAATCTACTTAATTCTTTTAATTTTTTCAACATATTAATCACTCCGCTAAAATACTATTGGATGACAAATCCCAAAGAATTTTCATTAAAGGTGCAATAAACACATCATCGATTACACCCACTCCTGTTGCATCATCTAATATAACACCTACAAGTATAGTCGTTGTAACAGTAATGGCAGTAACTTCAAATGCCGTACTTAATAAATCTCCATCAATTTCTATGTTTATTGTTCTTCTTTTGTTAGGATTTGGTTTGCGCCTTGCATCCCCTTTTTCACCATTTTTATCTTTTTGTTTTCGTGTCTGTCCTTTTTCATGTTTTTGTTTGTTTGCTTTATTAGTTGTCCCTCTCTTATGGTGTTCTGCAGATAATAATAAATTTTGTTGCCTTTTTCTTGCAATATCAATTGCATGCCTTACTCTATACCCTGCAGAACCACTCCACGCATTCGGATTGACCGATAAAGCTTCAGCATATTCACTTTCTGTTGCCGTGCCCGATATTATGTGTAAAGCCCAAGCCGGAACAGGATCATTTCCACTCGAGTCAGCCATGTTAACAGAATCATTTTTACAATATGCAAACATGTTTTTGCAAACATCTTCAATTCCTGTCGAAATCAATCCATCCGCATTCAAGAACCTTTTAACTACCGGGTCATAGTATCTGCTCTTGAGGTAGTAGAGTCTTGTTTCTGTATCGTAGTAGTAACCACGATAACGAATAGGATTGGTCTCGGTTATGTTCTGCGTATCGGCTGCTGTAGCATTTTCGGTCACTTTACCCCATGCGTCGTAGGTGTAGCTTCCAACCAATGCGCCTGAGGCGTTGTAGATTTGAATTACGTCTCCTCGCCAGTTGCAGACGAAGTAGTAATCGTTTACTGTGCCGCTATTATCTTTATACCTGATTCCCGACGGATTTCCGTCCGCATCGTAAAAATACCACAAAGCACTGCTGTCACTGATTGTTTCATACTGCAAGCGGTTGCCGACATAGTAATACTTGTGCTCCAAATCTACATTTGGAATAGTTTTCGATGTTCTCAGTCAGTCAACATCATAGGTGAATTCAATTCGCATCTGCATGAGCTGCATTGAAGCAAGCTGTCTGCCGTTCTGCCATGTGAGCGTGTAGCCCCTGTATGTCAGCGGATTTCCTATCGCATCGTAGGTTAACTGCGTGCTTCCGTATGCCGTCAGCTTGTCCTTCCAGTTGCTGTCGCCGTAGGTATATGTCGTCGTATCTGTTGCAGTAACACCGCTCAAACTGCCCCACGTCAGCGGATAGACCTTTGTTGACAGGATATTTCCTCCGTTGTCATAATTATACACTTCCGTTCGATTTTTATCAATATCATCAACAACAATAAATATAATTCGTTTTAAACAATCCACATATATATGATTATCTTATCATTTTGTGACAAAAAAAGGAATAAGATTTTTGATAATCTCCGTTATGAATAAATTTCAAACTGATTATTTGTAAGATATTACAATTTATAAATACCTCAATTATTTTCTAACAAATTCAAAGAAAAAATCAATATAAAAAGCAAAAACGCACGAAAAAACGCAAAAATGCACAAATATAATTATTTTATCGAGAGCCGAAACAAGAC
>FR882072.1:0-32607 GCA_000434915.1 Ruminococcus sp. CAG:563
ATGCTCTCCCAGCTGAGCTATGCTCCCATTCGCCATGTTTCCTAACGTCGTTGCTCAGTACCGCAGCGACATTGAATACTTTACCATAACACAGGCAATTTGTCAATAGTTTTTTCGGACTTTTTATTTTTTCTTTGCTGATTTCAGCAGTCTTTTTATATCCTCGCCGCTAAAATCATATTTCTTATCGCAAAACTGACAGCAAACCTCTGTGTTTTCTTCTTGTGCAAGTTCTTCAAGCGACTGCGCTCCGGTTGAAATTAACGCTGCTTCCACTCTCTCACGAGAACAGTTACATTTATATTCCGGCTTTGAGCTATCCAGAACATCCAGTTCAAACTCGCTGAGAACTTTTTTGCAAATATCCTCCGGGCTGAGTCCGTTGCAAAGCATTGTCGTTACAGACGGAATATCTTTTATGCAGCGTTCAACGGAATCAATTGTATCATCCATAGCCGTTGGAAGAAGCTGAATGATAAATCCGCCCGCCGCCTTAATAGAAAGATCGGGATTGACAAGTACACCGAGAGCGCACACGGACGGAATCTGTTCGCTGATTGCGTAATAGCTTGTGATATCCTCAGCAATTTCACCGCTCACAAGAGGAATTTGACCGACATATGGCTCTTTCAGACAGAGATCCTTAATAACCGTTAATGAGCCGTCAGTGCCGACTGCACCGGCCACATCAAGCTTGCCCTTTGAATTGAGCGGAATCTCGACAATGGGATTTTGAACATAACCTCTTGCATTTCCGCTGCTGTCGGAAACAGCCATAACCGTACCTGCCGGGCCGCCGCCGTTTATACGCAGTGTAATGCTTTCGTTCTCGCCCTTGAGCATGCTGCCCATAAGGCTTGATGCAGTTAACAATCTGCCGAGTGCAGCCGAGGTTACAGCCGAGGTCTTGTGTATCCGCTGCGATCTTTCGACCATGTCGGTAGTATCGGCCGCCATAATAACAAGCGTACCATCCCTTGAAATACATCTCACCAATTTATTCATTTATCGTTCCTCCGGTTTCTTATATCCTTTATACCGAGCCACAAAAACGGCTCTTTGAGTTTTATCGTTCAGCTCATGATCGCTCATTTCGTCATAAATATGCAAAACCTCAAAATCCGCATCACTGAGCCATTTTTTATAATCATCTATCGGATATGCCCTTTCACTGAATTCTTCGGTGCTTCGATAATATACTTCATCCTCAAGTTCGAAAATATCGAGTGAAATATCAACTCTGTCGTCGTTCCTCAGACTGTTTTGCCAAACGCAATAAACATCGTCGCAGTCATAAACAAATGTATTGTTTGCAAGGATTTCCCTGTGCTTATATATTGTATTCACGTCAAAAATAAATATTCCGTCGTGCTCCATAAAAAGACCGACTTTTTTAATTGTTTTTTCAACGTCGGCGGCACATTCAAGATGATTCAAACTGTCCAACATGCAAACCGCTCCGCTGATCGTTCCGTAAAGGTCAAGCTCTGTCATATCCTGACAAAGGAAAAGGACATCGACATTTTCTGCATACTTTTTATTCTGTGCCTGAGAGAGCATTGTGTAAGCCGAATCCGTTCCTATCATATCAAATCCACGCTTGGCAAGCTCGATTGTCAGACTTCCCGTTCCGCAGGCAAGGTCGAGAACCGGCTCTTTCCCCTTCACTCCGTAACGTTCAAAAAGCGCACTGATATAATCGGCACGCTTTTTATATTCGATATTATCGGTCAGCTTGTCATAAACGTTTGCAAACGCATTGTAGCCGCTCATTCTTCTTTTTCTCCGTTCATTCGGTCAAATATAAGATCGTATCCGCCGCAGCCGTACTGAAGCGAACGGTTTACACGGCTTACTGTTGCCGTGCTTGCACCCGTTTCATCAACGATTTCACTGTAAACCTTCTTTTCCCGAAGCATCTTTGCAACAACGATTCGCTGTGAAATCGACTTCAATTCATTCACGGTGCAAAGATCCTCAAAGAAATCGTAGCACTCGTCAATAGTTTCAAGGTGAAGTATCGCATCAAAAAACAGGTCGGTGTTTTTATCTTTAAGCTTTTTTTCCATAGTATTAGCATCTCCGTTTGATTTCATAAGCGGTAATTTACTTTTACATTTTATCACACTAAAACGTAAAAGTAAAGCGATTATTCAAAATTAAATGGTGATTTGTGGGTGTCAACAGAACCGATCAGTGACGGCATATATGCTATGATAACAACATCCGGATTCATTTTGTCAATATAATCAATGACGCTGCCGGAAAAATATCGCCTGTCAAGAAGATCAACCTGTTCAAAAGTCTGCGTCAAATACGGAACAACGCACTTGTTATACGAATCTCCGATTACAAGCATTTTCTTTCCGTTCTTGCAATTATTGTTGGTAATTTGCGTCAAAGCCTGATTGCCGTTAAGATATGCCGCATATGCAGCATAATTGTAATAGTCAGTATTATTAAGATGATACTTGTTGAGAAGAACATCTTCAAAATTTCCGGTTTGCGGTCTTTCGGTTAAGTTGTATGTTACGGTTATATTCGTATCTTTTTTCGGATAAATAAGACTTATATCCTCAGGCTCGGCATACGTTAAGGTTGCGACCTTGCCCTGCGCTCCGAACATATACTTCTCATAAACATCAACATTATAATTTTCAAGATTTCCAACGCCGGCATCAAGTTTATATCCGAAATCGGAGTTGAGTATGTTAACAATTTGTCCTGCCGCCCAAACTCCTGTTTCAGGCTTCCAATGGTGGTCTGTCTTAAAGAAATTTGAATACCAATCATCATCCTTTTGTGACAGCAAGGTTCTAAAATCATAGCAGGCAACTCCGCTCTTTTTCAATCGTTCCAGAAGATTGTCGGCTGTTTTATTTGTGCCTTCCGTTACGCCGTTGGGAAGCTGATTATCCCCTTCCTTTTCTTTGGTCGGGTACTGAATATATGCAAAATCAATGCCCTTTTTCTTCATGATTTTTTCAAACCACTCAACGCTTTCTGCCTGTGCTGCCGCATCGGACGAATTGCTGTTTTCAAACGTTAAATATCCGTTCTTCATAACGACAACGGAATCGCTTCCGCTGATAATATTCATTCCGACACTTTTATTAAAAAGAGCATTTATTTCAACATATTTCATTCTGCCGGGCAAAAGCTTTGCCGTATAGTAATCAATGCTGTCCTTAATTTTATTAACAACAGAAAGATATTTTGAAACGCTTCCGGAATCTTCCTTGCTTTCGGTTACCGACTCCTGCTTACTCTTTACCGACGGTGTAAATTTATAATCGTCACTGAAGGGGAAAGCTTCTTCCCATGTAAAATCCATGGTGATTTTCGAGTCGTCGTTTTCTGTTTCTTTTCCGCCCTGTTGAGATGTATTTACGCTCTCCGAAGCGTTTGCACCGTAATCGCAATATCTTCTGACACGGTACACCCTGTAACCGACCGAAGCAAAAAAAACGGCAATAATACAAATAAAAGCAATGCCGACAAAGTATGAGGCCTTCTTCTTTTTCACTGATATCGCCGTCCTTTCGTCAGAAATTAAAGTAAATAAACGGATTATATGTGCCTTTAATCGTATATGTAACCGAGATAAGAAACATTGCAATCAGAATAATTCCCGAAATTATTGTATATGCGGGCTTATCTGTATTTACTTTATTTTTTATCGTTCGAATTATCGGGAAGCAGCATACTATGCCGAGTATAAGGAAGAATTTATAGTTTGAAAGATAAAAAACCGTAGTGCTGTCATATAACGGCAGTGAACCGAAGCCAAACATGTCCTTAAGATAAGACACTGCCGAAGAAATATCCTTTGCCCTGAAAACGACCCAACCGATTATAACAAGAAGCATTGTATAAATATGGCTGAATACGCCGAGCTTTTTTGTAAAACCAGTGAGCTTTTCGAAAACAAGAATTACGAAATAGAACAATCCCCAAACAACAAATGTCCAGTTTGCGCCATGCCAAATTCCCGTAAGCGTCCATACAACAAAGAGATTGAAAACAAGTCTTGATTTTTTCTTTACCCTGCTGCCGCCAAGCGGAAAATAAACATAATCCCTGAACCATGTTCCGAGCGATATATGCCATCTGCGCCAAAACTCGGAAACTGATTTTGAAATATACGGGTAATCGAAATTCTCAAGGAATTCAAATCCGAACATCTTTCCGAGACCGATCGCCATTTCGCTGTAGCCTGAGAAATCAAAAAGAATTTGCAGAGTATAGGCAAGCGCTCCGAGCCATGCGGAGGATACTGAACCAACCTCGCTGTCAAAAATTCCGTCGGCAACTATCGCAACATTATTTGCGATAAGCACCTTTTTCACGAAACCTATCATAAAGCGGTAAACGCCGTCCGTAAACTGATTAAAATTCTCGTGCCGCTCCTTTATCTGATCGGCAATAGTCTGATAGCGCACGATCGGTCCTGCGATAAGCTGAGGAAAGAACGAAATATATAACGCTACGTTGCACGGATTTTTCTGCACCTCGCCGTCATGGCGGTAAACATCAATAACATAAGACATTGCCTGGAATGTGAAGAACGAAATTCCTATCGGCAGGGTGATGTTGAGCGTATCAAAGCTCGTGTGCAAAAGTGCATTTATGTTTTGCAAAGTAAACGTCAGATACTTGAACACAAAAAGCATTCCTATGTTGGCAACAACCGATGCCGTTAGTGCTGCCTTGCCTTTTTTGTTGTCACGGTTTTTATCGACCGCAAGTCCGAGCGCCCAATTAATAAGAATTGAACCGAGCATTAGGAGAACATAAACAGGCTCTCCCCATGCATAGAAGAAAATACTTGAAACAATAAGTACAGCATTTTTAAAAGGCAATGATTTAAAAATCGGGTTATAATATGCAATTAAAACAATCGGCAAAAACAAAAACAGAAAAGTCGTCGATGAAAAGACCATATTATACCCCCTTTAAAGATAAATCGGATTTATTATACAATATTATAACTTTTTTTTCAACTAAAAACATAGAAATATAGCTGCCTCGGGTTTGTTGACAAATAAAAAAGGGTATAGTATAATTTGAAGTGAAATAAATTACGAATTGAGGTAATTATATTATGAATATAGCAGTAGTTCTTGCAGGAGGCTCGGGCAGCCGTATGGGTATGGTTGACCGACCGAAACAGTTTATAGATATCTATGGCAAGCCGGTTATCATCCACACCCTTGAAGCCTTTGAAATCAACGAAAGGATTGATGCTATCTGCGTTGTATGTGTTAAGGCATGGCAGGAAGACCTTTCAATGTGGCTCAAGGAATACGATATCCGCAAGGTTCGCTGGATAACGGACGCAGGCGCATCACGTCAGGAGTCCTCGCTCAACGCTCTCAATGCAATTCAGGCGGAATGCAGCGGCGACGATTACGTTATTATTCACGATGCGGCAAGACCGCTTGTTTCTCAGAAAATCATTAACGAAAACATTGAAAAGGTCAAGGAATTCGGTGCATGCGATACGGTTATACCGGCTCACGATACAATCATAAAAAGTGTAGACGAAAAAACACTTGATTCAATTCCGCTGAGGAAAGAGCTTTACCTCGGACAAACTCCCCAGTCGTTTAAATATTCCATTGTCAGAAAAGCTTATGACGACTACTTTGCGATTCCCGAGGACAAGCGTCCCGTTATGACCGATGACTGCGGACTTGTACTTTCGGCAGGCGTTAAAATCGGCATGGCAATGGGAGATAAGCTCAACATGAAAATCACAACAATGGAGGATTTGCTCCTCGTTAAATCCATTGTTAGAGCCGGAAGATAAGGCAGAAAGGATTGGTTAATTTTGTTCGCTAAAAGTTACAAAATTACGGAACCTAAAAGATTTGAAATATTCGTCGAGGACATCAGGAACGATAATGTGCTTGTAAGCCCCGAATATCTCGCCGTATGCAAGGCCGATATACGCTACTATCTCGGAAACAGAAGTCTTCGCATACTCAAAAGAAAGTTTCCTATGAGCCTTATCCATGAGGCAACAGGTGTTGTTGTCCGCGACAAGAGCGGAGAACTCAAAAACGGTCAGCGTGTTGTTCTTCTCCCGTGCCGCAAGTCAGACTGCGACGGAACGAAATGCGAGGTTTGCGTAAGGAATAACCCTCACCTGCTTGACAACTATTGTCCCGAATCAAAGTTCTGCTCCAGCAACTATGACGGCTTTTCAAAGGAACTTATTGACCTTGAGCACGAATACATGATTCCGATTCCCGATGAGATTGGCCCTGAAGCGGTTTTCTCCGAGCTTATTTCAGTCGGCTGCTGTGCCATGAGACGTGCCGGCTTCACCGAGCATGAATGTGTCAAAAGCGTAACCGTTTGGGGCGACGGAATAATGGGTTATATTATCTCTCTCGTTGCAAAATACGGCTTCGGCTGTGACGTCAATATTGTAGGCCTTAACAAAGAAAAGCTCGATATGTTTGACTTTGCAAACGTTTACTATTCAAACGATATTGATGCTCTCCCGAAAATGTCCGTTGCAATCGAGGCTGTCGGTGGAAATGCATCCGGAATAGCTGCTAATCAGGCAATCGACAAGCTCTATTCGGGCGGAAAGCTTATTCTTTCAGGAGTTGCCAATGAAAATGTTCCGCTCAACACAAGAATGGTGCTTGAACACGGAATCTCAATAAGAGGAACAACAAGAAGCGTTCGCTGCGATTTTGAAAAAGCAGTTGAGCTGCTCACGATTCCCGAATTTCGTGAACATATTCTCAGACTTATGCTTTCAATCAATGATGTAACAAGCATAAGAGATTACTATGCGATATTTGAAAAAGAGTCAAAATCCACGGCACTCGGCAAAAATATTATGAAAATATCGTTTTGATTTGATACCCCGGTCTCAATCATAATAAACAGAATCCTCCGATTGACACGATAAAAGCTATCGCCTCAATCGGAGGATTTTTATTTCATTTGTTTTTTCGCCTATTTTATACTATGCCAAAAGCGTCGGTGAGGAACTGAGCAATCAATATATTAGAGCATTGACTCTAAAATAGCGATAATAATCGGAACTAAGAAGGTAATGTTGAAATAGAAGCCCGAAATGTCAAACATATCGTCCGAAACATCCGCCGTTATTTCCGATACATTGAAGGGAAGCAATTCGGCGGAAGAAAGTGTCTGATTCGCTCCCTCAATATCCACGGAATATTCCGTGAGACCTACCAAGGACTCTCCGCGGTAATAAAAATCAACGTATGATTCAAGCATTGCGGCAACTCCGTCGCCGTTGTCACCCGCAAGCTCGGCGTATTTCAGAAGTTCTTCCTTTGTGATATCCTCGGGATTCACGCCCTCGGGCAGGGTGATAATACCCTTTTCGACCGCCTTCTTTGCGACTGCGGTAACATCGGGTACAAAATGCTCAACACTGACCTGTCCGTAAGGCTCGACCTCCTTATCCTCAACGCTCGCAAGCTTCAGACAAGGCATAATGTCATTAGCAAGAACCTCAACTGCAGCAAAGAGGTCATCGCCGCCGCCCGAAAGGTTGATATCGGAATCAAGAAAATCAGTTATTCTCATCTTGACCTTCCACGAAGGAATGTAAATCCACAAATCCTTTTCATCCATAATGAGCTTTGCTTTCAGTCCGAACACGGTTCCCGTGCCTGCGATTTTAAGCTCTTTCTTACCGTTTTTGTCCGTAAAAATCTTAACCGCAAGCTTAACATCGGTTATTTTGATTTTTCCGAAATCAAGCTCGCCGTCGGGAACGGTCACACCTATGGACTTGGTTTCATTCATCTTTTTGATGAAAGCCTCGGATCTGCTTTCCTCTGCAAAGGCATTGATGCCGAGAAGCGATGAAATAAGAACTGCAACCATTAACATTACACTGATAAATTTTTTCATAAATATCCCTCCTTGATTTAATGATAATACATACAAGCATCATTGTCAAGTTTTTGCGCAAAAGAAAAATCAGTCTCCCGTTCAAGAGAGACTGACAAAATCTTAATATTAATCAAGAAAATCCTTAAGCTTCTTGCTTCTGCTCGGGTGACGAAGCTTTCTGAGAGCCTTGGCCTCAATCTGACGGATACGCTCACGGGTAACGTCAAACTCCTTGCCGACCTCCTCAAGAGTGTGCGGATGTCCGCCCTCAAGGCCGAAGCGGAGAGCCAAAACCTTTGCCTCACGGGGAGTAAGCGTTTCAAGAACGTCGTCAAGCTGCTCCTTGAGAAGAAGAATCGAAGCCGCATCTGCCGGTGCCGGAGCATCGTCATCGGGAATGAAGTCACCAAGGTGGCTGTCCTCCTCCTCGCCGATAGGAGTTTCAAGCGAAACAGGCTCCTGAGCTACACGGAGAATTTCACGAACCTTTGAAACAGGCATTGAAAGCTCCTGTGCGATCTCCTCTGCACTCGGGTCTCTGCCATTCTTGTGAAGGAGCTGGCTGTTGGTCTTTTTAACCTTATTGATAGTTTCAACCATGTGAACGGGAATTCGGATCGTTCTTGCCTGGTCGGCGATTGCACGGGTTATAGCCTGTCTGATCCACCATGTAGCATAGGTTGAAAACTTGAAGCCCTTTGTATAGTCGAACTTATCAACCGCCTTGATAAGACCGAGATTACCCTCCTGAATGAGGTCAAGAAAATGCATACCTCTGCCGACATATCTCTTTGCTATTGAAACAACAAGACGAAGGTTTGCTTCGGCAAGACGCTTCTTTGCGGCAGCGTCGTTATCGTTTATTCTCATTGCGAGGTCAATTTCTTCCTCGGCCGTAAGAAGAGGAATACGTCCGATCTCCTTAAGATAAACCTTAACAGGATCGTCTGCACCCTGATTTTTATCGTCAACATCCTCTGTTGCAAGCTCTGCCGACTTTGGCATGTCCATGTCAAAATCAACATTCTCGAGGTCAACGTTTGAAAGGTCGTCAACAAGCTCGATATTCTGATTTTCAATCGTTTCATAGAGCTTATCAAGGTCCTCAAGATCGAGGTCAATATCAAGAATTGCCTGGTCAATATCCTGAGTTGTGAGCTTGCCGTTTGCCTTGCCCTTTTCAATGAGGTTTTTAAGAACGGTTTTTTTGTCCAAAGGTGCTGTCATTGCATTGTTTTCCATAGCGTTACTCCTTATTTAACTTCCGTTTGGATTTTTGAAAAGATTTCTGAATTCATCGTCGCTCAGCTGAGAAACATCGGAAACAGACATCTTATTTTTTTCTTTTTCAAGAACTTTTATACAATCGTCACATTCCGTGACGGTATTACTTAGCTGATCGGTCATTGAAGCGAAGCGTGCGATTCTGCCCATCTCCTCGGGAGTGAACTCCGAGGCAAGCAGTGAAAGTTCCGTTCCTCTGCCCTCGTCAAGTCGGCTTGCAAGCGCATGCCACACTCGGCGGTTGAAATCGGTAACAAAAATATCTTCGCCGACCTTACCCTTGATTTTTCTGTAAAAATCAGGATTCTGCATTATCGTGGCAATGAGCGTTTCCTCGGCCTTGGCAGCTTTAAGGTGCTTTGACCGCTCGGGATTCACCGTGTCCTTCGGCATGACCGTGTCACGGACGATCTCGTTGAACTGCTCCTTGCTCTGTGCCCTCGTGAGCCGCTTGTATGCACGCTTTATCTCCTGCATTATGGCGTCCTTGCTGACCGACATCTCGTTGGCAAGCTTCGTTGCGTAAATATCCTGCTCGATTGGGTTGCCCGTTGAAAGGATATCGGCAACGGCTGTCAGAAACTTCGACTTGCCGTCAATCGACTCAAGGTCATATTTGTCACGCTCACGCAAAATGCTGTATTCTATATCGTTTGCGGCACCGTCAAGAAGATTTTGGAACTTCTCTTTGCCGTAATTTTTAATAATCTCATCGGGATCCTTACCGCCCGTGAGCTTTAAGACCCTGATTTTCAGTCCCGTCTGTCCGAAAATTCCGATTGCACGCTTGGTCGCCTTCTGACCCGCTTCGTCGGAATCATAGGAAAGAATAACCTCGTCGGCATATCTGGAAATCAGTCTCGCCTGCTCCTGCGTAAGTGCCGTTCCGAGACAGGCAATGGAATTCGTAAAGCCTGCCTGGTGCAAGGCGATAACGTCCATATAGCCCTCACAGACAATCAAGCTGCTCGGGTTACCGTTCTTGGCAAAGTTCAGTGCAAAAACGCCGTTACTTTTCTTGTAAACGAGCGTGTCCGACGTGTTGACGTACTTCGGCTTCGAATCATCAAGCACACGGCCGCCGAAGGCGATAACATTTCCTCTGAGGTCGATTATCGGCACCATGGCACGGTTTCTGAAGTTGTCGTAATAGCTCACTCTGCCGTTTTTTTCGCTCTTTTTGACGAGGTTGGCGTCATAAAGCTCCTGATTGGTGAAGCCCTTTGAGTGCATATGCTCACGCAGTGCGTCCCACGAATCGGGTGCGAAACCGAGGCCGAAATGCTTTATCGTCTGCATTGAGAGCCGTCGCTTGCCTGCAAAATAATCAAGACCTACCTTGCCCTGCGGCGACATCATTGTTTGATGAAAAAATCTTGCTGCCTCACGGTTAGCAGCCAAAATCCGCTGACGGTGCTTTGCGATGGTATCGTCATAGCCCTCGTCGGGCATTCTCATTCCTGCCCTGTCGGCAAGCTGCTTGACCGCCTCGACATAATCGAGATTTTCGATTCGACGCATAAATGTTATTGCGTCGCCTCCTGCTCCGCAGCCGAAGCAATAAAACGACTGACTCTCCGGATAAACGGTAAAGGACGGTGTTTTTTCGTTATGGAACGGGCACAAGCCCTTGGGGTTTCTGCCGCGCTTTGAGAGGTTGACATATTGAGATATAAGGCTCTCGATATCGGTTCTTTCACGCAGCTCGTTCAGAAACTCATCGCTTATTGCCATAATATCAACCTCCTTATTTTTTATTTTAAACCATCATCCACGAATTTGGCACAAAAAGCATTTCAAACGTGCTGACGGCAAATCTGTCCGTCATGCCTGCAACATAGTCGCAGACGGCACGCTCAACGCCCTCTTTTTCGCTTATTTTTATGTAAAGCTCGGGCATCTCGTCGGGATGATTCAAGTAATACTCATAAAGCCACTTTATCATCTCGATCGCCTTTGTCTCCTCGCTCTTGCAAGCCGGATTCGTGTAAACCCTCTCAAACATGAACGAGTGAAGAGTTGCAAACGCATCGGCACAATCCTCGCCGAGAATTATATCATTTTTGCTGTTTTTCACAACGGATTTAACAAGCTTATCTATACGCTGCCCCTTTGAATAGCCGAGTGCATCACGGATATCCTTCGGAATATCCTCCTCTTTCATCACTCCGGCATGAACGGCGTCGTCAATATCGTGATTTATATATGCGATTCTGTCGGCAATACGGACAATTCTGCCTTCCAGTGTTGCCGCTTCCTCGCCGTTTGTATGACGTTCAATGCCGTTTCTGACCTCCCAGGTGAGGTTCAGGCCCTTGCCCTCTTTCTCAATGACATCAACCACTCTGACGCTCTGCTCATAGTGGCGAAATCCGCCGTAGCAAACACTGTTGAGTGCACGCTCACCTGCATGGCCGAACGGGGTGTGCCCGAGGTCATGACCGAGTGCAATCGCCTCAGTCAGCGTCTCGTTAAGTCCGAGGCAGACCGCAATAGTCCTCGCAATCTGAGCAACCTCAAGGGTGTGGGTCAATCGAGTTCTGTAGTAATCACCCTGCGGTGAAAGAAAAACCTGGGTTTTATGCTTGAGACGACGAAAAGAGTTGCAATGGATGACACGGTCACGGTCATGCTGAAAGCATGTTCGCAGCTCGGTTTCCGGTTCAAAGACCTGTCTGCCCCTGCTCGAATCGGAGAAGCAGGCGTTGCTGCTCAGAATAAGATGCTCGTTTTCGCAAAGTCTTTCTCTGACCGTTTTTTCCATACAAAACACCTCCGGAAGGCTTCTCAATAATTATATACTCCGTTTTTCGCCCTTTTCCTCTTTTTATTTTAAAAAATTTAAGGCATAGCCTCAAAAGCTTCGCCGATTTCTTCACTTTTTAGCTTTCCGAAGCTCAAATTGACAAGCTTTTTTTCAAAATTATCGACATCATCTGTCGGCATTTTGAAAGTAACCGTCACCGTGTCGGCAAAATCGGTATCATCGATCACTCCTCCGCATTCGGGTATGAGCGAATTGAGCCTGCCGTAAAAATTGTAATCGCAGCAGACCTTCAGCACCTTGCAAAGCTTCATCGTTACGATTCCGCCTGCCTCAACAGCAATCTTGGCGGTGTGGGAATACGCCCTGACAAGCCCGCCCGTACCGAGAAGCGTGCCTCCGAAATAACGGGTAGCAACAACAACGCAGTCTGTCAGATTCTCCTTGACAAGAACATCAAGCACGGGAATTCCGGCCGTTCCCTGCGGCTCGCCGTCATCGGAATAGCGGCGTATCTGCCCGTCCCGGAGAACATAGGCATAGACATTGTGAGTCGCATCCCAATGCTTTGATTTTATCTCATTGATAAAGGCGACCGCCTCATCCTGAGTTGCAACGGGCTTAATATAGCCGATAAATCTGGATTTTTTCTCGACGAACTCGTCGCTCGATGCTTTCGCAATCGTTCTGTACTCCAAGGCGATCCCCCTTCCTTATTATCTAAAAAAAGACGGTGTTAAATACACCGCCTTTTCTCTCATCATTATTTAGACAAATTGAAACGCTTATTGAAGCGGTCAACACGTCCGCCGGTATCAACAAGCTTCTGCTTACCTGTAAAGAACGGGTGGCATTTTGAGCAAATATCAACACGGAGATCTTTCTTTGTTGAACAAGTCTTTATCTCATTACCGCAAGCACAACGAACAACCGTCTCTTCGTACTTAGGATGAATTCCTTCCTTCATGTGTTTCACCTCTTTCGATATATTCACGCAACAGCTATTGTATCACAGGTTTTGTGAAAATGCAATAGCTTTTACAAATATTTTTAAAAAAACAGACCCCGTCTGCTGACAGGATCCGTGAAAGCAAAACAGCCGTTGCGAAAACGACTGTTTAATTATGTCGGCGTCGCCTTATCTTCCCGGGCGGCTGCCCGCCAAGTATTTTCAGCGCTGAAGAGCTTAACTACCGTGTTCGGGATGGGAACGGGTGGACCCTCTTCGCCATCGACACCGACTCTGTTGGGAACTATTGTTCCCAAACGACTTGCTTATTATATACCGTGATTGCCGATTTGTCAAGCTTTTTTTGAAAGTTTTTTACTTTTTTTCGATAACTTTTTCAATTTCGCCGACATACATATAGTGGTAATCCTTTGCGGCATAGTTTTTCTCGATAGTCTTATCGAGAAATCCCGAATTGTCCAAGGGCTGAACCGCAATTTTTTTGCATTTGAGCGTCAGTCTTGCCTCGGCCGGGTAAACGGCCTCACCGTCGGTTGCAAGGCTCAGACCGGCTTCTTTTATTTTATCGCAGTCCCTGCCCGAGATCCTTCCGCAAAGGCGAAGCATATCCTTGTATTCGGGGTCAAAGAAACTGATTGTAAAATAATCCTGCTCATCAATGAATTTCTTTGTATATCTCTGCGGACGTATAAATATGAACGCTACATCTCTGCCCCAAAGCTCACCGATTCCGCCCCAGCTGACGGTCAGGGTGTTCCATTTTTCGGGAGTGCCTGCACTGACGAGTGCCCAGTCATCGGCAATCAGCTTAACGGGATTTTCTTTTAATTCTTTAATTGTCATAGTACCACCTCATAGAGTAATTTATGCTGCTTTTCTTTTTATCATTCCGACAAGAGAGAATATTCCGAACATTATCGCATTAACGGCCACAACGCTCGCACCTGCCGGCATTGAGAACGCAAACGAGACAAGCAGACCGATAAAGAAGCATACAACCGAAACAACAGCCGACACGATAACTACCTTCTTGAACGTCTTGCAAACCCGCATTGCCGTCAGTGCCGGGAAAATAACGAGGCTTGAAATGAGCATTGCACCCATTATTCTCATGCCGATAACAACCGTTATTGCCGTCAGCAGGGCTATCAGTGTGTTGTACATTCCTGTTTTTGTGCCCGTCGCCGTTGCGAAATTTTCGTCAAACGTGACTGCAAAAATTTTATTGTAAAATACGCAGTAGAGAATCAGCATCGTCGCCGAAAGGGCTATGCTTATTATAACATCCGTACTGCTCATTGCAAGTATGCTGCCGAACATATATCCGTTTACATCGGAATTAAGCCCCGTCGTCATTGACGTTACGAGAATTCCGATCGCCAGTGCCGTGCTCGAAATAAGAGCTATTGCCGCATCGCCTTGGATCTTGCTGTTATCGCTCATCCTCAAAAGCAGAAATGCCGAAATGACTACGACAGGTACGGAAATTGCAAGCGGTGCAACATTCATCGCAAGTGCAATGCAGAGTGCACCGAATCCAACATGCGAAAGTCCGTCGCCTATCATTGAATATCGCTTTAAGACGAGCGTAACTCCGAGCAAAGCTGCACAGAGAGCAACCAGCACGCCGACAATTATCGCTCTGCGCATAAAGCCGTAGGAAAGCATCTGAACGAACATATCAAGCATGGCTGTCACCTCCGATAATCCTTTTTGCTGCCGCTGTTTTAAGATATTCCTCGGTCGTACCGAAGAAATCGCTGTCATGTTCCATGCAAAGAATTTTGTTTGCATATTGAATTGCACTCTTAACGTCATGAGTTACCATAATTATCGTAACGCCGTGCTCTTTATTGAGATGACTTATCAGCTTATACATATCCTCGGTCACAAACGGGTCAAGACCTGTTGTCGGCTCATCGAGGAGCAGAAGCCTATCCGTCGCACACAATGCCCTTGCGAGCAAAACTCTCTGCTGCTGGCCGCCCGAAAGCTCGTTGAACGACTTGTTCTTTATGGAATTTATCTTCATGATATCCATGTTTTCCTGAGCGATTCGCCTGTCCTCGGCCGTGTAAAAAAGCTTTCCTTTTCCGCCGAGTCTGCCGCTGAGGACAACCTCCTTAACGCCGGCCGGGAAATCCTTTTGAACCTGTGTTTTCTGCGGCAAATAACCAATCTCGCTTTTCTTTATTCCGTTAAAATCTATGCTACCTTCGGAAATTTTCTGCAAACCGAGAATACCTTTCAGAAGTGTACTTTTTCCTGCTCCGTTCTCGCCGACGATGCAAAGGAAATCACCCTCATCAACGGTGAAGCTGACGCCGTCGACCGCCTTGGTAGAATCATAATTCATATGAATATTTTCGCATTTCAAAAGCTGCATCAGTTCAGTGCCTCCTTTAAATTATTGTAATTTTGCCGCATGAGCGAAAGATATGTCTCTCCCCTCTTCATCTCGTCCGAAGAAATATTATGGCATGAATGAAGAAGAAGCATTTTTGCTCCCGTTTCAATCGAAACCGCCCTTGCAATTTTCGGCTCTGTCAGTTCCTCATAGAAAACAACCGGCAGCTTGTCCGTATTAATCTTATCAATTATGTGAGCCATAACCGTTGCACTCGGCTCGGTATTGTCAACGCAGGAATCGAACGCCGCCGTGAATTCAATGCCGAATTCGTGAGTGAAGTTTTTCATTGCGAACCTTGAGCCGGAGACAATTTCCTTACGCTTTGAGCTTTTGACAAGCTCGGAAAATTTGTCTCCGAGCCTCAGTATTTCCGCAGAATAGTTCTTTGCGTTTCCGCTGTAATAACTCGCATTGTTCGGGTCGGCTTCGCCCATCTCCTTAGCAATGCAGTCGACCATTTTAGCTGCCGTTTCAAGGTTTGTCCAGATATGCTCGTCCGTCTCGCCCTCATCGTGCTCATCATGCTCTTCGCCGTGATGATGATCGTGGTCGTGATCGTTGATCGCAATTCCAAGCTCGTCGGCGATATCAATCTTTTTCACGCTGTCGTTCTCAACTGCGTCCGTTATCTGCGTAACCCACGTTTCGGTGTGCTCGCTGACATAGAAAAAAATATCCGAATTTTCAAGCTCTATTATATCCCTCGGCGTCGGCTCATACGAATGGCTTTCAACACCCGTCGGCAGAAGCATTTTGACGTCCGCTCTGTCACCCGCAACCTGTCGGGCAAAATCGTAAGGAGCAAAAATCGAGCAGACAACGCTCAGCCTGTCGCTCTTTTTCGGTGCTGTATACGAACAGCCGCAAAGCATGAGCATTATAACAGCGAGCAAAATCGCCGTAATTTTATTTTTCATCCAATGCCTCCCTGCATTTTTCACACATTCCGTAAAGAACGGTTTTTTCGGGACTTATCACAAAGCCGTGATGCTCCAAAACATGCCGTGCCAGCTCATCGAGATATCCGCACTCGACATGCAGAAGTCTGCCGCATTCGGAGCATTTCAGGTGATAGTGCGACTTACAATTCCCGCTTTTATCTATGAATTCAAAGCATGCGCTCTGACCCTCTTCTGCAATGTATTTACGCACAAGGCCCTGCTTTATCAGCTTATCAAGGTGCCGATAAACCGTCGCCTTGCCGACAGGCCGGCCATCCTTTGCAAGCTCGGATATTATATCGTCGGCCGTGAAATGCCTGCCCGGCTGCTTTTGCAAAAGGGAAAGAATCAGGCTGCCCTGCTTAGTATTATATGAATTTTCCATTTATTTCACCTTCTGAATATGAAATTGAGATTCAATTTCATATTGTACTCCCTTTTTTGCGATTTGTCAACACCGCTTGTCAATATGATTATTGTGTGGTAGAATAAAGTATAAACATTTCACATGAGTTATTAAGGGATCAAATTATGAAAAAATACATTTCACTGATAATATGTGCAGTTTTGCTTTTCTCTCTTTCCTCCTGCTCGGTCGAAAAAACGCCGATACTTGACAACAGCGACAACAGCTACTTTGTTGATTTCTACACCGACGATGATTATGTTTACATCGAGTGCGTGCTGAATATCTATAATCCTAACAACACCGAATCCGAGGTCAAAATTTCGGCAATCGACAATGAGGACGTTGAAATCGGACTCCTGAAGAGCAAAAATCTCGTTGCGATTGACAAAGAGAGCGAAAAAGATGTTTTCCGTCTCAAGAGCGGCGAAAACACAATAACCGTGCTTTTCCGAGGCGAGTATGCAGGAATTTATCAGATAACCTCACGGGAAATTCCGAGATTTATTTATATCAGTGAAAACTGAATACGCAAAAACGCAGGCCTTTCGGTCTGCGCTTTTTTGATAAAACAATTATTTCTTAATCAGTTTGCCCAACTGTTCAATAATAATTTTGACAATATTAACTATTATGTTTTTAATAAGCGTAAAGAAATTCGGGCTTTCAATCGGGTCACCCTTATCCTCCTCGGTCATAGGCTTGATTGTTTCAACATTATCTTCATTTTTCTCATAAATAAGATATTGAGGAAGATTTTTCTCGCTGAACACCGTAAGCGGCTGTTCGCCATGCCTCAAAATCCTGTAAATCACCGGGTACAGTGCCCACGGATAACAGTCGTGATTGAGGTTTTGAACATACCAGGTCGTGTCCGGGAAAAGCGCTGTTGAAGCGTCAATTGAAAGGTCGGGAGAAATATACTTATCTGTTCCGTTTGCCTTTGCCTTTGCAATATAATCATCGCTGAGCTTTTTACCGATAGGAGCTGTCGTTGTGCCCGGAGCCTGCTGCTTGCAAGTGGTAAGCATATCACTCTGAAGATCCGCATTATAAACAATGGGGTAAAGCTGGAAACCGTACTTAGCAACGATTGATACATGCACTCCGTCGGCTTCCATCTGCTTATACATAGAGGTAAGCTTAGAACCGACTGTTTCGTAATAATGATTTATTTTTTGGATAAGTCCTGCATATTCGTCCTCAACACCGGCAAAGATATAGTCCCTTGCCTCTTCGAATCTGTCGGCGGAAACCATAGCCCAATAAGCGGGGAACGTACCGTAACAGGCCCTCATAACATCGGGAATAACGTATTTTGCAACTCTTGTGCCCGTCTTGTTGAAATAATCCATTGTCATGTCAAGTCCGTTCAACTTGTTACTGAGTGTGATTATCTCTTTAAGAAGGGTAAAAAGAAGCGAATCACCGAGATTCTGAGTTGCAAAGTAGTCAACTCCGTCCGCATCAAAATAAAGTTCTCCGTTGAAGAGCGAATTGTTTACCTCTGTGCCGAAGCAGATTGAATTATAGAGGACAACATCGTCGACGTCCTCCCAGCCGTATTCCGCAAGGTATGCGGAGAGAATTATGGTGCCAAGGCATCTTCCGAGAAGTTTAACACGGGAATGCCCTGTTACCTTTTTAACCGCCTGAATATATTCATGAAGATCGTCTGCGGTTTCACATGGATCAACACGGCTGTCATACTGATAAAAATACTTGTAAAGCTCATCATGCGCTCCGTTGGCGGTGGAAACGTCATTTGACGTTTTATGTATATCTGTTAACGGAACGTTTTTCCAGTATTCACAAGCTTTTTGTCCGGAATTGTTGGGAACCTCGCCGTTCTTGTCAAGCATATAATCCTTGCAAAGCTCCGCCATATACTGAGTAAGAAGCGTCTTGAATTCCGAAAAATCGTCTGTCAAATATCCCTTAGTATAAACAGGGACAAGTTCTTTTGCCGCCTTCTTAATGAATTCCTCCGAAAAAACAGGAATTTCATGGCTGTTTGGGTTGTCCTTGTCAAGGTAAATCGGTGAACGGCCTCGCACATAGATTATCGGCACCTCATCACAGTCACAGGTGTCTTTCGCTATTGCACTTATAGGCGCAATAACCATAACGAAGATTACCAAACTCAGAAACACTGCTAAAAATTTTTTCAAAACCATCTCTCCTTTTCCAGGTTAAGCTTTATTTCGGCTATTCCGCGGGAGTTAATTATTTGAACAGCTTGCCTAAAGTCTCAATAATGATCTTCAATACATTTACTATAAGCTTTTTGATAAGATCAAAGAATCCGGGTCTTTCCAGCGGATTTCCCTTGTCCTCAACGGTCATGGGTCTTACCGAGTCGCCGTTGTTTTCCTCGCCCTCATAGATGAGATACTGTGGATAGTTCTCATCGCTGAATACCGTCATCGGACGGTCGCCATGGCGAAGAAGCTGATAAATAAACGGGCAAAGCACTCTCGGATAGCAGTTATGCTTCATGTTCTGAATATACCATGTCGTATCCGGGAAAAGCGTTGTTGACGCATCAACGGCACGGTCGGGCGAAATATATTTGTCTGTTCCGTCCGCCTTTGCCTTTGCAACATAGTCATCGCTGAGAGTTGAACCGATCGGCGCAGTCAATGTGCCCGGTGCCTGCTGCTCGCAGGTTACTATCATATCGCTCTGACGGTCAGCATTGTACACAACCGGATAAAGCTGATAGCCGTATTTTGCAATGATTGAAACGTTAACTCCGTCGGCCTTCATCTGCTTATACATTGTCGTAAGCTTTGAACCGACCGTTTCGTGATAATGATTAAGTTTGGCGATAAGACCTGCGTATTCGTCCTCAACACCGGCAAAAATATAATCCCTTGCCTCTTCAAATCTGTCGGCAGAAACCATTGACCAGTAACCGGGAGTTGTGCCGTAGCAAACCCTCATTACATCGGGTGTGACATACTTGGCGACCTTTGTTGCCGTTTTGTTGAAATACTCCATTGTCATGCCGAGTCCGTTGAGCTTATTGCTCAGCGTGATAACTTCTTTGAGGAGTGTAAGCGGAAGCGATTCGTCAAGATTCTGACTTGCGAAGAAATCAACCGCATCGGCATCAAAATACATTTCACCGTTAAAGAGCGAATTGTTTATCTCCGTACCGAAGCAAATCGGGTTGTAGAGAACAACATCGTCAACATCTTCCCAGCCGTACTCGGCAAGGTAAGCGGAAAGAATAGTTGTTCCGAGACATCTTGCAAGAATTTTAATGCGTGAATGGCCCGTAACCTCTTTGACCGCCTGAATGTACTCGTGAAGGTCATCGGCAATATCACACGGGTCAAGGCGGCAGTCGTACTGATAGAAGTATTTATACAATTCATTTGTTGCGCCCTCGGGCGTTGTTACGTCATTGGACGGCTTGTGGATATCATATATAGGATTGTTTTTCCAATAGTCCGCTGTTTTATATCCTGAATTGTTCGCAATTTCACCGTTATTGTCAAGAGCGAAATCCTTATAGGCTTCTGCCATATACTTTGTGAAAAGTGCTTTAAATTCCGAAAAATCGTCCGTCAGATAGCCCTTTGTGTATACTGGAACAAGCTCCTTCAAAGCATTCTCAACAAATCCGTCCGGAACATACGGCAGTGATTCACTGTTTGGGTCATCTTTATCGGTAAGGATTGTCGCACGGCCACGTACATAGATTATCGGTACCGTGTCACATTTACAGGTATCTTCAGCCATTGCACTCATAGGAGCGATGATTATTGCGAAGATTACCAGACTTAGAAATACTGCTAAAAACTTTTTCAAAACTATCTCTCCTTATTCAATTTTGTATATATGAAATCCTGTCCTACCGCCGCAATTATTTTTCTTCCTTTGCGGCAAGCTCGTCAAGATATTCATCATATGTGATGTTCTTGTCGTAGAAGCTGCCCGCTGTAACGTCAATGATTCTGTCGGCTATCGTCTGCACAAACTGATGGTCATGTGACGTAAACAAAACAGTTTCCGGGAAATTGATGATGCCCTTATTGAGCGACTCGATCGACTCAAGGTCAAGGTGGTTCGTCGGCTCATCGAAGATAAGAACGTTTGCACCCGAAAGCATCATCTTACAAAGCATGCAACGGACTCTCTCACCACCGGAAAGAACCTTCGCTTTCTTCGTTGCCTCCTCACCCGAGAACATCAGTCTGCCGAGCCAGCCTCTGACATCGCTTTCAAAAACAAGGTCGGAATATCTCCTTACCCAGTCAATAAGCGAATCCTCGCAGCCGTCAAAGAACTCCGAATTGTCGGACGGAAAATATGACTGCGACGTTGTAACGCCCCATTTAAATGTACCCTCGTCGGGTTCAAGTTCACCGACAAGAATTTTAAACAGTGTTGTTTTTGCAAGTCCGTCCGTACCGACAAAGGCTACCTTTTCGCGAGGCTTAATCGTAAACGAAACATTGTCGAGAACCTTTCTGTCGCCGACAGTCTTGCTTATTCCCGAAACCGTCAAAAGCTCGTTGCCGACTTCACGGTCGGGCTTAAACGAAACAAACGGAAAACGGCGTGAAGAAACGGGCATATCCTCAATATTAAGCTCATCGAGGAGCTTCTTACGGCTTGTAGCTTGCTTGGATTTGGAGGCATTGGCACTGAATCGTGCAATGAATTCCTGCAATTCCTTTTTCTTCTGCTCGGCCTTTTTGTTCTGCTCTCTGAGCTGACGCTGTGCGATCTGGGTGTAGTCATACCAGAAGTCGTAGTTACCGACATACATTTCAATTTTGCCGAAGTCGATATCAACAATATGCGTACAAACCTTATTTAGGAAATGTCTGTCATGCGAAACGACAATAACCGTGCTTTCAAGATCAATGAGAAAATCCTCAAGCCAGCGAATAGCCGCAACATCGAGGTGGTTCGTAGGCTCGTCCATCAAAAGGATATCGGGATTTCCGAAAAGAGCCTGTGCAAGAAGGACCTTAACCTTGATGTCATTGTCAAGCTCGCTCATCTTGGCATAGTGGAATTCATTTGTAACTCCGAGACCGTTAAGAAGAATCTCGGCGTCGCTCTCTGCGCTCCAACCGCCCATCTCAGCAAACTCTTCCTCAAGCTCGCTGACTTTAATTCCGTCCTCTTCCGAAAAGTCCTCCTTCATATAGAGGGCTTCCTTTTCGTCCATAACCTCGCAAAGATGCGGATTACCCATGAGTACCGTGCGAATAACGTCATACTCGTCAAATGCGAAATGATCCTGTCTGAGAACAGACATTCTCTCGCCCGGGGTAATGATAACCTCACCCTTGTTTGGCTCGATCTCGCCAGAAAGAATTTTCAAAAAGGTTGATTTTCCGGCACCGTTTGCGCCGATAAGTCCATAGCAGTTACCGTCGGTAAACTTCAGATCCGCTCCTTTAAAAAGCTCTCTGCCGCCGTACTGCAAACTAACATTAACTGTGCTGATCAATTGTATTTCTCCCGAATATATTTATTTATCTTTTTACAAGATATTTAACAAATTTATAAACCTTGCTCTTGAATCCGTAATAGGTTTTTCTGATAAAACGGATTACAGACAGGAACTTAACATACATCAGATAATCGCTGTCGGTTACATTATGCACCTTGCCGTCACGCTCAAAGCTTTTTAAAACACCGATTATCTGATCACTGCGAATATTGTATTCGTTATCCCATTGATTGTCCCCGCGCATCACAAATGCTCCCGAATTTATGAACATTACACGATGAAGCACAAACTGACCGTTATCACGCTGATAAAAAACAATATCGCCCGGCTTGATTGCCTTTTTCGGCTTAACAAGCGTTATTGTGTCCTTTCTGTCCCGTATCAGCGGTAACATACTGCGGCCTGCAGAAACAAAAGAAACCTCGCCGTGATTATCCAGCGCATCACGGATAACAGGAGCCATATCGTTAAGACTTACTTTCTCACTCAAGTATCTCGGCTCCTTTTAAGGCTTTGATAAACTCAATCACGTCGCCTTCAATTTTCTCGGGCTGAACCTTACATTCGTTAGCAAGAGCAGAAACAATTTCATCGGTCTCGGCACCCTTTTCAAGCATGCCCCAAATAAAAGTACCTGTCTCGTTAACCGTTATAAGACCTGTAAAATTTATTCCGCCGGGAGCAACAACAACGCTTTTGCTGCCAACCTTTCTTATTCTGTAGCCCTCTTTAATTTTCATATTTTTTACCTCCGAGAGTTTCTGTAATGCAAATCTTCCTGTCCTCTATCCTTACTTCCTTGTTGCAAACATTCAGCGCGGCAGGTTTGTGAGTTATTATAATACATGTTCTGTTTTCGAGTCCTCTGAGATTTTTAAGCAAGCGTTCCTCCGTCGCTTCGTCAAGAGCAGATGTCGCCTCATCAAGCAAAAGAATCGGTGCATCATAAAGAATCGCCCTTGCAATCGCAATACGCTGTATCTGACCCTCTGAAAGGCCGAGACCACGCTCTCCAACCACGGTCTCCAATCCCTCCGGGAGCTGAGAAACGAACTCATCGGAACAACTCAAACGAATAGCACGCTCAATCTCGTCATCACTCATTTCTTCGCACATAAAGGTTATATTTTCCCTCAATGTGCCGGAAAGAAGCATATTGCCCTGCGGAACATAAGAAAACAGTTTTCTTGTGTTTCTGTCAACCTGTCGTTCTGAATTTTCCGTAATAACCTTAATCGTTCCCTTTTCAGGTGACATAACGCCTAAAAGCAGCTTAAGCAGTGTACTCTTACCTATTCCCGAAATACCGGTTATTGCAGCAAAATCGCCTTTGTTAATCGTTGCGCTTGCATCCTCAAAGACGTAATCTCTGTTATATTTAAATGTAATCGAATCGAATTTAACGGATTTCAGCTTTTCATAAAATTCATATCTGTCGCCGATATCATCATCCGCCTCAAGCTCGTCATCGTAGTTTTCAATTTCAATTATTCTTTCGGCAGAAGCTATAATTGCATAGTAAGTCGGAATCACTCCTGCCAAGGCCGAAAGCGGCGACTGAATCTGATTGACAAGCTGCAAAATAGCCGTCAATTCACCAACATCAATCACGCCCTGATAGACACGGAATCCGCCAAGCACCATTGCAAAAAGGTAGCCGAGGCTGAACGCCATCTGAATGCCCGTGTTTGCAAAAATGCTTATAGTTGCTCTCTTTATGCGGATTTTATAGTTATCGTTTTGAAGCTTGCGAGCCTTGTCCGAAACCTGCTTGTAGGCATTGAACACCTTGATAACAAGCGAGCTCGCTATCGACTCTTGGAAGAAAGAGCGAACCTTTCCGTCGGCCTCCTGAGCTTTTTTATGGATTCCCTTTAAATAATTTCTGAAGAATGCCGTTGTCAGTGCTATTAAGCCGCCTCCGGCAAGAAAAATTACGGCAAAAATCCAATCGAGGCCAACCATTATCACAACAGCGGAAATGAGCTTCGTCAAGAGCGAAACAACATTGGGAACAAGTCCCGTAACGCCGTCACAAATTGTCTGAACATCGGAGGTCAGGCGGTTAAGTAAATCACCGCTGTGGTGCTTCGATATCTCCGAATAATCCTTCTTCATGATTGATTCAAAGACACTCGTTCTGATTTTTATTTCAATTTTTGCACGGGCACGCTCATACATATTGCTGTTGAAAATCTTCAGCGAAATTTGTACAAGGACAAGAATAAGAAGATATATTGCGCCGTGCTTTAACAGTTCGGCGTCGCCTCTTGTTGCGCCGTTTATAATATCTTTTGTTCCAAAAGCCGTCAAAATACCGAAATAGGCAAGTGCGGCACTCAAAACAGCATATAAAAAGACAAAAAGCCAACTGCCTTTTGATGTCTTTATTATCCATTTAAGAGAGGAAACATCGCTGCCGCCTTTGTGGTTATGACTTCTGGTTTTTTTGTCTTTCAATCTTATCTATCCTTTTATAACAGTAATCCTTGGCTCATCGTTTTGTATGAAAGCTCTGCTGCTTCAAGGCTTATATTGCATTTGAGCTTGTAAATCGGTACATCGTTTAAAAGCTCATTGAGAAAATCGCAGAGCATAATCATTCTTTCGGGGTTGGCCGGACGAATCGTCTGCGAAATCAGCGGACTGAGAGCATCATCCGGAGGGATACGCTCAATAGAATTGGTCGGGCTTTGCTCAATAAAGCAAATTGCGCCCAACTCGGCAGATGTATTGACATTTATATCGTTCTTGCCGGAAAAAGGTGTTCCGAAAATATAATACTTTCCGTCAATCCTTCTGTAGGCCGCCTTATCATCATTGATTATATAAGCCCTTTCGCCCAGAAGCTTCAGCCAGAGAGATGTGTGGGTTGACTTGCCTGTTGAACATGGTGCCGAAAAAGAATATGCTTTCCCGTCTGCAACAACGGTTGACGAATGTAAAAACATGCCGTTATATTCAAGCAGCTTAAGATTAAATGCAGAACCGACCCACAAATATTCGAGACCTGCACCCTCTAAAACGTCCTTGTAGTATTCCATTTGCTGTTCCATCAGGGAATCGCTGACTCCGATTCTGAAATCGGCTTTTTCGTCACAGCGATATTTTTCACTGCGATCTCTGAGCAGGTCGTATCTCGGCTCATAAGCGACGTTAAGCCCTGCAATTTTATAAACAGGCATTTGTTCACCACTTTTCAGATTTTATTCACGTCTACCATTGCGTTAATGATAAATATGAATAAAACCTAAGTTCGGCAGACAACCGTAAAAGCTGTCTGCCGACTCGGTTCTTTTTGAAATTAGCCAATAATAAGATCGCTACCGATGCTACTTGCTGCAGTCTTAGCCTTTGTGTCAGGAGCAACCTCTGTCGGAGCAACCGCTGAGTTGCCGTCAGCCATAATATCTTCAACGATATCGAACTTTTTGATATCAAGCTCAGGCTTATTGTAGATCATTTCTTTCACCCCTCAAAATATATTTGATAAAAGGGTAAAAAAATTAAAACAGAATTCTTAACGTTAACATTTAATTTTTATTATCCCAATATCTATGGTAATTTTATCATTTATTGATCCTATTGTCAACATATTTTTCTTCAAATGAAAGAAAAATTCAAAAACGGCAAAGGCTCCGTGCCTAAACACGGAGCCAAATTAGCATTGTTATTGAAATTTATCAGTATAAGCCTCTACCTGTGATATAATCGCCTGTAAGAGCAAACGTTGTGCTTTCGGCACGAGTTCTCAAACCGAAGCTGAAGTTGCCAAGATAGAAGTTAGTTTTAACTGTCCAGACAAGCTCGTCGCCATCCTCAACAGGAGTCCATGTAGCCTTATCAAATGTACGGGTATTTCCGTCAGCATCGATAAGCTGAACCTTGAATACATCCTTGCTTGTTCTGATGATTACATCATGATAGCCTGCATAAATCTTACCGTCCATGTATGTTCCTGCCGGATACATATCGGGAACAGAGATTGAGTGGATACTGAGGTCAAGGCCTTCTGTTGCATTGATTTCAAGTGCAAGACCTGCGTCGTTGTACTCATCACCCCATCTGCCGAATACATTGTATGATGCATGAGCAGATGTTGCTGCAACCTTGAAGCTCCAAATCTCGTTGTCGCCGCTTGTTGTGATAACTGCATCCTCACGGTTGAATGTGAGAGCGTTGTCACCTTCGCCTACAAGACGGATAGCCTTCGGAGAACCGTTAACTGCTACCTGAATGTTAGCATTTGAACCGATTGTCGGTGTGCCGATAACATCAGCACTTACAAGCTTGTTGAGTGCAAGAGCTGCCTTAGCGTCTGTGATAGCCTTTGCAGCTGAATCAACTGTAGCCTGCTGATCCTTAGTAAGATCTCTTGCTACGCTTGAACCTGCTGTTACAGCAGAAGCATATGCGTTCCAAGTGGATGCTGTGTAAAGACCTGAAACTGAGCTGTCGAAACCTGCGATAGCTGCGTCAAGTGCTGTGTAGTCAGCATACTCAACCTGTGCGCCCGCAATCTTAACTTCTGTGCTTTCGATCTCAAGAGTCTTGTCAAACTGGAATGCACCATCTGAATAGAACATAAACTGTGCATCCGAGCCCTTATCAAGACGATAGAACTGCCAGCACGGAGAAACAGTCTTACCCTCTGCTTCGCTTGCCATATATTCGTCAAGCTTTTTAACGGTATACATTGCATCGTTCGGGCAGAAGAGCTTTGATACTGCGCCTGCCTTTGCTGTATCCTTTGCCTTGAACTTATAGGTCATAACCAAGGTGTTGTCACACTTAAGAGTGGGAACCTCGGTAATTGATGAAGATGAGCTGGGCTGAATATAGAAAGTATAGCCTTCATACTTATCATAGCAACCCTCTTCAGCCTTAATGCTGTCAGGCCACTCTACGCTACGCATATCGCCCAAAGAAGCGTGATCATAATCACCGTAATGGTTGATTTCGTTATAATCATAGTTTGAGAAAGCCTCACCAAGGGTATGAAGATTTACATCTTCCTTATGGAGGAGATCCTTTCTCTCGCCTCTGTAGTATTCACTACAACCCATAACATCAACAACTGAATTATCATAGAAAATGGTAGCATACATTGCACCAAACCAGAAATCTGTTGTGAGGTAAAGGTCTACTGTGAATTCTTCACCGGGGTTAACTACATCTTTGCTTGCAACAAACCTTGCTGTTGCCTTACCCTTTGACCAATCCTTGTACTCGTACAAGTCATTGGCATTCTCCCAGTCGTTCTTGTAAGGAGTCTTCATCTTACGATAAAGAGCACCCCACTCTGCGTCTGTTGCAGCATCGCCCTTTGCTTCAAGAGCATGATACTCGTCAATAATCTCGTCTTTCCAATAGGAAAGGTTATCTTCGAGAACGTCCTTGCTTGCTGCCTTGCTCTGCATTTCATAACCATACATTCTACCGGTAAGCAATGCAATGTCAATACGCTCTTTCGGATCTGCGATTGCAAGCTCTTCTTCGGGATAAAGATTACGGTCTTCATCCGTTATGGTGTCGCCGGCGAAACTGCAAATTGCAAATGCCGAGAAAGCAAGAATCACAGAAAGAACAATGCTGATAAGTTTCTTTGCCATAAATATTCCTCCTTTAAAATATCTTAATCCATTCTCAATGGACTTAAGCCGAGTTAAGAAGCCTTACCTGTGCGCTGATTGATTGTTGCGGTCTTGTTGATAACATTATTAAGCAATGTATTATCAACAACGTTAACATATCTGTCACCGTTCAGGTTTGCCGCCATTTTTTGTGCCGATGTCAATGTTACAATTTTCTTCAGCGAGCTTGAAAGCAACGCCGAGTCAAGTATTGTAATCGAACCGTCACCGTTGATATCGCCGTATATGACGAGAGTATAAGTTCCGATAACCTCATTTGTAATTGTTGATGTTACCGTCACCGTTGTGCCTGTTCCGAGATATCTGCCCTTATTGCCCGAATAAGTGAGCTTAACATTTTCATATGTAACGAAATTGTTTTGGAAGGCCGTCTTTGACATACCCGTAGCCAAGCCGTAAATATAACCGTTCTTAATTATCGTTGTGCTGCCGTCTTTAGCCTTAAAGATTGCCTTAGCATCCTCAAGCTCGAGAGAATCAATATAGCCCTGCAAGGTTGCGGTCATTTCATCAACCTGCGACTGCTTATCAATCGTCAGCTGCATATTATTCTTCACAGTTTCTTCACGATAAGCATTGATGAGAGCCATTACCTCATCAAAATTCTTATATGTATTATTATAAATTTCTGAGCTCGAATTGTCAAGCAAATCCAGGATTTTTTGAAGTTCTGTATAGTTTGCCAATTTTTTGACCAAATCATTGGTAGCTTTGACGATAGTTTGAGTATATTCATCAACCTCGTTCTGTCGATCTTTTGTCAAGCCGAGAAGAACGCTGTCGAGGGCTTCTTGCAGCTTTGCAACGCTCTCATCGGTATACCAGCCTGTAGCTATCTTTTCATTTGCAGCGGTAACCGCCTTGTCAAGCTCAGTATAATCCGCCGGGAGCTTTTCAAGCTTCAGCATTACCGCCTTAATTGACTCAACGTATCTGTCGACCTCATCCTGGTGAGAAATATCAAGATTCCAGTCAATCCGATCTATAGTCAGCTGAAGCATAGAAGATGATTCCTGAGTGTAATAATGCGTTGCGATTTCCGCTTCGGCTTTTTTAACAACTTCACGAAGCTTCGTGTAATCCGCACCGATATATTTAAGGTCAAGCAATGCCTGCTCGATTGCTTCGGCATAGCCTGTAACCTGCTCCTGATATCTGATATCAAGACCTTCTTCGACAGCATTGAGCTTATCCTGAAGATTCTGCCAGCTTTCTTCTGTGTAAAGTGATGAATTCGCAGGAACCTTGCCCTTAGCGGTTTCAACTGCCGAGTAATCTGCCGGCTTGTACTTCAAGCCACTGATTCCGGTTCTGACCGCCTGCTCATACATATCGACCTTTTTCTGATTTCTGATATCAAGATTCTTGTCGATTGATTTAAGCACGTCGTTGAGAGAAGCAACCGATTCGTCGGTATAATATCCGGTCTTGATTGCCGCTTCGGCATCCGCAATAGCTTCATTCAGCTTCGTATAATCTGCCGGAAGATACTTGAGGTCGATTATCGCCTGCTCGATTGCCTTGGCGTAATTGTTGACCTGCTCCTGATATCTGATATCAAGGCCTTCCTCAACCGCATTAATCTTATCCTGCAGATTCTTCCAGCTCTCTGCTGTATAAAGTGACGAATCCGTCGGAACCTTGCCCTTGGCTGTTGTTACCGCACTGTAATCCGCCGGGTTATATTCAAGCTCCGCAACAGCCTTTCTGATTGCCGCTGCATAACCGTCAACCGTCGCCTGCTCGGTAACATCAAGGTTATAGTTAACAAGATTGATAGCGTTCCTTACCGCCGCTCTTGACGCTGCGGTGTGGAGCTTTTCATCCATCGCTGCATTTGCTTCTTCAATAGCCTTTCTTACATCATCATAATTTGCACCGATATAATCAAGGTCAGCAATAGCATCTTCAATATTCTGAGCGAATTTATCAACCTCGGCCTGGTGAGTAATATCAAGGCCTTCTTTGACGGCATTGAGCATATCCTGAAGGTGCTGCCAGCTCTCCTCGGTGTAAAGTGAGGAATCCGTCGGAACCTTTGCTTTTGCCGTCTTAACCGCACTGTAATCCGCTTCCTTATATATAAGTCCTATGATTGCTGCACGGATGGCCGGCGGATATGCATCTACCGTTGCCTGCTGAGTGATGTCAAGCTTATAGTTTATTCCGTTGAGAACCTCATTGAGCTTTGCAACGGTTTCGTCCGTATAAAGTGAGAGATCCGAAGGAATTTCTCCCTTAGCTTTTGTTACCTCGCTGTAATCTGCCGAAAGAAGAACAAGATCTGTTATTGCAGTCTCAATATCCTTGGCGAAAGCATCAACTCTGCTCTGCTGAGTAATGTCAAGACCTTCAACGACCGCTTTAAGCTTATTTTGAAGATTCTGCCAACTTTCTGCTGTGTAAATGCTTGAATCGGCAGGAATCTTGCCCTTGGCCGTTTCAACTGCGCTGTAGTCGGCATCCTTATATTTAAGTCCCTCTCTTGCAGCCTTGATTGCGGCTGCATAGCCGTCAACCGTTGGCTGCTGCGGCTTGCCGAGAGTTCTGTCAACCGCATTGACCGCATCATTGAGTGTCTTTACCGTTTCATCCGTGTAAACCGTAAGGTCTGTCGGAATCTTGGCAATTTCGCTGTCAACCTGTGTGTAGTCGGCCGGAACAAACTTAACCTCAAGCTTTGAAATCGCATCGTTGATTGCGGCAGCATAACCGTCAACCTGTTTCTGCTTGGTTATATCAAGATTATAAACAACCGAATTAACTGCATTATTTAGGTTTGCAATCGATTCATCTGTGTAAATGCCCTCGGCAATTTTTGCGTTTGCTTCTTTAACGGCCGTAACAACCGCTGTGTAATCGGCACTCTTTACCTTAAGTGCACCGATCTTAGCTCTGATTTCGGAAGCGTAGCCGTCAACCGTTGTCTGATATCTTATGTCAAGCTCTTTGTTTATTCCGCTTATCGTAGTATTTAGAGCCTCAACTGTCTCATCCGTGTAAATTGAAAGGTCGGCCGGAATCTCTGTCAGAGCCTTATTCACATCCGTATAATCAGCCGGCTTATATTTAAGAACGCTTATGGCTGTTTCAATAGCCTCGGCATACTTATTAACCTGCTCCTGATATCTGATATCAAGGCCCTCTTCAACCTCATTCAGTTTATCCTGAAGATGCTGCCAGCTCTCCTCGGTATAAAGCGAAGAATCCGTGGGAACCTTGTTCTTGGCTGCGGTAACCTTTGAATAGTCCGCATCCTTAAATTTAAGATTATTAATTGCGTTATTTATGCTTGTTACATAGCCATCGACCTTGGACTGCTGATCTGCAGTGAGGGTTGTGTCTATCTTTTTAAGCACTGAATTAAGAGTTGCAACAGAAAGAGTTGTGTAAAGCGAAAGGTCTGTCGGTATATTCGCCTTTGCAAGCTCCACCTGCGTGTAATCCGCAGGGGCATATTTAAGTCCGCTTATTGCGTTGCCTATCGCTGTTGCATATCCGTCAACCGTAGACTGCTGAGTGATATTAAGACTCCTGTCAACGCTTGCTATCGCAAGGTTGAGAGCCGACAGCGTCTCAGCGGTGTAAAGTGAATATCCCGGATGGGCGTTTACATAGGTTTCGTTAGCGGCGAGCTTTGCATTGGCTTCTGTTATCTTCTGATCAACCGCCGTGTAACTGGCCGGAAGATATTCGAGCTTGCTTATAGCGTCTCTTATGTTATTCGCATAGCTGTCAACCGTAGCCTGTTGGCTGATATTGAGGTTAGGAACAACCGCCATATAAGCATCTTTAACTCTGTTAAGGCTTTCGGCTGTATAAAGCGTGCTTCCGTTTGTAATTATCGGAGATGCTTCATCCTGTGCAGCAACAACAGCCGTGTAGTCGGCCTTATTTTCCGCAAGTGCCGATATAGCCTTTCTGATAGCTGCGGCATAGCCGTCAACCTGCGCCTGCTTGCTGCCGTCAAGATTTCTTACGACATTATTTATCGCAGTTGTAACGTCTGACCAGTTTGAATAGAATGTCTCGGCTGTGAAACCATAGGTTGAAGCATAGGTTTTGAGAATATTATCCGCAATTTGATTTGCTTCTTCGATAGCCTTATCAACCTCTGTATAATCCGCACTGTTTTTCACAAGATTATCAATGGCCGATCTTACGGCAGCAACCGCTCTGTCGATATCGCTCTGATATCTTATATCAAGATCCAGCTTTGACTGAAGCGTTGAAACGGCAGAATCAACAGCCGTGAAATCAGTGTACTTTGTTCTATCGATTGCGTTTGCTTCTGCAATTATATTAATTGCAGCGGTCGTATCGGCAGGTTTATATTCAATATTGTCAAGCCAATATTTGAGTGTTGCAACAGCAGCATCAATATCCTTCTGTCTCGAAAGGTCCAAATTATGAAGAGCAACAAGCTCGTTATATGCCTTGGTAAGATTCTCGGCAACATCATCAACAATGTTTGAAAGCTTGAGCACCTTATAAGCACTCTCGGCCTTCACTGCCTCAGAATAATCCGCACCTTTAACCTTAAGATTATCTATTGCGTTTTTGAGGAGAAGGGTATATCCTTCAACCTTTGACTGTTCGGTTATATCAAGATATGTGCCGACTGTATATCCCTCAAGTTCATTATATACACAGCCTGAATTTTCAAGAACCGAGATTACGTTCGACCAGCCCAAATAAACCTCATCGGCGGTTTTTCCGTAAATCGTCGGGGCTTCCGTCATCATCTTATTTACTGTATTGATATTTGCGATGAAATCGGTATAGTCGGCTGTTGTATACTCAAGG
>FR882072.1:32617-47437 GCA_000434915.1 Ruminococcus sp. CAG:563
GCTGTTGTATACTAAAGGGCATCCATAGCCGCCTTGATATCTGTTGCCATCTTATCAACTGCCGGCTGATAAAGGGCACTGTAATCCGAAGTATAGTTATCAATTAAAGTTTGAAGCTTTGCCCATGAAGCGAGCGTATAGTCGCTCTTATTCTTTGCTATCGCCTGCTTATAATAAGCATCGGCAAGGGAGTAATCCGCCTTGCGCATTTGAAGAGCATCATAAGCAGTCTTTAATTCATTATACGCCGCATCAATATCCGTCTGAGCTTCGTCCGGCTTTGCAAGACATTTCTTTGCATTTACAAAAGCGTTTTTGAAGCCCTCCCAGCCTGATGAATAATACCAGGCCTGAGGATTGTAGCCCTTGAACTCGCCCTCGGCAAGATTAACTGACATTGTTGTCGGGTCTGTCGCCTGAATCTCCTCAACGAGGGTTCTCAGCGAGCCTTTATCATATGTAACAAATCTAAAGCTAAAAGATTGTCCGACATAAACATTCGTCCAGCCACCCGGGGTATGATATTTTAAAGAAACCGTGTATTCCTTTGTTCCCGTTTCCTTACATGGGCCTACGCCTTCAAAGAATGACTGAAGTGTAGAATTAATGCTTATTCCCGTCACTGCGGTTTTCCTTGTTGAAAGCGTCAGTCCGAGTTCTGAAGTCGCTGCTGCATCACTATCCGGATTGTTCGATGTATCATCTGAACTAAAGGTACTAACAATACCGGGAACTGCATATGAGCTGTCAATGCCTACGGTAACCTGCTCATTGGAATCTTTAGCATATGTCGGAAGAACTGTATGAAAACGCAGATTCAACGACGAAAGCGTAGAAGTAACGCTCTTGTCAATATATACAGTTGAAAGCGGTCTGTTTGCATCCGCACCGAAGGCAACATTGTAATTTTTGCTTGCACTTGATCCGCCGAAATTCTTCATATTGCCAAAATCGGTAGTCCAAGCCGAAACACTGTTGGTAAATGCACTTGCATTGGTGAAATCAACAGTACCGTCGGCTTTTCCGTTATTATACATTGAACCGTATGTATTCTCGCCGAGAATCATTGTTGCAATGTATGAACGGTTTTTGGTATCCGTAGCAATAACCATGTCCTTATACGTTCTTTTGGTTGAATAAATACCCGTTGGGGCAGCTATCGCTTCAACGTAAGACACACATTGAGTTTCATAGTTATTGGTATAGGTTTTACCGCTTATTTCATTTGTTTCACTGTAGGTGTAGCTGACTGTGAAGATGAGTATTGAACCCACTTCCGCAGTACCTCCGCTGACAGTCCATGTATATGTACCGTTTGAGAATGCGGGTGTAGCCGAAGAGTAGGTAACCGTTGTATTATTACACGAAATCGTAGGTTCACTGTCAAGAGTAACACCCGGGGTAAACGAAATCTGTGTAGCATACGGAGTCTCACCTGCATAAGCAATCGTGGCGAACTTACTTGAAAGATACGGTACGCCGGATTTGGTTGCCTTAACTATCACCGAATTAGTTCCCGAAGGGGGCTTAAGAGAATCGTTTGTGTAAGCGACCCTTGTAACCTCATTGACGTAAATGCCTGCGGTCGGCCTGTTAAGAACAAGCTTCGGGTCGGCAGGAGCTGCCGTGGCCGTGACACCCCCCGGCATAAGAGTCAGCGGAACAGATGAAAG
The DNA here is from genome assembly GCA_000434915.1 of Ruminococcus sp. CAG:563. Classification (GTDB taxonomy): domain Bacteria; phylum Bacillota; class Clostridia; order Oscillospirales; family Acutalibacteraceae; genus CAG-488. Next base: position 34,291 of record FR882072.1, read on the forward strand.
AACCAAGGCAATCACCATAAGTATGCTGATAACCTTTCTTTTCAGTTTCATCACAAACACCACCTTATTTTTATTAGAATGCTTGACAAAATATATCCGATGTTCAATTTATACCTCTCGAATATACCTAAAATTATTTTAACACAGGATACACATTTCGTCAATAAAATTAAGACGTATTTATTTTAAAAATGAAAAAGTTTATATTTATTTTGTTTAATATATCCATATTTGATGCTATACAAAGCAAAAGCCGCCATGAAAACTTCAGAAATCATGGCAGCTTATTGTATAAACATCATTTTAAGCTACAAAAAATGAAGCCGCCGTTTTACCGGCAGCTTCGTTTTAGTTCAATTATTATTTGGCTGCATTTGCAAGATCAATGAATGATGTGAACTTGCCGATGCACTCAGAGGGAGCCTGATTAATTGTCTCTCTGTGTACGCCTGCACTTTCAACCGACTTAACATCGGAGTTACCGATATTGCCGTCAAAATTGAGGTCACCTGCATACTTTGTGTAGTCTGCAATCAAATCGGGATCAAGCATAAGTGATGCATAAGCCTTGAGGATAACTGCATCCTGTCCGTCGATCTTTCCGTCTCCGTTAACATCACCGAACATGATGAGTGTAAACTCGTTCTTTACAGTGTACTCGCCGTACGGGTCTTCAACAATCTGAAGCTTAGAACCTGTACCCGGGCCATGCTTTGTAGCCTTGAGACAGATATCACCGTCTCCCGAGTATCCGTATTCACTTGAGAAATAATCGCTGAAGAAATCTGCTCCGCCGTAGGTTTCCTTGGCAGTATCGTTCCAGAATGTATCGTCAAATCCGATTGCGTAGCCGTAACGGTAGTCGATGTTCTGATTAAATGCTGTTGAACCGCTGTTGTAGAACTCGATAGTTGCAACGTTCTCGAGCTTTTCGATTGCATCGTAAAGTCTCTTGTAATAGTTGTCAACAAGCTTCTGACTGTCTGAGTCGTAGTCACGGTCAAGCTTTCTGCCCTCGTTGTAAGCCTTAACAACCGCCTGAACCGAAGCATCGGTGTATGTGCTCGGCGGGAAGAGGTTTGCAACACGGTCAATCTGTGCATCAAGCTGTGAATAATCGGCAAGTCCGATATAATTCTTCAATGAATGATAGGCCTTTGAAAGCTGACGTCTTGCGGTATTGATCTTGGACTGTCTGTAATCCATAACAGTTCCCGTGGCAACCTTTTCGTTATACTCGGTCATAACCTTGTTCGCAAACTGATATGCATTCCAGAATGCATTCCATGTTCTGTCAGTGTATTTCTTTGTTCCGTCGGCATTGAGGTTATCTTCATTCTTAACCGTTCCGATTTTTCTGAGCACCTTTTCAAGCTGATATGTTGACTTGTATGTCTGATTTCCGATAAGGAGATCCTTATACTTCATAAGAGCATAGCAGCTGAAAGTAACGTCTGCACTTGTCGGGAACAGCTCCTTGCCTATCTTTGCCTGCTCATACTGATTAAGGATATTTCCTGCTTCTCGGAGTCTCTGCTTAAATGCAAGATACGCCCACGGTGCAAAGTCAACCATGTGGAAGTATTCATAATTATCGTCGTAATAATGAAGTCCTTCGTTTCCTGCAAGAGCAAGCTCGTCATATATTGTTTTGAGTTCGCTGATGCTGTAGGTGCTTCCTGCCGGATGATTATTGTTGTAATCAACAGTAACGTAGTCATAGCTCTTGAGGTCAAGAACACCGAGAAGCTCGGCAAGAAGATCAAGCGATGTGTCGCAAAGTGAACCCGGACCTGTAATATTGCCGAGGCTTGCAAGAAGCTGCTTAACAGTATTCTTGAGTCCTGTACCGTTATTAACTCCGTCGGAATTTACAACAGTAATAACCTGGTCAAGCTTGGTATAGCTGTAAGGAATAATAAGGCCAACCTGAGCTGCATTATCGGTTGTTCCTGCCGTTTCATAATGAGGAAGCTGGAACAAGCCGTTAATAGCTCTTGCAAGAAGGTTTGTGATAATCTGCGTAAGCGGCTTATCAAGAGTTGCTGTAAGTTTAGGTGTCGAAGCACGGCGACCGATAAGTGAAAGGACTGTATTGATATCAAAGTCAAGGATAGCATTCAAGAGTTTATCCATAACGATTTCTCTGAGGCCGTCCTTATTATTCTCCACGCCGTAAAGAATGTTAGTGAGAGGAATAACCTGGTTAACCGAATAGTAAACCTTTGCCCAAACGTCGGTACCGTTGGCTGCCGAGCCGAGATTAAAGAGCTTTGAATACTTTGTAAGGAAGAAGTCAAATGCTGCGTTAAGCTCTGCCGAGAAGGTAATCTTTGTAGGATCCGAATTAACTGTCTGCATTCCGAACTCACCTACAAGGTAATAGTCAACCAATGCACCTACAAGGTCAAGGCACCAGTCTCCGTCAGGATTGTACTGCGAACCGATATAGTTGCCGTTCTCATCCTTCTTAGCCATGAGATCCTCAAACTCTGCGTTCGGATAGAGATCCTTTAATATGTCGATAAGAGTAAATGTTGCAAGCTCTCTGATAGAATTGCAGTTGTCCGAGAACTCAACATCATCAACAAGAGCCTCAAGAAGGAACTTAACAAGGAATGCAAACGTCTGCTCATCATTCATTGTTTCAAGAGCCTTTGACTGCTCATCTGTGATTTCCGGAGCGTCCTTCCAGAAGGAGCCTACGATCGGAAGCAATGTCTTAACATAGCCGGAAAGCTGTGAAACGAAGCCCGGCTCAAGTGTAAGATACTTTCCGCCGTTTCCGTCATCTTTAAAGTAGATGTACTTTGTAAGGCCTTCTTTAAGGATATATTGAAGTGTAACGTTTATCTTATCTATCGGCTTCGGAGCTGTCGGATTTTCAACGCCCTTTGACTCAAGGAATTTGGCGATCAATTCATCCTGAGATGCATCTTCGGGAAGACCCATTGTTTCATTAGTAACGAAAAGGGTTATCGCGATATTGATATAAGACGTGTCTGCCGTGGTGTCGTCCGGCTTAATCTTGAGTGCATCAAGAATAAGGTTGCCGGCATACTTAACAACGATATCGTCGATGAGTGCGCTGAAAAGAGCCTCAATGAAGTCATATGTCTTGACCTTTGTAAAGTCGATTGAAGGGCCGATTGACGTCTTGAGTGACGGAAGAAGATCAACGAATTTAACGTAATTCTTCAAGGTACCGTCGGCATTCTTTTCAAGTCCGAGGAAATCAGCAACAGCATTTGAGCCGTCAGCCTTTGCCATCTTATCGCAGACAAACTTAACAAGACGGTTGTTAAAGAAATCATTAACTATGTAGTCGAGGTTATCATAAGCTCCGCCTACCGCAAAGCCTGTACCTGTGGAATCAATCAATGCCTTATAGACCATCTCGTTGATATAGCCGTGAAGGTCATTGAGCATCGGAATCTTCTTCTTCGGGTTCCAAGCAGCTTTGATAATACCAAGACTGAAAGAGTTATCAACCCATTTGTAAAGAGGATCGGCGTTTAACTGAAGCCACTGAAGAAGATAACCGAGAACCTCAAGATCCGACATAGTGTCGGAACGGCGTCTGATACTTGTATTTTTCGGGATGCCTAAATCAAGATTTTTAATATCTCCTAAGCTGAGTAAATCATAAAGAGCATGCCTTGAAATAGACCTGACTGTGTCAAAAAGGCTATCAAGAGAATAAATGTGAACATGCAAACTCATTTCAGAAAAATCAAAGTTTACATCCAGTCCTGCAAGAACCTCATCATCGAGATAGTCGAGAACAGCGGAAGCCGCCTGCTCTTTTGTGAAAACAGGTTTCTTTACACTGCTGTAGCTACAGGTCGTGTAGTTGGTTTTGTATGCGCTTACGCCTACCGTGAAGCATGAAAGCAACATGATGAGGGCGAGAAGAACGCACAACAGTCGTTTGGATTGTTTCACCTAAAACACCTCCGTTAAATTTCCGGCCTACGACCGGAGAAACTGTAAATAGGGTCGCCAAAATCCACCATTCCAGTTTGGCTTATAATAATATTATCAGATAATGTCCGATTTGTAAATAGGTTTTTCCAAATTAAAACAATACAAACTGTACAAATTTTTTATCCATTTTTATATAAAAGCAATAAACAATACAAATAAAATGTATAAAAACGATATGATGAAAGCAAACGGCATAACTTTCCGTTCAATTATTCCATACATTTATATATAATAATCACCGTTTTTACATTTTTCTGTATTTTTATATTGATTTCAGGTTGAAAAAGCAAACCAATATGGTATAATAACCTCAAACAGCCGTATATTAAATGAACAGAGAAGTTTAAAGAGGTGTTATATGAAAAATTCTGTTAATATTGGAATTATCGGCCTCGGAGGCAGAGGCGCAAGCATGGTTGAAGTCATGGCAAAGATGGAGGATGTCAACATTCTTGCCGTTTGTGACAAATATCAGGATCGTGTTGACAATGTTATTAAAAAGCTTGTTGGCGGCGGCAGACCCGCTCCGATGGGCACTGTTGATTACAACGAGGTTCTCGATATGCCGGGGATTGACTCGGTTTACATTGCAACGGATTGGGAATGTCACGTTAAAATCGCCATTGATTCAATGAAAAAAGGCATTCCGGCTGCAATGGAAGTCGGCGGGGCTTACACCATCGATGAATGCTGGGAGCTTGTTCATACATATGAGGAAACCGGCGTTTGGACAATGATGATGGAAAACTGCTGCTACGGCGAGCGTGAAATGATGGTTCACAATATGGTTCGTGAGGGCGTATTCGGCGATATCGTTTTCTGCTCCGGTCAGTATGCTCACGATCTCCGAGACGAGGTCGCCTACGGTGAAAAGAACCGTCACTACAGACTTCGCAATTACATTGCAAGAAACTGTGAAAACTATCCGACACATGAGTTAGGTCCGATTGCAAAAATTCTCGGCATAAACTACGGCAACCGTTTCGTTTCGATGTCCTCGGTTTGCAGCAGGGCCGCAGGTATGGAGGATTTTGTTAAGCAGCACAAGGATTTAAAGCCTTCGCTCGGAAATACAAAATTCAATCAGACCGATATTGTCAAGACATTTATTAAAACGGAAAACGGCGAGCTTATTGAGCTTACTCTTGATACCTGTCTCCCCCGTTTCTACAGCAGAGGATTCACAGTAAGAGGCACAAAGGGACTTTATCAGGAGGACGGCGACATCGTTTTCCTCGACAAGAAGCTATATAGAAAGAACGAGTGGGATCAGAAGAAATTCTGGGGACGAGGAAAAAAATTTGCACGCAAATACAATCATCCGCTTTGGCACGACACCACAAAGGAAATGCTTGAAGCGGGTCACGGCGGCATGGATTGGTTCATTATAAGGGCTTGGATCGTATCGGTTAAAAACGGTACTCTTCCGCCGATTGACGTCTATGATGCGGCAGCGTGGATGTGCATCACTCCGCTGAGCGAGCTTTCGATTCAGAACGGCGGCGCAACGGTTGAAATCCCCGACTTTACGAACGGCAAATACAAAAACAGAACCCCCAGGAATGACAATATATACGATATATAATAATTTGAGGAGGAAAAACAATGGTAAACAAGTTAACAGCTATTTTTGTTGCGATAGCAACGGTAATCATGTCGTTGACAAGCCTGTTTGTATGTGGCTTTGCTCCCGAGGATGAAACCGAGTTCACCCCGGTGATCCGTTTTGTTGCATGCAGCGACTCTCATCTTAAAACTGTCGCCGGCGTCGGAAGCCACAGGCTCGAAAAGACAGCAAAGCTCGCTTATGCTATTGCAAAAGCAGACAGCGAATACAACAATCTCGACGCTTTCCTTATAAACGGCGACATTACAAACGACGGCAACATTGACCAGTTTGCCGGATTCAAAGTAGTTGCGGATAAGTATATCAAGAGCGAAACAGAGCTTCTTCCGATAATCGCAAACAACCATGATTTCAGAAACATGAAAAAAAAGACCGTTGCCTATTTCTCACAGCTCATGGGCAAGGAAACCGACTATCACAAGGTAGTAAACGGCTATCATTTTATCGGAATTTCCACCTCGGACGTTGAGGGGGTTAACTACACCGAGGAGCAGAGAGTATGGCTCAAGGCTCAGCTTGATCAAGCGGTTAAGGATGACCCAAACAAGCCGATTTTCGTTTCTCAGCATGAGCATGTGCTCAACACTGTCTACGGCAGCTCAGATTTTGACGGCTGGGGAATCGACTATTTCAGCGATATCCTTGAGCAGTATCCGCAGGTAGTTGACTTCTCCGGACATTCTCATTATCCGCTTAACGACCCCCGCTCCGTATGGCAGGGCAATTTCACGGCTATAGGCACAGGTGCTCTTGCATACATGGAGCTTACGGTTGAGGATCAGCGCAAGGTTCACCCGACAGGCAACAGCCTTGAGGCTCAGTTCTGGATCGTTGAGCTTGATAAGGACAGCAACATGCGTCTGAGAGGCATCGACCTCATTGAGCAAAAGGTTCTTTGCGAATATATTCTTGCCAACCCCGCAAATCCGGCAAACCGTGAATACACTCCGGAAAAGCAGGCAGCAAGATCGACAGCTCCCGTTTTCAGCGAGGATGCAAAGCTCGAAGTCACAAAGCTTGCTAAAAGCGTAACTGTCAGATTTGATGCGGCACAGTCCACAAGCTCCGAGCCTGTCTTCCTTTACAAGGTTAAGGTCATGAACTCCGACGGCGAGGTCGTTAAATCCGACTGGGTTCTTCCGAAGTATTATTCGGCAACCGTTGAGAAGATAGAGCACCTCAAGCTCGGCAGATTTGATAAAGGTGAATACACAGTTTCCGTAACCGCAGAAACAGCATGGGGCATACAGTCGGAAGCTATGACAACAAATTTTATGATTAAATAAATTATGGCGACTTTACTTTTAATTGTTATCTTTATTGATTTCATCGGGCTCGGAATTCCCGATTCGCTTTTCGGTGCGGCGTGGCCTGCAATCAACAGCGATTTCGGTCTGCCGATTTCAGCGGCGAATGCAGTCACTGTCACAATGACGGTGTGCTCGATAATTTCAAGCCTAATGAGTTCAAAGCTGACAGAAAAGTTTTCAACGTCGAAAATTGCAGCGGTAAGCACTGCGCTTACCGCTGTCGGTCTGTTCGGTTTTTCGATTTCAAAGAACATATATATGATGTTCTTCTTTACCCTGTTTCTCGGCTTCGGAGCGGGTGCGATTGATGCTGTACTAAACAATTATGTAGCCGTTCACTACAGAGCTTCGCACATGAATTTTCTGCATTGCTTCTACGGAATCGGCGTCACTCTCAGTCCCTATCTAATGTCGCTTGCACTGAAAAACAGGTCATGGCAAAGCGGATATCACCTGGCGTTTATCATTCAACTTGTCATTTCGATTATCGCCTTTGCGTCTCTTCCTCTTTGGCAAAAGAACGGTCGATTGTCGAAATCTTCGGACGAAAAAAGCGAAAAAAGCAGCTTTGCCGAGCTGATAAAGCTGCCGGGAATAAAATCAACGTGGCTTGTATTTTTCGGCTCATGTGCACTCGAATATGTCAGCGGAACATGGTCCAGCTCGTTTCTTGTTAATTCAAGAGGTATCACGGTTGACAGAGCGGCATTGTTTGTAACAGTCTACTACGGCGGAATTGCCTTCGGACGTTTTCTGTCGGGAATTTTCTCCTCGAAGCTCAAGCCGCAGCAGATTATTTTAATCGGCACAATTCTTATAATTCCCGCTATTTTCCTTGTGTCTCAACCGTTTATTCCGAATCTGATTGCGGTCGGAATGTTCCTTATCGGACTCGGTAATGGCCCGCTTTATCCGAACATGGTTCACCTGACTCCTATTCGCTTCGGTGCTCAACGTTCACAGGCGGTAATGGGCTCGCAAATGGCAGCAGCTTATATTGGAATTCTCTCCATGCCGACATTGACAGGCTTCCTTGCTCAAAAATTTTCGACCGACATTTTCCCCTATTGCCTCGCAGTTTTGTACGGAATAATGCTTATTTCGCTCATTGCGACTAATATGGCAAAAACTACCAATGAATAATTTATTAATTTAAAGGGTTTATTAATAAAAAACTATTGATTATTTAATAATTTGCTGATAAAATCAAAGTAATCATAAACAGAAAGGACAATATGTATGAAAAAAATACTTTCTATTTTGCTTTCGGCAATTTTAGCTGCCTCTGCCCTCGGTATATCCGCTTCGGCAAGAACGCTCGGAGATGTCGACGGCAACAAATCGGCCAATTCATCCGATGCATTAAAAATACTCATGTATTCCGTCGGTACACTTGATACAATCGACGAAAAGCTTGCCGATGTAAACTGTGACGGAAAAGTAAATTCATCCGATGCACTTACCGTACTCAGAATATCCGTCAATCTTTACGACGGCCCGACCGAGGTTGACCTCAAGCCCGAAGTCATTGACCCGATAATGAAAACCGGAAAGTTTACAATTTCGACAATCATGAACATGGAAGACATGGACGGTCAGATGAAGAGCGTTCCCGTTACAATTATGGTCAGTGGAAAGAACATGTGTACATCAATGAAGTACAGCGGCATGAATGTCAGATTGCTTGTTCTTAACGGAAAGGCATATATGGTTGTACCTGACGTTAAGATGTACATGGAAATGAGTAAGGAAGATCTGGGCGGTCTTGATTTCGGCAATATGAATTTTGATGATAATCAAACCTATGCCGGTTCATTCTTCTCAACCTATAACGGAAAGACTTGTACGGTCGACACATACAGATCGGCGGACGGTTCTTTAACCGATTACTACTTCCTTAACGGAAAGTGGGTAACGGTCACTGATCATTCCGCAAAGCCTGAGGAATCCATGCAAATTAAAGATTTCAAAGCAGGTGTCAACGAATCATATTTCTCTCTTAAGGGCATGATTAAATTTGACTCTGATAATTTACCAAAATAAAGGAGACAAGTAAAATGAACAAGTTTATTAAGGCGGGTATTTCGCTCGCAACAGTAGCGGCTATCGCCGCATCGGCATCGGCAATGGCATTTGCCACGGACTATATGGGCGACGTCAACGACGACGGCGCAGTCAACTCATCGGATGCACTGTTGATACTCAGACATTCGGTCGGCGATGAAACTGTCACTCTCAATCTCAAAAAAGCCGATATCGACACTAACGGAACTATTAACTCGGCGGATGCCCTCGCTGCACTTAGAATGAGCGTAGGTCTCGACGAGCTTATCGAGATTAAAGATGACGGTAAGGAGGACGAAAAGACTCCGGTTGACTTTGATAAAGCAGAACTTGTTGAATATTACAACAATGCTCTCAAAAAAGCTTATGCAAGCGAAAAGGTTACAATCGCAAAGAAAACCGATGTTAAGGTAAAAATAGATAATCTTTCGGCTTTTAAGGATCTCGCAAACTCTCTCATCGAGAAATATGCCGTTCCGACCGAAGCAACAGAAACATTCCTGTCCGACCCGGCTAAGGCCGAAAAATTCCTTGTGCCGACAGCTCTTGAACCCGATGGAGCAAAAGAAGCAAAGGTTGAAGCAACCGAAAACGGTTATAAGGTAACAATTACTCTTGTCAGCGAGACCGTTGATTACAAAACAGCACCTAAGTATAATACGCAGGCTTCTCTTCCGCTCACAGGCATTGCTGAAATTGCAGCTCAGAACAATGTAACCGTTAAATCTTCATCATTTAACTATGCCGGAACTGTTCTCACAGCCGAAATTGATAAGGACGGAAATATTCTTTCGCTTAATCATACAATGCCGCTCAAACTTGAAGCAACCGTAAAGTACGGTATTATGAAAGTTGAAGGCTCAGGCTCAGGTCAGTACACTCTCGACGCAACGTTTACATATTAAACTTCCGACCAAAGGAGAAAATATATGCAATACGATATTAAAGGCGGTTCTTTTCCCGTTGTCGTATGCCAACTCGGCGACGGTGAAAGAATGATTACCGAAAAAGGCTCCATGGTCTGGATGACACCCAACATAGAGATGCAAACCCATGGCGGCGGACTTGGAAAGATGTTTTCAAAGGCCCTTTCCGGAGAAAGCATGTTTCAGAACGTTTACACGGCGCACGGAAACGGAATGATAACCTTCGGTTCAAGCTTTCCGGGAACAATAAAAGCTGTTGAAATCAGCCCTTATAACGAAATGATTGTTCAAAAAAGTGCATTCCTTGCATCCGAAGCCGGAGTTAACATTTCCGTACATTTCAACAAAAGATTCAGCACCGGCCTTTTCGGCGGTGAAGGATTTATAATGCAGCGTCTCTCCGGTAACGGAACGGCATTTGTTGAGATTGACGGAGACCTCGTTGAATATGAACTGAGAGACGGAGAACGAATCATTGTCAACACAGGTAATGTCGCAGGCTTCACGTCAAATGTCAAGATGGAAATTCAGCAAGTCCCGGGGCTTAAAAACAAACTTTTCGGAGGCGAAGGCCTTTTTAACACCGTTTTGACCGGACCGGGCAGAATTTGGCTGCAAACCATGCCGATTTCAAATGTTGCAAATGCAATTCTCCCCTATGTTCAGATAAAAACAAATAACTGAATATTTTAAAAACCGTGTCTTGCTTAATGCAAAGCACGGTTTTCTCTTATTTGCATGCATAATTGTACTAAAAAAAGACATTCCTTTTTCGGGAATGTCTTTAATATTATAGTCTGAATTAATATGCCTTGCCCCAATAGAGCATGTGCTTTGCCGGCTTGCCGCAGCAAACGCAGGTGTCGCCGAGATGCTCCTGCTCGAACGGAATACAGCGTGATGTGATTCCAAGCTCGTCCTTGAGCTTATCCTCGCACTCACGGTCGCCGCACCACATAGCCTTGATGAAGCCCGGCTTGTTGTCTGCGATATCCTTAAGCTCGGCATAATCTCTTGCGGTGAAAGTCATTGCCGCTCTGCGGTCAAAAGCCTTCCGATAAAGACCGTCACGAACCGCCTCAAGCAATTCGGGAATCTTTGTTTCAAGCTCGTCGAGCGAAACAAAAATCTTCTCGCCGTTGTCACGGCGAACAACAACGCAGCGGTTGTTTTCGATATCCTTCGGGCCAATCTCGAGACGAAGCGGAACGCCCTTCATCTCGTATTCCGCAAACTTCCAGCCTGCACTGTTGTCGGAATCGTCAAGCTTAACTCGGCAGACGTTTGCAAGCTTATTCTTAAGCTCGTTGGCCTTGTCGAGTACGCCCTCCTTATGAGAAGCGATAGGAATAATAACAAGCTGAATCGGTGCGACTGCCGGCGGAAGAACAAGTCCGTTATCGTCGCCATGCGTCATGATGATGGCACCGATGAGACGTGTCGTAGTGCCCCATGACGTCTGAAACGGGTGATGAAGCTTGTTGTCCTTACCTGTGAACTGAATATCGAATGCCTTTGCAAAGCCGTCGCCGAAATAATGCGATGTGCCACTCTGGAGAGCCTTACCGTCGTGCATAAGAGCCTCAATAGTGTATGTATCCTCAGCTCCCGCAAAACGCTCCTTGGCCGTCTTAACGCCCTTTACAACCGGCATTGCGAGATATTTCTCGCAGAACTCAGCGTAAACGTTGAGCATGCGGATTGTCTCCTCCTGAGCCTCCTCAGCCGTTGCATGGATCGTGTGACCCTCCTGCCAAAGGAACTCTCTTGTACGCAGGAAAGGACGGGTTGTCTTTTCCCAGCGAACAACGCTTACCCACTGATTATAGAGCTTGGGAAGGTCTCTGTATGAATGAACTATATTTGCATAGTGCTCGCAGAAAAGTGTCTCGGATGTGGGTCTGACGCAAAGTCTTTCCTCAAGCTTTTCGTTGCCGCCGTGGGTTACCCATGCAACCTCGGGAGCGAAGCCCTCAACGTGATCCTTTTCCTTTTCGAGCAGGCTTTCGGGAATGAACATAGGCATGCATACGTTCTCGTGGCCTGTTGCCTTGAACATGCTGTCCATGATGTGCTGAATGTTCTCCCAAATTGCATAGCCGTACGGTCTGATAACCATGCAGCCCTTAACGCTTGTGTATTCGCAAAGCTCAGCTTTCTTTACAACGTCTGTGTACCATTTTGCGAAATCCTCGTCCATTGACGTGATTTCTTCAACCATTTTCTTTTGCTGTGCCAATTTAATTACCGCCTTTTATTTTATTCGTGATCCTCAATATACCTTACCGCATCATCAACAGTTCTCATTTCTTCAACTGCCTCATCGGGAACCTCAACCTGGAACTCGTCCTCAATACTCATAACAATGTCAACAACGTCGAGACTGTCTGCACCGAGGTCGTCAATGATGTCGCTGTCCGGACGAATATCGTCTTCGTCAATTTCAAGCTGTTCGGCTATTATCTTTTGCAGTCTTTCAAATACTGATAGTGACATGGATAGAACTCCTCCAAAATTAATTATTTTATACACTAAAAGATATTAGTGTTATTTTATGCTTTTGTCAATAGACTTTTCGTAAATAATTGATAAAATTGTTTGATTTTTTACTTTTTACGGACTTCGCAAAGTAAAAAATGCATATGAAAAGCCAAAATGAATATTTTGTCCAATGTAAAGCTGTTTTACTTTACGACAAGCATTTTAACTTGTCGCTGTGGAAAACTCGGTGGAAAGTGTGGAAAGTTTAACGTATTTTCAAGCTATTTAAGCCTGTTATGTGGAAAATTCGTAAAGGTATCTGCCTTTACATGTGGAAAACTTGATTCTTTAATAGTTTTTATAGGAACATTTTTCCAATGAATATTCAATGAATACTGAATAATTTATTCCTGAGAAGCCACGACCCTCTCGACGAGAGCCTTCAACTCGTCCATCGTCGAAAGTTGACCGATTTCCTGCCTGAATGAGGCTGCACCACGGATTCCCTTTATATACCAGGCGGCGTGTTTGCGTGCTTCACGCATGCCGATTCGCACGCCCTTGTATTCGCAAAGAGTGCCTATATGGCGAAGCATGACATTCATTTTTTCCTCAAGCGTCGGTTCAACAAAATCCGCTTCGTTGTTAAGATATGCATTTATGCATTGAAATATCCATGGATTTCCCAAAGCACCTCTGCCGACCATAAGAAAATCACAGCCGGTCTCGACGAGCATTTTTTTTGCACTCTT
>FR882072.1:47463-118408 GCA_000434915.1 Ruminococcus sp. CAG:563
TCCATCAACTATATCACCGTTGCCTATAACAGGAATTGAGACGGCATTTTTGACCCTTGCAATTTCTTCAAGCAAAACGGGCGGAGCGTACATCTGAGTTTTCGTCCTGCCGTGAACCGTGATTGCGTTTGCACCGGCCGCTTCGACTCGCTTTGCTATTTCGACGGCGTTAATGCTGTTTTCATCCCAACCGATTCGTATTTTCGCCGTAACGGGAACGGGGGAAGCTTCAACCACGCTTTCGACAATTCGGCTGATAAGCTCCGGATTTTTGAGAAGAGCCGATCCGCCTCCGTTGCCTGCAATTTTCGGTGCGGGACAGCCCATGTTTATATCGATAAAGTCGGGAGAGAACTCCATAGCCTTCAATGCGGCTTTTGCCATAATATCCGGGTTATCGCCGAATATCTGTGCGCCTGCCGGACGTTCTGCGTCCGAGAGAAAAAGCAGTTCCTTTGATTTTTTGTCCTGCATCGTCAGACCCTTGGAGCTGACCATTTCGCTGATAACGTATGCCGCACCGTAGCTCACGCAAAGCTCACGGAATGCCCTGTCGGCAACTCCGGCCATCGGTGCAAGACAAGCGTGTCCTTTTATTTCAAGATTTCCGATTTTCATTAAATCACCAAAGATTATTTTACCATAATTATTGCATGATTGTCAAAATAAATTACATAGAAGAGCAAAGAAAAAGCACCCTCCCCCGAGCCGAGAGAAGGTGCAAAAATCAAAATTTATGCTTAATATTCAACTACGCCCTCATAGATCTTTCTTGTGTCGCCGTTAACAAGAATGGTCTCGTTGGTATAGGTGATAACAACGTCGCCGCCGGGCATCTTTACCGTTACGTCCTCACCCTTCTTGCAAAGACCCATTTCCGTTGCGACAACAACTGCCGCAGCCGCCGATGTTCCGCAGCCGAGACTCTCGCCGTTGACCGCTCTCTCATAGCAGCGGAGCTTAATCGTGTTTCTGTCGATCATTCGTGCGATACCCGTGTTGATATACTCGGGAAGAATGCCCGAATTACGAATTTTATCTCCGAACTCATTGAGGTCAACGCTGTCGACATTCTCCATGAACACAATGCAATGCGGATTGCCGATTGTAACACAGCTGATGTTGACAGTCTCTCCGCCGACATCAACCGGCTGGTCAATTATCATGTAGGTGTCGGTCTTCATCGGAATGCTTGCAGGGTCAAAATCGGGCTTGCCGATATCGACCTGAGCCGATCTTACCTCGCCGTTGAACGAATACAGACGAACATTCTTGACACCGCAGTTCGTTTCAATCGTCATTGCCGTTTTCGGCACGATTCCGTTATCATAGAGGAACTTCGCGGCGCAGCGAATACTGTTCGCAGCCATGAGCGTCTGAGTTCCGTCGTCGTTATAAACAACCATTTTTGCGTCGGCAATGTCCGATTTTTCAACAAGAACAACGCCGTCACCGCCGATTCCGTAATGACGGTCGGTGAAGTTGATTGTCAGAGACTCGGGTGACGGAATATTCTTATTCATGTTGTTGAAATATATATCGTCGTTGCCCGTCGCCTGCATCTTGGTGAAGTTCAGGCGCATACGTTTTGAGCGCATATGGTTGATATCGACAAGTTCGGTGTTGCGCTGAGTGAAGCGGCTTGAAAGAATATCGCAAAGTGCATTTGCCGTGTCAAGCGATGTAAGGCAGCAGATTGAGAGCTGAACTGCACGGCGGTGAATTTTGATGAAGTTTTCAATCGTCGATTTAGCCGTTGAGCCTGTGTAAACAATGTAATCAATCTTGCCTGTTTCGAGCATTTCGATAACGTGCTTGCCGTCGCTGAATTCTTCGATAATCTCGGCTTTTATACCTGCCGACTGAATAAGCCTGCCCGTGTTCGGTGTTGAATAAATCTTCAATCCGACGTCTGCGAACTTCTTCGCAAGCGATATAACCTCGGGCTTGTCCTTATCGTGAACACTGATAAGCACGCCGCCGTTGTATTTATTGTCGTGGTATGTGCTCTCGTGACCAACCTTGAAGCCTGCGGAAATAAGTCCCTTGAACAGAGCTTCGTTGAGGGTTCGGCCTATACCGAGAACCTCGCCGGTTGACTTCATTTCGGGTCCGAGCTCGGAATTGACATCGTTGAGCTTCTCGAACGAGAATACGGGAACCTTGATTGCAACATACGGCGGAATCTTGTAGAGTCCCGTGCCGTAGCCAAGCTCGATGAGCCTTGTGCCGACCATGACCTTTGTTGCAAGCTCAACCATCGGAACGCCTGTAACCTTGCTGATGTAAGGAATTGTTCTTGACGCACGGGGGTTAACCTCAATGACGTAAAGCTCGTTGCGATAGATAAGATATTGAATGTTGACAAGACCCTTTGTGCCGAGCGAAAGTGCAAGCTTTGTCGAAATATCAACAATCTTGTCAATCATGCTGTCGAGAATGTTATATGGCGGATAAACCGCAATCGAGTCACCCGAGTGAACGCCGGCACGCTCGATATGCTCCATGATGCCGGGGATAAGAACATCCTTGCCGTCGGAGATAACGTCAACCTCAAGCTCCGTGCCCATCATATATTTATCGACAAGAACGGGGTTCTCAATCTTCTGCGAAAGAATGATATCCATGTAACGCCTAACATCAGTGTCGTTATATGCAATAGTCATATTCTGACCGCCGATAACGTATGACGGGCGGAGAAGAACGGGGTATTCAAGCTCGTTTGCGGCTCTGATAGCGTCCTCGGTGTCCATGATAGTCTGGCCCTTGGGTCTGCTGATGCCGAATTTTTCGAGCAATTCGTCAAAGCGCTCTCTGTCCTCGGCAATATCAATTCCCTCGGCCGAAGTGCCGAGAATCGGGATATTATTCTCGTCAAGGAACTTTGTGAGTTTAATAGCCGTCTGACCACCGAACGCAACAACAACGCCTACAGGCTTTTCAACCTTGATGATGTTCATTACGTCCTCATCGTTGAGCGGTTCAAAGTAAAGTCTGTCCGCCGTGTCGAAATCCGTTGAAACCGTCTCGGGGTTATTGTTTACAATGATGACCTCATAGCCAAGCTCCTTGAGAGTCCATACGCAGTGAACGGAGGAATAGTCGAATTCGATACCCTGGCCGATACGGATGGGTCCCGAACCGAGAACGATAATTCTCTCCTTTTTCCCTCTTTCAATCTCTCTTGACTCACAGTCGGTGTCATATGTTGAGTAGAAATAGGGCGTTTCGGCCTTGAACTCTGCGCCGCAGGTATCAACCATCTTGTAGACGGCGTTAAGCGTCTTTTCGGGGAGCTTGCCGGCCATTTTGAGAATCGTCGAATCCTTGTAGCCGTATTTCTTGCCCTTTTCGTAGTAATCCTTGTCAAGCTTGCCGCTCTCAAGCATTTTTTCATAGTCGGCAAGATTTTTGAGCTTTCCGAGGAACCATTCATCAATCATTGTGATTTCATGAATCTTCTCAATGCTTACGCCCTCCTTGAGAGCCTTGAACACGACAAAGATTCGCAGGTCGTCCTGCTCATGCAGACGTTCAACAACGTCCATCTCATCGGGGAATTTATTATAATTGAGTGTTTCAAGTGAAATTTCCGCACCTCTGACAGCCTTCATGACCGCCATCTCAAAGCTCGGAGCGATTGACATTACCTCGCCGGTCGCCTTCATCTGAGTGCCGAGCTTACGGCTTGCTCCGACAAACTTATCAAACGGCCACTTCGGGAACTTGACGACAACGTAGTCAAGAGTAGGCTCGAAGCAGGCACAGGTTTTGCCCGTGATATCGTTTCTGATTTCGTCAAGCGTGTAGCCGAGTGCAATTTTGGTCGTAACCTTTGCAATAGGATAACCCGTCGCCTTTGAAGCGAGAGCCGAGGAACGGGAAACTCTCGGGTTAACCTCGATAACGGAATATTCAAAGCTCTCGGGATTGAGTGCAAACTGACAGTTACAGCCGCCCTCGATGCCAAGCTCGGTGATAATATCGAGCGAAGCGGAACGGAGCATCTGATATTCCTTGTCCGAAAGCGTAACGGCCGGAGCAATAACAATACTGTCGCCCGTATGAACGCCGACCGGGTCAAAGTTTTCCATTGAGCAAACAGCGATAACGTTGCCCACGCTGTCACGCATAACCTCAAACTCAATCTCCTTCCAGCCGCCGATGAAACGCTCGACAAGAATCTGATTGATGGGCGAAAGCTCCAGTCCGTTATATGCGATAATTCTTAATTCTTCTTCGTTGTAAACAACTCCGCCGCCTGCGCCGCCGAGGGTGAAAGCGGGACGGATGATTACGGGGTAGCCGATTTCCGCCGCAATTTCGGCCGCATGGTCAACGGTGTTTGCGATATCCGACGGAACGACAGGCTGACCGATTTTGAGCATCGTGTCTCTGAAAAGCTGTCTGTCCTCCGCCTTGTCAATGGCTTCGGCATTCGTGCCGAGCAGCTTAACGCCCATCTTTTCGAGATATCCGTTCTGAGCGAGCTGCATAGCTATTGTAAGTCCCGTCTGTCCGCCGAGTCCGGCAAGGATAGAATCGGGATGTTCTTTTTCGATAATTCTCTTGACGGTTTCCTGCGTCAGCGGTTCGAGATAAATCTCGTCGGCGAGCGCATTATCCGTCATGATAGTTGCAGGGTTGGAATTGACAAGCACAACGTCAAGTCCTGCGTCCTTGAGGACACGGCAGGCCTGTGCGCCGGCGTAATCAAACTCAGCCGCCTGACCGATAACAATAGGACCGGAACCGATAACAAGTACCTTTTTTATGTCTTTATTCAGCGGCATTGTTTTTTCCTCCCATCATTGAAATAAATCTGTCAAACAGGAACTTGGTGTCCTTCGGGCCTGAGCATGCCTCAGGGTGAAACTGAACGGTGAATATCTGCTTGCTTCTGTATTCCATGCCCTCGCATGTGCCGTCGTTTGCGTTAATAAAGCTCTCTCTTGCATATCGCCTGTCAAGGCTTTCGGCAACAACGGCATATCCGTGGTTCTGGCTTGAAATATAGGTTCTGCCCGTTTCAAGCTGCTTGACCGGCTGATTAACTCCTCTGTGACCGTATTTGAGCTTCATGGTCTTGCCGCCCATTGCAAGAGCGGTAAGCTGATGGCCGAGACAGATTCCGAAAATCGGGAATTTGCCGGCAAGCTCCTTTATGTTTTCAATCGGAACAATGTTTTCCTCCGGGTCGCCCGGGCCGTTTGAGAGCATGATTCCGTCGGGATTCATCTCGATAATCTCCTGAGCCGAGGTGTCATACGGGAAAACCGTGACCTCGCAGCCCCTTGCAACAAGCTCACGAACGATGTTTTTCTTTGCGCCGTAATCAAGCAGCGCAACCTTATACTTCGCTCCCTCGTCCGATACCGTATACTTTTCCTTGCAGCTTACACTCTTGACTGCGTCAACGATTCTGTAAGCCTTGATTTCGTCATAGTCGATATTGTCGACCGAGCTGACGATTTTTGCGTTCATAACGCCCTTTTCACGGATTATTCTCGTAATCTCACGTGTGTCAACGCCGTAAACGCCGACTATTCCCTGCTTCTTGAGGAAGGTGTCGAGGTCATACTCCGTCCTGAAATTGGACGGCAGTTCGCACCACTCCCTGACAACGTAGCCGCTGACATAGGACCTGTCGCTTTCAAAGTCCTCCTCCATGATGCCGTAGTTGCCGATAAGGGGGAAGGTCTGCATGACTATCTGTCCGTAATAGCTGGGGTCGGTGAGCGTTTCGATATATCCGCCCATGCCTGTTGTAAAGACAAGCTCGCCGAGAGCCTCGCCCTCTGCGCCGAAGCTTTTGCCTTCAAAAATGTGTCCGTCTTCAAGTACAATGTAAACTTTTTTAATCATAATGTCGCCGCCATAACTGCTTTTATAGTGTGCATTCTGTTTTCTGCCTCTCTGAAAACGATTGAACGTTCGCTTTCAAAGACCTCGTCCGTGACCTCAAGAGCGTCACAGCCGAATCTTTCGCCGATCTCCCTGCCAACCTTTGTTTTATGGTCATGATATGCGGGCAGACAGTGCATAAACACAACGTCATCTGCCGCCGCATCCATAAGCTTCTGATTGACCTGGTACGGCATAAGGTCGTCGATTCTTTCTTTCCAAACCTCCATCGGTTCGCCCATTGAAACCCAAACATCCGTATAAATTACGTTTGCGTCCTTTACGGCCTCCGTGGGATTCTCGCTGAATTTAATTTCACAGCCGTTTTCCTTTGCAATCGCCTTGCAGGTGTCAACAAGGTCATGGTCGGGGAAATACTTCTTCGGTGCGCATGCGATGAAGTTGATGCCCATTTTAGCACAGCCGACCATGAGTGAATTGCCCATATTGTACCTTGCGTCACCCATGTAAACGAAGTTAATTCCCTTAAGATGACCGAACTGCTCCTTAATAGTCAGGAAGTCGGCAAGAATCTGAGTCGGGTGAAATTCATTCGTAAGGCCGTTCCATACGGGAACGCTCGCATACTTTGCAAGCTCCTCAACAAGATCCTGACCGTAGCCGCGGTACTCGATGCCGTCAAACATGCCTGAGAGAACTCTCGCCGTGTCGGCAATGCTCTCCTTTTTGCCTATCTGCGAACCCTCGGCAAGATAGGTTGAGCCCATGCCGAGATCGTTAGCACCGACCTCAAAGCTGCAACGTGTTCTTGTGCTTGTCTTTTCAAAGATAAGAGCAACATTCTTACCCTCGTGGATCCTGTGTGGGATTCCCGCTTTCTTCTTTGCTTTCAAATCAGCCGCAAGGTCGATGAGATACTCAATTTCCTCGCTTGTGAAATCAAGCAATTTAAGAAAGTCTCTGCCTTTTAAATTAACCATCGGTATCACCCTCCTGTAATTATACATCATTTAATAAAATTTTCAAATAGTTTTGCAATATTTTCAAATACTTAATTAGAACAAAAGGGCTGTTCATCAGGACAGCCCAAATATTTTTAAGTTTAAATATAATTTTCAACATACGCAATCTGCTTTTCAACGGATTCGGGACCCGTTCCACCTGCCGAAATTCTCTTGGAAACGCAGGTTTCGAGAGAAATCTCGGTAAAAAGATCCTCCTCAAACAAATCGCTGTACTTCTTGTAATCCTCAAGCGGCATTGTTTCAAGCACAAGACCGTTATCAATGCAATGAGCAACGATCTGACCGACAAGTTTATATGCACTTCTAAACGGAAGACCCTTCTTAGCAAGGTAATCGGCAAGGTCGGTAGCGTTAATAAAGCCCTTTTGAGCCGCAGAATACATATTCTCCTTGATGACCTTCATTGTTTCAATCATCGGAGCAAAAACTTTAAGACACTGCTTAACGGTAGCAATGCTGTCAAATATACACTCCTTGTCCTCCTGCATATCCTTGTTGTATGCAAGCGGAATACCCTTGAGAACAGTGAGCATTGTGAAGAGGTCGCCGTAAACACGACCCGTCTTGCCCCTGACAAGCTCCGCCATATCGGGGTTCTTCTTCTGAGGCATGATGCTTGAGCCCGTCGTGAAGCTGTCGTCAAGCTCAATGAACTTAAATTCCCAACTCGACCAAAGGATAATCTCCTCCGAAAAACGGGAAAGGTGCATCATAATCGTTGCGAATGCACTCATAAGCTCAACGCAGAAATCCCTGTCGGAAACGCCGTCAATGCTGTTGAGCGTGATTCCGTCAAATCCGAGCTGCTCGGCGACGAATTCACGGTTTGTATTGTATGTTGTACCCGAAAGGGCGCAGGAGCCGAGAGGAGAGTAATTCATCCTCTTCATGGCATCCTCAAGCCTTCCGATATCACGGATAAACATCATAGCGTAAGCCAAAAGATGATGAGCAAAGGTTATCGGCTGAGCACGCTGAAGATGAGTATATCCGGGTAAAATCGTGTTTTTATTATCCTTGGCAACGGAAAGAATGGCAGCAAGCAGATTCTTGATGAGCGGAATAATCTCTTCCGTCTCGTCTCTGAGATAAAGACGGATATCGACGGCAACCTGATCGTTACGGCTTCTCGCCGTGTGGAGCTTCTTGCCGACGTCGCCTATACGCTTTGTCAGCTCGGACTCAACGAACATATGAATATCCTCGGCGTCCATATCGAACTTAAGAGCGCCGCTGTCAAGGTCGTCAAGTATCGACTGAAGGCCGGCAAGAATCTTGTCGCAATCGTCGTCGGTGATGATTTTCTGCATTGCAAGCATTGTTGCATGCTTCATCGAACCCGTTATATCCTGCTTATACATCTTGCAGTCAAAATGGATCGACGAATTGAAATCATCGGCTTCCTTATTCAGTTCCTTGGCAAACCTGCCTGCCCACATCTTTTCCATAGCTTATAATTCTCCGAATATTTATTGATTAGTCAAGACCGGCCTTTTTCTTCATCTTTGAATAAACCTTGGTCGGCAGACCGTAAAGGTTAATGAATCCTGCCGAATCAGCCTGGTTGTAAACCTCGTCCTCATCGAAGGTTGCGATCTCGGGATCGTAGAGTGAGAACGGAGATGTTACGCCGGCGTTGATGATGTTGCCCTTGTAGAGCTTAACGTTTACGTCGCCTGTAACCGTCTTCTGAGTCTCCTTAACGAAAGCAAGAATAGCCTCTGTAAGCGGTGAATACCACTGAGCGTTGTAAACAAGCTCGCCGAGCTTATGACCTACAAGTGCCTTATAGTGTGAAGTTTCCTTATCGAGAGTGATTGTTTCGAGCATCTCATGAGCCTTATAGAGGATTGTTCCGCCCGGAGTCTCATATACGCCCCTCGACTTCATACCGACAAGTCTGTTTTCAACGATGTCAAGAAGTCCGATACCGTTTGCGCCGCCGAGCTCGTTGAGCTTTGTAACAAGAGCTACGGAATCCATCTCAACTCCGTCGATAGCTGTCGGAACACCCTTTTCAAAGTGAATCTTTACATAGGTCGGCTTGTCCGGAGCCTGTTCGGGAGAAATTCCCATCTCAAGGAAGCCGGGCTTGTTATACTGCGGCTCGTTTGCCGGATCCTCAAGGTCAAGACCTTCGTGAGAAAGATGCCAGATGTTCTTGTCCTTTGAGTAGTTTGTCTCTCTGTTTATCTTAAGAGGAACATTGTGTGCCTCTGCGTAGTCGATTTCCTCATCACGTGACTTGATATCCCACTCTCTCCACGGAGCGATGATCGTCATGTCGGGAGCGAAAGCCTTAATGGCAACCTCGAATCTTACCTGGTCATTGCCCTTACCTGTGCAGCCGTGGCAGATAGCGTCTGCGCCCTCTTTTTCGGCGATCTCACAAAGTCTCTTTGCAATAATCGGACGTGCAAGAGCTGTGCCGAGCGGATAGTTCTCATAAAGAGCGCCTGCCTGAACGCACGGGAAAGCAACCTCGTCAAGCATCTGCTTCGTGAGATCCTCAACATAGAGCTTTGATGCGCCTGTCTTGAGAGCCTTCTCCTCAAGTCCTTCAAGCTCGCTTGCCTGACCTACGTTACCCGAAACAGCAATTATCTCGGGGTTGTTGTAGTTCTCCTTGAGCCACGGAATGATGATTGATGTATCAAGTCCGCCCGAGTAAGCGAGTACAATTTTTTTGATATCCTTCTTATTCATAATAATACCTCCGATATACAGCATTGTCTGTGTTTTATGCACATATATTAGCATAAAATGTATATTTATGCAAGACATTTTTTCATACTTCAAGCGTTTTTGTATATATGCACAACGGTTTTTCAAGTGTATAAAATATTATATGCAAATTTACAAGGCGTTTGACTTCGATAGCACGTTGCCGCACACATAAATCGGTTGTTTGCTAAAAAGCGGCAAGCAGTGCAGTGAATGATAAATGAATAATAATGCATTTTGGTGATGAATTGTTATTTTATTACTCCTCTGCTTTGAATTGTAACCGTAAAAAGCACTCAACCGGCGTTTTACGGAATCAACTTATCTCTGTCCCACGTTGTTTTGGTTAAAACCAATCGAAATGGGAACTTTTCATCTTTAAAGTATATTTTATAATATACCTTAACCTTATATTCGTTTTCCGGATCACTGTCAACCTTTGCCTGAGCTTCTTTTATTATCTGCTTGTTTTCCTCTGATGCCGCATCAACGATTCCATCAATATGTCCTTTATGCCTAAACTCATCAGCCAATTTTTCAATGAAATCACTGTCAAATATGTCTTTTCGCTGAACGATATACCTATCATGTTCCGATTTCAAATCATCAATGAATTTTTCACAATTTTCCGAAGAATAGAAATAATCCGGTATTCCTATGCATTGTTCAATTTTCTCTATATTTTCTCTTTTCATTTCCGGCATTTTTATTGAAGAATTCTTAAGTAAACGCTCGTGAGAAGATGAGCTATTTTGATCAATAATCAATAGGTAGTAATCTCCGATCAGCAAATATTCTATCGGATCTATATAATCTATAATTCTTTTATACTTTCTTGGATAAATTTTTTTAATATTTCCATCGTAGATGTATTCCAATCCATATCCTTCGTGAGCATTTGAAATAAATCTATGCTTTTCGCCCGTGTCCATTGAATATCCAAGTGGAATCTCGCTTTCTATTCCTGACCCCTCTAAACTACTAAAAACATTTCCGGATTTTGCATCAGTAAATTCTTTACCACCATAAAGAATGCTGTAAGAATAAGTTTGGTTATTCTGTTTGAAAATATCTTCGTCATTACGTGTATTAACATTAATCGGCATTTTCATAACTATTAAACAAATAATAATAGGGGTTAAAAGAATCGAAACTATCCACAAAAGAACTTTCAAATATTTTTTCTTTGCCATTTGTCTCCTCCTATACTACTCCGGAGCTTCTCAGCTTGGTTCGATGCCCACATCGTGCCTTGAAAATTCCGATATAAATTGCTTTCGGTGCAGGAACACTCTTGCCTTCCTTGCAGAGTAGCGTCACTGCGAAATATAAATATCAATCAACAACAGTTTTCTTTTCTGTGCCCGCTTTCAAGCTGAGGTTATCCTCACAATCAAAAAATTCTTTTCACGATATTTTCCTCAAATTTTAAAGACATGTTTATTTTATATGTATTTCGTTATTATGAATGTCTGCACCGCTTTCCGTTTGATAAGTGAGCTTCAATCCATCGGAAATAAGCAAATTTTTCACCTGTTCCTCAGACATATCAGGGTTATCTATTAGCACAACTAGACCGGACTGTTCTTCCTTTTTTGCATCAACTGATCTTCCTTCTACTGTGAAATCAGTTTCTATGACGGCATGCCTTTCACTATCAAGCTTCCAATCAATGTCAAACATCATTTCGTTTGATTCATTGTTAATTTTAAAATTTACTTCATAGAGCCCGTATTGATCGGAATGTTCCTTTAAATTATTAAAGAATTCTTCATTCGACGTGTGAAAAAAATGTTCTTCGTTATTCTCAATCTTCTCTCCATCCAAATAAAAGGTCAACAAGCCATTTACTTGAATCTCGTATTTTTTCATCATTCCGTCAAGCTTAGTTAAATTGTAAGAAGCATCCTTAATTTCATAATTTTCTATCTTTTCAATTGTACATTGGGAATCGGTTTCGGACTTTGACCGAACAGAAAGTGTTCCTACAATACCGAGAATCACCAAAACAAAAGCTGTTAAAAAGGTTGTTATCAAAAGAATTATTTTCTTCATAGATTCATTCTCCCTTTTTGAGTTTGTGTAACCTCACTCCGTCAGCCAAGCTTCAAAAAATGATTTACATACTTGGTTTCTTGTATTATAATATAATTAAGAATATTCGTCAATAAGGATGTGTGTGTTATCAATAAGGACTTAACGATAGGAAAGCCCTATACTGTGGTTTGGAAATTCTGCCTTCCCCTTTTCGGCAGCATAATATTTCAGCAGCTTTATAATCTTGCCGACAGCTTCGTTGCGGGTAAATTCATCGGCAATGACGCTTTGGCGGCGGTCGGCAACAGCTATGAAATCACGCTTATCTTCATTGCGTTCGCTTTCGGCTGCAATATCGGCTGTTCGGTCATCACCTCTCAGCTTTTCGGCGCAAAGCGTTTCAGAGACATGAAAACGGCGGTTTATACCACTCTGATTTCAGGCGGCGTGCTGTGTGTTTTGCTCATGGCTCTCGGCTTGATTTTCTCAACAAAGCTACTTGAGCTTATCAACACGCCCGAAAACATCTTCGCCGATTCAAAGCTTTATCTTTTAATATACATAATCGGTCTGCCGTTTGTTTTCTATTATAATATCTCCTCGGGCATATTCTCCGCTCTCGGTGATTCAAAAACGCCGTTTATTTTCCTCGCCTGCTCGTCCGTTTCAAACATTGCGGCCGACATTCTCTTTGTCGCAGGCTTCAAAATGGGCGTCAGCGGTGTTGCATGGGCGACCTTTATCTGTCAGGGCGTAAGCTGCATACTCGCCGTATTCTTCGTGTTCCGTCGCTTTGCAAAGATTGAAACCGACGGCAAGCCTGCCGCTTTCTCATTTGCACTGCTTAAAAGAATTGCTGCCGTTGCAATTCCGAGCATACTTCAGCAAAGCTTCATTTCGGTCGGAAATATTATAATTCAGGGCGTTATCAACAGCTTCGGCTCAGGTGTTATCGCAGGCTATTCGGCATCGATCAAGCTCAACAATCTTGTCATAACCTCGTTCACGACCTTCGGTAACGGAATATCAAATTACACGGCGCAGAACCTCGGTGCACGCAAATTCGGCCGAATTAAAGAGGGCTTCAAGGCAGGCGTAAAGCTGACATGGATGATCTGCATTCCGATTGTTGCCGTTTATCTTCTTGCAACCCGTTATCTAATTTATTTCTTCCTTGAAAGTCCGACGGGTATGGCGATGGACACGGGCATGCTTTTCCTGAGGATTCTGACTCCGTTCTATTTCTTTGCAGCGGCAAAGCTTGTTTCCGACGGTGTACTCAGAGGTGCGGGACAGATGAAAGCCTTTATGACGGGTACGTTTACGGATCTCATTCTACGAGTCGTTCTCGCAATAATTCTTTCAAAAACCGCCCTCGCTTCAACAGGAATCTGGGTTTCATGGCCTGTCGGCTGGTGCGTAGCCGGCGTGATTTCCCTCACCTTCTGCTTCAAGTATATGAACATGGTGAAATATGACGGAATAGTTTAAAAGTACATTTTCATAATACAACGAAAATAAAAGCAACATCTGCATATAATAAATTCAACGACCGTTTCAAAGAAAGGAAGATTCTCATGTGCACAGCAGCGACATACAAAACAAATGATTTTTATTTCGGCAGAACCTTGGACTATGAGTTATCCTACGGAGATGAAATTGCAATCACTCCGAGAAACTATCCTTTTAACTTCAAGCACACGGAGCCGATTGAAAGCCACCATGCGTTAATCGGAACGGCGCACGTTGCAAACGGCTATCCTCTCTATTACGATGCAGTCAACGAAAAGGGTCTCGGCATTGCGGGGCTTAATTTTGTCGGCAATGCCGTCTATGCTCAGCCGGTTGATGATAAAACAAACATCGCTCAGTTTGAGCTGATTCCGTGGGTTCTCTCTCAATGTGCTGCGGTCGACGAGGCACGCACGCTTTTGAGCAAGACGAACCTTGTCGGCACACCTTTCAGCGACAAGCTTCCGACGGCACAGCTTCACTGGATAATCGCAGACAAGGACAAGTCAATCACAGTCGAATCCGTCGCCGACGGGCTGAAAATCTATGACAATCCGATCGGCGTACTGACGAACAATCCGCCTTTCGAAACGCAGATGCAGCGGCTCAATGATTTCTCATACCTCTCCCCGAAACAGCCCGAGAACAATTTCTCGGACAAGCTTTCCTTTGATATGTACAGCAGAGGAATGGGTGCAATCGGTCTGCCGGGCGATCTCTCATCGGCGTCCCGATTTATTAGGGTCGCCTTCACTAAGATGAATTCCGTCTCGGGCGATTCGGAAAAAGAAAGCGTCAGTCAGTTTTTCCACATTCTCGGCTCGGTCGAACAGCAAAGGGGCTGCTGCGAGGTTGCCGACGGCAAATACGAAATCACGATTTACACCTCCTGCTGCAATGCAAGCAAGGGAATTTATTACTACACAACGTATGATAACCGCCGAATTACAGCGGTCGATATGCACCGTGAGGATCTCTGGAGCAACGAGCTGATTCGTTATCCCATGCTCACGGACAGCAGCATTCTTTGGCAGAATTGAACAGATATTACAGGGCGGCCAACGGTCGCCCGTTTTATATTATCTCTCGAAAAAGACCTCCCCTTGCAGCAAGAGGAGGTTCGAAAAGAAATGGTTTTTCCTTGAATTTATTTACTTTTTCTGCTGGGTCGGGCCGTAATTTGCCGCTCCTGTATACACAACGTCCTCGTGGGTCGGATAATATTTCGGCACAGTGAGATCCCTCTGATAAAGCCTTACATGTTCCCCTCTCGGCTTAAGGTCAACAACATCACAGCCACGCCAACAAACGGTGAATTCGATTCCGCGCACATTTTCTTTTTTCTCGACTGTATCGACATTAAAATTGAGCTGTAGAACATCTCCCGACTTCATTTCCGAGACCGTGCCGTCAATTTTTTTACCGTTGAGAGTAACTGACAAATCACGCATCCAGTCGTACACACGGAAGCCTGCTTTGCAATCTTTTTTTGCCGTCAAGCGAATTACGCCCTCGTTTGGAATAAATGATTCCAATTTTATCTCCTCGGTTTCTTTGTCGCACGGAATGTTAACCGTAAGGATTCCGTCTTTTTCCGTTATCACATTATCCCACACTGTTTTCAGTGCAACGGGAGCTGTACCGACACAGCATCCGGCGATTGAACGAAAACGTGAAAGCGAAATCGAATTAGGCTCACTTCCGCCGGTAAATCCGCCGATCATGCGCTTATCAATGTCATGATATGTCACTCCGTCTGCATCTGGTCTTGAATTATCACACTCAACATAGCCCGTGTATTTAACCTGATTTTCCATAAGCTGATTGCGTGCAAAAAGGTTCATATCGTTCCAATACTCCTCATAACCGCATTTGATAAGCTCATCGGCACAGACTATCATATCCCTGATACAACAGGTCTCGCAGTGCTCCTCCTCAACCGGATGCCACTGCGCATACTCTGGCACCCAACCGAAGTCCGAAGAAAGCGAGCGAACATAATCATAAATCGCTTTACCGTCTTTAATATATCTTTCCTCGTCCGTGAGCCTGCCGAGCTTCACGATTCCGCACGCAAACCACATTGCCGAATGAACATGTCCGAAAAACTCCTTTTTGTAGTTAAAATACTTTGAGGAATCAAGAACATAGTTTGCAAGACCTCTCGCAAGGTCAAGCGCAACCTCATCACCCTTAAGTTCATATCGGCGAACAAGTGCCTGTAACGAAACGGCATTACGAATCACCTGCTCTCCCCTGCCCGTATGACGTGTCAGGTCAAAGCCGCCCTCTTTCAGATAAACATCGTTCGGGAACTCATAAAGCGGCTCATCCTCATCATAATCACCGGACCAGAATGTACACACCTTTCGCTCAATCACAAGCGAACGCATACCACGGACAAGCTCCGATGCACGTTTTTCCGCCTCCTCATCCTCGGGATATTCCTCGGTAATCATGTTAAGCGCAGGCAGAATATATCCCATTTCATGAAAAGACGCATGGACCGTATGCGTCCACGGATATTTTTCGCAAAAACGCAGTCCGTGCTCACCCCACGATTTCATAAGGTGACGGCGCAGCGATTGCTTTACGTCATCGCCTTCGTTTGTATTAAGCATAAGCATTGCACTTGTTAAGCCCTCATACCACGAGCCGACAAGCTCGGCGTCGTCAACACGGCAGTGAGCCGCTTCTGCCGGCTTTTTGTTCGGAAGCAGCAGCCAATAAGGCAGATTATCGTAAGCCTTGTCACACATATTCGTTATGTAATGATGAACAAGTCTTGCACTGTTTATCGGATCAAATTTTTCATACATTTGCATTCACCTCATGTTAATTTCGGTTTGCTTTGCGGAATTTTATATTATTTTATCATGAACTCGGCGATTGTTCAATCATTTATTGCTAAACATTATCCGCGATTGAAAATTTTTTCAGCTTTCGTCACAGGGTACTATAAGTGAATAAATCCGTTTTTGGATTGACTGCAAAGCAAAACAATATTATAATATTCAATAATCTATAAGAAAAAGGAAAGATTCAATGAAAGCGTTTAAAAGGCTATCGGCGATTTTGCTTGCGGCGGCAATAATAATCCTTACATCATGTCAGGCAAAGAGGGCATTCCCGGACGATGCCGCTACCCTCCCCGAGCTATCGAGCATGATGCCTGTGGCCAATATAACTCAAACAACCGAGCAAATAACCTCAAGCTCCGCAACTGCATTGCAGACACCCGTTGATCAATACAAAACCGCACTCACCTACTGCGTTGACACTGATAGATTCAGCCAGCAAAAAAATATTGACAAACGTATTTACCCTGCGAGCATGACGAAATTCTTGACTGCTTATACTGCTCTAAAATACGTCAAACCGGAGACAAAACTAAAGGTAGGCTCGGAACTTGATATGGTTCAGCCCGAATCGAGCCTTTGCATGATTCAAAAGGGCAATGTGCTCACTCTTTATGACCTGCTGACGGGACTTTTAATCATGTCCGGCAACGATGCGGCTTACACCATAGCCGTCGGCACAGCACGTCAGCTTCGTCCGAAGGATAAGCTCAGCGACAAGCAGGCGGTCGCATATTTCTGCGAGCTGATGAACAAAACCGCCGCTGAAATCGGCATGGCGGACAGTCATTTTGAAACGCCCGACGGCTGGGACAACGAGAAGCAGTACACCACTACAGCCGATCTTCTGACCTTAACAAAATGTGCAATAAAGAATCAGAGCATCAAAAAAATTATTTCCGTCACAGAGACGAAGGTCACTTTCGCCGCAGGCGGCAGCATAACGTGGAAAAATCACATCAAGCTCATTGACCCGAAAAGTCCCTACTATTGCAAGGACTACATCGGCGGAAAAACCGGCACGACCGACAGCGCAGGTTATTGCCTGATATCTGTTTTTGAGAAGAACGGCAAGACATATATAATTATTGTAACAGGCTGCAAGGACGACAATGCACGCTGCGCCGCCACACTGGATTTGTATGAACGGGTTAAGTGATTGTTTGATTTGCAAAACCAATAAAAAAGCTATGGCAAGATTTTTCATCTCGTCATAGCCTTTAATTTTATTAAATTCTAAAAAGTCTGCGTGCGTTTTCGTTGGCCGTGTCGATAAGCTTTTGCGTGTCGGTATGTCTGACCTCGGCAAGCTTTTCGGCGGAATATTCAATCAAATCCGACGAGTTGCGCTGACCTCTGAACGGCACGGGCGTCATGTACGGGCAGTCTGTTTCAAGCAATAGTCTGTCGTCGGGAACAATTTCGGCAACCTCAAGCGGTTTGCGTGCGTTCTTGAACGTAACTGCACCGCCGAAACCGATATACATGCCGAGTTTCAGCACCTCTTTTGCCATCTCGGCACTTCCGGAGAAGCAATGCACAACTCCCTTGGGCTTATACTTTTTCAAGAGGTTCATTGTGTCCTCATGTGCTTCACGGTCGTGAACGATAACGGGCAAATCAAGCTCGTTTGCAAGCACGATTTGCTTTTCAAAAATGTCAAGCTGTTTATCCTTCGGAACAAAATCGTAGTGATATTCCAGTCCTATTTCGCCGACGGCAATGCACTTCGGGTGCGAATAAAGCTCCCTGATTTTTTCAAGCTCTCCGTAAGAAGCGTCCGTGATATTGCTCGGATGAATTCCGACAGCAGAATAAAAATAATCGTATTTCTCGGAGAATTCAACGCTTTTAAGGCTCGACGCAAGATCACAGCCGCAGTTGATTATATTCACAACACCCTTCGAGGGCAGGGATGCCAAAAGCCCGTCTCTGTCCTCATCGAATTTTTCATCGTCATAATGGGCGTGTGTGTCAAAAATTGAACGGTACATTATCTTATCTTCGCTCCGTTCGGCATACCGTCAACAAATACGACCTTTACCTCGTCGCCTGCGTCGGCGGCAAGAATCATTCCGTTGCTCTCAACGCCGCAGAGTACGGCAGGCTTAAGATTGGAAACAACAATTACCTTGTGACCGATAAGTTCCTCGGGCTTGTACCATTTTGCGATTCCGCTCGCAACGGTTCTCGGCGTTTTGCTGCCGTCGTCAAGCGTAAGCTTCAAAAGCTTCTTAGCTTTTTTGATCGGCTCACAGTCCTTGATTTCAGCAACCTTAAGCTCAACCTTGGAGAAGTCTTCAATACCGATCTTTGCAAGGCCCTCGGCTTCCTCAACCTCGGCGTTTTCCTCCTTGGCAGCCTCCTGAGCAGCTTTGGCTCTCGCTTCAATCTTCTCAAACATTTCCTTTGCGTCAATTCTTGCAAAAAGCGGCTCGGCCTTACCTACAACAGTACCGGCCTTGAGTGCGCCGAAAGCGGAAAGCGAATCATAATCCTTGATATCCGTGTTCATCTGAGAAAGAATTTTTTCAGATGTTTCGGGCAGGAACGGAGAGAGAAGAACCGCTACAAAGCGAATGCTTTCAAGCAGATTGTAAAGCACGGTGCCGAGACGAGCTTTCTTGCTCTCGTCCTTTGCAAGGGTCCACGGAGCTGTCTCGTCAATATATTTGTTGCAACGCTTTGCAAGCGTGAAAATTGCATCAAGCGTATCACTGACTCTGTATTCGGACAGGAGCTTATCAACCTTTCCGACAGTCTCAACCGCAAGGGTTTTCAGCTCGTCGTCAAGCTCCTCCGTTACGTCGCCCGGCTGAACAACGCCGTCAAAATACTTGTTCGTCATGGCAATCGTTCTGTTAACGAGGTTGCCGAGTGTATTTGCAAGGTCGGAGTTGTAACGCTCTATCATGTTCTCATATGTGATTGAACCGTCTGAAGCATAGGGCATTTCGGCAAGCAGATAATATCTTACTGCGTCAACACCGAAAAGCTCAACAAGGTCGTCTGCATAGATAACGTTGCCCCTCGATTTTGACATCTTGTCCGTGCCGAAAAGAAGCCATGGATGACCGAAAACCTGCTTCGGGAGCGGCTCCCCGAGAGCCATAAGCATAATCGGCCAATATATTGTGTGGAAACGGACGATATCCTTTCCGATTATATGAACGTCGGCAGGCCAGTATTTCTTATACTGCTCGCTTGAACCGTCGGGATCGTAGCCGATACCCGTAATATAGTTTGCGAGAGCATCGAGCCAAACGTAGACAACATGCTTCGGGTCAAAATCAACGGGGATACCCCACTTAAAAGAGGTTCTTGAAACACAAAGATCCTGTAAACCCGGCTTGATGAAGTTATTGAGCATCTCTTTCTTTCGGCTTTCGGGATAGATAAAGTTCTCGTTAGTCTCAATGTATTCTTCAAGCTGTTTCTGATACTTTGAAAGCTTGAGGAAATACGCCTCCTCACGGGCAGGCTTAACCTCACGGCCGCAGTCCGGACACTTACCGTCAACAAGCTGCGATTCCGTCCAGAATGATTCGCAAGGCGTGCAGTACATTCCCTCATAGTGACCCTTGTAAATATCGCCCTGATCATAGAGCTTCTTAAAAATCTTCTGAATAACTCTCTCGTGGTCGGGGTCGGTCGTTCTGATGAACTTGTCATAGGTAGTGTTCAAAAGGTCGCAGATTGCCTTAATCTCGCCTGCAACGCAGTCAACGTGCTGCTTCGGCGTGATGCCCTCGGCAGCGGCGATCTCCTCAATCTTTTGGCCGTGCTCATCAGTACCGGTCTGGAAGAAAACATCGTAGCCCTGCAGTCTCTTGTATCTTGCTATTGCATCGGTCATTACAATCTCGTAGCTGTTGCCGATATGCGGCTTGCGCGAGGTGTAAGCAATAGCGGTAGTAATGTAAAACTTTCCTTTGCTCATTATATATCCTCCTCTGTTTATTATTGTCATAATTAAAATGTTTAAATAAATTTAGCTATAACGTTATCGTTTAGATAATGTTTGTCGGGGACGCCAAAAAGCACAGGCAATACTTTTGTATTGGCGAGCATTTTTGGCGTTTCCGGCGGAAAAATAGCCAACGAGAACAAATAAAAAACGTCCCAAAGTATTATATACTTTGAGACGAGAAAACCCGCGGTACCACTCAACTTGTAATCCTTATCGGAATACCACTCGATTCTTTAACGCAGAAACACGGAAGACCCTACTGTTATTTCAGGGCTTCGGCTCAAAAGCCATAGGTGCTTGGAACTCAGCTGTCGGCTTTCACCAGCCGCCGACTCTCTGAAAAGCCTTACTCCGACCCTCTTTATCACAGCCGTTGTAAGAATAATAACACCAAATTGAAAAAAAGTCAAGGGTTGAAGAACGGGCACCGATTCTTTTCCGGAACAATGCCAAAAAGCAAAAAGGACAACCAATCGGTCGTCCTATTATTCTTTGCATAATCGCCTAAACGGCCGAATAAGATAATCAAATAATATCAGTTTCGACTGTATCGGCATTATTTTTCTTTGTTATTCTTGCTTTTATGCACGGCACAAGCGTTCCGACTATTGTGCAAACAATCCACTCGATATATGCGTTATATGTTATTAGTGTTCTGATGATTTGTGTCGCATTTGAACCGAGGCTTTGGATATAATCGCTATTGTAAAATGCAATCAGAAGTGCCGCAACAAAGAAAACCGTGTTTAAAAATCCGCCGCTGAATGACGAGATAATGTTTGCAAATATCGGCGATGTGTTTCTGCTGAAGAGCTTATGTATCAGTCCGCAGCTCAGACCCATCAATGCCCTCGGAATAATGCAGACGAGCAGCGAAAGAAATGGGCTGATATTGAGAAATGTCTGCCCGAAAGCATAGCTCGGGTCGAAGCAGTGCACAAAGCTTGAAACTCCGAAAACCGTTCCGAGATAGAGGCCGCAGAGCGGTCCGTACTGAACTGCTCCGACAACAACCAAAATCGGCAAAAACGTTATTGAAGCTCTGTTCATTTTAAAGTATCCGAGCGGTGTAAAACTCATTATAATGATAAGCACGGTCAAAACCGCCGTAATTATCGCTTTTTCCTTTCTGTTTCCCTTTAAAGTTGTTTTCATTAATTAAAATCCCTTCCGTTTATAGATATTTTTCAAACCCTCAAGAATAAGATTACCGTCATAAACCGTTTCCCGATCGCAGTTTTTAACGATTTCTTCTGCCAGACCGCCTGTGGCAACGGTCGTTTTAACTTTCTTTCCGAATTCCCTTTCCATTCTTGCTGTCAGACCGTCAAGCATCGCCGCTGTACCGAAGACCGTACCGGACTGCATACAGTCCACGGTGTTTGTTCCGATTGACGTAGGCGGTGCAATCAGCCGGACTGCAGGAAGCTGCGACGTCTTTTTGGCGAGTGCTTCAAGCGAAATTCCAACGCCGGCCGAAATCGTACATCCGAGAAACGTTCCGTCCTCATCAATAAGTATGATTTTAGTCGCCGTGCCAAGGTCAACGATGAAGCACGGCAATTCGTACTTATCAATCGCCGCAACGGAAGCAACCGCCAAATCGGCACCGAGAAAGCCTTCTGTGCCGGTAACAATTTTCAATCCCGTTCCTATATCCGACGTCAGAACCTGCGGGGTAATACCCGTAACGGTCTCAACAGCCTTGCCGACAGCATTGACGACCTCAGGAACAACGCTGCTTATTATTGCACCGGAAAAGCCCGAACAGCTCACATTATGAAGCTTAAAAATATTAAGAAGCTCAACGGAATACTGATCGCTCGTCCTCTTCCTGTCAGTTGCCAAGCGAGAAACAAAAAGCAATTCGTCATTTTCATAAATTCCCATAGTTATATTGGTATTGCCGATATCTATTGTTAAAAGCATATCAATCACCGTTTAAAATTATATTGGTTTTTAATTCAAAAGTCAACATTGTCAATATAACAATCACAATAAACTGCATTATTGGGATTTTTGACCATTTTATTGCTATCCGATTTTGTCTATTTGCCGAAAAATTTATAGGTTGTTGAAAAAAATGTAAAACTGTTGAAAAATTTTTTAAAGTATGATACGATGAATTGAGTAAACGGAGGCATATTATGAGGATTTTACAAAAAGGGTTTAATTATTCACAGGACGGGCCGGGCAATCGGCTTGTTTACCATCTGCAAGGGTGCAATTTTAAGTGTAAATGGTGCTCCAATCCCGAGAGTATGCCGCTTTTTTCCGACAATGCCGATGACATTCCGAACGACGATGTGGTTAAGGAAATCGAACGAAGTCGAATGATGTTCTTCGACGGCGGCGGAGTAACCTTTACGGGCGGCGAACCGACCTTACAGTCGGACGATCTTATATATGTGTTGAAAAAATCGCAGGCGCTCGGAATAAACACAGCTATTGAAAATAACGGTTCAAGTCCGCGTCTTTGCGAAATTTCCGATTATGTCGATTATATGATAGTTGACATAAAGCAGCCGGATGACACCATACATAAAAAATATGTTGCGCACAGCAACAAAATGACGATTGAAAACCTCATTAAGCTTTCAAAAAAGAGAAATCAGCTTCATGTCCGAATTCCGCTGATAAATCACGTTAACACAGACCCCGAGCCGTTCGCCGAACTTTTTAAAAAAACGGACATGACAAACACAGTTGTTGAAATCCTCGCCTATCATGAATTCGGCAAGTGCAAATGGACAGAGAAATATCAAATAACTGACGGTTTTGTGACCGACGAACAAATAAAAGCATTCAAAACCCGTCTTGAAAGGGACGGCATACATTTTATAACAACATAATTATAACAGGCCTGAACGGAGGTAACGGTATGATATTTGGCATTTATACACCTGAAAAAGTGACCGAAAAGGCAAAGGTGCTTTTCAAGCATGAGAGAGCCAAGGACAGACTTGACGGCTGGTTCATCGCCAAGGAAAAGGAGCTTCAGATTTACGGCTCGCTTGCCGAATACGACGAGGAGGTCAAAAAGGCTCTCATAATCAAGGAAATTGTGAAGGACATCCCTCTTGATCTTGACGAAAATCAGATTTTTGCAGGCACTCAGGATGATTCCTTTGCACGAAGCTATGCACTCATCAATCCGTCGTTCAAGGTTGAGGAATTTGCAGGCTACTGTGACCCTGCCGCAGTTTTCGGCGATATCGTACCGAATGAGGAATTCACCGAGGAGAGAATTAAAAAGGCCAAGGACGAATTTCTCAAAACGGAATATGCGAAGAAGCTCGAAAAGGTATATTCCGAGAGCGAGAGCTATACAAAGGAAGTTATCTATTTCTTCGAGCAGGTTACGGGACACCTTATCCCCGATTTCCGCTTTGCTTTGAAGCACGGACTTAAGGCTCTCATCGACGAGATGAAGGGCAAAGAGGGCAACGGCTATAAGGCATTTGTTATCGCTCTTGAGGCGGCGTGCGACCTTGCCGCAAGGTATGAAAAGCTCGCAAGGGAAAAAGCAGAGGCTCTTTCCGAGCCGCAGAAATCACAGTTCATTCTTATGGCCGATACGCTCAAAAAGGTTCCCCTCAACGGAGCGGAAAATCTCTATGAAGCGATTCAGTCGTTCATCATATTGTGGCAGATGATGTGCCTCGAGCAGGCTCCGAATCCGTTTGCTTTCTCCGTCGGAAACGCCGACAGAATTTTTGAACCGTACAGAAACGGTCTTGACCGTGACGAGACGGCAGCTTTGTTCAAGCATTTCCTTGTTTTTTTCAACGTTGCGGACAGAAGCTGGGCAATCTCGCAGAACATCATCGTCAGCGGACGCAGCGTTTGCGGCGAGGATCTGACAAACCCGACTACATATGCGTTGCTTGACGCTTACTACGATATGAACCTGCCGCAGCCGATACTCTCGGTCAAGCTCCATAAGAACACCCCCGAAAAGCTCTACCGCGAGCTTGGAAGATTCTTCTTCTCCCCCGGCATTCTCACTCCGTCGATGTTCAACGACGACGCACTCTTCGAAACGCTCGGCTCACACGGAATTGACAAGGAGGATCTCCCCGATATCGCAATCGCAGGCTGTCAGGAACCGCTGATTATGGGCGAGGACAACGCCAACACGACCAACAGCTGGTTCAATCTGCCGAAAATTCTTGAAATGACACTTACGGGCGGCTATTCGCTCATCACGGGAGAAAAGCTCTGCAATGTTGAGAAAGCTCCGCTCGAAAATATCCGTGAGGAATTCTATAAAAACGTTAAGTTCTTTGCACACGAAATGGCTAAATCCGCCAACGGTGCATCGGAGGCTATTTCAACTCAGCGTGTTCCGTTCCTCTCCTGCTTTATGGGCGGTCAGCGCAACGGAATCGATGCAAGAGACATTCACAAGCAGGGCACGAAGTATAACG
This sequence comes from Ruminococcus sp. CAG:563, assembly GCA_000434915.1. Lineage (GTDB taxonomy): Bacteria > Bacillota > Clostridia > Oscillospirales > Acutalibacteraceae > CAG-488. Next base: position 71,885 of record FR882072.1, read on the forward strand.
GAAGCGGTTGTCTTATCCACGGCACAACCGTTGTTGCCGACTGCTTTGCCGCAATCGACAAGCTGCTTAAAGAAAGACCGCAGGACGAAGATAAGCTCATTCCGGCACTCAAAGCCGATTTTGTGGGCTACGAGGATTTGCGTGACTTCCTGCTCGGTGCAGATAAATACGGAAACAACATTGAAAAGGTTGACAATGAAGCCGGTGAAATCGCATCAAAGGTTGCCGATGTGGTCGCGAACGAGAAAAACTATCTCGGCAATCCGTTCAGACCCGATTTCAGCACCCCGTCAACACATCTTCTCTACGGCTACTGGGTCGGCGCAACACCCGACGGCAGAAAGAGCCGTGACATGCTTAACTACGGCGTTGACCCGCTCTACGGCAGTGCCGAAAACGGACTCGGCTTCCGTGTGCTTTCAAATATGAAGATGCCGTTCGACAAATTCAACGGCGGCTATGCTTCCCACCTCGGAGTTGACCCGAAGTATTTCAAGGCGGAAACATATGAGGACAAGGGCATTGAATTCAGGGATAAAATTGTAAATCCGCTGTTTTTCAATCCGCTTAAAGAGGGTGTTTCACCGTTCTACCTCTATGTTAACGTTACAACAGCCGAAATTCTCAGAAAGGTTCTTGCGGAGCCTGAGAAATATGCCCCGAGCGGAGTATATATTATGAGAATCCACGGCACATTTGTAAACTTTCTCGACCTCTCCCCCGCTATCCAGCAGGATATTATTCGCCGTCTTGACCCAAAATCGGCGAATTTGGAGTAAAAAAGGTGAACAATACAAGCAATAAAAGGCTTACGGGGCACGCACAAAAATTGCGGCGTGATATGACTAAAGAATAACGCCGCTTGTGGTATGATTTTTTAAAAAATCTTTCATACACATTCAACCGTCAAAAGGTTATCGGAAATTATATTGTTGATTTCTATTGTGCTAAAGCCAAACTTGTTATAGAGGTTGACGGCGCCCAGCATTTTGAAGACAGCGGATTAGAATCCGACAAACAGAGAGATGAATTTTTGAACAATCTCGGATTAACTGTTTTGAGATATTCCAATTTTGACGTAAACACTAACTTTGAAGGCGTGTGTTTGGATATACAGAAGCATTTGTTGCCTCGGTAGTCTTTGTCATGGATTTATAAATTTTGCTGAAATTTTATTAGCCTTCCCCTTTGAGGGGAAGCCTTGGTAAAAGGCATTAATTATTCATAAGGAGCCCACCCAAATGAACTCACTCGGAATTGACATAGGAACAACGGGAATATGCGGAATTATCGTCGACTGCAAAAGCGGCGAAATTCTCGATTCCGTCAACATAAACAACGATTCATTCATAAAGGCCGACAAGGACTATGAGCGAATCCAATCACCCGAACGTATAACGGAAATTGTTGAAAATATTGTCAAAAAGCTCTGCAATACCGACACAAAGGCAATCGGCATTTCCAATCAGATGCACGGTATTCTATACGCCGACGAGAGTGGCAAGGCGATTTCTCCGCTATACACCTGGCAGGACGCAAGGGGCAATCTCGAATACAAGAACAGCAAGAGCTACGCAGAACACCTCGGCTCATTTGCGGGCTACGGATTGGTATCCGATTTTTATAACCGTGAAAACGGACTTGTGCCCGAAAGCACAAAATACATAATGACGATCGGCGACTACATTGCAATAAAGCTCTGTCAAAAGCCCGAGCCGATTATGCACGTCACAAATGCCGCTTCGCTCGGTCTGTTCGACATTAAAGGAAAAAAATTCAAGACTGATTTGAGCTGTCTGCCGAGAGTAACGGACAGGCTTGAAACGGTCGGTGTATATAACGGAATCCCGGTCACGGTCGCTCTCGGCGACAATCAGGCGAGCTTTATCGGCTCGGTCAGCGACGACGAAAGTGCATTGCTCAATTTCGGCACAGGCTCGCAGATATCGGTCATCGGCAACAGTGCAGACGCACCTGACGGTATAGAAGCACGTCCGTTTACCGAGGGCAAATATCTCTATGCCGGCTGTGCTCTCTGCGGTGGCAGAGCCTTTGCGGCTGCGGCAAGCTTCATTGCAAAATGTGCGGAGCTTGCGACAGGCGAAAGATGCAAAAATATATACAAGAGGATTGATAAGGCTCTCGAAAGCAAGGACGCAACTTCAATCATTGCCGACACAAGATTTTGCGGCACAAGACTTGATCCGACGCTCAAAGGCTCATATTCGGGCATTGACGAGAACAATTTCACACCCGAGGATATTCTGCTATCAACAATCATCGGAATGTCACAAGAACTTTACGATATGTATAAGCTCATCGGCAAGAACTGCGAAAAAATTGTCTGCTCGGGCAACGGAATCAGGAAAAATCCCGCACTCAGACTTGTGACCGCCGAGATGTTCGGCAAGAAAATTAATATTCCGCTTTGTAAGGAAGAGGCCGCTTACGGTGCGGCACTTTCGGCAATGGCAGGCAGCGGAGTTTACCCGAGCCTTGACGAGGCAAGACAGCTTATCAGGTACGAATAACAGAGGAGGTTAAAATATGTTTTACAATTATCCGATCTTCTTCGAGCAAAACAGGGTTTTCCGTGTCTACAAGGGAGGAAAGCTCTTCTCCGACTTCTTCTCGGACGATTCCGAGGACGGCAACTATCCCGAGGAATGGGTCGTTTCAAGCGTTCATGCTCTCAATGAGGGAAGCACGGACGAATATGAAGGTATCTCTAAAATAAAGGGCGAGGAGCTTTATCTCAATGACGCTCTTAAAAAATATAAAAAGGAAATTATCGGTGAGCGTGACGACCTCGGTGTGTTGACAAAAATTCTTGACAGTGCGATTCGACTTCCGGTACAGGCACACCCCGATAAAGCTTTTTCGAGAAAGTATTTCAATTCCTCATACGGCAAGGAGGAGAGCTGGTACATTCTTGCCACACGTCCCGGCGGAAGGATTTTTTACGGTTTCAAGGACGGCGTGACGATGGAGCAGTTTAAAAAAGCAATCAACGAGAGCGAAAACAGCAAAACCGTTATGGAGGATCTGCTCAATTCATTTGAGGTCAAGCCCGGCGACGTTATATATATCCCTGCCAAAATGGTTCATGCAATCGGCGCAGGCTGTCTGCTTCTCGAGGTTCAGGAGCCGTCGGATTTCACGGTTCAGCCCGAGCGCTGGTGCGGTGATTACAAGCTCAGCGACAACGAGATGTACCTCGGCCTTGACAAGGATACGGCCATGGAATGCTTTGACATTGCGAAAAAATATCCCGCTCCGCTTGAGCCTGTCGTTATCAGCGACAAGGACGGTGTGAAGTACCTTTCGTTCATTGATGAGAGAATGACGACGAGCTTCACAGTCAGAAAAATCGAGCTTTCGGGCGGCGAATTCAACCTTGACAACGGTGCAAGAATCTATGTCGTTACCGAAGGCGATGGAAAAATCACGGGCGACGGATACGAAAAGGCAATCAAAAAGGGCGATTACTTCCTGATGTCCGTTGCCGCCGAGGGCAGATTCAAGCTCAGCGGCAATGCAGGTATTGTTGAGTGTTACAGGTAAGATTTCTGCTGAACACGATATAAGCAAACATTTTTAATATAACACATAATTTCAGAATTATATAATTTCAACTTCCTCCAAAGAAAGGAATGGTCAAAAAAATGCACACACTCAACCCGAAAGTACTCAAAAATCAGATAAGGCAGATTGAGCCGTACTGCGTGACAAATCGCCTTGAAATCGACTCGTGGAAAAGCTACACAGGTATGCACGTCAGCCCGAACAACATTGTTCTTGATGAGAATCCGCCCATTCAGATGTATCTCGGCGACAGATGGAAGGTCGGCTACGACGAGACAAGATATTTTGAATCAGAGATCACCGTTCCTGCCGAATTTGAGGGCAAAAAGGTTTATCTTTCGATTGATTTCGGCGGCGAAGCCATTGTCAGAATCAACGGTCAAATCGTCGGAGCAGTCAGCTCGGAGGAGAACTTCGGCTGGGTTCATCGCACTGAAATTCTTTTCAAAGACGGAGTTAAAGCCGGCGAAAAGCTCAACATTCAGGTTGAGGGTGCGGTCAACTGTGCAGGCTTCTGCGACCGTGCGATTGCAGGTGCAAAATATATGGAATACACGCTCAACAAGGCGGAGCTTATCGCTGTTGACAGGCTGACGGAGAGCTATTGGTTTGATATCTCGACCGCCTGGGACGCATACGAGCACTGCGAGGACGAATACGTTAAATCCCGCCTCTTCAACGCTATGGACAATTCGGTTCATCAGCTTGATTATGACCTCGGCGGCGAGGCGTTTATCGCTTCCGTGCCGAAAGCAGTCAATGTTCTCTGGGGCGAGATTGAAAAAATTAACTATTCCTCCCCCGGTGAAATCATTATGGCAGGTCACAGCCACCTTGACGTTGCATGGCTTTGGACGGTCAGGGAGATTACAAGAAAGACGGCAAGAACATTCTCTAACAATCTTGCACTCATGGACAACTATCCCGACTTCAAGTTTACTCAGAGTCAGGCGGTTCTCTATGATTTTATGAAAAAGCACTATCCCGATATCTACGAGCGGGTTAAGGAAAAGGTCAAGAACGGTCAGTGGGAAATTGTCGGAAACGCTTGGGTTGAGGCCGATACAAATATTGCAAGCGGCGAAGCTCTCATTCGTCAGCTTCTTTACGGCAGAGAGTTCTTTATGAAGGAATTTGGCGTTTCGTCCGATATTTATTGGCTGCCCGACTGCTTCGGCTTCACATGGGCACTGCCGCAGATTATAAAGCGTTCCGGCATGAAGTATTTCATGACCTCGAAGCTCTTCTATAACGACACAAACGAGTTCCCGTACAGCGTTTTCCGTTGGAGAGCTCACAGCGGCGACGAAATTCTCGCTTACCTTTGCAAGAAGCCGTATCAGAGCGAATACGATGCCGAGTACATAACTACGCTCCGCAAAAATAACCGTCAAAACAGCATTGTTGATTTGTCCTGCGGTATGTTCGGCTACGGCGACGGAGGCGGCGGATGCACCTTTAATCAGGTTGAACGAGGCAAGCGTCTTGAAAAGCTCCCCGGTATGCCTAAGACAAGAAACGGTAAGGTTTCGGAGTTCTTCCACGCTATTGACAGCGATTTTGACAAGCTTCCTGTTTACGACGGCGAGCTTTACTTCGAAAACCACCGCGGTACTTTCACCAGTCAGGCTTTCATCAAGAAGAACAACCGCCGTGGCGAATTTATGATGAGAAATGCCGAAATTCTCAACGTTTTCGGCGGAGATTATCCTGCCGAGGATATGGAAAAGGCATGGAAAATCCTACTCATCAATCAGTTCCACGATATTCTCCCCGGCACCTCGATTCATGAGGCAATAGAGAACACGAGAGAAGAATACGCCGAGCTTCGTGAGCTTGGCGGCAGACTTGTCCGTGACGGCAAGAATAAAATCCTCAACAATGTGAGCGTTAAGGACGATTCGGTTCTTGTTTGGAATATGCTCACCTGGCAGACAAAGGGCCTTGTTAAGGCGGAGATTCCGTATGCGGCAAAGGGCATCAAAAATTCCGACGGCAAGTTCCTTGCAAGCAAGGTTTACGACGAGGACGGCAAGCATTATATCGAGTTTTACGCCGATCCCGTTCCTGCATTCGGCTACGGAGTTTTCACTCTCTGCGATGAAACGGCGGAGTTTGATACAGTCAAGGCAACGAAAAATTCACTTGAAAATAAATATCTCAAGATTACTCTTGACGATAGCGGACTGCTCGACGAGGTAATCGACAAGAAAACAGGCAGACAGATTCTCACGGGCAAGGGTAATCTGCTCACAATTTCTCACGACAAGCCCCTTCACGAGAGCGCATGGAACATGGAATTCGACTATCAGATGAAGTTTTGGGCCCTCGACGAGGCCGAGAGCATTGAGGTCGTTGAGGCATCACCGCTCAGGGGAGTTATCCGTATTGTCAGAAAATTCCACGAGTCAACAATAACTCAGGATATCATTCTCGAAAAGGATAAACCGACGGTTGATTTTGATACGACAGTTGACTGGCACGAGCGTGAAAAGGTGCTCAAGGCAGAGTTCCCGGTTGATATCAGAAGCCGCAACGCAAGCTGCGAAATTGCTCACGGTGCTGCGGAATATCCGACGCATTACAACACAAGCTACGATCAGGCAAAGTTTGAGTTCTGTGCTCACAAGTGGGCCGATCTCTCCGAGGGCGGCTACGGTGCAAGCATCATCAATGACTGCAAGTACGGCTACAACGTACATGACAACGTGATGAAAATAACGCTTCTCAGAGGACCGATTCTTCCCGATCCTGTCGGCGATATCGGAATGCACTCGTTCAGATATTCTTTCTATCCGCACACCGGAACATGGCGTGACGCCGATACCGTAAGGCTCGGCTTTGAGGAAAACATCAGACTTGACGGCGAGTTCATCAAGGCGAACGGCGGAAGTAATATCGGTCATACGTTTGCAAAAATCGACGGCGACAGCGTTATTCTCGACGCAGTCAAGCCCGCTCAGGACGGCAACGGAGTAATCGTCAGAATGTATGAATCCGAGACACGTCACTGCACGGCGAAAGCGTGGTTCGACCTCGGATATTCAAAGGTTATCGAATGTAACCTTATGGAGTGTGACGAGCACGAAATTCCTTGCACTAACGGTGAATTCGAGTTCAACATGAAGCCGCACGAGGTTAAGACCTTCAGACTTATCTAAATTATAAAACAGTCTCTCTTCTTCAAATCGAATCAAGAGAGACTGTTGTTTTATATTTCCTTATTTTCGAGCATTTCTTTAACGTCAAGCAATGACGGAAGCACGAATTTTGCCATTCGCCTTGACTCATCTGACGGCTGCTTCAGGTCCGGGATACAGATAACGGGGATACCTGCGGAATAGGCTGCATGGATTCCTGCGTCGCTGTCCTCCAATATAAGGCACTCCTCTGCCCTCGCTCCGGCCTTTTCCCTTGCTTTGATGAAAACATCCGGGGCAGGCTTGCTGTGCTCTATTTCATCGCCGAAAACTCCGCCGTCAAAATATCCGTCTATGCCGTTGCCGGCAAGAATCGTATGTGCTCGCTCTTTTCCGCTCGACGAAGCAAGATAAATACCGTAGCCGTTGGTTTTGAGAAAATCAAGAAGCTCCCTTGCTCCCTTTTTGAGCGGAACGCCTTTGGTCCTCAGGTATTCCTTTTCCGCCTCATGGGTAAGCACCATACCCTGTTCCACATCAAACGGCAGGTTATAAGTCTCAATCAATTCTGTCAGATTTCGCACGGCGGTACGTCCGCAATAAATATCGGTATATGTTTTCAGAGGGAAGTCTGTTACTTTTTCGGCAAGTATCCTTTTATAAAATTCATACGTCATCAATTCGCTGTTGACCAGCAGACCGTCAAGGTCAAAAATCACAGTTTTAATCATAGCTTCACCGCCTTTAATTTGCTTTATTGTATCATAAGATTCGCAAAAAATGAAGTGCCGTTTTTGCAAGGGTGTATTTCTATTTTGCGAACGGATTATCTTGACTTTTTAATTCAATATGATATCATAAAATAAACTGTATAAAGGAGTTTTAAAATGGACAGAATCGTAAAAATAGGTATAATCGGATGCGGCGGCATCGCCAACGGAAAGCATATGCCTTCGCTCAAGAAAATAAAGAATGTGCAGATGGTTGCTTTCTGCGATATTATCGAAGAAAGAGCCGTCAAAGCGGCCGAGGAATACGGCGTTGAAGGTGCAAAGGTCTACACAGACTATAAGGAGCTTCTCAAAGATAGGGACATCGAGGTTGTTCATGTCTGCACGCCGAACCGTTCGCACGCTTTCATTTCGATCGATGCAATGGAGGCCGGCAAGCATGTAATGTGCGAAAAGCCGATGGCAAAAACATACAAAGAGGCTAAGGAGATGCTTGATGCCTCCGAGAGAACGGGCATGAAGCTCACTATCGGCTACCAGTCACGCTGGAGGGCGGATTCGCTCTATCTTAAAAAGATGTGTGAGGACGGTGAGCTTGGCGAGATATACTACGGCAAGGCTATTGCACTTCGCCGCCGTGCAGTCCCTACATGGGGTGTTTTTCTCAATGAATATGAACAGGGCGGCGGTCCGCTCATCGACATCGGTACTCATGCACTCGACCTCACCCTTTGGATGATGGATAACTACAAGCCGAAAATGGTGGTCGGCACGACCTTTGAAAAGCTCAAAAATCAGAAGGATTGCGGCAATGCTTGGGGCGACTGGGATCCCAAGAAATTCACGGTTGAGGATGCGGCATTCGGCTTCATCGTTATGGAGAACGGAGCAACAATCATGCTTGAATCGAGCTGGGCTTTGAACATCAGAAATCCGAAAGAGGCCATCACAATGATTTGCGGCACCGAGGGCGGTGCAGATATGTTCGACGGTCTCAATATAAACTTTATCAAGAACGGCAGACAGTGCATTCTCAAGCCCGACCTTACAGCCGGCGGAGTCGCATTCTATGACGGCGACGGCGACGAGGATCCGTCTGTTCTTGAAGCGAGAGCATGGCTTGACGCTGTTGTCAACGACCATGAGCCTCACACAAAAGCCAGTCAGGCACTCGTTGTAACGCAGATTCTTGAAGCTATCTATGAATCCGCCAAAACAGGCAAACCGGTTTATTTTGATTAAATAACCGGCGAATCCAAAGGACTGATTATATGAGAAACATTGAAGATGTTCGCCGCTTTTTTGATGGTGACAGATACGCTGTTGAGGTCACGGGCGTAAAAATCGACGAGATTGACGACTGCTATTCAAAGTGCAGCCTTGAGCTTGACGAGAGGCACTACGGTGCACACGGTCAGGTCATGGGCGGCGTTATGTTCACCCTTGCCGACTTTGCTTTCGCCGTTGCGACCAACACTCCCGACGGCTTTACCGCCACAGCGGACAGCCATATCAGCTACCTAACCTCATCAAAAGGCAAGAAGCTTTTCGCCGAGTGCAAGAAAGTAAAAGAGGGCAGAAAGCTCTGCTTCTATGAAATAACGATAACCGACGATCTCGGTGTTGAAATCGCCGTCATAAGCACGACCGGGTTCCACATCAGCGCAAAATGAGGTGACTGAATGACACAGACATTATTATGTATCATAACATCATTTTTGATGCTCATTGCCCCGATTTTTAAGATTGAGCCGACACCCGTCGCACCGCCCGAAAATCTCGCCCTTGAAAACGAACCGACAGCCGACGAAACACGCATCTACGACCGTGTTGACGGTGTAAATGATTCCGTTTTCTACATTGCAAGACCGAACGAGAAAAACTATAAGACCGTCAACGCCTCGGTTTTCGGCGTAAACACAGAGGCAAACGACAACTATACCGCATTTTGCAAGGCAATTGAATATTGCAAGGCCAACCCGAACACTACACTCAAGGTTGACGGCGGCAAATACTATTTCAGAACCGACAAGGCAATTATGCTTGACGGTCTCAAAAACATTCTCATTGATGCCGACGGCACACAGTTCATTTTCGAGAACCCGAATTATTTTCATATTGTAAACTGCGACTGTATTGAAATTCGAGGTCTCGGTATAACATGGAACTTTGACGTTTCAAGACTCGCCTCGCTTGTGAAGATAAGAAATGCGAGCAAAGAATCTCACAGCTTTGAAATCGAATTTACCGAGCTTGACGAGGTTTCGGAGGACATTCCGATAATGGCGTTCACAAAATACGACCCGGAAACGCTCACTCCCGGAACAAGGAAAGATTTCAAAGAAAACTATGTCTATCAATTCCCCGGCAGCATTAAAACCGTTGAAAAAACCGAGCGCAACGTGCTGAAAATCACACACAACGGCTCACTTGATAATTATACGGACGGAGAGGTTTATCTTCTGCGTCACCATGTTTACGGCGGCAATGCATTCAATGTATACAACACGTCGAACATCACTTTTTCGAACATTAAGCTTTATGCGATTGCGGGCATGGGTTGGCTGATTGAGAGCCGCACGGAGCGTTTCCTTCTTCTCAACTGCGTTATCGGCCTTGATCCCGAGCGTGACGATAACAGGGTTTCGGCAACCGCCGACGGTGTGCATATTGCAAACACAAACGGCAAATTCAAAATCAGCGGCTGCGATTTCAGCTTCATGGGTGATGACGACGTTAACGTGCACGACAACGTTGCAAAGGTTACGAACAGGCTCAACGACAAAGCGGTGGAAATTTACACCAACGCAAACAATTTTGCAGCCGGAGATACTGCGATTTTCAGCAGTAACGGCTTTGATGACCTCAACTTTTCTGCAACCGTTATGTCCGTTGACGGCAGCAAGCTCATATTTGACAAAGAGCTGCCCGATTATATTGCCAAGGATTGCATCGTTTCAAACGGCAGCATTGACAGCGGAAACTATGTTATCAGCGGCAACTATTTCCATGAAAACCGTGCAAGAGGTCTGCTTCTTCAAAGTAACAACGGCCTTTGCGAAAACAACAGATTCTACAAGACTATGGCTAATCCCATCAAGGTTATCATGGACATTTCGTCCGGTCTGTGGCTTGAGGGTACAGGAGTTAACGGACTTGTTATCAGGAATAACAGCTTCATCGAATGTAACGTTGTTGAATGGGGCGCACAGATAAACATCTCGACAAATATTGACGGAAATTCCGCTGATTCAACTCTTTTCTGCAATATAACCATCGAAAACAACAGCTTTGAAAACTTCTACGGCAGGCTTATTGATGCGTCAAACGTGTCCAATCTCAGAATTTGCGGCAATAGGATAAGCAATAAGGGAGGCAGTTGGGAATCCCGACGAGGACGAATCATAATTCGACAAAGCTGTGCAAAGGTTACAATCAACGATAATGAATACAAGGCATCAGTCAAAGCTCCTTTTCAAAGGCTGATTGAATTCAAAAGCATTAAATCGGCGATATAACATAAGCTGCACTTTCACCTGTTTACCTTTCTGGAATATAATAGTAATGTCGGATTATTATTTTTGATCCCCGAAAAAATGATTAATCCGGTAAATGATTGGCAAATATAATTATGACAATCAAAATCTCGGAGAGTGATAACAATGACAATAAAACGGGGAGATATTTATTACGCAGATCTCAGCCCGGTCGTCGGCTCTGAACAGGGCGGGATGCGCCCCGTACTGATAGTTCAAAACGATGTCGGAAACAAATACAGCCCGACGGTCATCGCCGCTGCAATAACAAGCCAACGCTTCAAGACTCAGTTGCCTACCCATATTCAGGTGGACGCCCAGGACTGTGGGCTCTCTAAGGATTCGATAGTTCTGCTCGAACAGGTGAGAACGCTTGACAAACAAAGACTTAAGGAGCGCATGGGCAACCTTGACGAAAGAGACATGACGAGGGTCAACAGAGCGCTGTCCGTCAGCCTCGGAATATTGAACTGAAAAAAGATTCGGAATCAAACGGTTCCGAATCTTTATTTTTCCTTAGATAAGCAATCAATATTAATTATAAGAAAAAACCATGTTGATTTTATGAGCCAAGTATGATAAAATAAATAAGTATTACGCTGTGAGGAGTTGAACACATTGAAGAAAAAAATAAAGTATGCCGATTTCCCGGATATGAATACGGTTAAGGACATCGTTATTTTCGGAGGTAAAAAGGGTGCAGACAAGCCCCAGTATACTTTTTACAATTTTGAAGGCGAGGTTGAGAGCAAGACATTTGCTCAGGTTAATTATGATCTCACCGGTCTTGGCCAGTATCTCTACAAGCTTGGTCTCCGAGGCAAGAAGGTAGCTATACTCAGCGAGAACAGCTACTATTGGATTGCTTGCTATTTTTCGATTATCACAGGCAAGATCACCGCTGTCCCGATGGATCCGAAGCTTCCCGATGACGATATAATCGATATCATGGTTCGCAGCGGCTGCAATGCAGTCTACTACAGTGAGGATTTCAAGGACACTGTCGAAAAAATGAAAAAGGCCGACGGTGTTGTAATTGAGCAATATATCAAAATCGAAGATTTCTATTCAATGGTCGAAGAAGGTCACAATGAGGTCAAAAACGGCGTTAAGAGCTATCTTGAAGATGAGGTTCTCCCGAGCGATTTGGCGTTCCTCGTTTACACCTCCGGCACAACAGGCAAGAGCAAGGGCGTTATGCTCTCTCAGGAAAACGTTGCCGCAGACAGCGTAGCTTCATGCCGTGTTATGACCGGCGGCCCGGCAATCGGCTTCCTTCCGCTTCACCACGCTTTCTCATGGGTCGGTGCTCTTTTCTCGGGCAACCTGCTGACGGAATGGGGCTTCATCTGCCGCAGTCTTAAGGATATTCAGAAGGATTTGAATACATATCATCCGCAGAATTTCTCGGCGGTTCCTCTTGCAATCGAGACGATTTACAAAAAGATTTGGTTCACGGCGAAGAAATCCGGCAGAGAGGAAATTCTCAAAAAAGGTCTCAAAATCAGCAATTTCCTTTTGAAGCTCGGAATTGACAAGAGAAGAAAAATTTTCTCCGAGATTATCAACAACCTCGGCGGCAACCTTGAAATGATTGTCTGCGGCGGTGCATATCTTGATGAGCAGTATGAAAAAGGCATGGAAGCTTTTGGTATAAAAATTATCAACGGCTACGGAATCACGGAGTGCTCCCCTGCCGTTACGTGCAACCGACTTGACGCATACAAGGTCGGCAGCGTCGGAATTCCTCTCCCGTGCAACGAGATTAAGATTAAAGATCCCGATGAGGACGGAGTCGGCGAAATCTGCGTTCGAGGCAAGAACGTTATGATGGGTTACTATAACGAGCCGGAAGCAACGGCGGCAGTATTTGACGGCGACTGGTTCCTGACAGGCGACTACGGCTATATCGATGAGGACGGTTTCCTCTTCTTCAAGGGCAGAAAGAAGAACCTTATCATTCTTTCAAACGGTAAAAACGTATCTCCGGAGGAGATTGAGGACAAACTTTCGACGATTGAATATGTCAAGGAAGTTGTTGTCTACGAAGAAAACGGCTATATAACGGCTGAATTATTCCTCGATACAGCTAACACTCCCGACGCTAAGGACCGAATTAAGGCAGACGTTAACGAAATTAACAGAAAGATGCCGACATACAAGCAGGTCGCAAGGGTCAAGACAAGAGATACCGAATTCCCGAAAACGACCACGCTCAAGATTCTCAGAAATTATAAAAAATAACATAAAAGACAAAGCACATTCAAAATGAACTCTGTCAACACTAAACCCGTCCGGTTATGAACCGGGCGGGTTTTTTATATCTCTTTATATATCCCCATTTGGGCCTTAAATATAATAATATTATTCAAATAATCATTCAAAGTACGTTTTTAGGGATTTTGTATGCCACGAGAGTGTTGACAAAAATTCCCATTAGAAGTATAATTCCTATAAAGAGTTTTACATTTAATGCTTTTTCGACTTAAACGAACATAAGAAAGGGGGATACTGTATGTTTTTGGCTCATATTACGGACTTCGGACAGCAAAGCCTTCAAGAACACTGCCAAAACAGTGCAAATATTGCAAAAAACGACTTGACCGATATCGGACTGAGCAATACAGCTTATTTGGCTGCGTTATTTCACGACTGCGGAAAAGCTCACGATGTTTTTCAGCAATACCTTATCGACAGTTACAACGGCAAAAATGTAAAGCGAGGTTCGGTTATACATTCATTTGCCGGAGTTAGCTATTTCTTAAATAAATATCATGATTCGGATAATGTCATTGAAAAAGCGGCTTCCGAGATAATTGCATATTCCATAGGTGCTCATCACGGACTGTTCGACGTCATAAATCCCGACGCTAAAGATGGGTTTCTATACAGGCTGACCAGGCAGCTGGAATATGACGATACGGCAATACACAACTTTTTGAAAGAAATTGTTGATGAAAGCATTGTTTCCGAAGTTTTTGGCAGTTCCTCAAACGAAATGGAAAGAATACTTAAAATAATTCCTAATATTACGAAGAAAAACTCCGGATCTGAATACTGCTTTTATCTCGGCCTGTTATGTCGGCTTATAACCTCTGCGGTCATGGACGGTGACAGAACCGATACGGCAAATTTCACTTTAAATAAAGATTACAACAATGCAAAGACCTCATACAATCCATGGAAAGAAATAAACGATAATATTGAAAGAAGAATTCATAGCTTTTCATCAGAAACGCTAATTAATAAATCTCGACGTGAGTTGTCCGATCTTTGTTTTGATTTTGCAAAAAGTGATTCGGGCATATACCGCCTAAACATTCCGACAGGCGGTGGAAAAACATTGTCGGCGTTAAGATTTGCCGCAGCTCATGCACTTCAAAAAGAAAAGCAGAAAGTAATATATATTGCACCGTTAATAAGTATCCTCGAGCAAAATGCCAATGAAATACGGGTCTCCGTCGGAGCAGAATATGTGCTTGAACATCATTCTGATGTGATTACCGAAACCGACGATGTTGAAGAACTCGATTTGCGAAAATATCTTGAAGACAGCTGGAACTCCCCTGTTATAGCAACAACTTTTGCTCAATTCTTAAACACTCTTTTTTCTTCAAAGACCTCAAGTGTTCGGAGATTTCAATCTCTATGCAACAGCGTCATCATTATTGATGAAATACAATCGGTTCCATCAAAAATGATTTCTCTTTTTAATCAGGCTGTAAATTTTCTCTCACGAATTTGTAAATGTACAGTTTTACTTTGCTCGGCAACTCAGCCTTGCCTTGAATCTGTTGAACACAGAATGATAATTGACGGGGATATCATAAGCAAAGACGATTTTAATAAGTATTCTGAGATATTTAAGCGAAACTCAGTTATGGATGCCGGCAATTTCAGGCTTGAGGAAATTCCATCATTTATAATTGACAAAGCCAATAATCATCTTTCCCTTTTGGTTGTGTGCAATAAGAAAGCTCAGGCGGAATTTTTATTTAACGAAATAAAATCACAAGCACAAAACTGCTTTCATATTTCAGCCGGGATGTGTGTAGCTCACAGAAAAAACGTATTGAAAAAAATAAAAGAATTATTATCAAAGAAAGAACCTGTATTTTGTGTTTCTACACAGGTAATCGAAGCCGGGGTTGATATTTCATTCGATTGTGCAATAAGATTTTCAGCCGGAATGGATAATATTATTCAAACGGCCGGCAGATGTAACCGCAACGGAGAATGCCGTTCGGATTCTCCGGTTTACATTATTCATTGCATCGATGAAAACTTAAAAATGCTGCCTGACATTCAAGCTGCCAAGCAAGCAACAGAAGCTTTGATAGTGGACTTCAAAAAAAGATCCGATTATTATTCAAATGATTTAGCTTCCGATAATTCAATCAATTTCTTTTACAAATATCTATACTCCAACTACAGTTCAAATCATTTTGATTACCCAATCAAAAATATGCCGAGTCTTTTTGAATTGCTTTCCGCTAATAATCAATATCGAAGTTTATCTAAAAGCGCTCAATATTTTCTTTGCCAAAGCTTTAAAACCGCAGGCGACAAATTTGATGTATTTGACTCGGTTTCGACCTCTGTCATTGTCCCGTACGGTGACGGTAAAAACATTATTAACAACTTGCAAAGCTATTATAACGATAAAGACTATCCCGCATTGCAAAAAGAAATGAAGAAAGCGAGTCAGTATTCGGTTTCTGTTTTTGAATATCAATTCAAAAAACTTTTGGAAGAAAAAGCTATTATTCCATTCTGCGACAATTCATTCTATATGTTGAGTCCGGAATACTATGATGACAATACAGGATTACTTAATAAAGCGAAGGAGGAAAACACATGCAGTACCCTAATATTGTAGAATTTCAAGTCACGGGCGATTATGGTTTGTTCACCGACCCCATGACGAAAGTCGGAGGTGAAAAATGTACCTATCAGGTTCCGACCTATGAGGCATTGAAAGGCGTGCTGTCTTCCATTTATTGGAAGCCCACTCTGATTTGGTTCATAGATAAGGTTCGCATTATGAATCCGATTCAAACCGAGGTCAAGGGGATCAGACCGATAAAATATAACGGCGGAAACGACTTGGCGTATTATACATATTTAAAAAACTGCCGTTATCAAGTGCAAGCTCACTTTGAATGGAATATGAACCGTCCGGAGCTTGAACAGGACAGAAACGAGAATAAGCATCACAATATCGCCAAACGAATGATCGAAAAAGGCGGAAGACGGGATATCTTTCTCGGTGCAAGAGAATGTCAGGGATACGTTGAGCCGTGCGTTTTCGGCGAGGACGAAGGCCATTACGACAATATTTCGGAGCTGAGCTTCGGACTTATGTATCACGGAATAACCTACCCGGATGAAGCCTACAATGACGAAACTCAAGGCAAGCTTACCGTCAACCTTTGGAAGCCGAAAATGGAGAACGGAATAATAACTTTCTTAAGACCGGAAGAATGTCCGTATCACAAAACTCTTCATGATATGCAAATGAAGGTGTTTGATGCCGCAGAGAATAACTTTTCGGGACTGAAAGAATTTGGGGAGGTGTATTAAATGGGATTAATGCAAAAGGCTGTTGAAACCTACGACAAGATGTCGCACCTCATAGGCAAAGAAATTGAGAAAAAAGAAACGCTCGCCCCGGTCGGACACATCATTGCAAAACCTGCGATTCTAATTACAATAGATTCCGACGGAAATTTTGTTTCTGCTGAAAAGTTTGAAAAGAAAATTCCGATTCCGGTAACGGAAGAATCATCGGGAAGAACTTCTTCTCCTGTTGCACACTGCCTTTGTGACCAAATTGGTTACGTTTGCTGCAACGACTCCGACAACAGCAAGAACTTACTGTATATTGATCAGCTGAAGGAATGGGCAAATTCGGATTTTTCTCATCCAAAGGTTGAAGCCATTTTGAAATATGTGAAGTCAGGAACTGCAAAGCAGGATTTGCTGTCATGCGGATTATTAAATCTTGATGATAAAGGAAACTTTAAAAATGAAAAAGAATTGATTTGCTGGTCTGTTTTAGGTCTTGATTCGCCCGGACCCGTTTGGACGGACAGCAATTTACAGAAACTTTTTTCTGATTTCTATTTGTCAAAGATCAGTAAGAAAGAAAAATCATTGTGCATGATTTCCGGAGAGGAAGCCGTCTGCACTCAGCAAAATCTCAAAGGAATTTTTTCGCTTAACGGTAACGCTAAAATAATCTCCGCCAATGATAAAACAAACTTCACGTTCAGAGGAAGATTTCTTAATGACAGTGAAGCGTTCGAAATCGGCTATGAGCAATCTCAAAAAGGACATAATGCTTTAAAATGGTTAATAGCAAATCAAGGCGTTATCATTGGCAATCGAGTTTTTGTCTGTTGGAATCCGGACGGTCTCAAGGTTCCGCAAATTCATTTGCCGTTCTTTGAGCCGGAAATCAAACCGAACGAACCGTCAGATTATAAACGGCAGTTGTTTGAAACCCTGCAATTATGTAAAAGCACTCTTAAGCCGGATAAAGACGTAATCGTTGCCGCCTTTGATGCCGCAACCACGGGAAGACTTTCCGTTGCCTATTACAGCGAATTCAAGAGCGGAGATTTTCTTGACCGACTTGAATATTGGGATGAAACCTGTTGCTGGTTCAACCGTTTCGGAATTTCTTCCCCGTATCTCAGCTCAATCGTAAAATACGCTTTCGGCACCCAACGCGGCAATGCTGAAAACGCAAAAATTGAGATTGATGAAAGAATTGAAAAACAGCTTATGCAAAGATTGATTTTTTGCAGACTGGAAAAGCAAATTTTCCCGAGAGATATAATGCTTGCACTGTTTAACAAGTCAAAAAATCTGCAAATATACAATAAAGTCAACCGAGCCAATCTATTATTTGCCGCCTGTGCGGTAATCAAAAAATATCACCATGACAAATTTAAGGAGGAATGGGAAATGTCTTTGGAAAAGGACAAAAAGGACAGAAGCTATCAATTCGGCAGATTGCTTGCTGTTCTTGAAAAAATCGAATCCGATGTTTTGAGAGAAAGAGGCGAAGAAAGGGAAACAAGTGCATTAAGGCTCCAATCTGTTTTTGTTCAGCGTCCGGCTTATGCAGCCAAAGTTATTATGGATGGACTTAAGACAGCTTATTATCCGAGACTGAGTGCAGGGAGAAGAGCGTATTACGAAGCCATGATCGGAGAAATATTCGAAAATCTCTCTCAGTTCTGCGATGATAATTATAATAAACCTCTTACAGAAACATATCTGTTGGGTTATTATCTGCAAAGAAATGACATGTACAAGAAAAAAGAAACAAAAGAAAACACGGAGGTAAATGACAATGAGTAAGTTTGAAAACAAGGTAGATTTTGTGGTATTGGTATCGGTAAACAATGCAAACTCGAACGGAGACCCGCTTAACGGCAATCGTCCGAGAACCGATTACAACGGATTTGGCGAAATTTCTGACGTTTGTATCAAAAGAAAGATTCGCAACCGTATGCAGGATATGGGCAATGAAATATTTGTCAAATCGGACGACAGAGCAGATGACGGTTGCATCTGCCTCAAAGAACGTGCCGCATGTCTTTCAAAAATCAAATCACAGGATGAATTTGCAAAACAGGCCTGCGAAAAATGGCTGGACGTTCGTACTTTCGGTCAGGTTTTTGCATTTAAAAACTTTGACTGTGCTTCCGTCGGCGTAAGAGGTCCTGTCTCAATTCATCAGGCGGTAAGCATTGACCCTGTTGAAATTGATTCAATGCAGATCACCAAAAGCGTCAGCGGCGAAAGAAAAAAAGAGAGCGAACGCGGCAGCGACACAATGGGAATGAAACACTTCGTTCGTTTCGGATTATATGAAATCAAAGGCTCAATCAACGTTCAGCTTGCCGATAAAACAGGCTTCTCGGCCGAAGATGCACAAACAGTCAAAGAGTGCCTTAAAACATTGTTTGTAAATGATGCATCTTCCGCAAGACCCGACGGATCAATGGAAGTTGTCAAGCTCATTTGGTGGGAACATAACTGCAAAGACGGTCAGTATTCATCCGCAAAGGTACACCGTTCCGTAAAGGTTAAGCTTCATGATGACGTTGCAGTTCCGTCCTGCTTTGAAGATTATGACATCAGCATTGATAATCTTGACGGTCTCACACCCGAGGTTATTGACTGTGTATGATAACGACTATCTATTGATTTCCGGTCTGCAACACTTTGTCTTTTGCCGTCGTCAATGGGCCTTGATTCACATTGAGCAGCAATGGCAGGAAAATTTTCTGACGGCAGAAGGCAGAGTTGTACACAACCGTGTTCACGACGTCGGAGTTAAAGACTTTCGAAACGGAACGCTGACAATCCGTGGCTTGAATGTCAAATCGGACAAGTTAGGTCTTACCGGCACAGCTTATAAGTGTAAAGGCCGAGATTTTGGAGATTGCCGACAGAAGCGAGGACAGCATCAGAATTTATCACCTCGGCAACAATTATAGCCGCAAAATAGAACAATACGGTTGCAAAGTTGCATATGACCCGGAAGGCGACTTGATTTTATAGTGCGATGCACAGGCTGTTGCAAAAGCCCCGGTAGGTTCGCACCAATGTACAATCGTTTATCATTCTATTTTGTAATTTTAAGAAAGCAAAATATAATAAACATTTTATATTTTGCTATATTCTCGCAAAAGAAATAATGTTTGATAAAAATAATATTGAATATTTGTTTACTTTTGCTGTCGCTCCCTTTGCCGGGAGCGCTTAGCATCTGCCGGAGTATCTGCATTTGTACGAACCTTAAGTCTTCTGTACTTATCGGCCCACTCCATAACTCTGCCGAACTCGCCTGCGATCTGAGCGTCAACTGTCGGGATGATACCGTCATAGATGTTACCTGTTGAACCGTCGATTGAGATGTAGTCACCCTCAACGAAGGTCTTGCCGGCAAGCTCGAACTTCTTGTTAGCTTCATCCATCTTGATGTCGCCGCAGCCCGATACACAGCAAGTACCCATACCACGGGCAACAACGGCTGCGTGAGATGTCATACCGCCACGAACTGTAAGAATACCCTGAGCCGACTTCATACCTGTGATATCTTCCGGAGAAGTCTCAAGACGAACAAGAACAACCTTCTCGCCTCTTGCAGCCCACTCTACAGCGTCCTCAGCCGAGAATACGATCTTGCCGCAAGCAGCACCCGGAGATGCACCGAGGCCCTTGCCCATCGGTGTAGCAGCCTTAAGAGCCTTAGCATCGAACTGGGGATGAAGAAGTGTGTCAAGGTTTCTCGGGTCGATCATCTTAACAGCCTGCTTCTCGTCGATCATTCCCTCGTCAACGAGGTCACAAGCGATCTTGAGGGCAGCCTGAGCTGTTCTCTTACCGTTTCTTGTCTGAAGCATGAAGAGCTTACCGTGCTCAACAGTGAACTCCATGTCCTGCATATCTCTGTAATGATCTTCAAGAGTATGGCAAACATCCTGGAACTGCTTGAAAGCCTCGGGGAACTTGTCAGCCATCTCGGAAATCTTCATCGGTGTACGAACGCCTGCAACAACGTCCTCGCCCTGTGCATTTGTAAGGAACTCACCGAAGAGGCCCTTTGCGCCTGTTGCCGGGTCACGGGTGAAAGCAACACCTGTACCGCAATCGTCGCCCATGTTACCGAATGCCATTGACTGAACGTTAACAGCAGTACCCCATGAATACGGGATATCGTTGTCACGACGGTAAACGTTAGCACGCGGGTTGTCCCATGAACGGAAAACAGCCTCAACAGCACCCATGAGCTGCTCCTTCGGGTCTGACGGGAAGTCAGCACCGATCTTTGACTTGTACTCGTCCTTGAACTGACCTGCGAGAACCTTGAGGTCATCGGCTGTAAGCTCAACGTCCTGAGTAACGCCCTTCTCAGCCTTCATCTTATCAATAAGCTCCTCGAAGTACTTCTTGCCGACTTCCATAACGACGTCGGAGTACATCTGGATAAATCTTCTGTAGCAGTCCCAAGCCCAACGCGGGTTGCCTGACATCTCTGCGATTGTCTCAACAACGTCCTCGTTAAGACCGAGGTTAAGAATTGTGTCCATCATGCCGGGCATGGAAGCACGAGCGCCCGAACGAACGGAAACGAGGAGAGGATTCTTCTTGTCGCCGAACTTCTTGCCTGTGATCTCTTCCATCTTCTCGATGTAGTCCATGATCTGGCCCTTGATCTCATCATTGATCTTCTTGCCGTCTTCATAATACTTTGTGCAAGCTTCTGTTGTGATCGTAAATCCCTGGGGAACAGGAAGACCGATGTTGGTCATTTCTGCAAGGTTTGCACCTTTACCGCCGAGGAGATTACGCATGTCTTTGTTACCTTCGGAAAAAAGGTAAGTATACTTAGTTGCCATGGGTATTACCTCCGTTTTAAAAAATATTACCTAAATTGTTAACAGCTATCGGGCATAATAATCCCAATATCACGTTTCGTATTATTATAACATACCGGATTAACTATTGCTATACATTTTTAAGATAAATAAGCACAAATATAAGCCGAAACTTTTGTGAATATTGTCGTAAAAAAAATGAAAAATTCTATTGTATTTCTTCCGATTTTCTGCAATAATTAGTATGTAGATTTTTATCCGCTGAGGAGGTAATAAAATGAGTTCAAATTGTGCAGTTATTTTGGCCGCAGGTCAGGGCACACGAATGAAATCTTCAAAGCCGAAGGTTCTCGCCGAGGTTTTGTTTAAGCCCATGATAGATTGGGTCACCGATGCGGCTGTCAACGCCGGCGTCGAGGATATTTGCCTGGTTACGGGCTTCAAGCGTGAAATGATCATCGAGCACTTCGGCGGCAGATTCAAGACCGTCGAGCAGAAGGAGCTTCTCGGTACGGGTCACGCAATCATGCAGGCAAAGGATTTCATCAAGGAGCATATCCCGGGCAACGTGCTCGTTCTCAACGGTGACGCTCCCCTTATCCCCGCCGAAACGCTCAAAGCGGCTCTTGATTTTCATAAGGCAGGTAACAATGCGGCAACGGTTATCTCCGCAAAGGTCGCCGACCCGTTCGGTTACGGCAGAATAATCCGTTCAAGAGACGGCAAGCTCAAAAGAATAGTTGAGGAAAAGGAAGCTACACAGGACGAAAAGATAGTCAATGAGGTAAACTCGGGTGCATATTGGTTTTCCGGCTCGGTTCTTCTCGAATCGCTCGAGGGTATAGTCGAAAAGCACGACAGAAAGAATGATGAAGCGATCGAATATCATCTTACCGACGCAGTTGAGGTCATTCTCGAAAAAGGTCTAAATGCCGTCGCTTACGACGCAAGCTCGCCCGATATCGTTCTCGGGGCAAACGACAGGGTACAGCTCCAGCTACTCAACGATATCGCTCGCAGAAACATTCTCAAAAAGCACATGCTCAACGGCGTTTCGATTCCGTGTGCGGACGGAGTTATCATCTCACCCGACGCTAAAATCAAAGCAGATACGGAGATTCTCCCCGGCACGATAATCAAGGGCAAGTCCGTTATCGGTGCAAACTGCGATATAGGCCCGAACAGTCTCATTGAGGACAGCGTTATCGGTGACAACGTTTCGCTCAACAATGTTCAATGCTACAGTGCGGAGATAAAGAACGGTGCACACATGGGTCCGTTCGTTCGTGTACGTCCCGGTTCGGTTATCGGCGAGGGAGTCAAGGTCGGTAACTTTGTTGAATTCAAGAATTCCGTCATCGGCGACCATACGAGCGTCGCTCACCTGACATATATAGGCGATTCCGACGTCGGCAGCGGTGTAAACTTCGGCTGCGGCTGTGCGACCGCCAACTATGACGGCAAAACCAAGGCGAGAACAAAAGTCGGAAACAATGCGTTCATCGGCTGCGACACCTGCCTTGTTGCTCCCGTTCAGGTCGGAGACAACGCATACACGGCGGCAGGCTCGGTTATCACCGAAAACGTTCCCGACAATGCCCTTGCAATCGCAAGAGCCAAGGAATCCGTCAAGAAGGATTGGGTCAAGAAAAAGAAGCCATACAGATGGCAGAAGTAAGAGGTAGATTATGAACAGCAAAATTTTAATGAGAATTATTTCGCTTGTCATGGCAGCGAGCGTTGTGCTCGCCGTCGGCGGCTGCGGAAAGAAGGGCAACACTTCGGATGTTATATCCGGTGCTGACGCTTCTAACGGAACAACCAAGGCAAGCGTTCAAGAGGTCATTGACGGAAAAGGTGCTCCGGTTCAGCCGAGCGTTGACGAAAAAGCAAGCACCGCCGTAGTTAAGTACACCAAGGTCAACTCAGAGGGCAAGAAAGAGGACGCAACAACCGTTGTCAACGTCAACAGCCCCATCATCAATGAGATTTCAATGAGTGCAAAGCTGAGTGACCAGTACAAGACGGACGCTCAGAAGCTTAACTTTGTCAACAGCGTTACAAGAAATAACGACATTGATAAAGACAAGGCTGAGGAAATCATCAAAAAGGCCGACGAATGGGTTGAATTCGGCTACACGGCTTATGTTGCCAACACGAGCGCACAGCGACTTGTCACCGCTTTCCTTGAAATCGGCGGCAAGAACAACAACCTCGTTGTTAAGAAGAATCTTGACTGCGAATACGGTATCAAATCCGGCTCGGCAACGACCGTTTACATTTCCGGTTTTGTAAACATAGAGAAATTCCCCGATGAGGAATCAATCATCAAGGAGCTTAACGGCATGAATATCAAGCTGGTTTACACCCTGACCGATGACAGCGTAACAGATATCGAAAACTGGGACGAGGTTAACAAAAAGACAATGGATGTTAAGTTCGGCTAATAAAATAGATATAAAACATATTTGTCGTATTGAGGTCAACGCTTCAATACGACAATTTCCTGAGGTGCAAAATGTTCTTTAAAAGAAGCAAGGGAATTGCACCCGGCCCGATTGAGTTTCTCATCGTCGGCCTCGGCAATCCCGGCAAAAACTACGAATTCACACGACACAATGCAGGCTTCCTGACGCTGGACCATATTGCAAGCGAGCTTGACACGGAGATAACGAATCTCAAAAACAATGCGCTTGTCGCAGATGTTGTTATCGACGGCCACAGATGTCTGCTCGTTAAGCCGCAGACATTCATGAACAACAGCGGCACGGCAGTCAGAGACATTGCGAAGTTCTATAAGATTCCGCCCGAGAAAATAATCGTGATTTTTGACGACATTTCCCTCCCCTGCGGCAAGCTGAGAATCAGACGCAAGGGAACGGACGGCGGCCACAACGGAATCAAGAGTATCATCTATCATCTCAATTCCGACCTATTCCCGAGAATCAAGATCGGCATAGGTGCGAAGCCTAACCCGGAATACGACCTCGCCGATTGGGTTCTTTCAAAGTTCGGCAAGGACGATATGGAACAGCTCAAGGCGGCCATAACAAAGGCAACCGAGGTTCTTCCGTTCATTCTCGACGGAGACATCGACAAAGCAATGAATAAAGCGAATTAAAATGCGGACGACTTCGGTCGTCCGTGATTTATATTATTCAACAATATCTGCGATAGATGCGGTAAATGCACGTTCTGCACGGATCAACGACCGCACCGCTCAAGGTCAGAAAGCAATTTAAGACCTCGTTTTCTCTCAAGGAGCTCATTGTAACTATTATACCGGCACTACGTTCTCACACAAGGAAGGCGAAAAAGGTCAAAAAATTAGCTGTGACAGATCATTCCGTCACAGCTCTTTTGATTATTTGAAGTGAATTTCCGACATGATCGGGCAATGATCCGACGGAAAAGCTCCGTTCGGCTTGTCCTTGATAACCTGATAGCTTTCCGCCTCGAAGCCGTCGCTGATGAAGATAAAATCAATAATATCCTCAGGCTCATTATGGTGGAAATACGGGTGAAATGTCGGATAGCTTTCCGTCTTTTCGGCAGCAAACTTGCTGTCTCTGAAAATTCCGCCCTCGACCATGTCAACGTAGCAATCCTTGCCCTCGGAAACATTGAAATCGCCTGTTATAACTGCGGGGCAGTCAAGCTTTGCGGCGAACTCATTGATGAGCCTTACGCCGTTCTTTCTTGCCTCCTCGCTTCTGTGGTCAAGGTGGGTATTCATGGCAACAAAAGTCTTTCCGCTCTCCTTTTCGGTGAGCTTTGCCCACGAGGTTATTCTTGTGCAGGCGGTGTTCCATGACCTTGACGGAACATCGGGTGTTTCGCTAATCCAGAACCAGCCCTTGTCAACGAGTGTGAATTTATCCTTCCTGTAAAAAACAGGTGAAAATTCGCCATCATCCCTGCCGTCATCTCTGCCGACACCGACAAAATCATACTCATCCATGCTTTCACGGAAAACGCCCATCCAGCCGATGTGAGCCTCCTGAATGCCGAAAACATCCGGCATGTAATTTCTGACCGTTGCGATAACGTCGGCGTCTCTGTCTAACCAGGAATGTCCGTCGCAGCCGTAACAGAGAACATTAAAACTTAAAATCTTCATTCTGCATTCTCCTCATTGTTCATTATCTGATAGCTGAGAGTCATAAGACTGTCGTTAAGGTGGACGTTCTCGACCGTTACTCCGTGGTAATTGGACGCAATGTCGTAGTGACTGAAATTCCAGAAATTCATTATTCCGAGATTGACAAGCCTGTCAACAATGGCAGGTGCAGCTTCAGTCGGAACGCAGAGAACAGCAACTTTCGGTTCAACCTCTTTGCAATAGACCTCCAAATCCTCAACCGGATAAACGGAAAGGCCTTTTATTCTCAAATCCTGCATTTTATCGGCATTGCTGTCAAAAAGACCGACAAGCTCAAAGCCTCTGTCCTCAAATGTCATGTGGGATGCAATCGCTCTGCCGAGGTTGCCGCAGCCGAAGAGGATGGTCTTGAAGCCGTTGTTAACGCCGAGAATCGCTCCTATTTCATTTTGGAGCTGTTCAACATTATAGCCATAGCCCTGCTGGCCGAATCCGCCGAAGCAGTTGAGATCCTGACGAATTTGCGAAGCGGTGAAACCCATACGCTGTGAAAGCTCTTTTGATGAAATTCTTGTTATATTATTCTTTTTTAGTTCGCCGAGGAATCTGTAATATCGGGGCAAACGCTTTATTACGGACATAGAAACCGATTTCTTTTCCTTTGCCACAGTTATTACCTCACTTTTTTACTCGCTGAGTTTTTTTACTGTTTCCATTACATAATCGCCGAACTCGGAACATGTGCAGCCTGTGTCACGGCCTGTAATGGTGAGCTTCTTCTCTGTGAACATACAGATATCGAGAGCCTTTTCAAGAAGGTCGGCCTTCTCCTGCTCGCCGATATGAGAGAGAAGCATAACGGAAGCTCTGAGCATTGAGCACGGGTCTGCATACTGACCTCTGCCCTCTTCAATCATTCTCGGAGCTGAGCCGTGGATAGCCTCAAACATAGCGTACTTCTTGCCGATGTTTGCGCTGCCGGCAGTGCCTACGCCGCCCTGGAACTCTGCGGCTTCATCGGTGATGATGTCGCCGTAAAGGTTCGGGAGGATGAATACCTTGAAATCCTTGCGGCGTTTCGGGTCGATGAGCTTGGCCGTTGTGATGTCGATGTACCACTCGTCGGTTGTGATCTCGGGATAATCCTTGCCGATATTCTTGCAAAGGTTGAGAAACTTGCCGTCGGTGGTCTTGATGATGTTAGCCTTGGTGATGATGGAAACTCTGTCCTTATGATTTCTTCTTGCATAGTCGTAAGCAAGCTTTGCGATTCTCTCGCATCCCTCTGTTGTTGTAACAACGAAGTCAACGGCGAGGTCGTCGGTTACGTTAACGCCCTTTGAGCCGACAGCGTATGCGCCCTCTGTGTTCTCACGGAAGAAGGTCCAGTCGATGCCCTCCTCGGGAACTTTAACGGGACGAAGATTTGCAAAAAGGTCGAGAGCCTTTCTCATTGCAACGTTTGCGCTCTCGATATTCGGCCACGGGCCGCCCTGCTGCGGAGTTGTTGTCGGTCCCTTAAGAATAACGTGACATGCCTTAAGCTCTTCAAGAACGTCGTCGGGGATTGCCTTGTTAGCGGCAACACGGTTCTCGATTGTGAGACCGTCGATTACCTTGAACTCAACCTTGCCCGCCTTAACCTTATCGGCAAGCATATACTCAAGAACTCTTGCGCTCTCCTTGGTAATGATCGGGCCTATGCCGTCGCCGCCGCAAACGCCGATTACGATTTTGTCGAGCTTTTCATAGTCAACAAAATCGCCCTGAGCCTTGATTATATCGGAACGGTCGCTCTGCTCACGAATGAGAGCCTCGAACTTTTCAACTGCATTTTTGATCTGTGTATCTGTCATTGTTTTGCTCCTTTACAATGTATTTTGCTTTTTTCTGTTATCGGGTCGGCAGTGGTCATAGAACCCTACGGAATCAAGTATCCGCAATATCTTGAAACCCCGATAAACGCTAACCTTATATTCAAATCACTTCTGCGATTCTCTCGTATAGTCGAGCAAGCCGCCTGCGAGGAGAATATCTCTCTGACGCTCGGAGAGCTGATAATCAAGCTTGTAGCTCTCACCCGTTGTGAGATTCTTGAGAGTTACGTCCGTACCGTTTGCGATGCTCTCACGAATTCCCTCAAGGCAAAGCTCGTCATTTACGCTGATTCTGTCATAGTCGGCCTCGTTTGCAAATGTGAACGGAATAATGCCTGCGTTGACAAGGTTTGCACAGTGAATACGGGCAAAAGACTTGGTGATAACCGCCTTGATTCCGAGATAGAGAGGAACAAGTGCGGCATGCTCACGGGATGATCCCTGGCCGTAATTTGCACCGCCGATAATGATACCCTTGCCCGCTTCCTTACAATGCTCGGCGAATTTCTCGTCACACTGCTTGAAGCAGAAGTTTGAAAGGTACGGAATATTCGAACGGTAGGGCAAAATCTTTGCGCCTGCCGGCATGATGTGGTCAGTTGTGATGTTGTCGCCGACCTTGAGAACAGCCTTGGCTGTAATATCCTCGGGCATAGCCTCGGTCTTGGGGAACGGCTTGATGTTCGGGCCGTAGATAACCTCAACGGAATCTGCGTCCTCAACGCTTGCCGGCATTGCGATCATGTTGTCGTTGATGATGAACTCGTCCGGCATCTCGATCTCGGGCATTTTGCCAAGCTCACGGGGATCCGTAAGAACACCTGTGAGAGCGGAAGCGGCTGCAACCTCGGGGCTGACAAGGTAAATACCTGCGTCGGCTGTGCCTGAACGACCCTCAAAGTTACGGTTAAATGTACGAAGCGATACACCCTTTGAATTCGGCGACTGACCCATGCCGATGCACGGACCGCAAGCCGATTCAAGAATTCTTGCGCCTGCGTCGATCATATCCGAGAGTGCGCCGCAGAGAGCGAGCATATTAAGCACCTGCTTTGAGCCGGGAGCGATTGAAAGGCTGACCGACTGGCAAACAGTCTTGCCCTTAAGGATAGCGGCAACCTTGAGCATATCCATGAGAGATGAGTTCGTGCATGAGCCGATACATACCTGGTCGATATGAATCTTGCCGATCTCCCGGCAGCTTTTTACGTTATCGGGCATATGCGGCATAGCGGCAAGCGGAACAAGCTCATTGAGGTCGATATCGATAACCTCATCGTAAGCTGCGTCGTCGTCTGCGCTAAGCTCAACCCAATCCTTTTCACGGCCCTGAGCCTTAAGGAAAGCTCTTGTGATGTCGTCTGACGGGAAAATTGATGTTGTTGCACCAAGCTCTGCACCCATGTTTGTGATCGTTGCTCTCTCGGGAACGGAAAGCGTCTTAACGCCCTCTCCACCGTATTCAACGATCTTTCCTACGCCGCCCTTGACGGACATGATCTGAAGAACCTTAAGAATAATATCCTTTGCGGCAACCCACGGCTGAAGCTTGCCAGTGAGGTTGACACGAACCATTTTAGGCATTGTTATGTAATATGCGCCGCCGCCCATTGCAACAGCAACGTCAAGTCCGCCTGCACCCATGGCAAGCATACCTATTCCGCCGCCTGTCGGGGTGTGGCTGTCGGAGCCGATGAGAGTCTTTCCGGGAATGCCGAAACGCTCAAGATGAACCTGGTGACAAATGCCGTTGCCGGGACGTGAGAAACGAAGTCCTCTCTTCTTTGCGACCGACTGAATAAAGCGATGGTCATCGGCATTTTCAAAACCTGTCTGTAATGTATTGTGGTCGATATATGCGACGGAAAGCTCCGTCTTAACACGGTCGATTCCCATTGCCTCGAACTCAAGGTAAGCCATTGTACCCGTGGCATCCTGAGTCAGAGTCTGGTCAATTCTGAGACCGATTTCACTGCCAACCGTCATGTCGCCGGAAAGCAGGTGATTTTTGATAATTTTCTGAGCTATTGTGTATCCCATAGCGTTAAAACCTCCGACTTGTTCAAATTTTTAACAAACTTTATTTTATTATATAATGCCTTATTTGTCAATGTTTTGACGATAATTTCCGACAAAAGTTTTTGAAAAAATCGAGGAGCTTTTTTAGAATCGGTAGAACCCGAACAAGGCTTTCTTTTGAGTGGAAGGCCGATTGGATTCCTCGCCGAAAGCAGGTGTTCCCCGACTGCACATTTCTTGACTTTTCAAGTCAGCAGAGATTATCCAAGCCTCCCCTTGTTGCAAGAGGAGGTGTCGTCCTTGACGACGGAGGGGATAAAGAAGATTTCTAAGGCCGGTAAATTTCAAGGTGCGATGTGGTCATCGCACCCTACGATGAGTACAAAAATCAACATTACATAGAGTTATGATAAGAGCACAATCCGTAGCGGTCAATGTCCTACTGCAAAGTTCGATAAAGGCACATTCCGTAGGGGTCGATGCCCACATCGACCCAGAGAGCAAAAGAAAACAAAAAAGGACGGCCGAGGCCGTCCCTGCGAAAATAATTCAATTTTTGCTAAAATCAATATGTACGAATAAGCCGTTTATGCATTACTCATGCTGCAATTTACACTCGCTCGCTTTTCTTTTTATAGCTCATTATAAATTTGCTGATATTTTTCAAGGGGAAGTTGAAAATATCCAGCGATAATATAAATGTCAGCACAACTGCGATTGCCAGCATAAGCAATATGCCCTTTCGTTCTCCGATGATTTCCTTAACGTTCAAAACTCGGAATATCAAATACAAAATTGTATAATGCCAAAAATATACATTCAGTGTATTTCTTCCGAGATATGAGATCACGGGAATTTTCTTCATGGGAACAACGGCAAGTATTGCCGCTCCGGTTAAAAGGGTTATTGCGCTTGTGAGCAAACGGTACAAGCAGCCCATGCCGTTTGTCTCTTTTGAAAAGGGATTTCTTCCCGAGAACAAATGAGACAGTATTTCCAAGTCGTCAAATCTAAAATAGCACAATGCAAACCAGCCCAAAAGGACACAGACTGCGGGGAGCCACAAATATCGTCTGTACTTCTTGATTTTTTCCAGCAAATCATTTCTGTTTATCATTGTTCCAAGCCAAAAATACGGGAAGAAAACAAGCATTCTCGATAAGCATAAGAAGTCGTCAATTTCCTTAAAATATCCGGTGAACAGCGAAATGACGAACGAAACGGCAAGGACAATGCGTTTGTCATATTTCTTCAAAGCAGCCCCGAGCAAGGTATACCACATCAGCACGAACAGAAACCATGTGATACCGGCATCATAAAAAAGAGCAAATTTGCTTTTTCCGTTTATTATCAGCTTTGAAAAAAACAGAAACAGTTTAAAGACATATCCTGTAACAAGGAAAGATAAGGCTTTTCTTTTATATTTATCCTCATTATAAAATATTCCGAAGATAAAGATAAACATAGGCATATGGAACGCATAGATAAACAGCTTTAACGAGGCAATATCCACCGCTCCTAAGTTAACCATGCTTTCAGAAAAATGTCCTACGACAACAGCAAGTATCATCAAAAATTTGATAGAATCCCAATACCATACTCTTTCCTTTTTTTCTATTAAATTGTTACTTCTCATTTTATAAATTCTACCGCTTTCCTTTATAAATTTATTTTATATCCGAATAGAACTCTTCAATGTATTTATCAACATCGGCTCTTGTTCCCTTGTAAGGACCGGGGATTTCCATCTTATTGGAAACTGTCGCCGTCGCATAAAGCAGAGCGTCTTTCATTGAATGATGAAGTCTTTCGGTCATATAAGCCGCAAATGTTGTGTCGCCGCGGCCTGTGCGTCCGCTTAGATTTCTTGCACGAATCGGGCATGAACAGAATTCCTTGCCGTCGTATGCGATAACCTCTGTGTTGTGAGTAATAACGACCTCTTTTGCGCCCCATGAATGAAGAAGCTTTGCAGCCTCATATCTGTCGGTAAGGCCGGTCAGAATTTCAGCCTCGGCGGCGTCGGTCTTAAGATACTCAATATACGGAAGAACCTCCTTCTTCTCCTTCCAATCCTCAAAGAACATTGTGTGATCCTCAAGGTTAACATGGCGAAGAAGTGCCTGAACATCAACGGCAACCTTGCCCCTCTTAGAGGCTTCAATAATCATTTCGTTCGTAAAATCGCCGTAAAGAAGACCCGCAAAGTGATAAATGTCCGCCTCAACGTCCTCCGGAATATCGTCAATGGTGAAAGGTGTACCGACGCTGATACACATACATTTTCTGCGTTCCTTATCGGCGGTGAAATACTGATTGTCCATTGTGCATGAGGACTCCGACATAATGCAATAAATATCCTCTTTCGGGATTGTGAAATATGTAAGTCTCTCGCTGTCATCGGGGTTGATCTTTGTCAAAGCGGCAACCTTATGGCCGAGGACATATGCCGACGCCGAGGAATAAATTACCGCTCCTCCGATTGCAAGAGTTTCGTTACCGAGGTAATCCGTGTCATGATCCATCGTGATATGACCTATAATAAGTGATTCATAATGTTTCATTGTTCTGCTCCTTTGTTTTTATCTTCATAGCTGAGTATTTCTTTTGCTATATATATAGGGCGCTCCTTGACCTGAAGATAGGTTCTCGCAAGGTATTCACCGATTATACCGAGGAAAAGAGAATTAAGTCCGCCGAGGAAAAGCAAAATCGTTATAATCGCAATCGTGCTTGTAATTTCACCGACTGCCGCTCCGACAATCAGGGCGATTATGAGATAAAGAATCGAGATTCCCATAAGTCCTACGCCTGCATATGACGCAGCCTTAAGCGGAAGCGTCGAATAGCCGACAATGCCCTCAATCGCATATCTGAAAAGCTTCATAAACGGCCACTTTGATGTTCCGGCCGCTCTCTCCTGAACCTCATACGGGATATACTTTGTATTATATCCTACAAAAGAGAAAATTCCCTTTGAAAAACGGCTGTATTCCGACATTTCAAGGACGGAATCAAGCATCTGACGGCGCATAAGTCTGAAATCGCTTGCGCCCGGGTAAAGCTCCACCTCGGAGAGCTTGTTCATTATGCCGTAGAACTTATCCTTAAGGAAAGCAACGAATTTGTCCTCCTTGCGTTTTCCCTGATAGGCGGCAACACAGTCGATATCAGAATTCTCGTCGAGAATCTGTTTCATTTCAAGCACAACCTCGGGACGCTGCTGCAAATCGGCGTCTATAACGCATGTATAGTCTCCGCTCGACTGCTTCAAGCCGGCATAGATTGCCGCCTCCTTGCCGAAATTGCGTGAAAAACTGACGACCTTAACATTATTCGCCTTTTCATAAATTGCTCTTAATATCTGAGGGGTTTTGTCACGGCTTCCGTCGTTAACAAACACAAGCTCATAATCGTCAACCTTGTCCCTGAAAACCCGTGTAACCTCGGAGTAGAACTCAATTATGCTTTCTTCCTCATTAAAGCAAGGAACAACAAGAGTCAATTTCATATCATTCACCCAATTCTTTTAAAAATCTCTTTAATGCGTCCTGCCACGTCGGCAGTCTTTTGATACCGGCGTCGTCAAGACAGCTTTTGCTCATTCTTGAGTTATGCGGCCTTTCGGCTTTCACCGGATATTCGGTTGACGGAACGGGATTTACCCTTGCTTTTCTTCCGCCGAGCTTCATTATCTCCGACGCAAAATCTGCCCATGAGCAGTAATTTTCATTTGTTCCGTGATATATTCCGTACTTGTCCGTCACTATGAGGTCACAGATAAGTCTCGCAAGGTCGGGCGTGTAGGTCGGCGAACCTATCTGGTCGCATACGACATTCAGCTCGTCCTTTTCGCTGCCCAATCTGAGCATTGTTTTAACAAAATTATTGCCGTTTATGCCGAAAACCCATGAGGTTCTGACAACAAAGAAATTTTTCAAATGCTTCATAACGGCTTTTTCGCCGTCAAGCTTCGTTCTGCCGTAGACATTTTTCGGGTCGGTCGGGTCACTCGGCTCAAACGGGGCATCCCCCGCTCCGCCGTAAACATAATCCGTGCTGACATAGAGCATTTTTGCACCGAGCCTTTCGCAGGCGATTGCAATATTCTCCGTGCCGTCAACATTCACCCTGCGGCATTTTTTTTCGTCGTCCTTTGCTCTGTCCACCGCCGNNGTCGTCCTCTGCTCTGTCCACCGCCGTGTATGCGGCGCAATGGATAACTGCATCGGGTGCATAGCCGCAAATATATCCGACCGTCTCTTCACGGTCCGTTATATCAAAATCATCCCGGTCAACGCCCTTGCACTCAATCGAACGTGAGTTCAGCTCTTTAATAACGTCAAAGCCGAGCTGACCGTTATAGCCTGTTACAAGAATTTTCATATATTATCCTCAAAAATCAAAGCTGACGTCGCTGTCCTTGAGAAGCGGAGCTGAAATATCCTTCTTTGAAAGAATAGGATTATCTATGCCCCATTCAACGCCGATTTCGGGGTCGTTAAACTTGACGCTTCTGTCGTCCTCGGGACAATAGAACTCATCAACCTTGTACATAACCTCAACGTCATCCGTCAACGTCACAAAGCCGTGCAGGCATCCCTTGGGGATAAAGAAGGATTTCTTATTCTCGCCCGAGAGAATGACCGAAGTCCACTTCATATAGGTAGGTGAGCCTTTTCTGATGTCAACGGCAACGTCCATTATCTCACCGTGAACACATGTAAGCAGCTTGCTCTGAGCGGTAGGGTTGACCTGACAATGCAAGCCTCTGAGCGTGCCTTTCTCGGCGGAAAACGACCTGTTATCCTGAACAAAATCAACATCTATGCCAACCTCGGCAAGCTTGCGCTTGGAATATGACTCCATAAACCAGCCCCTGTTGTCGCCGAAAACGTCCGGTTCAATTACCTTTGCACCCGTTACTTCTGTTTCGTATACTTTCAAATTTGTCAGTCCTTTACATTTTTTCGTTTGAATACGGCGGCTCCTGCTCCGTGCCCCAGCGAGGACGTTCGCCCTGCTTGTCGGAATACATGATCTTGCCCTCGGCAACTCTCATAAGATGCTGACCGTAGGGGGATTTGCCGTACTGCTGTGCGGATTCGATAAGAGTTTTCTTTGAAATCCAACGCATATTATATGCAATCTCCTCGGGTGCGGAAATCTGAATACCCTGGAGCTTTTCAATCGTTCTGATGAAATTTGCCGCTTCCATGAGATTATCGACTGTTCCCGTGTCGAGCCATGCGAAGCCTCTGCCCATGAGCTTAATATCGAGGTCGCCGTTATCAAGATAAATCTGGTTGATATCCGTTATCTCAAGCTCTCCGCGGGCGGACGGCTTAAGGCTCTTGGCGTACTCGACAACCCTGTTATCGTAGAAATAAAGTCCGGTAATTGCGTAGTTTGACTTAGGCTCCTTCGGCTTTTCGACAATCTTCTTCGGCTTGCCCTTTTTGTCGAATTCAACAACGCCGAAAGCCTCGGGATTGTCAACATAGTAGCCGAAAACGGTAGCTCTGTCCTTATTGAGAGCGGCCTGTCTGAGCATATGGCCGAAACCGCTGCCGTAGAAAATGTTATCGCCGAGAACCATTGCAACACTGTCCTTGCCGATGAACTTTTCACCGATGATAAACGCCTGAGCAAGGCCCTCCGGTCTCTCCTGAACGGCGTATGAAAGCTTCAATCCGAACTGATGACCCGTTCCGAGAAGTCTTTCAAACTTCGGCGTATCGTCCGGCGTTGAAATGATGAGAATTTCTCTGATGCCGGCAAGCATGAGCGTTGAAAGCGGATAATAAATCATCGGCTTGTCATAAACCGGTAAAAGCTGCTTACTGGTAACCATTGTCAATGGATAAAGGCGAGTTCCCGAACCGCCTGCAAGTATGATTCCTTTCATTACTTTTAACCTCCGTAATTATGTATCGGTTATTCGTGTTTTTCAAAAAGACTTCCCGAATGGCAGTCGATTCCGACTATCAACGGAAATTTATCAAGTACAATTCGCTTGACCGATTCACAGCCAAGGTCGAAAAATGCAATTTCTTTACATTCCTTAACGCATTTTGCGGCGAGCGCACCGGCACCGCCGACGGCGCAAAGATAAACTGCGCTGTTCCTGACTATTGCGTCGCAAACGTCCTTGTCTCTGCCGCCCTTTCCTATCATCGCCGCCAAGCCCTTATCAAGAAGCTGCGGAGCAAAAGGGTCCATTCTTCCCGACGTTGTGGGGCCGCACGAACCTATCGGCAGACCCTGCGGAGCAGGTGTCGGACCTGCGTAATAAATACATGCTCCGTCGAGGTCAAACGGCAGCTCGCCGCCCTCCTCGATGAGATTGACTATTCTTTTATGCGCCGCATCCCTTGAGGTGTAAACAACTCCCGAGAGGATAACCCTATCCCCTGCGTGAAGCTCCTTTGCCCTCTCCTTAAGCTCGGATGCGTCCAAAATAAATTCTGCCATCAACTCAACTCCCGAATAAGCTCGTGAAGCAATTCCTCCGCCTTCTGCGGATCGTCCTTCACCTTGTCGAGCTTCTTTGCCGCTTTTTTTATCTGCGACTGTGCGCTCTTTTTGAGCTTCGCCGCCGCAGCCTCGGCCGATTCAACCAATTTATCGCAGCGGTCTATTGTCTCCTGTGCCGCCTTTTTATCGGCGGAATCCTCAACCTGTTTTTCGAGCATTTCATATTTCGCTCTCATTTTTTTTGCGTTTTCCTCGGCCTCGGAGCACCTTGCGTCAAGCTCTTCCGCTTTCTTCTCGGCCTTTTCCGCCCTTTCCGAAAGCTCCTTATTTTCCTCGGAAAGAGTTTTCACAAGTCTGTCCTTGTCCGAAATTATATTTTTATATTCCTGCTGAGTTTTTTTCAGCTGCTGGATATAGTTTATTACCGACTGACGGTCAAATCCGCCGAAGGGAGTTTTTTTGAAAAGAACTTCTTCTTTCATGTTGTGATCATTCCTTTTCACATTGTGATTTAACCGATATACATTATCTTCGTCACGCCGTCGCCGCACTTAACGGCTCCGTTCTTCAGCGAATAGCAGTACATTTCACCGCTGCCGCTCTTATAATTCTTGATATACGCAAAGGCGTCATCGCTGTAAACAAAATTATTGAGGTTGAGGTCGCTGTCAACAACGGCATAGCCTGTTCCGTCATAAATTCCTGCCGTGACAAGCTCCTCGGAGTTGCTCTGCCTCGTCAAAACGATTACAAACGACTTGTTAACGGCGAAGTAAGAATAAATATTCTTGCAAACCTCGACCTTGCCGCCCTTGGGCTGGAATTTGTAAAGGCTTCTCGTTCCCGACGAGTTGAGCTTTTCATAAAAAAGCGTATCGCCTGCCGCAGAGCAGTCGGACACATTCGAATCAATAAGCCGTCTGCTGCTCATCTCGGCATTCTCGGCACTGCTGTAATAAAGCTCGCCGTTCGCAAGGCCGTATATCGTACCCGAATCGGCCAAAATGAATTGAGTTTTATCCAAATCATATCCTTTAAGCTCATATTCAACCACATTTGAACCGTCATACCACGAGCAAAAGCTGCTGTCGCTGACCTCATACGAGCTTTGAACCGCATTACGCACATAATCCATTGTTTTTTGCACGCTTGATTTTTTCGCCGTTTCGACAAGCGAATCCATGCTGATTATATTGCCTACGCCGATAACCGATTTTCTGTAAATAAGTCTCGGGTCTCCCGACTTGGCAAATTCGATTATGTTATCAAGCGTTATGCCCGATGCCAGTCTGTGCGAAGCACCGTCGCTGTAAGCAAAGCATGTGTACTCATCGCCGACGGCAAGACCCAAATCAATCTTGTCCAGCTCCTCACGAAGCTGATCCCGGAGCATTTTCAGCTCATATTGATTGAGTGCGGCATTGTACTTGGCCGTATCAAGGATTTTTCTCTTGAAGATGAATCCCCTTTCAATCATGTAATCGCTTTCAACCGGTCTTTGAATTTTCTTATCGCTTTCATAATAATTGTCGGAAATAAAATCCTGCCAGTTGACATTTGATTTGTTCCTTGTGAAATAGTATAGATTGCCGCCGTAAACAAAATCGTTGAGATAAACCTCGCTCACGTCCGTACAGATTTCCGCAGCTTTTTCATCGCCCTTTACGGCATACACGTTCACGTTTGTGCTGTTGCCAGTCGATTGAGTGTATAATATTTCGTAATCGTTGCGGTCGCCGGCATACTTAACATGGCTTATGCCGCTGGCAACATTCTCGCTGTTTTCGCCGAACTTGGCTCTGTGCAGGGAATAAACATTGCTGCTTCGGCGTGTGAAATAAACTATATTTCCTACCGACGGCGGGAAATATTCCTCGACCGATTCGGCAACCGTTTCGGCTCTTTGCAGCTCGGCGCTGTACATAAAGCAGCTTTTGATGTTCGATTTTGTTATTCCGTAGCAGGCAAAGAGTCCGTCCTTGGTCGTTTTCCAGCCGTCGTCAATGCCTTTTTCAACGAATTTACCCTGCTTTTTCAGGGATTTTTTGCTGCCGACCTCAATCATTCTGAGATCATATTTACCCGTTGCGGACGCCGTATTCCGGCTGAACCAGATATACATTCCGTCCGTTGAAACGGAGATTTCTCTTGCCTCGCCGATGTCGTAGCTCGTTCCGTCGGCAAGCTTAACTGTTGCGCTTTTGTCCGTTGTGTTGTAAACCGCGACCACCGGAGAGGTGTTTCTGTCCGCTCTTTCCGCTCCGAAATACGCCCCTGCCATTGCACTCGCAACAATGATAATAAGTGCAAGACACGCAACGAGCGTCTTTATTCTTGAATCCCTTTTTGAGGGAATTTTTTTCTTTTTTAAAGCTGATTTTTTATCCGAATTTCTGCTGTCGGATTTTTTACTGCCGAAATCAACGGCAATTTTCTCAGGCTCGGAAATGTCGTCAAGAGGCTGAATATCGCCCGAGAATCCCATTGCATCATAAATTGGCAAAAGCTCAGACTCCTGAACTGCCTGAGCGTCATTTTCATATTCATCATTTGAAAGTCTGATATCGTCGCTTTCTTTCATCTTTTTCTCCGAGTCCCGTTCCGCCCGAAACCGAGCGAAACGGGATTAATAGATTTTATCAAGGTGCTGACCGTAATTTCTACGGTATTGCCTTAACAATTATTTCATTGAAACAGCCTTCTTTGCCTTTTCAACAATGTTTGAAGCGCAAAGGCCGTAAATCTTGAGCATCTCAACTGCCGGGCCTGAGCCTCCGAACTTATCCTCAACACCGACTCTTACAACGGGAATGGGCTTGCCCTCGCAGACAACCTCCGTAACCGCAGAACCGAGACCGCCGATAATGCTGTGCTCCTCGGCCGTAACGATTGCACCCGTCTCCTCAGCCGCCTTGAGAATGATTTCCTTATCAATCGGCTTGATGGTGTGGATGTTGATAACTCTTGCCGAGATACCCTCTTCCTTGAGCATATCCTTGGCAATCATAGCCTCATTTACCATAAGACCTGTTGCAACGATTGTAACATCGCTGCCCTCTGCAAGCTCGATGCCCTTGCCGATCTCGAACTTGTAAGTATCGGGATCATTGAAGCGTGGAACGGCGAGTCTGCCGAAGCGCAGATAAACCGGTCCCTCGTACTCCGCCGCTGCAAAAACAGCCGCACGGGCTTCAACATCGTCCGCCGGGTTGATAATCGTCATGCCCGGGATAGTTCTCATGAGAGCGATATCCTCGCAGCACTGGTGGCTTGCGCCGTCCTCACCGACCGAAATGCCGGCATGAGTTGCGCCGAGCTTAACGTTGAGGTGGGGATATCCGATTGTGTTTCTGACCTGCTCGAAAGCACGGCCTGCAAGGAACATTGCGAAGGAGCTTGCGAAAACAGTGTGACCCGTTGTTGCAAGACCTGCGGCAACGCCTACCATATTACACTCGGCGATTCCTGC
Source organism: Ruminococcus sp. CAG:563 (assembly GCA_000434915.1). Lineage (GTDB taxonomy): Bacteria > Bacillota > Clostridia > Oscillospirales > Acutalibacteraceae > CAG-488. Next base: position 111,221 of record FR882072.1, read on the forward strand.
GTCGAAAAATCTCTCCGGGAATGCCTTTTTAAACATACCTGTTTTGGTTGCGGCTGCAAGATCGGCGTCCATAACAATGAGGCTCTCGTCCTTCTCGCCAAGCTCAACCAAAGCTTTACCGTAAGCTTCTCTTGTTGCTGTTTTGATTACGTCTGCCATCTCTTACGCCTCCAATTCTGCAAGTTGTGCCTTAAGCTCGTTCATAGCCTGCTCATACTGCTCGGCATTCGGAGCTGTACCGTGCCATGAGCACTGATCCTCCATAAAGGAAACACCCTTGCCCTTGACCGTCTTTGCGATAATCGCCGTGGGCTTGCCTTTGAACTCGGCTGCTGCCTTGAAAGCTGCGTCGATCTCGTCAAATGAATGACCGTAGATTTCAATAACGTTCCAGCCGAATGCACGGAACTTCTCGGGAATCGGATAGGGAGAGTTAACCTCTGCGATTGAACCGTCAATCTGGAGATTGTTGTTATCAACAACGGCGCAGAGATTGTCAAGTCCCTTGGCTGCGGCAAACATAGCTGCCTCCCAAACCTGACCCTCTTCGATTTCACCGTCGCCGAGAACGGTGTAAACTCTGTAATCCTTCTTATCAAGCTTTCCTGCGAGAGCCATGCCGACTGCCGTTGAAATACCCTGACCGAGAGAGCCTGTGCTCATGTCAACGCCCGGAGTACGGTTCATGCTCGGATGACCCTGAAGCATTGCGCCCGGCTTACGAAGATTCTTAATTTCCGATACGGGGAAGAAACCCTTGTTTGCGAGAACCGCATAGAGAGCCGGAGCCGTATGACCCTTTGAAAGAACAAATCTGTCCCTGTTCTCATCCTTGGGATTTTTCGGGTCTACGTTCATGTGGTCGAAATAAAGATATGTGAGAATATCCGCTACAGAGAGCGATCCGCCCGGGTGACCCGACTTTGCATTGAACACACCTTCGATTACGCCCATACGAACCGTACAAGCCTTAATCTGTAATTGTTTTTTAGTTACTGCGTCCAAAAAAACACCTCCAATTATTCACTTAAATTTTGTTTTTTCAAGAAATCCTTAAAATAATCCGGAACATCCGCACTGAACTCAAGGTATCTTCCGTCTCTCGGGTGCTTGAACCCGATCAAGCCTGCGTGCAGACATTGTCCGTTTAATGAGGTCACTCCGTTCTTCGGCCCGTAAATATTATCTCCGGCAACCGGGTGGCCGATATAGGCCATATGAACTCTTATCTGATGAGTTCTGCCCGTTTCGAGAGTAACCTTGATATATGCAAATTTCTCATTCTGATCGATCACTTCATAATGAGAAACGGCATCCTTGGAATTTTGACTGATAACGCACATTTTCTTCCTGTCATTGGGATTTCTGCCGATCGGCGCATTGACCGTTCCGCTCAATTCCTTGAAATGACCGTGCACTACCGCCCTGTATTGCCTTGTAAAGCTATGCTCCTTAATCTGAGCGGCAAGCTTTTCATGGGCAAAATCATTCTTGGCAACTATTAAAAGTCCGCTTGTGTTCTTGTCGATACGGTGAACGATTCCGGGGCGAATAACTCCGTTGATTCCCGAAAGACTGCTTCCGCAATGGTAAAGCAATGCGTTGACAAGCGTTCCGTCGTAATTGCCGGCCGCCGGGTGAACCACCATTCCCCTCGGCTTGTTGACAACCAGCAGATCGTCGTCCTCATAGACAATATCAAGAGGAATGTTCTCGGGCTTCGCCTCAATCGTTTTAAGCTCCGGCATTGAGAAGCTTATCTCGTCGCCGATTGAAACTCTGAACGATTTTGGAACAGTCTTGCCGTTGACCCTGACCTCGCCGTCGTCAATAATATGCTGGATATGCGAACGGGTAAAATCGGAGCATAAATCCGACAGCGTTTTGTCGATTCTCTCCCCTGCAAAATCCGAATCGATACGGAAGAAAAAATCACTCATGCTTCTCACCCGTCTTTTTGCGGTCCCTGAACATATCAACGATAACGTAAATCATAATTGCAATCGCACCGACAGTTACAAGAATATCGGCAAAATTGAAAACTGCGAAATTCATAAACTGCACGTCGATGAAATCAACAACATATCCCCTGAAAATTCGGTCAATCAAATTGCCGAGACCGCCGGAAACAATCATCACGGCGCAGGTGAGATAGAATTTTGACTTTATCTTTTTAGTCGCTATGAGGACTATGCCGGCTACAATTACGACACCTGTAACGATTGAAAGCAGGGTCGTGCTCTGCGAAAACGAACCGAATGCCGCTCCCGTGTTGCGCACATAATTCCAACCGATGAATCCGTTGATAAATTCCGCCGAGCCGACAGGCTGAAGACAGCGTTCAACAAAGAACTTTATCACCTGATCGGCCGCAGTCAGAACCGCTATTGAAATAAAACTTATCAATACACTCATTATTTTCTGAAAAAGCCCTTGATTTTACCGGCCAATCCGCCGTCGTTGCCGTCATCGTCAAGGTCATCATCGTCAAGATCGTCGAGATATCCGTTATCGCTATCGTCGGCGGCATAGGAATCAATATTCTCAAACTTGAGCTTGAATCCGTCTTTTTCCTTCTGTTCCTTCTTGGGCTTGGCGAACATTATGTCCTGAGGCTCCGGCTTTTCCTCCTTGTCAAAATCATCAACAATTTTGTCAAGCTCTTCGTCGCTTGCGTCGTCAATATTGGGAACAACAAACTCTGCCGATTCCGCTGTCTCTTCAACATCTTCATCCGCATCGTCTTCCTCATATGTCGGGTCGGACTCAGCGTCGGTATCCTCTGTTTCGTATATCATTTGCTGGAGATGCTCAACGTCCATCGACTCGGCTTCCCTTGCCTCGGGAGCCTTGACCTCCTCGACGGTTTCCTCAAAAGGGTGCTGCTCTTCCTGCTCAGCTTCCTCTGCCTTCTCCTCCGTCGGCTTGCTCTGCCTTCTCCTCCGTCGGCTCTGCCGGCTCTTCTGCCTTTTCAGGCTCGGCAGCCTCTTCCTTAACCTCATCGGCAGGCTTCTCTGCGGGGGCTTCTTCCTCCTTAGCCTCTTCCTCGGCGGTCATCTTTTCGATAACGACCTCGGGAAGCTTACCAATAAGCTCAACCTGTGCGGCATATTCGCCGAGAATCTGCTGTTTGAACTTTGTAACCTCCTGCTTCATGGTTTCGAGAGCTGCAAGCTCCTTAATCATGTCGCTTCTTGCGCTGACAGCAGCTTCCTTGGAATCCTGAATTGCCTTTTCGGCAATCTCCTTAGCCTGCTTCTGAGCTTCCTCAACGATTGCGTCCGCCTGATACTTTGCCTTGGTGAGCATTTCCTTTGCGGCAGCGTCAAGTCTCTCGTTTTCCGTGTCCGTGCGCTCCTTGACGTCGGCAACAAGCTTGTCGGCCTTCTCCTGAGCCTCACGGGTAATCTTCTCGGCCGCTCTCTGAGCAGTCAGAAGTGCATTGCGAATATTATCCTCATCATTTCTGTATTCTTCAAGTCTCTGTGCAAGAAGGTTGATCTTCTTGAACATTTCTCCGTTTTCACGGAACATCTGCTCGTAAGACTCGGCAACTTCCTGAATGAAGGTGTCTACGCTCTCTGCTTTATAAGCATTTCTTCCGGAGGCTTCAAAATGGTGATTTGTGATTTTTGCCGGTGTTAACATGGTTTATTCCTCCTGTATTTTAAACAATAATTTATCAATAGTTTGAATGTTCAACCTCATCAAGAAGCTCGCCCGTAAGCGGCACATTGTAAGGTGTGATTATATATGCCCTGCCTGCAACACGCTTGATATCGCCGTTGTTGGCATAAGCGACGCCGCTGAGGAAGTCGATTATTCTTACCGTTGCGTCATTCGGGCAGGTCTCAAGATTGAGAATAACGATTCTTTTTTCATTGAGCACGTCGGCAACCGAGCCTACGTCCTCATATCTGTCAAGCTTTTTGAAAACAACGTGAGCCTTTGAAGATGCGGCCGCCGCTGCGGGAACGGACGAACGTATATCGACAACCTTGTTGTCACGGTCGCTTCTGTGATTGAAAGAAAAATTACTTCTCACGTCACGGGAATCTTCCTTTTCAGGCTCCTCATCATCAATATCAACATCGTCGAGAAATTCCTCCTCCGACATATTGAACATATTCTTAAATTTGTCCATCATACCCATTATAATAAATCCTCCTGAATCAATATACTCGTTTACCGAAAAGCGACGATCCAACTCTAACCATCGTCGAGCCTTCCAGTATCGCTTCAACGTAATCTCCGGACATTCCCATCGACAGTATGTCCATACTGATATTATCTAATTTTTTTGCCTTTATGTCAAGGAACATTCGGTTCATATTCATAAAAAATTTACGAATTTCGCTGCTGCTGTCGCAAATCGGCGGTATAGCCATGAGACCTTTGACCCGAACGGCGTCGATTTCGGAGATTTCGCAAAGAGTTTCGGTCAGCTCGGACGGATCAAGACCGAACTTGCTGGCCTCCTCGCCGATATTGATTTCCACCAAAACATCGGTCACGATACCCTTTCTCGCAGAAATCTTGCCGATTTCCTTTGCAACCTTAACGCTGTCAACGCTGTCAATCATATCAACCTCACCGACAATCTGCTTAACCTTATTTGTCTGCAAATGGCCGATAAGGTGTCTTTCAACTCCGTCAAGGTGCAGCTCGTCACGCTTGCCGAGGTATTCCTGAACTCTGTTTTCGCCGATAAGGTCAATGCCGAGCGAAAGCGCATGATTGATATAAAGACTGTCAACCGTTTTGGTTACACCCATCAATCGGACCGAGCCTTCGTCTCTGCCGCTTTCAAGCGTTGCCTTTTGTATGTTTTCCCTGATACGCTTGTAGTTTTCTTCAATATCTTTGAAGCGTTCCTCAACTAATGCTTTTTCCATCACTGAGATTCCTTCCTTTCACGATCACTTCATCGTAGCGTTTGATCGGACGGTAGCCGTTCGACGCTTCGGTTTCCTCGCTGACGAGAACATAATCGCCTGCGTCATAAATTATTTCAATCTTCCTGGCGTTCATAATGTCGCCTCGGAGAATATATACAATATCAATCTCATTGCCTTTTTCGTCCTTTTCACGTCTTATTGACGAGCTGTTGACCTTGTAGCCCTTATACTCTTTGAAAACAAGCTCAATATCCTCTGCCCTCATGTTGGCATAGGTCTCGTTCATTCTGTTGCATGAAAAAGCGACGGCAACCTTATTATTCTGCGTTGTCGAGATTTTTTCAACCCTGACCTCAACGTCTTTGAAGCCGTAATACGGCATATTTATCTTCATTGTGTCGCCCTCGGCCATCAGAAGCGAATATTTGCTGTCCATAACCGTAACAAGATACCACTTGTAGCTGCCGACAATCTTGCCCATTCTGCCCGTAACGTCATCAGGCTTTTTATCAAAAAGCTTTTCCGCTTCGCCGACTGTTAAATCGCCGATTTTATCATAATCAATGGCATTTTCATAGCCGTCAAGATTGCTTATATAATAGCCCGAAAGCGGTGCAAGCACATCGGACGAGCTGATTTTCTTCGATTCAAGCGACTTTATTTTTGCTCCAAGCTCATTGAATTTCGCCGTCAAATCAATCGTTCCGTCTTTCAAAATCTGTTTGCTTGCAAGCTTGTTTTCAAGCTCCTCGATATTCTGACTGACATTTGAAAAATCTCCTTTACCCGAAGCCTCGATAAGCTCGGTGAAGCTCGAATCAATGTCCTTATTCAGCTTTTCCATATCCAGTGCGTTAAGCTCGGTCTGCTCGGAAAGCTCCTGGTATCTCGCAAGGCTCTCCTTGGCATCAAGAAGTGCCGACATATTGGCCGCATCCTCGGTCGTGCCGCAGACTCTCGCAACTGCGTCGCCGCTGGCAACCCGCATACCGTCCTTGATGAGAGGAACGACCGTTCCCGTAGTTTTCTGGTCTATATATTCCTCGTCACGGACAATAAAAGCTTTCAAATCAAGCTTTTCCTGCTCAATAACCTCATCGGCCGTCTCCGTGTCATAGCTGTCACGGTTGACCCTCACTGCGTCATGAAAAAGATAAACGAATGCGGCAAGAACCAACACCGTGCAAATCATATTTATCCATGTGCGGTTTTTCATTCGGGCGTCTCCCCTTTCCTAAAGCTTTCAACAATCGCAAATGCTGCATTTGCGAGTTCCTCTCTTTTTTGATATTTGTCAATTAAAAGCCAATTTATTCGTTCATTGCGTCTGAACCATGTCAACTGACGCTTTGCATATCTTCTGGTCGCTCTTTTCAGGTTTTCCTCCGCTTCTTCAAGCGAAATTTCACCGTCAATATACGGCCGAAGCTCCTTATAGCCTATTGCCTGTGCCGAAGTTGAGCCGTTCGCCGAGGCAAGATATTCCCTCGCTTCATTCTCCAGCCCACGTTCGAACATGATATCGACACGGCGGTCGATTCTGTCATAAAGGAACTGCCTGTTCTCTGCATCAAGGCCGATAAAGCAAACGTCATAGGGCGAAGCCTGCTTGGAAAGCTCTGCCTGCTCGGTCATCGTCGTGCCCGTGGTTTTGTAAACCTCAAGCGCACGGACGATCCTTTTTATGTTATTCGGGTGAAGCTTTTCGGCATATTCCGGGTCGAAGGCTCTGACCTCCTCAAGAAGCTTATCCGCACCCCCGTCCTCCGCTCTTTTCAAAAGCGAACGGCGAAGCTCCTCATCGCAGGAATCATCGCTGAGCTTAACGTTATTGAGAAGCGTATCGACGTAAAGTCCCGTTCCGCCGCAGACAACGGGAAGCAAGCCCCTTGAATGAATATCGGCAATGCATTCCGACGCCGCCTGCTGATACAGTGCGACACTGTAATCCTCGGAATTATCGAGAAAATCCATCATGTGATGCGGAATATTTTTCTTTTCCTCCTCGGTCGGTTTGGCGGTTGCAATATCCATGCCCTTATATATCTGCATGGAGTCAGCCGAAACAACCTCGCCGCCGAAGTGACGGCATATTTCAACAGCTAAATCGGATTTTCCCGACGCCGTAGGGCCTATAACGGCCACAACAGGTATTCTCTTCATCCGATCAGCTCCCAAAGAAAGATTTTTATATGTTGGTTTATAAATATCGGATATCTAATATCTAAGTATCTAATATCTAATATCTAATGTCTAAATCGGTACTGCCCCGAGCGAAAAATGCGTTGTG
>FR882073.1:0-4564 GCA_000434915.1 Ruminococcus sp. CAG:563
ATTTAATAAACATACTCTTGAATTTTTATATATTTTATTAAAAGAAGGTAATATATACAATGTCAGAAAATTGTTCGTTTCCTCTGATAACCTGGATAAAAGCGCTTAGAGGCAATCATGCTCACAGGGATATCGGCGGCTTTGATAAAAACTGCTGGATGAAAGAAATTGACGGAGAAAAATTTATCAACGAAATCTCCATTCCCGGTTCGCATGATACCTGTGCCTTATATGAGCCGCTCAGGGAGCTTGCACAATGTCAGACGCACACCGTAACCGACCAGCTTAACATGGGTGTCAGGTATCTTGACCTGCGTGCAAATGTTGTTAAAAGCGATCTTGCAATCTCACACGGCCCGATTTTTCAGGGCATAACCTTTGATAAGGTGATTGAGCAATGCTATGATTTTCTTCGCAAGAATTCAAGCGAGACAATCATTGTTTCGCTGAAGCATGAGCTTGTTTCAAGAGATAAGAAAAATGAATTTAACTCACTCTTTATTGAAAAGCTCAACGCACACAAGGAGATGTGGTTCATCGATAATCGCCTGCCGAAGCTCTCGGAAGTCCGAGGAAAACTGATTCTTCTCAACCGGGTAAAGGATCTCGGCATCGGCATCGATGCTTCGGAAAACTGGATTCACAACGGCACATCTTTGATTGAGCACGATGATTTTCGCCTGCACATCCAGGATAAATTCAAGCTTGAAAATATTGAAGAAGCATGGAAAATTGTGACGGAGCATTTTCATAGAATTCTAAAGGAAAGTGACGGCAAAAGGAATCTAAGCATCAATTTTCACAGCGGAGTTCTCGGATATCCTCATGTATTTAAGGTTGCAAAGCATGTCAATGCCGAATTTCTGAAGAATATTAAGGATAAAAAAGCTCATCTCGGCGTCGCCGTTTTTGATTTTATAACTCCCGAAATTTGCAACGCAGTCATTGAGACAAATATTTAATTTTTTCATATAACAAGACCGCCCTCGATTGAGAGCGGTCAATTTTTATAATCAGAACTTAAAACCGGAATATTTAACCGTTGTTGAAGCCGAACCGCCGGCGTTCTTGATTGTTACAACATATTTAGTATTTGTAAGCGTGACGGCAAAATCAAAGGAAACCGTGAGGCTTTCAAGTCTGCCGTTTGAAGCATTGACAACGGCTACACATTTTGTATTTGACGTGCTCTCGCTTACTGACTTGACCGAAGCATTGTCAGTATTGTTTATTGCGGCGTAAAGATTGGCTGCGCACTTGTGGTCGAAAGCTGATTTATCGCCTGTTCCGACGAGGATTCCGCTTCTGTCAACGGGTGAATTATTCTTCTTGTTTGAAGCATCTGCAAAGCTTGAACCGTTTTTAAGAACGATGGTGTATGTATATTTTCCGCCGCTGAGCTTGTAGCTTGCACTCTTGACGTCGGCAGCCTTAAGAGAAGCGTTTGACATAAACTCGTTCTTGCCATTTGCGTTTTTGTAGGTTTTGTCCCCTACTCCGAGGAAGCCGGAAACAGCGTCCTTAACCACGCTCATATTGCTGAGTGCACCCGCATCAAGCTTATTGAGCTTAGTGCTTCTCGTCTTTGAATAGCCGGCCTTTGAGCTGATGACCTTGTTAACAGCCGCATTGTAGTTATTGATTATCTGCGCCGTGGTGAGCTTAGCTGGTGCTGTTGTTGTTTTCTTGGTTGTGGTAACCTTCTTGGTTGTGGTAACTTTCTTTGTTGTAGTTACCTTTTTAGTAGTTGTTGCTTTTTGGGTCGTAGTAGGCTTTTTTGTGGCATTCGGCTTCGTCGTAGTGTTTGCCTTTGTTTGCTCATTTTTAACAGTTGTAGTCTCGCTTGTCGGTTCTTCCGTCGTTATCCCCTCTGTCGGAGCTTCTGTTGTCGGCTCGGTTACGGGAGCGGTATCCGGCTCGGTCTTATCGTTATTGAATTTTGAAGAAACAGAAATAGACGGAATAAGCTTACCGATCGTTTCGTTAAAATCCTTGCCGACATAGATGAACGAACCGCACATCATGGCAATACAAAGCAATATTGTGACACAAATTACAATAGTTTTTTTCATAAACAACACATCCTTGTCTTTCCCTGAAATCATTATAAGACATTTGAAGCGATTTGACAATAGTTTTCTCGAACAGTTCGTCAAAATATGCTATAATCACATCGAGATGAGGTGCTTTTATGATTCATGGCATACATATATTGAAATCAAATCCCGATATGCTCTTTTCGCGAGAACGGGTGAAAGTGAATTTGACCCTGTTCCCTATCAGCCGTAAAAAGCTAAATTCAACAATAATTGTAAAAATATCAAGGCATAAACCTTGACATATCATTATTGAATGTGATAATATAATTACAGATAGCAGGTCAATACTGTTACCGAGTATTCTTATGAAAGGAGTTTGACATTATGAATTTCGATTTCAGCGCAATTCTTGATAAGATCGACATTGATGCAATTATGAATAAGATTGTAGATCTCATCGTAAAGATCAACATTTCAGATTTACTCAATAAGATTATTGATTTTGTTATGGGCCTCATTAATAAAGGCTAATCTTTTTGTTTTTTACATATTCTGAAATTAAAAAGCAACAGCGCAATTTAATTTGTCGCTGTTGTTTTTTTCGTCTATTCGTCATAAAAACAGCCCTGTTTCTATTGACATTTGAAATAAAATATGGTAATATACAGCATAGATAGCAGGCTTAAACTGTTACCGAATCTACGAAAGGAGAACGAACTATGGATATTAATGCATTTTTTGAGAAGATTGACGTTGAAGCTATCCTTGCAAAGATTACTGATCTCCTTGCAAAGATCGATTTCCAGGCTATCCTCAACAAGATCATCGAGTTCATTACCGGTTTGATTAAATAATCATTGATTCGGTGAAAATAAGCAGCTGTTTTTACAGCTGTTTATTTTTTTGTAATTTTTTAAATTTTTTTGCAAAATAGTGTTGACTAATATGGTAAAAAGTGGTACCATGTAAGCAAGCAAAGAAATAAAGATTTTGCGGTCAGATTTTTTTGAAAGGAGTCACATTATGAAAAATGTTGGAATTGTAAGAAGCGTTGATGTAGCGGGAAGAATCGTTCTACCGATCGAAATCAGAAAGGAACTCGACATAAACAGCGAAGACAGTAAAGTTGAAATTCTTGCTCAAGGAAACGAAATTCTTATAAGAAAATATGTTCCGTCATGCATTTTCTGCCATGAAACAGATGACTTGATTGAATTCAACGGTCAGAAAATCTGCAAAGCTTGCGCAAAGAAAATCGGCGAAGCAACAAAGAAATAATTATTATAATATTAGGACTGCCGTTTTGGCAGTCCTTTTTTTGCATTTTTACTTCTTTACAATCGAAATCGTATCAACAACGCTGTTGCTGTCCGTCTCATAAGTTGTTACGGTGAGCTTGCCGCCGGAAACATCCATAATCGAATAGCAAGGAGTATTTGACTGGAACCAAACGTCGCACTCGGGTCCGACATTTTCGGTGTCAATTCCGTTATAGTTGCTGCCCGAGGAGGAGTTTGCACTGACATAAAGCGTGCCCTTTGGATCTGTGTATGTATTATTTGTGAGCACATCATCCGTCACCTTGTTGTTCATCACAATGTAAGAACGGCTGTAATAATGGTCGTGACCGCTCAGGCATATATCGATTCCGAATTCATCAAAGAAAGGCGTAATTGTCGCCCTTGTTATCTTGCTTGTAAAATACTTCGCAGCGTTTGCGTCATACGGGCTGTGATGCATTGCGACAACCTTCCATTTAGCGTTCGGATAAGCCTCGCATGCCGCCTTGATTATCTTTCTGTGCGTTGTCGGAACAACAACATTGGAATCAAGCACAATGAAAAGCACATCATTGTAAAGGAAATAATATCCGTTTCCGGCAGGGTCTTTGAACGGAACCTGTGTGTTTCTGTTCGGATTGTTATAGTGGCTTGAATAGTTGGTTGTGTAGAATTCATGATTTCCGACAGCTGCTGCAATCGGATAATTTCTGAGCTGCGGAACGGATTCCATCAGCGAATATTGCTTCTCGGAATAGGAATCCTCAACCTGATCACCTGTCGAAACAACGAAATTGATACCCTTGTGGCTCTCGGTTGCAAGTTCCATCGTTTTGTACCAGCCATATGTATCGTGCCGGAGTATCTCGTCATCGGTTCCCTGACGGAAGCGTCCTATCTGACAGTCCGAAACAAAGAGAACCTTCGTGCTGCCGGCAGAAGCGGTTGTAAACGAATAAACATCGCTCCACGTCTTATCGGCATAATACTTGTAGTAATAGGTTGTATCGGCCTCAAGTTCCGAAGCCGTCGCTTCATGAGTATATTCAAAACAGAAAATATTGAATTTACTCTCAACATCGAGCGATTGTGCGTCGCTCATATCCTGCTTTGTACCGACTTCAATTTCCGCCTTGCTGCTTTTGAACGACGACTGCCATGAAAAATTCATCTTTGTGTTGTCCTCGCCGGGAGTCATAAGCAAAGAGCCTTTTGATTTCAAAAGCTCGCTCCAGTTTTTGTCCG
>FR882073.1:4607-11015 GCA_000434915.1 Ruminococcus sp. CAG:563
TGCTGCGACTCGATCGCTCCGGTCGAAAACGCAAACAAGCCGACAACCATTGTCAGCGTGAGCAGAACAGCTATGATTTTTTTTGCAATATTCATTAATAATGCACCTCCGTTTGTATAATTATATCATAATATTCAAAACATTTAAAGCAAAAAATGTTGACTTTTTTTTGTACAAACCTTATAATTGAATAAAGGTGATTTAATGAAAGAACTTTTAAATGAAATATACAGATATCTTATTCCCGCCCTTTGCATCATCATTGCGGCATATTGCGTTAAGCATCTTCTTTCAAGCCGTGCGCCCAAGGTTACGCCGGCTTATTTTTATGATGAGCAAAACGGCAAGGAATACGTTATAACGAACTGGGAAACTTCAATAGGCAGAAGCAACGCATGCGACGTTGTGCTGAACTACGCCTCTGTTTCACGTTTTCACGCTGTAATCTCCAAGCATAAAAAAGGCTGGATCGTTACCGACACTCATTCAAGCTCCGGCACATATGTACATAATAAACGTATTGAAGAGCCAACCGTTATTAACGACGGAGACGTTGTTTCTTTCGGCGGAATATCTCTTCAATTCAGAATAAAATAAGCTAAAGGAGAATTATCATGAAACTCAAAAAAGTCTTATCCGTACTGACATGCGCCACTCTTTTGTTCACGGTATCCTCCCCTCTCATGTCCGCCTATGCGGCCGGAGAAACCGACTACACGATAGTCAATCCTTACGATTGCGTTGACTGGGACAAGTGGGATTACTACAAGGCTAACCTTCACACCCATTCGGTTGCGTCCGACGGCGATCTTAGCATCACTGACATGGTTCAGCTCTATTATGAGCGCGGCTATGATATCCTTGCGATGACCGACCACGGAGTTATCAACGAGGGCTGGAACAAGCCGAGACAGACAAACGGTATTTTCAACTATTTCCGTAAGGCTGAGCCGATGAGCGACGAGGATTATCGGAGAATCACTACCGGCTCGGACAGAGGCGGCAGAGGCATGATCGATATTACGCACGGTATCGAGATGAACATGGCTGTTATGACAAAAACTCATGTTAACGGCTATTTCACGGATTACGGACAGGCTGTTTGGGGCAATGAGAACGATTACCGTTCATCTGTTGCCGCTGTTGACCGTTACGGCGGATTTACCGTTCTCAACCACGTCGGCGACTGGGTCAACTCAAACAATTTCCCCGAGCGTTCACATCAGGACTTCTACATCTCCTATTTTGCAAATATTTTTAAGGATTACAAGAGCTGCCTCGGCATGGAAATAATCAACAATACCGACTCCGTAACAAGAGCAGACAGAGCACTCTGGGACGAGCTTCTTCAGGTTGTGATCCCGACAGGCAGAAACATCATTGTTTTCGCCGATGATGACAGCGAATATGTTTCCGACGTCGGCAGAAGCTTTGAATACTTCCTCCTCCCCGAGAACACAGAGGAAAACGTTAAGGAGGCAATGCAGACAGGTAACTTCTTCGCTTGCAGCAAGTTCCAGAAATACACCGACGGTACTCCGAATTTTGAGGGCAACGGCGAGGTTCCTCTTGTATCGAACATCAAGGTTGATCAGAAAGAGAACACCATTGAGCTTACGCTCGACAAAAACCGTGATTGCAGCTCCGTTAAATGGATTGCCGACGGCAAGGTTATTTCAACCGACACAAAGATTGACCTCAACGATTACGAGGATCAGCTCGGCTGCTACATCCGCTTTGAGCTTATGGGCGAAGGCGGCGTAACTTATTCGCAGGCATTTGAGCTTCGGTATGACGGCAGAGAGGCAAAGGAAAAGGATATACCCGATATGCCTTGGATACTCACAGGTCCGCTCGGCGACATGTTTACACGTATTATCCAGTCTCACGGTTTTGGCATCGTTCAGTTCCTTGTTGAAAAGATTGCAAATCTCCTCGGTATTATCTGATTGATTAAAAAAGAATAATAAACACAGCCTCCGATTTGATGAAAGTCAGTCGAAGGCTGTTTATTGTATGCAATAAAGAACACATCCGAAAACCGAATGTGTTCTCATTTTTTATCCAACCGTATGTTTCAATGTCGTTGCGTATTTCCAGCCCTCAGCCGGTGTTTTGTAATAAATCTTATACTTATTTATTCCCTTGTGATGTGCCTTGATATTAAATGCATATACAAAAGCTTCTATTCTCATATTTAATGCTGCGGAGGAGGTATCCATAGTTGACGTTGCTCCGTCATCATACACTATTTGAATCTTGCTTACGCCCAAACCTGTAATAATCCTGCAAAAGGCTTCATTAGAATTTTCCTTCGGATAGATTTCAGCCGATTTAAACGTCGGATCGGAGTAAAAATTTTGGACTGCGAACTTGAAGTTATATTTTGACCATTCGAAGCCGTATTTTGAGTGAACCTGAAGATTTGTGCCCGGCGTAAGTCTTGTACGCACCGTCCAAACCTCATATGTAAGCTCTCGTGATGTATCGTTAACCTGCGTGTATCTGTCGGCATAGCTGACGATACTTACATTGCTTGCATTTCTATTGAAGGTTCTTGTCGCACCGGTTTCCTCGATAACCTGAATCTTATCAGCTCTGCCGTCAACGGTGAAGCTGTACTCATTAAAGCTGCCGTAATTCGGGGTATAATTTACCTCGGAAATTGTGTACATTGGCTCTGATTTGCTGTCGACAAAATCGGCAAAACTTGTTTCACTTTTAAAGAAACGCCTTGAAGTGTATAACGTTGCATTGGAACTGTAAGACGAATCCATTATCGAAAAACTAACCTCCGGCTGACCGTAGATAATATATTTTTCCAAGTTTACTGCGTCACTTAATGATGCGTAACAAATCATATTTTCGTCGAGAATCAATTCTTTAAGATTTTTGCAATCCTGAAAAGCATAATATCCGATATTCATGCCTGTCTTTCTGTTTCTTGAAAAGTCAACCTTTTCAAGCGCAGTGCAGCCGTCAAAAGCATGATCATCAACCTCGTTTGCAATATTATCGGGAGTAAAATATACTTCCTTAAGTGAAGTACATCCGTCGAACATACCATAGCTTATATTGCCGGCGACATATGCCGTTTTAAGGTTTTTACATCCAGAAAAAGTATTTTGGGAAATGCAACTGTCATACATTTGAAATTGAACATTTTTGGGAACATAGATGGTTTCGATTTCCGTATCAGCGAATGCATCACCGTAGAATGTTATCTTTTTATCGGAATCGTCTTCATTTAAAACAATGTTTTTTACAACGGAATACGTGAAATCTCCGCTATAAAGACTCGCACCGGGATTAACAATAACCTTGTCGAATGTCTTGTTGTATGTGAAGCTCGGTGTAATGGAATCGTCGATAGTCAAGATGTTCTCACCCGACGAATCGTCACAGTTAACGGTAATAAACCTAAACCCGTTGGCGTTTGCGTATCTCTCGGCTTCCGTTCCGCTTTGACCGAATATTTCAAAGCCATCCCGTTTAAATCCGGTAGAATCGTAACCAAATGCTTTTTCACCGATCGACTTAACCGAAGCGGGAATATAAACACTGACAAAGAACCAATTATTAACAAACGCTTCGCTTCCTATGCTTTCAAGACCTTCGTTGAGAACGAGATAATCAAAGTCTTTCTCCGAGTATCTGCCGTCGGGAATTGTCTTTGTTCCTTCGGGGATAATGCAATATCCGTAAACTTCCGCATCGGGTAAATCATCTCTGAGAGCACCGACAGAAAGCAAATCTGAAGAATAAATATTCGCCGATAAAATAAGACAAACCGAAACAAATAGTGCCGCAATTCTGAACAAAAATTTTTTCATATATTTTCCTCCTCATATTAAATTCAATTATATTATAGCAAAAAGCAGGGAATTGTCAATAAAAATCCCCTGCTTTTCCGAATGATTTATGTCACTTTAGTTCTGCTTTCTTACAATCTTGTATTCATCATACGGGTCGTAATACGGGCAGTTATAGAATGATGCGCTGACGAATTTCATGTATTCGTCCTCGTCAAGCTCCATTTCGCAATAGTAGGTCTCGCTCTCCTCGTCATAAACGAAGTTGTTGCAATCCTCACAGTTTGTAACCTTCATGTATTTCTCCGTCCTTTATTTCCTGCCCTGAGCCTTGATAAGGTTCTGATAGAATCTTACTGCGCCCGGCAGACAGTTATATTCAATACATTCGTTAAGTCCGTGCATGCCCTTCATCTGATCCGGTCCGTAAATAACCGGTGCAAAACGAATACAGTTCTTGCAAACAGGCTGATAGAACTGTGCGTCCGTTGCGCCTGTCATAACATAGGGGCTTGAAGCAAGGCCGGGGAATGTTTCGGCAATAACGCCCTCAAAGAGCTTGAATGCCTCGCCGTTGATATCAACGGGCTTAGTATAGTCGTTTGAATGTACTACCTCGGTATCGAGGCCGTGCTTCTTTGCAAGTTTTTCAATTATTTCAAGGCTTTCCTTTTCGCCCTGATGAGGAATAAAACGCATATTTGCACCGAGCGTCGCTTCTTGCGGAATGACGTTATACGCATCCGAGCCGGACTGAGTGGTGAAGGCTATTGTCGTTCTGAGCATTGCGCCGGCCTGTGCGCTGATTGCAGGCAGAGCGGCAATAATCAGCGGCTTGAAGAGCCAAATATTGCCGAGAAGAAGTCTCATGCCAAATGACGAAGCATAAGGCGCAAGAGTTGTGAACATTGCCGCAACCTCGGGAAGAAGCTTCTTTTTAAACGGTGAATGCTTTTCGACATCATCAACAAATGAAGCAAGCCTTGCGATAGGTGTGTTCTTAGTAGGTGCGCTCGCATGGCCGCCTGTGCTGTGAGCGGTGAACTTTACGTCCGCCTTACCCTTTTCAAAAACACCGACCATAGCAAAGTTACCGTTAACACCGCCGATGGGATTCGTGATTATGCAGCCGCCCTCATCGCAGACAAGAAAAAGCTCAATTCCACGCCGTTTGAGCTCATTGACAATTTTAGGTGCGCCGTCACCTGCCCATTCCTCGGTGCATGAGGAAGCGAGATAAACATCAACAGGCGGTGTGTAGCCCTCCTTGAGCAGCTCCTCAACCGCTTCAAAAAATGCCATAACAGTGCATTTAGTGTCTGCCGCTCCTCTGCCCCAAACCCTGCCGTCTTCAATGTCGCCGGAGAAAGGCTCATGCGACCATTCGCCCTCGGCCGGAACAACGTCCTGATGGCTCATGAGAAGGATAGGCTTTTCGGAGCTTTCGCCTTTCCAATAGAAAAGCAGGTTTCCGTCAATCTCGGTCTTTTCAAGCTTTTCGTGAACAAGCGGAAAGAGCTTTTCGAGAACCTTGTGAAAACCGAGAAATTTTTCAACCTCATGAACATTTTCATGAGATGTTGTGTCATATTTAATCATTTCCGAGAGCTTTTCGGCAAGGCGAAGCGATTCCTGCTCATCCTCGTCAGCCTTGTAATCGGATTTTTTCTTCGGCATGAGAAGTGTGCGTATAACGGCAATCAGCAATAATAGCACGATCACAGCCGGGATTATAAGCAAATACTTCATTTTTTAAGCCTCCTTGCTCTTTTTATAAATGAAGTAGGAAATTCCTATGGCTATTGCGCCGGCGGGAATAATCATAAAGCTCGTTGAGCTTACGAGCGACGGAACTAGCATGAACAGTACGCTCATCACAACAAGCGGAGCAACGGCAATGCTCATGTTCTTGCGATAATATTTGTATGCCATTGCACCGAAAAGCGCAGGAACAACATTGTCAAAAGCCGGCTGAAGCGTCGGGCTTTGAAGCAAAGGCTGAAGCGGAGTAAGCGCAAGCACGCCTATTGCAAGCACAAGAATTGTAACAAGCGACGATGTTGCGATAGAAAGAGTTGAAATAATTTCATTCTCCTTTGTTCCGCTCTTAACGCCGACCATGTCTCTCGCTGTGACGGCGCACGGAATTTTCATGTTAATAAGGTTGCCTGTAATAAAGGCAAGATATCCGCCGCCCGAGCCGAGCATCGGAGTATAAATGAGAAACTCGGCAACGCTCGAAACCGTCCAAACAAGTCCGACGGAGAAGAAAGCCTTGCCAACCGCTCCGATATCAGGAAAAGCACCGAGATATTTGCCGATCAAAAACGGTGCGCCGACAAGCATAATAACGGTTATTGCACTGACCAGTCTGCCGATAAAATGAGTTGTTTTACTGTATTTTTCCCATACAGCGTTGTTATTTTTATCCATCATCGCACCTCCTTATTTAACCAATATGCCGATAATAACGGCCGAAGCCATTCCGACGATCATACTGCCTGCGATTGAGAAGTTATCGACCCAGGCAAGCTTTTTCTTTTCGCCGAGGAAAACGAACAAGGCCATAACCAAGGCAGAAACGGCGGCAACCGCC
>FR882073.1:11054-21630 GCA_000434915.1 Ruminococcus sp. CAG:563
CAATCGCCGGTGAAGGTGAATGTTCCGTTACCGGAAACGAACGAGCCGATATAGCTGCCGATATATGCACTGACAAGGCCGATGAACATAGCTGTCATAGCCCTGTCGCCGAAGCCTGCCTTTGAGCTTCCGCCGTCCGTACCGAGCTTCTTTGAATATTTTTTATTGAAGAATATCGAAAGTATCATGCCCCACATTATACATATGCTCATGAGCAATGCGATGGTGGCAAAGGATTTAGGCGACATTTCCGCTGCGGAAAGCTTTGACATACCGACCTGCTCGGCCGCCGCCTGAGCGACCTGTGTCTCGTAATGTAATGCACCTATGACAGAGAGACGAAGCCACGGCCATGGAATTCCGAGACTGCCCGAAAGAGCGATAACACCCAAAAGAATGCCGACGCTCGGCAAAACAGAGAAGGTCGCACTCGAAACAATCACTCTCTTCATTTTTGTTGTGTCCATTCCGAGTGCAACGCCGGCCTTATAGGCACGCACAAGGAAAATTACGCATACTATTGCAACAAACGCTACAATTCCGCCGCAAATGAGATACATGGGCGTACTGTTGAGTTGTTCCAAAATAGATGCTGATGAAACAGCTGATGTTTGCATAGAACTGCCCCTTTCTGAACATTGCTTGAAAGCAATTTTATAGTTTAATTATAATACATTTAATTTGTTATGTAAATAGCTTTTAAGATATGTAAAACATGTAAAATGTACAAAAGCTTCTCCCGTTATTGAAAGAAGCTTTTGTAAAATTATTTTGAAATAATAAAATCATATATTTTATCGCATGCATTTTTGTCTTTATCAAAGAAGAAATCGGCGTTCCTTTCTTTATAAGGACTTATCGGCTCACCGGAATTATCAATAATTCTCTGAATTGCGGAGCATAGCTCACTTTCGCTTTGTGTGAACTCGCCGAAGCCGTTTTCAAACGGGATATCAAGCTCCCTGTAATCATTCATACCGGCCTTAAACTCCTTTAAATCGGGCATGAAATAAATAATCGCACGGTTGAGGTAAACGAAGTCGAAGACAAACGACGAATAGTCGGTAATGCAGATTTTATATTCGTCCGAGGCTCTGCCGTCGGCAAATTTCACTCTGTCCGTTTTAAGTTCAAAGCAATCCTTATACGGTGCAAAAATCGGGTGAAGTTTAAATTCAAGCCTCCAATCGTTTCTCTCTAAGATTTCCGAGAGCCTGTTGCTGTTGAGAAACGCCTGCGTTTTTTTGTAATACTCCGATTGAATAAATTTATCCCTGTCGGTCGACCAGCCGCCCTCTCCCTTATGACTGATTAAATACTTTCTCCATGACGGCGCAAAAAGGATAACGTTTTCTGACTTGCTTTCGTCAACGTCAAAATAATCGTATCTCGGCATCTTGCTCTTGACGAGTGCCTCTTCGGGGAAGAAATAATTCTCTGTAAAATTCTTCACCTCGTAATTCGTAGAAACGACCTCGCCTGTAACATCAAGTCTGTCATATGAATACTTCCACGGAAGATGTGCGTGCAAAACACCGTGCTGGAGATAATAAACATCTCCCGAGAAAAGGTCAATGTATTCGGAATAAATATCGCTGAAATAAGGAAGGTAGTTTTCTTTTTCAATGAAAGCTGTTATAACCTTTTCTGCGTTCAGATACATCAGCTTATGCTTCGTTGAGCGGAACGCAAGAAGATTCTTCTGCTGCTCGGGTGTGAACTTATCCTTTACAGCCTCAATCGAACCGTTAACGACATAATAGCGTTCAACTCCGTCGTCCGTTGCAAAATCGTGCACGAACTGGTAATACGCATTGTCAACTCCGACACCCTTGCAGTCGTGATAGAGCCAAATCCGCTTTTTTGGCATAAGATAATTTATAAATCGAACGGCAAAAACCTTTTTGTTTGCTCTGAGATACCTTTTCAGCTCGGATTTTTTGTAAGCCTTTTCAGCCTTTTTATCGGCACTTTCGAGTACAAAGCACATATCGCTCATCCTGCACTTTATGCCGTTCATGACAAAGGTATTTCTTTTTTTATTGAACGGAACCAATTCGCCGCACTCAAAATCGACCGGGTACGACCTCTCGCCTATCTCAACTGTAAAGGAAAAAGACTTGCGCTTGTCCGGCTCAATCACTGTTCTGAAGCCCCAGGCAGTATTGTTTCTTATCTTCGCCCCGTCGTAGCAGAACGAACATTCGCTGATTTCAAGCGGAACAGTTTCGCTGCGTTCCCTGAGAAGAAGGGTCGGCTTTTTGCTATAATCAAATATCGGAGATGATATATAGCCGCAGACCTCAACGCCCCTTTCACGAGCCTTGAACTTCGTAAGCACAAGCTTTACGCTCTCGGCTTCATATAAAACCTCATCACCGTGAACAAGCCTTAAATTATCCCCGGTAACAGCTTCAAGCTCACCCTTGTATTTCATCGAAACAAGAAAGTATTTGTTCATCAAAGGTGCATTTGGGAAATTAATAATAATATCGTCGTCGACCGTCTCGAGAAGCCTTTCGATTCGTCCGATTTCTTCACGATAGGCTTCACCCTCAATGTGATACGGCAGAAGATAATCTCCGGAAATTCTACCGAGCATATCCTCAACGAATAGAGACTTAACATAATCCGGAACGCTGTCAAAGCCTGCGAAAATATCCTCCCACTTGCCAATAAAAACGTCAAAATAAATTGAGCATTTCAAAGCCTTGCTCTCGCCGGACGGATTGTTGAATTTGCAATATTCTGCGCCGTCAACATACCCGACCGTCATTTTATCCCTTACGCATTGGATGCAAAACTCCGCCGCTTTGAGGTCACAGTCCTCAGAGCTGTCAAAAAGGATGTTTTCGTCTCCCCTGTTTTTCACGATGATATTCACACCGTTCGGGCAAATGAATTTATTGCTCTCCTCATTCAAATCGTATATATCCGAGGCTCGTTTTTCATACTTAAACTCACACTTTTTTCTGCCTGAGTTAGTGTACGGAACAAGCTTAAGAGCTGCAATGTCCGTTCTTTCTCCGTTTTCTTCAAAGAAATCAAAAGAAATTTTCAAAGCGTCTGCAGAAAGCGTATCGTCGGAATCGAGAAAAGCGATATATTTTCCCCTTGCTGCGGTAATTCCGCTGTTCCTTGCCGCTGCCGAACCGCCGTGCGGCTGTGTTATAATCGTCGCAAACGTGTTCCTGCTCGCAAAATCCTTTGCAATTTCGGCAGACCCGTCGTCGCTGCCGTCATTGACGAGAATAACCTCAATCGAATTTTTATCAATGCTCTGTCCTTCAACCGAAGCAAGGCACCTCGGCAGAGTGCTTTCCGAGTTATAAAACGGTATTATAAGCGATATCATTTTCTCAAAGCTGCTCATATTTTCACCTCAATTTCTTTGAAACAATTATACACTGACAAATCCTTTTTTGCAACAAGCTTAGTGAATAAACCAATTATTTTCGGACAAAAATTTCCATGGGTGATATTATGAAAAATTCATTGATCAAGCAAGAGAGCAAAGCGTTCATTAAAGGAAAACGTATAAAAGCTTTGTTCATAGTCTTGTTTCCCCTCATTTTTTGTGTTCTGATGACAGCGTTAACCTTCGGCATTATCTTCGTTTCCGACCTTTTAAGAAATGCAGGCCTCGGATTTACAATAGCGATTTTTGCCGTCCTTGTCATTCTGAGCTTTGCCGCACTTTTGATTTACAGCTCCGTTTCGGTCGGTGAGAAAGCATGGTACGGCGGCATAACAGCCAACAAAAAGAACTATACGAAGCGTCTTTTTTTCTGGTTCAGGCCGAAGAATTCCCTGCGTGCTTTTTACTTCAAGGCATTATTGCTTACCGTCAAAAGTCTTTGGGCAATCTTATTTTTCCTCCCGGCGGCAATTCTTGTCTGGTCGGTTTACTATCTTTCCGGCACAGGCGGGCTGGAGCTGTATCTTTTTATTTCCTTGACAGGCGGAGCAGTTCTGCTGTCAGTCAGCGGAGCAGTATTCTATTTCATTGCAATGCAAAAGT
This sequence comes from Ruminococcus sp. CAG:563, assembly GCA_000434915.1. Classification (GTDB taxonomy): domain Bacteria; phylum Bacillota; class Clostridia; order Oscillospirales; family Acutalibacteraceae; genus CAG-488. The sequence goes on from FR882073.1 coordinate 15,076, forward strand.
ATTTCATCGCAGAATATCTCTACTCATCAAACCCGAAACTCGGTGCACGGACGGCAATAAAACAAAGTAAAAACCTGCTTGACGGTCATATTCATGAAATAGTTCGCTTTAAGCTTAGCTTTTTGCCGTGGTTTTTGGGCTGTGTATTTATCGTTCCTGCTGTTTATTTCATCCCGTATTATAAAGAAAGCTGCTGTGTGGTTGCAAAAAGAATAACTTTGTGATAAAATAAATAAGAATTTTTTCATGGAGATGTTTATATGAAGGATAGTCTTAAATGGACGAAGTCAAAAGTTTTTCTGATAGCTTTTAATTGTATTCTCTGCATTGCGATTGTTGTCAGCGCAATGATGATTGTTATTGACAAATCAAGAATCAAGAACGGTGCGATATACACCGGCAAGGATGCCGAAACAACAACTGCCGAGCCGTCAAACCCGGGTTCGGCAAGCACCGCAAGACTGATGATAGCCGGAGATAACGTGGTATACGAAACAGTTTATACGCAGGCGAACGAAAAGGGAGGCGGCAGCGGATATGATTTTTCCTCGGCTTATGACTCAATCAAAGAGATTATCGCCAAATCCGACCTCGCCGTAATCAGTCAGAACACCGTTATGGACGACAAAAACGAACCTTCGGCATCTCCTTCGTTTAACGCGCCCGACCAAATGCTCGATAAGCTCATCGGCCTCGGCTTTGACGTTTTCAATCAGGCAAATGATCACATCATGGATATGGGTCTTTCGGGTGTGATCAACGACATTGCGCTTTTTAAGGCCAATGAGAGCCGTGCGCTTCTGACCGGACTCTATGAGAACAAAGAAGAAATGATGAAGCCTCAGGTTAAGGAAGTAAACGGAATCAAGGTCTCGTTTGTAGGCATTACCCAGTCGCTCGGCGATTACGAGCTTTCCGAGGATACGGATATAGGAATCCTTGACCTTTCCGATTATCGCACAACGGATGATGAGCTTGACGGAACGATGAAGCAGCTTGTTGAGAGTGCAAAGAATGCCTCCGACATTGTATGCGTTACCGTTCACTGGGACGGTGAATCCGAAAGTTCGCTTTCCGAAAGTCAGAATGAGATTATTGACAAGCTTTTGAAATACGGTGCGGATATAATCGTCGGAACAGGCAAAAACGACCTGCAAAAATTTGAATTCAAAGCAAACGGCGACGGCGAACAGGCTCTGGTTATCCCCTCACTCGGCAAGGTCATCTCGCTTGAAGAAAGCGCAGACAGCTTCCTCGGAGGAATCGCCGATATAACCGTTACAAAAGATGCGAAGAACAACAAATCCACAGTTACTTCGGCAAAGCTCATCCCGACCGTAACGGTTTATGACGAGGACTATGCAAATGTTCGTGTTCTCCCGTTTGCAAAGTGTACTGAGGATATTATCAAAAAGCATGGATTTGTTCTTGAGAACGAAACATTCACCTACAGCTACATTAAAAATTATTACAATCAAAAGTTCAGCGATACGCTTGAATTGAATTATTGATAAAGAAAAAACCGCTCTCACAAAGGGCGGTTTTTACAATGCCGAAATAAATTCAATATATACTTTTTTACAGACTTTCTTGGTGCAACGAGGTTTAAAAAATGAACATTCCGTAGGGTCGATAAAGCTTCGCTACCCTCAAGAGGGCGGCCACGAGTATTCAGCGTCGGAATATAATGTCATCAGAATTCTCAAGGTGCGATGTGGGCATCGCACCCTACGATAAGAGCAGAAAAGCAATGTTCCGCAGAGTTACGATAAGAGCACATTCCGTAGGGGTCGATGACCACATCGACCCAAGGTCAGGTGAAAGAGTGTCACCCGTCTCCCCTGCGGGGCGGCAAGGAAAAACCAGAAAAAAAACTGCCGCACCGAAAGATGCGACAGTTTTATTTTTATCTGTTTATAAGCGGTTTAACCTGCTTGCCCAAAAGAACGGCGATTATCATCTTCGCACAGTCAAGGGCGATATAGGGAATAACTCCGGCCAGAAGGGCCTGCTTGAGGTTCATGCCTGCCTGGTATGCAAGCCAGAGCGAACCGAAAAGATAACACACTGCCGTGCCCAATGTCATGCCCAAAAGCGAAAAGAAGAACTTTCCTTTAAACTTATCGACAAATATGCCGCCGATAACGGCAATGAAGATAAATCCGATAATGTATCCGCCGGTCGGGCCGACAAGCTTGGCCGCTCCGCCGGTGAAGCCCGAGAATACAGGCACGCCGGCAAGTCCGAGCAGAATATAAATTATTACGCTGACCGTACCGGTTTTTGCACCTAACAAATAGGTCGTAAGGTACACGGCCATAATCGTGAACGATACGGGAACCGGGGTAAAAGGAAGCGGAACCGAAAGAGGTCCGAGTACGGATATTATCGCTGCCATAAGGGCAATTTTAACTGTTTCAACTATTCTCTCATGTCCCGTTTTCGCTTTTGCACTCATAAATTATACCTCCGGGTTCGGCACTGACGGCTGGAACTTTCTCTTGATAAGCTCAAATATACACTTCCACATCTTCTTGAAAGCCTCAAAGAATGAAACATGATATCTTGCATCGGTGTTCATGTTTTCGGTTACAAGCGGCGTGATTTCATTAGCTTCCTTGTCATAGAGCATGTACTGCGGAAGCTCGGGATCACTGAATACCGTGAAGTCGCTGCCGTTATTTACAATAGCGTCAATCAAGCGGTTAACGGCTTTCGGGAATGTTTTATGAATAATATTCTTGACAAACCACGTCTTTTCGGGGAAAAGGCAGGTTGAAGCGTCGATCTGAAGATCGGGCGAAATGTACTTATATGTACCGTCAAACTTTGCTTTCTCAATATAATTGCTGTCAAAGCCGGCCGTGATTTTTGCCGTCGTTGCACCCTTTGAAGCGTCATAAACGCTGCAAATATTATCTGTAATCATATCGGCTTCCGTGGTGACAGGATATGTTTGGAAACCGTATTTTGTGATATTTGCTACATTAACGCCCTCTTCGGCGAACTTCTTGAGAAGCTCGTTTGACTTAACCTGAACGTTGTAATGATAGTTATCGATAATATCAATAAAATCGGCATATTTTTCCTTCATGCCCTCTCCGTGGAAGACAGTATCCTTTGCTCTCTCGTAGTCACGGTCATTAACCATACTCCAATAGCCCGGGAATGTACCGTATGAATTTCTGAGTGCCTGCGGCATGAATTCAAGATAATTCTTCTTGAGAACATTGTTGATTGCCGCACATGTGATGTCCAAGCCGTATGTTCCGTTGAAAACGGTTACAAACGACTGAATAAGCTGATTTGTAACATCGTCCTCGGAGAGCTGAACATCATACATAAATCTGTCAACTCCGTCCGGGTCAACATACATATTTCCGGCGAAGCATCTGCTGCACTGAGTTGCACCGTCAAGTGCGCTTGCATAAAGAATATAATCGGAGATATACTCTGCATTGTATTTCTCCATGTAAGCCATGGTAACGCATGAGCCGAGGCAGCGGCCGCTCAGGGCAACCTTGTCCGCACCGGTAACCTCACGGACGTCCTCGATATATTGATGCATTATCTCGGCATTCTCGTAGGGGTCAAGTCTCCAGTCATAATTGAACGTGTACCTCTGTGTCGGATACTTTCCGTGAGACTTTTTGCCGTTAAGCTTTTCCTTGTTCCATGTCCATCTGAGGTAAACACCGTTCTGAGTCTTAGCGTGCTCATCAAGGCTTATCGTTGAATAAATCTCACTGAGAGCGTCGCCGAGAACATTGCCGAATTCCTCCCATTTCTGAGTGAGAACAGCCTTTGCGAAAACACCGATATTCTCCTTAACCGTCTTATCAATGAAGCCGTCGGGAACCTTAACAGGGAAAACCTCCTGCTCCTCGCCGTTTTCGTCCTTAACAAACAGAGGCATACCTGCACCCTGAACATAAATAAGCGGAATGTCTGTTCCGTCAGACGTTGCAGCTGTTCCGGGGAAATCGACAAAAATAAATGTTGAAACAACTACCGCAACACAAAGTATAACGGAAATAATTTTCTTCAATAATTTACTCATTTTTATCACCCATTCAAAAATTATAAATTCGCCTTGGATTTTTTATTGTATTCGTCAACGGTCAGGGAGTTCTCCGTTTCAACGTGTGAGAAGAAGAACTTCTCTCTTTCGGGAGAGTTGATGACGGTTACAGGCTTAATCTGATTAAGAACAACGCCCTTGGCTCTGAGCGACTCTCTGTAATCCCAATAGCTCTTTTCCTTAAGAATGAGGATCTCTGGCTCGCTGAGCATACCCCAGCGTCTGTACTTGAAATATTTTTCGTTAACGCCCTTAAGCTCCTCGTCGAGAACCTCGATCATCTTTCTGCGCATGTCCTCATCGACCGGCTTTTCAGGTTCAACAAACATACAGTAACGCGGCGGTTTTGTTGAATAATCGGGATAGAAGCTGAATCCCTTGAAGCCGACGCCGGTTTTCTCGGCAGTCTTTGCTGCGGCATATTCAACCATCTGAGTAGTTGTCTTTTCATTGGCAACGTTCATGCTGAGATTCTGTCTGTAAAGCAGCTCTACTCTCGGCGTGTTGTTGTACATCTTTGTAACATGAACAACGTCCTCAATCTTGTATCTGTAAAGACCGGAGAAGTTCGAAACAACAAGCTCATAATCCTTACCGACCTCAATTTCATTGATAAGAAGCGGCTTAACATCGTCTTTTGCATGGTCCTCGCCCTCCTCAATCGGAAGGAACTCGAAGAAAATACAATGCGGGAGAAGAACCGAATCATTAACGTTCAGCTCAACCGGAGCGGCAAAGAAGCCCTCCGCTGCGGCATAGCCCATGTTGTGAAGCGGAAGATCACCGACAGATTTGCGAAGCTTGTCAATATAGACCTGAAGGCTCGAGCCCATCATGCCGTAGCCCCAAACGAGCTTCGGCCAGATTCTCGGAGCGATAGGCGTATCGAAGCCTTTTTCAAATTCTTTTCTGAGCTCGGCAGCTCTTGACGGATTGGGCTTGAACATCTTTGAATACTTAGCACGAAGCTCGGGAGTACACTTGATGTTCGGATTAATAATACCCTTTTCGATATCGTCGCAAAGCATCTCCCAGTTCTCCTCAAGATAGTCAAACATGGTAGTGATAAGCGTGATAACGAGCGAACCGAGGTACGTTACGTTTCTGTTCTCGAGAGCAAAGCGGAGCTGAAGATATGACGTATCGAGAAGCTCCTCATGCTCGGGGCAAAGAAGCGAATAAGGCGATGTGCAGAAGAATTTCGTAATCGGCTTAAGGTATGTAAGCGGAACCTGTCCTGCGCCGTTGCAGCGTTTGTTGTCGTCAAGATTATGTCCCGAGAGAACAAGAACGAGCGGTCCCATCTGATTCGGCATTCTAATACCCTTATTCTTCTTGAGCCAGTGTGCGGCTACGGCAACGGAAACCGAGAAACCGATACACTGCATCTTCCAAAGGTCGTTTATGCCCTTCGGCAGAATCTTCGGCTTGCCGACCGAACCCGAGGACGAGCAGTATCTTATATTTTTGCCCGAGAACATAAGCCTGTCCTCTTTATTATTAATCATTCTGTCAACATACGGCTCATAGTCGGCATATGTTGTCAAAGGAACTATACGCTGATAATCCTCAATCGACTTTACGTCGCCCAAGTGAAGCTTTTTGCCAAGCTCACAGTTTTTGTTTCGTCTGACGATCTTCTTCAAAACGCTCTTCTGAGCCTTAAGAGGATCTTTTGTAAAATGATTTATTTCCCAAAGAGAAACATCTCCGAGAAAAATACCGAAATCCGAAAAAGGCATTTCATTCAACCTCCCGCTGTTTTTTTATTATTCTATATCATAATCTAAATAAAGTCAATAAACCGACGTCATCGAATTACATTTTCTTTGTTTTTTCGTAAGCAGCGATAACGGCATTCATTGCATTTGAACGGAACGCACCGTCTTCAAGAGCCTTAACGCCCGCAATCGTTGTTCCTCCCGGGCTGCAAACCTCGTCCTTGAGCTTGCCCGGATGCTTGCCGCTCTCGATAACCGCCTTTGCCGAACCGAGAACCGTCTCTGCGGCGTAAAGCATTGCCTTATCCCTCGGCAGTCCGCAGCTTACCGCACCGTCGGCAAGAGCCTCAATGAAAATATAAACAAATGCCGGGCCGCAGCCTGAAATCGCACAGCCTGCGTCAATGAGCTTTTCATCAATCCAATCAACAATACCTGCACATTTCATGATTGAATTAAATTCGTCTTTGTTTTTGTCGTCCACATCAAATCGGCTTGCAAGAACAACGCCCTCACCCACCGAAACGGGCATATTAGGCATAATTCTGATTATATGCTTTGCCTTTGAAAGCGTCTTGATTTTTTCAATCGCAACGCCTGCCGCCATTGAAACAAGAACACAATCGTCTCTCACCGAGAGAATATCGCTTATCTCGGCAAAGGCCTTGTCGATAACCTGCGGCTTAACGCCCATGAATATATAATTACATTCCTCGGCAATCGTCACACTGTCCGAAACATGAACACCGAGCT
>FR882073.1:21727-27058 GCA_000434915.1 Ruminococcus sp. CAG:563
GTTTGCCGCCGCCTTAACAAGTGCGCCGCCCATATTTCCGCAGCCGATAAATCCTATCTTTGACATTTCTTTCCCTCCTTATCTTATTTGTCCGTTACCCTTGACAATATATTTGTATGTTGTCAGCTCGCAAAGACCCATAGGTCCGCGTGCGTGTAACTTCTGAGTTGAAATACCCATCTCACAGCCGAGACCGAAGCAGCCGCCGTCCGTGAAGCGTGTGCTTGCGTTGACGTAAACCGCCGCAGAATCGACGTCACGGGTGAATTCTGCCGCATGAGCGTCGTTATTCGTAATTATAGCGTCGCTGTGATGGGTTGAATGCTCGCCGATGTGCTTTACGGCGTCCTCAACGCTGTCAACAATGCCGACGGCAAGAATATAGTTGAGAAACTCGGTGTCAAAATCATTTTCGCCGGCCTTTGTGCCGTCAATAATCTTCGCCGCTCTCTCGTCAAGACGAAGCTCAACGGGATTCTCTTTTCTGTCGTCAACCAGTCTCTTTTTGAGCATCGGCAGGAATTTGTCCGCAATCTTGCCGTTAACAAGCAAAACCTCCTCGGCGTTGCATACCGACGGTCTGCTTGTCTTTGCGTTTTCTATTATATTAAGCGCCATATCGAGATCGGCGTCATCGTCAACATAAACATGGCAAATACCCGTACCGGTCTGAATAACCGGAACCTTTGCGTTGTCAACACAAGCCTTGATAAGGCCTGCACCGCCTCTCGGAATAAGCAGGTCAATATATCCCTCTGCGGTCATAAGATCGGTTGAGCTTTGACGTGTAGTGTCCTGAACCATATTAATAAAATTCTCGCAGAAGCCGAGCTTTTTAAGTCCTCCGCGCAGTGCATTGACAATGGCATTTGCACTTCTGAAAGCCTCTTTGCCTCCCCTGAGCACGCAGACGTTTCCGCTCTTAAGAGCGAGAGCCGCCGCATCGGAAGAAACATTCGGTCTGCTCTCATAGATTATCGCAACAACGCCCATCGGAACAGCTGTTTTCTCAACAACAAGTCCGTTCGGAAGCTCCTCACGGTCGAGCACACGTCCGACAGGGTCGGGAAGCTTAACAACGTCTCTGATTCCGTCGGCCATGCCCTTTATACGGCTCTTGTCAAGGCTGAGTCTGTCTATCATAACGTCAGTTATCTTTCCTCTTGCGGCCTCAACGTCCTTTTTATTTTCTTCAAAAATCGCCGAGCAGTTCTCCTCAAGTGCGTCCGCCATGGCAAGCAGGGCATTGTTCTTATCCTCCGAGCTGAGTTTAGCCAGTTCGCTTCCGGCCGCCTTGGCCTGCTTCAAAATATCAAGAGTAGTCATCATAAATCACCGCCTAATAAATCTTGTTCCGACAGCCTTGCCCTCGACGATATCATAAAGAATATCGGGGTCTTCGCCGTTCGCAATTATCATGTCGCAATTATTTTCCGTACATATCTGAGCGGCATTGAGCTTTGTTCTCATTCCGCCGGTGCCGAGACTTGAGCCTTCGCCGCCGCCGAGAGCAAGGATATCGTCGTTGATCTCGGAAACAACGGAGATAAGCTTTGCGGTCGGATCGGAATGCGGATCCGCCGTGAAAAGCCCGTCAATATCCGAAAGAAGAATAAGTAAATCGGCATTGATGTTGATTGCGACCATAGCCGAAAGCGTATCGTTATCGCCGACCTTGATCTCTTCCGTCGCAACGGTGTCGTTTTCATTTATAATAGGAAGAGCCTTGAATTCAAGAAGCTTATCCATAGTGTTTTTGAAATTGATATGTCTTTCCTCATTTTCAAAATCCGAGCCTGTCATAAGAAGCTGGGCAACGGTGTGGTTATACTCAGAAAAAAGCTTATCATAGGTATACATCAGTTCGCACTGGCCTACAGCGGCTGCGGCCTGCTTAGCAGCAACATCACGAGGTCGTTCGCTTAACTGGAGCTTACCGGCGCCCATACCTATAGCACCCGAAGTAACAAGTATAATATCATGTCCCGCGTTTTTGAGATCGCTCATAACCTTGCAAAGCTCCTCGACACGTCTAATATTGATAAGACCGCTCGGGTGAGCAAGAGTCGATGTGCCGACCTTGACAACAATTCTCATGTCGTAAATCCTCCGTTAAGCAAAAATACATATATGCATAATCAATTTATTTTATCACACTCCTTTATGATATGCAAGAAAAAACAGCATCAAAAATTAAAAACATTTATCGAAAGCTTTCTCTCTTTCGCTTGCATTTGAGGACTTTAGATAGTATAATCAAATTATAAACATTTCACGGAGGAAAATTATGAATACGTTCTTCAGCAGCTTGAAGCAATGGAGCTTTGAGAATTTTCCCGAAAAGTTCGCCGCAGCATTGCCGAAGCTTATTGTTTTTATTCTTGTTATCGTCATTGGCTTTTGGCTTTCGAAGCTGGCGGGAAACCTTATGGTGAAAATACTCGAGAGCAAAAATGTCGACAAATCAATGCATCGCTTTGTGAACCGCTCAACGGTCATTTTCCTGAGAATAATTGTTGCCGTCATTGCACTTGAACAAATCGGATTTAATGTAAATTCATTCATCACCGCCCTCGGAGCTGCGGGAATCACGGCCGGACTCGGACTGCAAAACAGCATTGCACAGCTCGCCGGCGGAGTTCAGATTCTTTTCAACAAGCCGTTCAAAAGCGGCGATTACGTTGAGATCGGAGATGTTCAAGGCAAGGTTCGTGAAATCAGATTTATGTACACAACTCTTGTAACAAACGATAACAAGCTTGTGGTTGTGCCGAATCAAAAAATAACCACCTCAACGCTTATCAACTACACCGCAAGGGACAAGATAAGACTTGACCTTACCTATTCTATCAGCTATGACGACGATATGGAAAAGGCCAAGAAGGTGCTCAAACAGGTTGTCGAGAGTGAACCGCTTCTTCTCAAAGAGCCGAAATACACGATCGGAGTTTCGAAACACGGTGCAAGCGGAATTGATATCGTCTGCTTCGTTTGGTGCAAGAGTGAAAACTACTGGCCGGCATATTTCAGTATGCAGGAAAAGGTTAAGCTTGCCTTTGACAAAAACGGGTTACATATCCCCTATGATCAGCTTGACGTACATATAAACAAATGAAACGAGTGATTAGATGACAAACTTAATTGTCAAAACTTTTATAAAGGACTATAAAAATGTAACAGACTCCAAGGTCAGGATGAAGTACGGAATCCTCAGCGGCTGCGTCGGGATTGCGCTTAATGTTTTACTTTGCCTGATGAAATTCTTCGTCGGTTCAATAACGGGCAGTATCGCTATCACCGCCGACGCCGTGAACAACCTTTCCGATGCCGGTTCCTCAGCCGTAACGGTTTTCGGCTTCAAGATGGCCGGCAAGCCTGCCGATAAGGATCATCCGTTCGGCCACGGCAGAATCGAATATATCACGGCTATGATTGTTTCATTCATCATTCTTTTCATGGGTGTTGAACTTGCAATTCAGTCCGTCAAAAAAATTCGCACACCTGAGGACGTTAAGTTCAGTCTTATCGGTGCGGTTATAATTGCCGTTTCGATTCTCGGAAAGCTTTGGCTTGCCTTCTTCAACAAGAATCTCGGAAAGCGGATCGACTCCCCTGCAATGACGGCCGTTGTTGCCGACAGCCTCAGCGACATTGCCGCAACCTCGGTCACGTTGATTGCTCTTGTTCTTTCCGACTTTTTCCCGTCGCTTCATATTGACGGCTGGCTCGGAATTCTCGTTGCCTGCTTCGTCTTAAAGGCAGGTCTTGATATATTCAGGGATACTCTAAGCTCTCTTATCGGTCAGCCGCCGTCAAAGGAGCTTGTCGAAGAAATGAAAAATAAAATTCTGTCCTATGACCACGTCAGCGGAATCCATGACCTTATTGTTCACAACTACGGTCCGGAGCATTTCTTTGCAACTGTTCATGTCGAGGTTCCGTCCGATATCGACGTCATGGTCGGTCACGATATAATTGACAACATAGAAAACGATATCAAAAAGGATATGGGAATCGACCTTACTATCCACTACGACCCGATTGTCGTCAATAACGAACGTGTCACCGAGCTTAAGGAAATGACAGAAAACATTGTCAAGGGAATTAATCCCGAGTTCAGCATACACGATTTCCGTATTGTTGACGGTCCCATGCACACAAACCTAATTTTCGACGTTGTTATCCCCTACGGCTTTGCCGAATCGCCCGATGCCGTTATTGAGGAAATAAGCCTTAAAATTTCCGAAGTGAACAGCAGCTATTTTTCCGTCATAAAAGCAGAACATAGTTTTGTGTAAACTTAACAAATTATAACATTTTACACACAAGATATTTTTCGACAAAAAACTTGTCAATCCCTTTAAAAAATTTATCTTTTATAGTAAAATATTCATATAACTCTGAAAGGCGGATAATTAAATGAGAAGTGAACCGAATTATAACACCATACCTGTCGGACAGCTCGGTATTATCGCTCTTCCCGGTTGCGAAGAGCTTGCCAACAAGATCGACAATTACCTGATCAGATGGAGATTCCAGCGTAACAGCGAGCATAAAGATACGCTTGCTTTTGCAGGATATGAAAAATCAACCTATCTTATCAACATGGATTTCCCCCGTTTCGGTACAGGCGAAGGTAAAGCAGCGCTTAACCAGACGGTCAGAGGCTATGACATCTACATTCTTTGCGATGTTTTTAACTACGGCGTAACATACAAGATGTACGGAATTACCGTTCCGATGTCGCCGGACGAGCACTTTGCAAACCTCAAGCGTGCAATCAGCGCAATCGAGGGCAAGGCAAAGAGAGTATCCGTTATTATGCCGATGCTCTATGAGGGCAGACAGCACAAGCGTTCGAGCCGTGAATCGCTTGACTGTGCAATGATGCTTCAGGAGCTTCACAACATGGGTGTTGAAAACTTCATCACCTTCGACGCACACGACCCGAGAGTTATGAACGCAATTCCCCTTTGCGGATTTGAGAGCATATCCCCCGCCTATCAGATGATCAAGGCCGCAGTCAACAACGTTGACAACCTTAAGATCAACAAGGACAACATCATGATAATCTCCCCCGACGAGGGCGGAATGTCACGTTGTATTTACTATTCGACCGTTCTCGGCGTTGAGCTCGGAATGTTCTACAAGCGCCGTGATTTTTCGAGAATCGTTGACGGCAGAAACCCGATTATCGCTCACGAGTTCCTCGGTGACAACGTTGAGGGCAAGGACGTTATCATCGTTGACGATATGATTTCCTCAGGCGAATCAATGATCGAGGTTGCAACGAAGCTCAAGGAGCTCAAGGCTGCCAGAATTTATATTTTC
>FR882073.1:27091-55102 GCA_000434915.1 Ruminococcus sp. CAG:563
TGCTTTCGGGCTTTTCTGTGACGGTTTTGATGCTTTCGATAAAGCATTTCAGGAAGGCATTATCGACCGTGTGTTCACAACTAACCTCATTTACGGTACACCCGAGCTTCTCAGCAAGGATTGGTACATCAGAGTTGATATGTCAAAGTATCTTTCATATATTATCGATACCCTTAACCATGACACATCAATCAGCGATCTTCTCGACCCTGCCGAAAAGATCAACACTCTGCTTGAGAAAAAAGGACTTAAATAAGAATAATAAATCAAAACATCTCTGCTTCATCGGCAGGGATGTTTTTTGAAATGAGTCAAAAAAATTCTTGCATAAATCGCCAAAGAGATGTATTATATAAAAAAAGCAAATCAGGTGATTTTATGAGCGAAAAGAAAAGTAAAAAGGACATATTACAATTTATAAAGTTCGTTCTGTTCTCCGCTTCTGCGGGAATTATCCAGTTCGGCAGCTTTACATTGATGAAAGAGGTCATCATTAAGCTTGATTTCTTTCAGAATCTTATGCTTGAGCACGAGACCTTTGCAAGAATAATGAACAACGAATACGGCCCGATGTATCTCATCGCCCTTATTTTGTCCGTTATATGGAATTTTACGTTCAACCGAAAGTTTACGTTCAAATCAGCCAACAACGTTCCGATTGCTATGCTCAAGGTTTTTGCTTATTATGCTGTGTTTACGCCGATTTCTACTGTTATCGGTGTTCACTTTACAAACAAATATTCAAATTCGGAAGCCGTCGATTATATAGTGCTTATCATAACCATGCTTGCAAACATGATTACCGAATTCCTCTTTGATAAGTTTGTTGTTTTCAGAAATTCCGAAGGCACTGCCGAAAAGAAAGAATAATAATTTCTACTCCCGTTATCCTCGTGATTTCGGGAGTTTTTCTCTTAAATATGGACAAAATAATTATTTAATGATATAATCGGATTAAAGGAGGTCGGTTTTATGAAAAAAACAATCAAAAGAATTTTATGCGTTGTAATGTGCTTCGTGCTCATCCTCCCCTTTGCACTCAGTGCAGCGGCTGCGGATATCGACACAGGCTTCACTCAAGAGGATTTTCTTGTCACCAAGGGTAATAAAATCTACAATAAAAATGGTGAAGAGGTTGTTCTCCACGGAGTGAATCTCGGCTCATGGCTCATTCAGGAGGACTGGCTTTCTCCCTATGAAGAGGCACAGGATCATTACGATATGCTCGAAACTCTCATTGACCGCTTCGGCACAGAGAGAGCCTATGCGCTGATGAATACATATCAGGACAACTGGATCACGGAATATGACCTTGATCAGATTAAAGAAAGAGGCTTCAACTGCGTCCGTGTTCCCTTCTGGTACAGAAATTTCTATTCCGACGATAACGGTACAAAAATTCTCGACAAAAACGGCGAATGGGATTTCCGTTATCTTGACTGGATAGTCGAGGAGTGCTCAAAAAGACAGATTTACGTTATACTCGATATGCACGGTGCTCCGGGCTTTCAGAGTGACGCTCCCCACAGCGGCAAGAGAGACGCCTGCCGGCTCTATGAGGATTCCGAACAGGGCGAATTTTACAGAACGCTTGCCGACGAGCTTTGGACGGCAATCGCTTCACGCTTCAAGGGTAATCCGGCGGTCGCAATGTACGACCTGCTCAATGAACCCTCATGCGAATGTGAGTACGGCGAGGTTACAAGAAGAATTAACAACACCAAGGAATACAAGCGTCTTTACAAGGCCGTTAGAGCCGTCGACGAGGATCATATCATCACGCTTGAATGTATTTGGACTGCCTTTGCACTGCCTCATAAAGCACTTGCGGGCTTCAAGAACGTTGTTTATCAGGTGCATTTCTATCAAAATTCGGATTTCATCTTCGTTCTCTTTGTAACGCTGACAAAAATCTATTATATGAACACCCCTCTGCTCATGGGCGAGTTCTATCCCCTCGGCAAAACAACATGGGCAAGCTGCTTCAAGTCGATGAAGAATCTAAACTACAACTGGATGCTTTGGACATATAAAGCCTCCGGCCACGGCATGTGGGATTCCGACTGGGTAATGTTCGGCGCAAAGGACGGCTTTGAGCGTGCAAAGGTTCAGACGGATTCATATGATGAAATAGCAAGAAAATGGGGTTCATGTCTCAGAACCGACGGAAACTTCCAGGACACCGGCCACTATGACCGTGATGTTGCGGCATATGTGAAGTAAAGAAAATATTCTTAAAAGGGCGGCCGACGGTCGTCCTTATTTTATTATGCAATCGTATAAGCTGACGATTCTGTACGATTTTTCTTCTTATCTTAGTTCGATGCGGTCATAGTCCACTACAAAATGTGCAAATCAAACTATACCGTTGGCTGCAAAAGCTTGATTAAAATTCTTAAATAAACCGCATGAATATTCGACTTTCTTTACACTCAGACCTTCTCAGGTTCAAGTCCTTGGCAAAGAAAAAAAGAGCCGCAATCGGCTCTTTTTCTTTGGTCGAGGCGACAGGACTTGTTGTCCGCTTCGGCTTCACCTCGCATACTGACAGCTCGACGACCGTTGCAAGCGACAGTACCCGTCTCACCGCTCCTCGCTAAAAACGGTCCACCGGACTGTTTTCTTAACGCTCAGACCTTCTTAGGTTCAAATCCTTGGCAAAGAAAAAAGAGCCGCAATCGGCTCTTTTTTCTTTGGTCGAGGCGACAGGACTTGAACCTGCGGCATCTTGGTCCCAAACCAAGCACTCTACCAAACTGAGTTACGCCTCGTCGCTGCAAAACACAACGTTGATATTATAACACAAAAACGCCTTTTGTCAATATCTGAGAGACAAAAAGCGTTTATTGTTTTCACAAAAATTTATACTATTTTCGCTATGATCTGACTGTCATATTTCTTGTCATGATATTCGCCTACATCGTCATTGGAGGCTTCATGAACCATCTTGTTCTTTATCGGCGATTTCTTCTTTGCTTTCATCCTGTACCATTCATATTCAACATCAACATGGCCGATATCAACCGCCTGATACCCGAGCTTATGTAAATCATAGGCAAGGCAGGTTGCCGCAGGGCCGAGCGCAAGGAGAATAAGAACATCCTTGTCAAGCTTTTTCGCCTCATCAAGAATTTCATCATACTTTGAAAATGCCTCGCTTGAAGGGCCGAGAATACGTTTAACGGATTTTGCATTATCAAGCAAATCGTTACCCACGCCGAGACGGCTCATTTCGCCCTCAATAATGACAACATCCCTGTTATCCCAAATCTTTTTGATATGCTCAAAGATTTCTCCGCTCTCCTCCTTGTGTCGGAGGCCGATATATTGGCGTGTCATGGAAGCGTTATAGTACGTCTTGTCCTTTAAAAGATACTTGTACCAAACACCCCTGAATCGTGCAAGATGCTTCTTCCAATGCTTATTTGTCGCTTCGTCATATCTTTCGCCGTTATCAAAAATATCGGCAATGCCTATCATCAGACCGTCAACATTGCTTGACAAGACCTCACGCATTTTATCCCGTATCTTTTTTGAATTAACCTGAAACGATATGTTTTTGCCGGCCGCAAGCTTGATTTCTCCGTCGCCGAAGCGTGCGATCGACCTTTTGTTTTTGACGATTTCATCAATCGTATCATCGACTGAAGCAACCTGCGGAGCTTTGGTAACTTTTCGGTAAAAGAAGTCCCTTACTCTCCAGAATGTATCCTTGATCCTGAGCCATATCTTAACAAAAATATCAATCAGTTTTATGATAAGCTGTTTCAAGCCGTTCACTCTCCGATAGCTTACTTTTCTTCCTCGTCGTGATTCGTTGCGTCGGTATCTATCATTCCGTTATCCTCGGGAATAATAATTGCGAGCATGATGTAAATTATAACTCCCGGGAATCCGCCCGTGAAGAAAGAAACAAGAGCATAAATCACTCTTACGATCGTCGGGTCAATTCCGATGAAATCGGCAAATCCGGCACATACGCCGCTGAGCATTTTATTGTTTGTGCTTTTGTAAAGTTTCTTGTTTTTCACATTGATCATCCTTTCTGAATTTTAGCTGCCGTTATTGTATTTTGCATAAGCGTTGCTATGGTCATCGGACCGACACCGCCGGGAACGGGCGTAATATAGCTCGCCTTTTCCTTGCAAGCTTCAAAGTCAACGTCGCCGCAGAGCTTGCCGTCCTCATTTCGGTTTATGCCGACGTCAATAATGATTGCTCCGTCCTTCACCATGTCTGCCGTGACGAACTTTGCCCTGCCGACTGCGGCAACAATAACGTCCGCCTGTGAAACGATTTCCTTAAGATTTTTAGTATGCGAATGGCAGACCGTCACGGTTGCATTCTCTTTAAGCATAAGCATCGCCATAGGCTTGCCGACAATGTTGCTCCTGCCGATTATAACGCAGTGCTTACCGTCAAGGCTGATGTTTTCGTACTTGAGCATCTCCATAATTCCTGCCGGTGTGCATGGAAGAAAGCTGTAGTCGCCTATCATGATGTGACCCACGTTCTCGGGATGGAATGCGTCAACGTCTTTTTCGGGCTTTATGAGATTAAGTACCTCCTTTTCGTTGAGGTGCTTCGGCAGCGGAAGCTGGCAGAGTATGCCGTTCACGCTCTCATCATTGTTAAGCTTTTCAACAAGTGAGTTAAGCTCCTCCTGCGATGCGTCGCCGGGAAGAAGATATTCAAGTGAGCGTATCCCGCAGAATTCGCAGGCCTTTTTCTTGTTGTTGACATAAACTCTTGAAGCCGGATCATCGCCGACGAGTATAACTGCGAGGCAGGGTTCAATGCCGTCCTTTTTCATTTCGCTCACCTGTGCGGCAACTCTTTCTTTGACCGCAAGCGAGATTTCTTTACCGCTGATTATCTTGTACATCGCTGACCTCCGTTTTTTTTCTCTTCCACTTTGCTTTCCTTTTCCTCGGCCTGTTTTTTCAGCTCATCCTCAAGAAAATAATCAATGCCGTCAATCGGCTTCGGATGCTTCTTGAATTTGACAAGCAGACAAATGAGAATAACAAGGCATACAACGGCGAGGACAGCCGAAAGCACCTGTGAAACTCTTATCGTTGTGCCTGCGAAATAAAGACTGTCGGTTCTGAAGCCCTCGACAACCGCTCTTTCGGCACCGTACCATACGCCGTAGGTAAGGAAAATCTGACCGCTGAATTTTCTCGCCTTTCTAGTGATGATGTAAAGCACGACAAATCCGAGCAAGCACCATATCGATTCATAAAGGAATGTCGGATGAACAGCCTTTTCGGGGTCCATTGTTATTCCGTTTGCGTTGAGCTTATACGAATACTCCGTTATGTAACGGGCAATCTTTTCGCTCCACATACCCCATGGCATATCCGTATTCGTGCCGAAGGCCTCCTGGTTGGCAAAGTTGCCCCAGCGGCCTATGCCCTGACCTATCAAAAGGCTCATTGACGCAATATCCATAAGATTCCAGAAATTCATCTTGCGCACCCTGCAAACAATGAACGCAGCGATTATTCCGCCGATTATTCCGCCGTAAATCGCCAGTCCGCCGTTCCAAATGTAAAGAATTTCAATAGGGTTGTCCTTGTATCTTTCCCATTCAAAGATGCAATAATAGAGTCTTGCGCCGAGAATGCCGAAAATTGTCGAATAGATAAGCACGTCGAGCATCTTATCAATGCTCATTTTCCATTTATAAGCCATCCTGCCACCGAAAAGAACGGCGAGCAGAAAGCCGAAAGCAATTATAGCTCCGTACCAGCGGATTGTAATATCATGGCCGAAAACAGAGAACTGAGCAAGGATCGAGGAGACCTCGAATCCACGCTCTATGCCGTTAAAATACACCGTTGTGGTGTCCATAGAATCAACTCCGATCAGTTGGGTTTAATTACGGAAAGAACGCTGTATTTTTCATCAAGCGTCTTTTTGAAAATATCATTTATATCATCAAGAGTAACGGTTTTGAAAATCTCAAAATCGGTAAAAATGTTCTCGCCGGCAAAGAATGAAACCGCCATATTATTTGCAAGACCCTCAACGTCGTTCATGCCCATTATCATTCTGCCGTAAAGCTTTTTCTTCGTCCTGTCAAATGCAGTTTTGTCAAAGCTGGTTTCTCTGAATTTCTTAATTTCCTTAACTATCTCCTCGGAAACACTCTTCGGATCATTGCTTTCGCCGGCAAAAAGTACGCATGAATAGCCGAAGCCGGTAAAATATTCAAAGCCGAAGCTGCTGTTAATAAGCTTTCCGTCAAAAAGGCGTTTATAAAGCTCCGAGGATTGACCGGAAATCATATCGAGAAGAATTTCCATAGAAATTTCTTCCTTTGTCGTGCGCTCGGGAGTATCTCGGCTCTCCTTGAAACCGAACATAAACTGAGGCGTTGCAACCGAGAGCTTTTCCTCAACATAGCTGTCAAGAACCTCTTTCGGCTCATCAATAAGCTTACGCTGCGCCATTTTGCCCTCAACGGGCTTGAGTGCTTTATCGGCAACCTCAATCACCTCATCAACGCTGACATTACCGGCAACGGCAAGAACCATGTTATGAAGATTATAGAAATTATCATAGCAGCCGTAAAGCGTTTTCGCCGTGATCTGAGCGATCGACTCCTGCGTACCTGCGATATCGATTCTTACAGGAAGATTGTGATACATCGTTCTCAGGCAGTTGAACATGACCTCCCAGTCCGGAGCGTCCTTGTACATATCAATTTCCTGACCGATGATGCCCTGCTCTTTTTCAACCGTAGCCTGTGTGAAATACGGATTCTGAACAAAATCAAGAAGAATTTCAAGATTCTTTTTGAAATTTGCGGAGCATGAGAAAAGATATCCCGTTCTGTCAAAGCTCGTGTAAGCGTTTGCCGAAGCACCCGTCTTGGCAAAGCGTTCAAATGCGTCGAGATCCTCGCTCTCAAAGAGTTTGTGCTCAAGAAAATGAGCCGTACCCTCTGGAATCTCCTTGAATGTGCCGTCATCCATCTGAATCATTGTGTCGATTGAGCCGTATTTCGTCGCAAAGATAGCGTATGTGCTCGAATAATTCTCCTTGGGCATAACGAGAATTTTCAATCCCGACGGATGGTCTATATCATAGTATTTTTCATTGAGAAGCTCGTTCCTGACTTCTTTAATATTCATCATTCTGCCTCCCCGCTTGATTTAAGCATAAATATCGTGTCAAGCATAATTGTCTTTGCCGCTCTGACGACCTCGGCTCTGTCAACGCTTCCGATTTCCTTTGCATAGGTCTCCGGAGCTTTCAGCTCATTGCGAAGAATCTGTGAAGCATACCACGCCGTAATCTCCTCCGGGGTGTCGGAATTGCCGAGAATGGAATCGGTCAGGCTCTTAATTGAGGAAGAAAAATCCTCATCGGTGAACTCGCCCTCGGCGGTAAGTCTTAATTGATTGATAATTTCATTCTTCGCCTTTTCCTCGTTAGTGTCCTCAATTCCGCTCTGCACCATAACGATTCCCTTTGAATTGAACAGTGCCGCCGAGCAATAATAGCAAAGGCTCATCTTTTCACGGACAACGGAGAAAAGCTTTGAGTAAGTTCCGCCGCCGAAGATGTCAACTGCGACCTTCATCGCAGGCATCATATCGTCCTCGCTTCTCATGCCGGTTCTGAAGCCCATAACGAGCTTACCCTGTTTAAGGGGCATTGATTCGGAAATATATTCCGGCTTGGGAAGTCCCGAGACAAACAGAGTTTTAATCTCAACGGGATGTCTTTCAATTTCCGAAAATTTCTCTCTAATAAGGTCAACGATCGGCTGAGGATCCATGCTTGAAACCATTGTTATCTGAACCGTGGCCTTTTCGAGCACGTCACGCCATGCGGCATAAACGACATCGGGAGTTAAAGCCTTGACATCCTCAACAGAACCGAAACGGTTGACTCCGTAGGCTTCGTCGGCGAACATAAGCTGCTCGCATCTGAGCATAGCGTAGCGTCGCTTATCGTTCTGCTCGTTCTCGATTGCCTCAACAAGCAGTCTCTTCTCCTGTTCGATAATATCCTCGGGGAAGCTTTCGCCCTCTGTCAGCGGGTCAAAAATCATATTGGCAAGCAGCTTTGTGCACTCAAGGGCAACCTTGTCACCGTCAAGAGCAAAGCGGTCGTCAATGGCTGACATGCTGAAGGAAATAACCTGTGCCTCTCCTCTTTTGAGAACGCCGGCTGAAACTGCCGCACCGTAAAGCTCATCAAGGACTCGGTTGAGCGACGTATAATCGGGATATTTTGCACATCTGCGTGAGAACATGAACGGCAGAATCGCCCTTGACGAAGCATTCTTATCAAGCGGCATAGCCAGGCTGATATTCACACGGCAGGTCTTGAATTTATCGGTTTTGACCGAGCAAAAGCGGATACCCTCCGCAATATTTTGCATTGTCATAAGTTCACTACCCTTTTTAATATAAAAATTCAATATTTAGTATATCACATTATCGCAGAAAATAAAAGTGTTTTTTAGTATAAATAATCCATAAAGTGCGATAACAGCATCGCACCTTGAAATTTTTTCAATTTATCGTACTACCTCGATTAGCTCAATTTCTTTATCCTCTCCGTCATCAAAAAACCTCCCCTTGATTCAACCAAGAGGAGGCTTGTATAACTTTTGTATAATGCTAATCAAAACCTTATTTTCGGTAAGCTGCGGTCATAGCTTTCGGGCTGTGACTCTGTTAATTCTGCTTTTTCATTGCCCGATAAAACAAATCGGTTCAGCCAAAAAACAAACAAGTCACCCCTGAAGCAGAACACTCGGTTTTCGCTGTCCCATGAAAGCTTGTTATCCTTATCGTAAACCCATTTTGAAAACTTCTTTTCAATATTTCTAATATCATCTGCTACGGACTGTGGAACCTCCGCTATATCAACATCAAATTCGCTAAATTCAATTATCAGCTTCAACCGTATCACCAACCTTTTTAAGACTGTCCGCAATCTTTTTCATATCCTCGGGCATTGGAGCTTCGAGGGTCATTCTCTCCCCTGTCACGGGGTGAACAAAGCTCACCTTGGCACAATGAAGAAGCTGATGTCCGAGGTTCATTTCGTCAGTGCCGTACATGCTGTCGCCGACAAGAGGCATTCCTGTGGAGGCGAAATGCACCCTTATCTGATGCGTTCTGCCGGTTTCAAGCCACACCCGTACAAGCGACTTTTCTCCGTCCGTTGCCAGTGTTTCCCAATGGGTAACGGCTCTGTCACCCTGCTCACCGACAGCTCTGAGAGTTTTCATCGGGTCGGGGCGGTAAATCGGCTTGTCAATAGTACCGCATTTATCCGTTTTTCCCGAAACAACAGCAAGATATTCCTTCTCCGCCGTTTTCGGAATCTTGGCCGCACTGTGCTTGTTCAAAGCACAGATAACTATTCCCGACGTACCCTTATCAAGTCTGCCGACCGCTCTGAAAACCGACTGTTTACCTTCGCTTTTTAAATGATATGCGAGAGCGTTTGCCAGCGTGTCACCCTGGTGATTATGCGTCGGGTGGCAGGCAAGAAACGGCGATTTGTTGACCGCAATCAGGTCGTCGTCCTCATATATAACGTCAATCGGAATGTTCATCGGTTCAATTCCACTGCCGGGACACGGAATTTCAATCTTCAATTCGTCGCCCGTGTGCAAAATATCAATCGTTCTTATATGCCCGCCGTTAAGCGTAATTCCGTTCTCGATTCTTTTCAGACTTTTTAAAAGCCGAGCCGAGATTTTTGCCTCTCCTCGAAGATATGCAATAACCTTTTTGCCGTCAAACTCTTCCGGAATCGTAAATTTTATGGTTCTTTTCATTGAATCAGACAAGATAACCGAAACCTTCCTCGTCAAGCTTCTTCTTCATTTCCGCTTTTTTCTCTGCGGTAATATTTGTTATTATATAGCTTTCATCGAAGCAAGGCTTTTCTTTTTGGAAGCGTTTATTCTTTTCGATATATTCTTCCGTTGTACAAATCACCCTTGCGGGATTGCCGACGCAAACGCAGCCGTCCGGTATATCCTTTGAAACAAGCGAATTTGCGCCTACGATAACGTTATTTCCGATATGAACTCCCATCAACACAGTGGAATTTGCACCGATAAAAACATTGTCGCCGATCGTAACCGGGCCGATTTTGGTGTAGCCGGTGAATTCCTTTGTGCTGGCATCGTGAGCCAAAATATGCACCCTCGGTGCAAGGGTAACATTATCGCCGATAGTGATAAGAAAAACATGGCCAGGGTCAAGGATACAACCGTCCTTCATCTGAAAATGTTTTCCGACGGTAAGTCCGTCATCGATCGCAACTTCAAGCTGAGAACGCGGGTCAATATGAAATATTCTATTCTTAATTGATAAAAGCAAAGATGCAAAGCTCATCTCATCGCCTCCTAAACGAAATAATAATACCCTAACGTTAACAAAATGTCAATTAATTTATAATATGTCCTGCTTGCATATGGTCAGAATTATCCTGTTTTTTTGCATAATCCGTTATATTTTGTACATAATAACAAAAGTTTAAAAATTGGGTTAAAAATATAACAAACCACTTGCATATTTTGCTTTTTCGTTATAAAATATCAATGGTAAAATTTAATACAAAGGGAATTACGGCTTCGGATATTCTTTCGTTTCTTCGGAATTGGACGAGCCTCCCCTGCCGGCGTTTCCTAAAAATTTGGAGGTAATTCAAATGTCAGTAAAAGTTGCTATTAACGGATTCGGCCGTATCGGTCGTCTTGCATTCAGACAGATGTTTGGTGCAGAGGGTTACGATGTTGTTGCTATCAACGACCTCACAAAGCCCAGCATGCTTGCTCAGCTTCTCAAGTACGACACAGCTCAGGGCGGCTATTGCGGAAGAATCGGCGAAGGCCTTCACACTGTTTCTGCTGATGACGAGGCAGGTACAATCACAGTTGACGGCAAGACTCTTACAATCTATGCTAAGGCTAACGCAGCCGAGCTTCCTTGGGGCGAGATCGGCGTAGACGTTGTTCTTGAGTGCACAGGATTCTATTGCTCAAAGGCAAAGGCTCAGGCTCATATCGATGCAGGTGCTAAGAAGGTTGTTATTTCTGCTCCGGCAGGCAACGATCTTCCGACAATCGTTTACAGCGTAAACGAGAAGACTCTTACTTCAGAGGACAAGATCATTTCCGCTGCTTCCTGCACAACAAACTGCCTTGCTCCCATGGCTAAGGCTCTTAACGACTATGCTCCTATCCAGAGCGGTATCATGTCAACAATCCACGCTTACACAGGCGATCAGATGATCCTCGACGGTCCTCACAGAAAGGGTGACCTTCGTCGTGCTCGTGCAGGTGCTGCTAACATCGTTCCGAACTCAACAGGTGCTGCTAAGGCTATCGGCCTTGTTATCCCCGAGCTCAACGGCAAGCTTATCGGTTCTGCTCAGCGTGTTCCTGTTCCGACAGGTTCAACAACAATCCTTACAGCTGTTGTTAAGGGTGCAGACGTTACCGTTGACGGTATCAACGCTGCTATGAAGGCTGCTGCTTCTGAGTCCTTCGGTTACAACACCGACGCTATCGTTTCTTCAGACGTTATCGGCATGAAGTACGGTTCACTCTTCGATGCTACTCAGACAATGGTTTCCAAGATCGCTGACGATCTCTATGAGGTTCAGGTTGTTTCTTGGTACGACAACGAGAACTCTTACACAAGCCAGATGGTTCGTACAATCAAGTACTTCGCAGAGCTTGCATAAGTTTCTATCGAATAAAATTATCGGGGCAGAATTTCTGCTCCGATTTTTTCTTTTTATGATTGAATTAGCCTCCCCTATGTTGTATAATAATACACGGACGCATATAATTTAAGAAAGATAAATATTTCACCGACGGAGGTTTATTATGTATATACTTGATGTTTTGAAATCCATTCTTTTCGGCATAATCGAGGGCATAACCGAATGGCTGCCGATAAGCAGCACCGGTCACATGATCCTGCTTGAAAAAATCTGCAAATTCAAAGAAGTCTCGCCGAATTTCTTCGAGATGTACCTCGTTGTAATTCAGCTCGGTGCGATCATTGCCGTTGTTGTAATGTTCTGGAACAAGCTTTGGCCGTTCAAGAAAAAGCAGCTTGAGAACGGCAAAAGCAAGCTTGCCGTCAAGCCGAGAATAATCGAGCTATGGTTTAAGGTCATTGTCGGCTCGATTCCGGCCGGTATCATCGGCATACTCTTTAACGACCTGCTCGACAAGTATCTTTACAATTACATCACCGTTGCAATAACGCTTATTGTTTACGGCGTGCTCTTTGTCGCCGTTGAGATAATTAACAGAAAGCGCCGCCCGAAGGTAACAAAGCTCACCGAGGTTTCGTTCAAGAACGCTTTCTTCATCGGCTGTTTTCAGGCTCTTTCGCTCATCCCCGGAACATCACGCTCAGGCTCAACGATTCTCGGCGGTATCATGCTCGGCAATTCAAGAAGAGTTGCTTCGGAATTCACATTCTTCCTCGCTGTTCCGGCAATGCTCGGCGCATCGCTTATCAAAATAATCAAATTCGGCTTCGGCTTCACCGTGACGGAATTTGTAATTCTCTTCGTCGGAATGATAACGGCCTTTGCGGTTTCGCTTGTTGTCATCAGATTCCTGATGAATTATATCAAAAATCATACCTTCACCGTATTCGGAATTTATCGTATAGTTCTCGGTGCAATTGTTCTGATCACCTATTTCGCAACAAAATAACGGAGGCAAAATGAACACTCAAAGACGTTATATACTTGAAAACATTGAAAACTGCCGTGACCTCGGAGGCTATCCGTCAAAATACGGCTGCACAAAATTCGGTCGTTTTTTCCGTGGCGGTACGGTTGACAGGCCGACGGAAAATGATATAAAAACGCTCCGGGAATTGAACGTCACGACCGTCATCGACCTAAGAGGAGATTTTGAATTCAACAACCAGCCGAACGGCATGGAAAGGTTGACCGATAACGCTATTCATGTTTCGCTCTATGAAATGAACGTTGCCGAAGCAAGGAACATGAAAACTACGATTACAGATGTCTATGAGTACATTGTTGATAATTACAAGGAAAATATATTCAAAGCGTTAAAGGCCGTTGCGGACGCTCCCGACGGTGCAGTATTTTATCACTGCTTTCTCGGCAAGGATCGCACGGGAATACTCTCAATGCTTCTGCTTACGATAGCCGGCGTCGGCGAAGACGAAATTGTTGCCGACTATCAGCTGACCTATACATATCTCGAAAATTACATGAATACCCATGCCGATACACTTTGGGACACAGACCCCGAAATGCACTATTCCCTGCCTCAGACAATGCGTTCTCTTCTCTCATACATAAAGAATAAGTACGGCTCTGTTGAGGACTACATTCACCGAATAGGCATTAGCGATGACGATATGATAAAAATAAGAAAGAGGTTCTATTGATTCAATAAAATTAAAGATTAAATTATAAGAAATGTAAAAATGCCCCTTAAAGCATTCATTTTATGCTTCAAGGGGCCGATTTTTATGTTTAGCTTATTTTGTGCCGAAGATTCTGTCGCCTGCGTCGCCGAGACCGGGAACAATGTAGCAATGCTCATTGAGCTTCTCGTCGAGAGCTGCACAGTAAATGTCAACATCGGGATGAGCCTTCTGGAGAGCCTCAAGTCCCTCTGGAGCTGCAATAATGCCCATGAACTTGATTGATTTCGGGTTTCTCTCCTTGATAAGAGAAATAGCATCGATAGCCGAGCCGCCGGTTGCAAGCATCGGGTCAAGAACGATTACGTCTCGCTCTGCGATATCTACGGGGAGCTTACAATAATATTCAACAGGCTTGAGTGTCTCGGGGTCACGGTAAAGACCGATATGACCTACACGAGCTGACGGAACGAGCGAAAGAACGCCGTCAACCATGCCAAGTCCTGCTCTGAGGATCGGAACGAACGCTAACTTCTTGCCCTCAAGGTTATGAGCGATACACTTGCAGATAGGTGTTTCAATCTCAACTTCCTGAACGGGAAGGTCTCTTGTTGCCTCGTAGCACTCAAGAGTTGCAATCTCGCTTACAAGCGATCTGAAATCCTTGGATGAAGTGTTCTTGTCTCTGAGGATAGAGAGCTTATGCTGGATAAGAGGATGATTGGTGATGGTTACTGTTGACATATTTATACCTCCGTAAATTAAAATGTACCGTTTTCAATCGCCGTGATCTGGTCAACACGTCTCTGATGACGTCCGCCCTCAAACTCGGTGTTGAGGAAAACATCGACCATCTCATTGGCAAGTCCCGGACCAACAACTCTGCCGCCCATGCAAAGGATATTGGCATCGTTGTGAAGTCTTGTAAATTTTGCGCTGAAATAATCTGAACAGCAAGCCGCACGCACACCCTTAACCTTGTTGGCAGCCATGCTGATGCCGATACCCGTGCCGCAGCAAAGAATTCCGAGAATTTTCTCATCGCTTTTTGTAACGGCATTGCCTACCTTGAATGCTATCTCGGCATAGTCGACCGAATCGGTGCTGTGAGTACCGTAATCGATGATTTCATATCCGCCGACTTCTTCAAGGTGCTTCTTGATGGACTCCTTAAGCTCGTATCCGCCGTGATCGGCTCCGATTGCTATTTTCATTAAATCACTCGCCTTTTCTAAGTTTATTAATTTTTTATTTTCTAATCTTAAATTTTATATTCTTATAAGGTAATGCTGCATGGCGGAAATATATTCAAGCAAGGCGTGCACTTCATTTGTGCAGCTTTGCCTTTAGTTCACGCTCCGCCTGCGGAAGTCTGAGATACTCCGGTACAAGCATTGCACTCTCGATATACTTGTCCTCGGGCGCATTCATCGCCTCAAAGCATACGCCGACCGCCGACTGAAAGCGGTGTGTTTGCGATGCGAGACGCACATCATCCGCATTTTTCAGATTATTATAACATATTTCTGCGCCGTCGCCAACTATAAATTTAATTTTTTTGTATTCTTTAAGCTTTTTTTCAACATTTTCAATCAAATCGGCATTATCCTCGGTCAATCTTGTGATTTTGCCGTCCGTAATGTCAAACAAAGCGTTATAGACCTGTCCGCAGCGTGCGTCCATGGCACAGCACGCAATGCAGTCGGTATCAATGAGATTATAGGCCATTGAGCCGAGCGTCGAAGCGCCGTAAACCGGAATTTTGAGTACATCCGCCATTCCCTTTGCCGCCGCAACACCGATTCTTATTCCCGTGAATGAACCCGGACCTTTGTTGACGGCTATCAAGTCGATATCGTCAAGCTTGACGTTTGCGTTTTTCAAAAGGCTCTCAATCATCGGCATAAGAGTCTGCGAATGTGTCAGCCCTGTATTGGTATAGAAGCAGCCGAGAACCTTCTCTCCGTCCGTTATTGCTGCGGAAGCCGATCTTGCAGAGCTGTCGATTCCGAGTATTTTCATGAAAGATCAACCCCCTCAATTTGAATTATTCGTTCGTTTTCATTCTCGCCGGGCTTGAAGGTGACTCTGATACTGTTCTCGGGCAGAGCATTCTCAATATTTTCGCTCCATTCAACGGCAAGCACGCCGCCGTAATCGAGATAATCAAAGAAACCGGTTGAATAAAGGTCATCCCAGCTTTCGATTCGATACATATCGAAGTGATAAAGCGTGTTATCTTTTCCTCGGTATTCATGAACAAGGGCAAATGTCGGACTGCTGACCTCTTTTTCGTTAATTCCGAGACCTGTGGCAAGGCCGTGAGTAAAGGTTGTTTTGCCCATACCCATTCCGCCGAAATAAGCGACGACATCTCCGCTCCTTAATTTCGAGCCGAGCTTCTCCCCTATTCTGTGAGTTTCCTCAACATTATGGCTGTAATAAACACACAAAAATATCACCTCCGTGATATTATAACACATTTTTTTGCGTTGTAAATATCCGAAGATGATATTAACTTGTCAGAAGCGAAAATCTCGTCTGTTCGAGGACTTAATAGCCTCAATATTCTGACGTGCGATCTCTCTGACCTTTTCTTTTGGAATTTTTTCAAGCTCACGGTCAATCATTTCAAAGCCTATCTTCCTCGTTTCCTCCGAAGCGTAGTCAATGAGATATTCCGTAAGAGTCATCAAAGCGTTCGGGTGGCAGCAGTTGAGAATCTGGCCGTTCTTGCAAAGGCTCATGAATCTGTCGCCTGTTCTGCCCTCACGGTAGCAAGCCGTGCAGAACGAAGGGATATGGTCCTTTTCCATAAGCCAGCGAACAACCTCATCAAGGGTTCTCTGGTCGGAAACATCAAACTGCTCCGAATCGTGGGGACGCTCCTTCTCGCAATAACCGCCGACAGATGTTCTCGATGCGCCGCTGATCTGCGAAATGCCGTAATCAAGAACCTTTCCTCTGACTGCTTCGCTCTCACGGGTGGAAATAATCATTCCGGTGTAGGGAACGGCGATACGGATACATGCGATAATCTTAGCAAACATATCGTCGGCAAGGCTGTTGTCGAAAACATCGGGGTCGATATCGTCCGCATGCTTAACTCTCGGAACGCTTATCGTGTGAGGACCTACGCCGTGAACGGCTTCAAGATGCTCAGCGTGCATAAGAAGTCCCGCAAATTCATATTTATAGCCCTCAAGACCGAAGAGAACGCCGAGACCGACATCGTCAATGCCGCCCTCCATGGCTCTATCCATTGCCTCGGTATGGTAATCGTAATCATGCTTCGGTCCCTTCGGATGAAGCTCAAGATAGCTCTTTTTGTTGTAGGTTTCCTGGAAAAGAATATACGTGCCGATGCCCGCTTCCTTAAGCTTTCTGTAATTCTCGACCGTTGTTGCGGCGATATTTACATTGACACGGCGGATATCACCGTTCTTATGGTGAACTGAATAAATTGTCTTAATGCACTCAAGAATGTACTCAATAGGATTATTGACGGGATCTTCGCCCGCTTCAATGGCAAGTCGCTTATGACCCATATCCTGGAGGGCAATAACCTCGTTTTTGACCTCCTCCTGAGTGAGCTTCTTTCTTGCGATATGCTTGTTCTTATAGTGATAAGGGCAATAAACGCAGCCGTTTACGCAATAGTTGGAAAGATAAAGCGGAGCAAACATAACAATTCTGTTGCCGTAAAAGGCGAGCTTTATCTCGTTAGCGAGCTTGTACATCTCCTCAATCTTTTCGGGGATATCGCAGGCAAGAAGAACGGAAGCCTCTCTGTGTGTAAGGCCGGCACAGGTAACGCCGTGGTCATTCTTCTTCGGGCGAGCCTTTTCAAGCAATGAATCGATAAGCTCAACGTTGTGCTTATTCTTTTCTGCATATTCGATTGTTGCGAGGATTTCTTCATCATTGATGAATTCCTCGGCTTTGAGTGATTTCGGGTTGTAAACTGCCATAATGATTTCCTTTCCTTAAAGTCAGATTAACTTTCTTTCAGATATTTTGTCGTTTCCGTAAATATGGGCTGTATTTTTTGCTTTACAGCAAACTAAACAGCCTTCACCTTGAGGGGAAGCCAAATAAGATGTCCCCAAATTTCCGTAAAGAACAAATTTTTCCAAAATAAAACCGCATTCATAAGGAATACGGCAAAATCGCACAAAACGTTTCTTTCGCCTTAAAAAATTCAGCGTCAGGGCGTTTCGCAATATTCGATTTATTTAATCTAATTATAACACTTAAAAATAAAAAGTCAAATAAAAACTTGAAAAACAGTGCAATAACATATATAATAATATGAGTATCCTCGGGAGGTGAAAAAATGGGAAAAATTATATATTGGATAAAGGACTTTGTCAAGGGAACGGACAAGATTCTTTTAGGTCTTTGTATGATCCTTTCTGCGATAGGAACGGTCATGGTTTACAGCGCAACGAGGGTTAATCTAACCGAGAATCAAGTCATTTCGAGAGACGCAAAAACAATGTTTCTCGCCGTTGTGATGGGCATATGCGTTTCCCTTGTTATATCATATTTCGACTATGAAGCGGTCGCAAGGCTGTGGCCGATAATCGCAATAATCTGTTTGGGATTGATGCTTTCGCTTTTTGTAATAGGAAGCTCGCCCGAGGGTCGTGACGACGCTATTTCATGGATTAAGCTCGGCAGCTTTTATTTTCAGCCGTCAGAGCTTCTGAAAATCGGATTTATAATCACCTTTTCGGTTCATCTCGAAAACGTCGGCAGTGAGATTAACAAGCTCAAAAACGTTATTTTACTTGCAATTCATGCCATGATCGCCGTCGGACTTGTTGTTCTCACCGGTGACATGGGCTCGGCACTTGTTTTCATGTTCATCACGATCGGTATGCTTTTCATGGCCGGCTTGCAGCTTCGATACTTCCTTTTCGGCATAGGTGCGGTCGCCCTGCTTGCTCCGATAGCGTGGTTTGAGGTTCTTTCCGACTTTCAAAAGCAAAGATTTATGGCAATCTATGCTCCGAAGAGCCTGACCGAAGCAACATATAACGAGGTCATTTTCCAGCAGGAGCGAGGAATGAATGCTGTCAGCTCCGGCGGAATATTCGGCACGGGACTTTTCAACGGAACATACACTCAGAACGGGCTTGTTCCCGAGAGTGAAAACGATATGATATTCACCGTTGTCGGCGAGGAGCTTGGATTTATCGGCTGCATTGTCGTTCTCGGCCTTTTGCTTGCGATTGCGATAAAAATCCTTGTTGTCGGCAAAAAGGCAATTTCGGTCACAGGCAAGCTCATTTGCTGTGCCGTTGCGGTCATGATTATAACTCAGGTTGTCGTCAACGTCGGCATGGTGCTTAAGCTTCTCCCCGTTGTCGGAATCACACTTCCGTTCATGAGTGCCGGCGGCTCGTCCAACCTGTGTATTTATATTGCCATAGGCATGGTGCTGAGCGTTTACCGCTCGTCGCAGTTCCGTGAACCTGTCGAATTCAAGTACGGCAAGCTGTTCACACCGTTTTCCGACACATATTGATTTGATATAATGAAAGAGTCGATGCAATGCACGGCTCTTTTTTTGTTGTCCTCTCTTGCCTCCCCTGCATGGGAGGCAAGTTGCTTTTCTGCACCGAAAGTAATTTCATCAGAATTTTCAAGGTGCGATGTGGTCATCGCACCCTACGATTTGTTAAAATAAACGAACATTTCGTAGAGTTTGATGTGGTCATCAACCTCTGCCGGATACAACTTTATAGAACATTGTCGTCGGTTGCATCCTCCGTGTTTCAAAAAATATTTATTGTTTTACGATAAATTTCTATTGACATTCGTATATACTAATGCTATAATGCAGTCAACAAAACTTTCGGAGGTAAATTATGTCAAAGAAAATTTCTCTCAAAACGATTGCCGGCAGTCTTAAATTTATTATCATCGCTATGGGGCTTTGCGCCTTTGCGATTCAGAGCGTAATTTCACTCATGCTCATCATTTCCGATGCGGATAATATCGCCACACTCAGAGCGCCTTGGATGGTATTTCTCTGGTCAACGGCGATTCCTATGATTCCGGCACTTATCTATTCATGGAAAACGGCGTCAAATATCGGCAAGAACAAGCCTTTTTGTCTCGACAATTCAAAAAATCTCAAAAACATTGCAATAAGCTCTATTTGCGACGCCGCTCTTGTGCTCGCAGGCAACATAGTTTATCTGCTTCTTAACATCAGTCACCCGTCCGTTCTTCTCTTCTCATGCATAATTGTTCTTATCGGCATAGCCATTTTTATTGCGGCGATGGGGCTTTCACAGCTCATTCGCAACGCCGCCGAATTGCAGGAAGAAAACGAGCTTACGATATGAGGTGAAAGCATGATTATAGTTAACATCGACGTTATGCTTGCCAAGAGAAAAATGAGCGTTACCGAGCTTTCGGAACGTGTAGGAATAACTATGGCAAACATTTCGATTCTCAAAAACGGAAAAGCAAAAGCAATTAAAATTCAGACCCTTGACAAAATCTGCGAGGCTCTCGACTGCGAGCCGGGCGATATTCTTGAATACAGAAAGGGATAAAAGGTGACATAATGTCATTCACATGTATTCTTGTAATTATATATTTATTTTTGCTTTTAACAGACATCTCGGCATTGATTTTAGGAATTCAATGCCGAGAGTGGGCATTGTTTGTCGGCGTAACGGCATTTATAGTTATCGGAACAGCCGTCCTCGCCTATTTCTGGATAAGATGTCCGATGTAATTTTTCTGAAAAGGCACAATTTGTAGGGGTCGAAGACCACATCGACCCACGGTCAGAAGAAAAATATCTTGAACGCTTTCGGATGATCTATTGGCGCAATTGGTCGGAATAACAGGATATTATATTATTTTTTGATTGGTGAAAAAATGAAAAAAGTTTTAAAAGCAGTTTTAATTATTCTTCTTTCTCTGACATTTTTGGTAACAGCATTTTTTTTCGGTATAAGGGTATTTGTATTAATTGCAGACAAAGAAAATGACAAGCTTGTTGAAGAATATGAGAATAAAACAATAGAAATATCAGATATTGAAAAGCTTGATAATTTTTTTACTTTTGATGATGAACTGAAAACATCAATTAAAAGCTGTAAAGCATATTTCACGCCCACTGCCATTATTTTTACATCAGTTCAATGTTATTACGGTTCAGGAAAGCTGACTGTTACAGAAGATTATTATAATAAGCTGTTAAATAAATATGATGATTTGAAGCTTATGTCAGGATTCCCGTCAAGAAATTATTTAGGGTATTTTGAAGAGAATATTGCTGACCGTGCCGATAATGATTTTTTAACGTTTATCAGAAACGAAGAATACTATTATTCCGAAAATTTATCCGATTCTGAGGGTATGCTTATACTTCTTTCACAGGAAAAGGGAGAAATATACTTTTTTATAAACAACTTTTAAGGCCGATTATTTTACGCACCGAAAGTGATTTTATCAAACTTTTTAGGACAATACCCACTTCAACACAGGGCCAGAAGAAAGATAAGACAGAAATGGAAAGATAAGACAGAAATGGGGAGTTATTGATGAAAAAAGCAATTTTCATCTCATGTATTGACGGAATTCTGAGATTTCTCACGCTGTTTTTGATAATTGATCTTTCTGTCTCCGTCTACACCGATAGCATTTTCTCGATTGTCGCAGCATTATTATTCATAGCCGTTTATTATGTGATTTCGTATTTTATTGCTAAAAAGATAACATCAAAAAAACGACCTGTGTTTTTGATTACAAGCCTCGTCGCATTTATTTTGTTGCTTTTTATTTGGGGAATTGCGGTCAAAATCGGCGTTGCGGAAATACATGTTTTCCCCCGAGGAGCTTGGGACACAGGTGCAGGCTGGGCGGCAATCATGCTTTGTACCGTACTTGTCATAGCATCGGTAATTGAAAGAATCATTTTGACACTTATATCGGTTTACAGGAGGAGAAAAAATGACAGTTAAAATAAAAAAGAACCGTTTAATTTATCTCGGCATATTCGTTTTGCTTTTTATATGCGAATTACTAATCGCAAGGTTTTATTTTTCCGATTTTGTCAGGTCATATCTCGGTGACGTGCTTGTGGTTATTCTTCTGTGGAGTTTAGTAAGAATATTCGTTCCCGAAAAAATACGGCTTCTTCCGCTGTGGGTGTTCATCTTTGCCTGTCTGATTGAAACGGGTCAGTATTTCAACTATACCGAGCTTCTCGGTGTGAGTGAATATCCCCTGCTCTGCACGCTGATGGGCACGTCATTCGCTTGGGGCGATATTTTCTCCTACCTCGCCGGATGTATTTTTTGCGGAGCGGTTGAAGTAGTCAGGTATAAAAGAAACAGGAAATAAAATATTTTAATAAAATCAGTATGAAAGCGATTTCATTAAATTATTTTGGTGCGATGTGGGCATCGCACGCTACGATTTGATATGACAATGACACTTTCCGTAGGGGTCGATGCCCTCATCGACCCAAGAATTTTTGCAAAAGCCTTAAGTTATTGACATTGCCCTGCATGGGCGCCGAGAAAGTACATATTAACATAAAAGCTGTGGCGAACAATTACAATTCGTCACAGCCTTGTTTTATTCGATTATTTCCGTATCGGGGGTTTCCTTGACCTCGTCAACATTCGGGAGGGTTTCCGGCTCCTCGGTGTCCTCCTGAAGCTCACCATTCATGAGCTTAGCAAACTTTTCGCCGTCAATCTTTTCGTACTTGATGAGGTACTGTGCAAGCTCATGGAGCTTATCCATATGATCCGTAAGGATCTTCTCCGTGCGGTCGTAGCCGTTATGGATAATCGCACTTATCTCCTCGTCAATCTCCTGTGCAAAGGCTTCCGAATAGTCCTTGGCGTGGCCGTAATCCCTGCCGAGGAAAACCTCGCCGCTGCCCGAAGAATAGGAAACAGGGCCGATCCTGTCGCTCATGCCGTACTCGGTGACCATGCTCTTTGCAAGCTTGGTCGCACGTTCGATATCGTTTGATGCACCCGTTGAAATATCGCCGAGCACAAGCTTTTCGGCAACTCGTCCGCCGAGAAGAACTACGATATCGTCAAGCATGCCGTTCTTGGTCTTATATGACTTATCCTCGGTCGGTACGGACATTGTATAGCCGCCTGCCGAGCCTCTCGGAATGATTGAAACCTGACGAACGGGGTCCTGCGTTTCAAGATAGTAGGTCGAGATAGCATGACCTGCCTCATGGTAAGCCGTGAGCTTCTTCTCCTTGTCGCTCATCTTGTGCGACTTCTTCTCCGTGCCTACGATAACCTTAACGGTCGCTTCCTCGATTTCGGCCATTGTTATAGCCTTCTTGTTTCTCCTTGCGGCAAGCAAAGCAGCCTCATTAAGAAGATTTTCAAGGTCAGCACCGACAAAGCCGACGGTCGAATTTGCAATAACTCTGAGGTCAACGTCGGGAGCGAGCGGCTTATTCTTGGAATGAACCTTGAGGATAGCCTCTCTGCCCTTGGTATCGGGATAGCCAACTCTAACCTGGCGGTCAAAACGACCGGGTCTCAGGAGAGCCGGGTCAAGGATATCGGGTCGGTTTGTCGCCGCAATGACGATAACTCCCTGATTTTTTTCAAAGCCGTCCATCTCAACAAGAAGCTGGTTAAGAGTCTGCTCTCTCTCGTCGTGTCCGCCGCCCATGCCTGCACCTCTGTGACGGCCTACGGCATCAATCTCATCAATAAAGATAACCGACGGAGCGTCCTTCTTCGCCTGGTCAAAAAGGTCTCTGACTCTCGAAGCACCGACGCCGACATACATCTCAACGAAATCGGAACCGGAAATTGAGAAAAACGGAACGTTCGCTTCACCGGCAACGGCTCTAGCAAGGAGGGTCTTACCTGTACCCGGAGGGCCAACAAGAAGCACGCCCTTTGGGATTCTTGCACCGAGGGTGCTGAACTTTTCGGGGCACTTGAGGAAGTCAACCATTTCGCTTAACTCTTCCTTTTCCTCGTCTGCGCCTGCGATCTGCTCAAAGGTCGTCTTTGACTTCTGATCCTGCTGCTTTTTGGCGTTGATCTTGCCGAAGTTCAGGGTCTTATTCATGTCGCCGCCCATCGTGTTCATTCGCCTCATCATAATGACAAGAAGAATGACGAGGAGCACGCCCATAATTATCGTCGGAAGAAGATTGACGAACCATGACGTCGACGAGCCTGAGATTAACTCATATTTAATCATGTCGTCATCGCTCTTGGCATTCTTGTTATGCTCCCTGACGGTCTCGTTAACGTCGTCAACGAAAACCGACACATTCGGCACCTTATACTGCCATTTCGTGTCGTCGCCCTTGAGCTTATATTTCAGCGTGCCGCTCGTGAGGTTGAGCGTAAATTCGCTGACCTGATCCTTATCGAAATACTGAATGATTTGATAATACTTAGCCTCGGCGGAACGGTTGCCCGACTGCTGAGATGCGATTGCTATACCGATAACCATCATCAGCGGAATAAGGATATAAGGCAAAATTGCGAAAACCTTATTTTTCTTAGGTCTCGGCGTCTGATTAGGACTGTTGTTCAAATAATTCACTCCCTGTTAATCCGCATATATTTCCGGCTTAAGAACACCGATATACGGAAGATTTCTGTACTTTTCCGCAAAGTCAAGACCGTAGCCGACTACGAATTCATCGGGAACGAAGGTTCCGTAATAATCCGCCTTGATGTCCGCCTCACGTCTCTCCGGCTTGTCAAGAAGCGTGCAAATCT
Source organism: Ruminococcus sp. CAG:563 (assembly GCA_000434915.1). Classification (GTDB taxonomy): domain Bacteria; phylum Bacillota; class Clostridia; order Oscillospirales; family Acutalibacteraceae; genus CAG-488. The sequence goes on from FR882073.1 coordinate 51,267, forward strand.
TAATGCTTGCCGGGTTTCTCGTCTTGAGCACCTGCGATATATAATAAAGAGTCTTTCCGCTGTCGAGAATATCCTCAACGAGAAGAAGATCCTTACCTTCAAGATTGATGTCAAGGTCCTTGATTATCTTGACCGTGCCGGAGGATTTTGTTCCGCTGCCGTAGCTGGAAACGCACATGAAGTCTATCTCACACGGTACCGTTATTTCACGCATAAGGTCAGCCATGAAGATAACAGAGCCTTTGAGTATGCTGACAAGCGTAAGGTTTTTGCCCTCGTAATCCTTGCTTATCTGCGCCCCGAGCCTTTTAACGATCTCGTGCAGTTCCTCCTTGCTGAAATATACTTCCTTAATGTCATTCTCAATCATTTTGTTTGTCCTCTCCGATAATTAAGATTTTATCTGTTTCGGGTTTTATTTTACACCTGTCGGCACAGCCCAGTCCCTGAACCCAGCATATGCCGGCCTCGTCCGCAAGAACGGCTGCGCAGTTTCGGTTTTCAATATGCTTTTCGTTGAAAAGTTTTTTTAAAGTCTTGGTGCAGGAGCTGCCTGCAAGCTTCATTTTATCGCCCGGCCGCCTGTTGCGAAGCACAGAATGACCTACGATACTGTCATAGTCTAACACTTTATTATGAACAGACTGTTTCAGCGATAAATTATTTCTATGAATTATTTCACCCCTGATTTTTCCAAAAGGAATTTCGGCACTCAGGCTGTCAAAATCAAACTCCCAGTCCGCAATTTCTTCCTTTTGGGGATTGATTATCATAACTCCGTTTTTGACCTCGACCACCGTATCTCCGATAATCTCGGTTCTGCCGCCCTGTAAGATTTTATCAACCTGCTCAACGTGTACCGCTTCGGGAGCAATGCCCGTCTCGGTGTTTATTATTTCAAAGATAACACGCTTTCTCACGGCCGGATGCTCATCATTCAAGAGCCTTGCATTGTAGCCGTTTTTTAGCTTCACTTTTCCGAGTATTTCCCGGGAAAAGCCGTTCATAAAATCGTTCTCCTCCTCGGCGTTGGAAATCAGGCGCATAAACGCCCTCTCAAGCGAGGGATTGAGCTTTTTCAGCTCGGGGATAACGTTTAATCTTATTCTGTTTCTGGAATAAATATCCTCAAAATTCGTCTCATCTGTGACAAATTCTATTGAGTTATCACTGCAATACTTCTCGATCTCCGCCCTCGTACAGTCGATGAGCGGCCTGACGATATTGCCCCTGACGGCCGGAATGGAGCAAAGTCCCTTGACCGACGCTCCTCTTGCAATATTCAGAAGCAGGGTTTCACTGCGGTCGCTGAACGTGTGAGCCGTTGCGATAATAACATCGCCGGCAACGGAATTGAAAAAATCATATCTGATTCTACGTCCGCACTCCTCAACGCCGAGGTGCATTTTTTTAGCTGTTCCGGGAACATCCGCCCTGAGAATACGAACATCTACACCGAGCCTTTTGCAGGCTTCGACGACAAATTTTTCGTCTCTGTCCGCCGTCTCGCCCCTTATTCCGTGGTTGACGTGGCAGGCAATGATATTCATGGCGAATTCGTCCTTCATCTCAAGAAGAACATGCAACAAAGCCATTGAATCCGCACCGCCGGATACTCCGACGGCAACCGTCCTGCCGAAGAGCGGCATATTATATCTCATAACGGCATTTTTGACCTTACATATCATTTCTTATCTTCTCCGCAGAAATAAAGAGTGTGTGGTCGGCGTCCCAAATCATCTCAACCGTGTCGGTCGGGCCGTGACGGTTCTTTGCGACAATTATTTCCGCCTTGTTAGCCATTTGCTGCGTCTCATCATTCTCGTGCTGATCGTCGTTATTGCTGTAGTAATCGGGACGGTAGAGCATGAGAACAATATCGGCGTCCTGCTCGATTGAGCCTGATTCACGAAGGTCGGCAAGCTGAGGTCTGTGCGAACCTCCCCTGCCCTCCGTGCCTCTGGAAAGCTGGGCGCAGACAATAACCGGAATCGCAAGATCCTTTGCCATAAGCTTCAATTCTCTTGTAATCTCGCTGACCGCCTGAACACGGTTTTCAACTCTGCCTGCCGGACGGATAAGTCCGAGGTAGTCTATTATAACACATTCAACATCACGAAGACGTCGAATTCTCGCTTTCATTTCGGGAACGGTTATTGAGCTTGTATCATCAAAGTAAAGCTCAACATTTGAAAGAGCGTTTGTCGCAATTCCGAGCCTCTGCCAGTCCTCGCCGTCCAGCTCGCCCGTTCTCATCTTTGCCGAATTAACTCTCGCCTCGGTTGAAAGAACTCTCATTGCAAGCTGTTCTTTTGTCATTTCGAGAGAGAACATCAGCGTTTTTCTCTTGCCGATAACGGCAACATTTCTTGCAAGGTTCAAGGCAAAGCTCGTTTTACCCATTGCAGGACGTGCGCCGATAAGAATAAGGTCGGACTTGTGCAAGCCGGTGAGCACCCTGTCAAGGTCCGAATAGCCTGTCGGATAGCCCTTATATAAATCCTTTTCGGGTGAGGTCAAATGCTGGAGGGTCGTATAAACCTCGCCGACGATGATATCGCCTATCTTCGACGGAGCATTTGTCTTTTTGCCCTGGCGGATATTGTATATCTTCTGTTCGGCAGCCTCAAGCAGATCGTCAGCCGTCTGATCCTGTGATGAAGCGTCCTCGATAATCTCCTTGGAAGCGTTTATCAAAGAGCGTATGTAGAATTTTTCCTTAACGATCTTTGCATAGGATTCAACATTTGCCGTTGACGGAACGCACTGCGAGAGCTGGAAAAGATAGTTCTTTCCGGCCGCCGAGTCATAGACCTTATCCTTGATAAGGCTGTCAAGCACGATCAGAGGGTCGATCTTTCCGCCCGAGGCTTCAATCGTCGCTATGGCGGTGTAGATAGCCCTATGCTGCGGCAAATAGAAATCGTCGGCACTCAGATAGACCTGAACCTGCGGCATACAGGCAGGGTCCATCAGTATTGAGCCGAGAACCGCCTGTTCCGCTTCAAGGCTGAAAACCGATTCACTTGAATAATTTGTATTATCCATTGTTTTATCTCCGATTTATGTTTATGCCTCAGATACCATTACGCTGAATTCTGCCGTAACGCCCTGGTAGAGTTTTACCGTTGCGGGATAAGTGCCGAAGGCCTTGATATCGTCAACGGTGATTTTTCTCTTGTCAATATCAATGCCGAGCTGAGTTTTCATAACTGCGGCAATTTCCTTGGCCGTAACAGAGCCGAAAAGACGTCCGCCCTGACCTGCCTTGGCCGTAACCTTTATCGTTTTGCCGTTGATTTTGGCCGCCGAAGCCTTGGCCTCCTGAGTTTCAACGTCAATCCTGTGCTTCTTTGAATTCTCACGGTTTTTAAGCTCCGTCATGGCCTGTGAATTGGCCTCTGCGGCAAGATTTCTCGGGAAAAGGAAGTTGCGTGCGTATCCGTCGGAAGCGTTGACAAGCTCACCCTTTTTGCCGAGACCCTTAACGTCCTGAGTAAGAATTACCTTCATAAATTATACCTCGCTTTTATTTAATGATTCGTTGTAGCGGTCGATGCTGCGCATTACCTGCTCGGTGACCTCTGCAACTGTTGAATTTTTAACCTGTACGGCTGCCATCGTCTGATGACCGCCGCCGTTCATGTATTCCATAACGACCTGCACGTTGACCGCACCGAAGGAACGGGCGGAAACGCAAACGGCATCGCCGAGATTAAAGATGACAAACGAGGCGTCAACTCCGCTGATGCTCAAAAGCTCGTCGGCCGCCTGTGCGCTTATAAGCCTGATATCCTTTGACTCAACGTCGGCAACGGCTATTGCGCAATTCTTAT
>FR882074.1 GCA_000434915.1 Ruminococcus sp. CAG:563
AAATTTTACTAGATATACGGTATCTGTTATACGTCCTATACTATATCTTATGCATGAATTCTTGATTGGACAAAATAAATAATTATTGCTTCATTAGAAATATGAATATAAAAATTTAAAAAATTTCAGCTTGTAAACAGATTTTTGTTGATTTTCGGTTATTTGTATGTTAATATGGTTAAGTTAAATTAGTATGAACAGTAGTTTATTCGGAGGCAAAAAATTATATGAGTGAAAAGAACAGACAGGTTGAATATGATGAGGAGAACTTCTTTAGTATTTTAACCGTTCTCAAGCTGGCTTTAAATAAATTTAATCTGATTATTATTTCAGGCGTAATCACTGCATTGGCAGTTTGTCTTTTTGTGATGATTTTTGTCAGTCCGACATATGAGTGCCGCACAACATTTTATGTTTATAACACTTCTGATTCAAGCTCGATTAATAACAGCGATGTTCAGGCGGCAAAAAATCTCGCTGTAACCTATGCAAAAATTCTTAAGAATAATGCTGTTCTTGACGCAGTTATTAAAGACATCAACGACACCCACGGATACACCCGAAAAGAACTTCGTAACACGATTATCGTTTCAACTGTTACGGATTCGCAGCTTATTGAAATCGCAGTTCAAACAAACAACCCCGATCTTTCATATGAAATTGCAAATTCTGTTGTAAAAAATGCACCGAAAGAAATATTGAGAATTGCAAAGGTAGGCTCTGTTGAGGCTGTTAACCAGCCCGAGTTTTCCGACAAAAAAACCTCCCCGAAAACTTTTTATGATATGTTGATCGGATTTATCGCCGGCATGATAATTTCATTCGGTATTCTTTGCCTGAAATTCTTTTCCGACGCAACGATCTTTAGCAGTGAAGATGTTGAAAGACTGGTCGGCAAGCCCGTACTCGGTCAAATTCCGGAAATTAAAAATGTACAGAAAAATAAAATGTGGACTCTAAAGAAAGCCGGTGTAATCAGCTATGAAGATAAAAACGAAAAAAGCGGAAGCTTCTCAGAATAATAACTTCAGCAATTTTCTTCTTAATTCGGGCTCATCTTCGGAGATTAAGGATTCTTATATAAAGCTGAGAACAAATTTAATGTTCTGCACAAAAAAAGGTTCTGAAGAGAGTTGTAAGGTTTTTGCGGTTTCGGCCGCAAATAAAGCGGAGGGCAAGAGCATAACAGCGGCTAATATTGCAATCAGCTTTGCAATGCTCGGTAAGAAAACAATACTCATTGACGCCGATATGCGTTCCTCCTCTCAAAGAAAGCTCTGGAAGAACAGATCGCAGGCCGGTTTGTGCGATTTTCTTGCTAAGGTAATGCCTCTTGAAATCTACTCGGTCGAGGATTTACCTTTATCCATTGTGTTTACAGGAACTCTTCCGTATAATCCTGCCGAACTTGTTTCATCCAAAAAGATGACGGATTTTGTTAAAGAATGCTCCGAACACTATGATTATGTTATCATTGACACGCCGGCATTAAACGCATATGCCGATGCGCAGATTGTTTCAACATATGTTGACGGAGTTATACTTGTTTCGAAATCGGGTGTTACTTCTTCAAAGGATTTGAATGAAGCTATTGACACCTTGGTGCATTCAAACGGAAATTTGTGCGGAATCGTTGTCAATAATATCAAGGATAAGAAAAACTCCTTCTTCAATTTCAACAAAGTTAAAATCGGATGAATATGTTAGGTGCCTGTTTATGAGACGGGCACTTTTTTAATTTTTGAAGAAGCTTCTTAAATGATATAAAACTATAAATGATTTATTTTTAAAAAACGATTTTTTGCCGACGCCGCTGCTCCCGATATATTGGGGGCAGCTTTTTTATATTCCTGCCCATTGACCTAAGCCTTGATTTTAGATATAATATTATCCGAGGTGAGATAATGGCAATTTTAACATACAAGGGTAATAAATTTTTACTGGACGGGGAGGAATATACTATAATCTCCGGCGCCATGCATTATTTCAGGATTCCGAGAGAATACTGGCATGACCGCCTTTTAAAGCTCAAGGAGTGCGGCTTCAATACCGTTGAAACCTATACATGTTGGAATCTTCATGAGCCTTGCGAGGGTGTTTTTGATTTTGGCGGCATGCTCGACCTGGAAGCATATATTGACATCGCCGAGGAGCTTGGACTGAATGTTATACTTCGTCCCGGCCCGTACATCTGCGCAGAATGGGAAATGGGCGGACTTCCGGCTTGGCTGCTTAATTATAAGAATATGACGATTCGATGCAATGACGAGCTTTTTATTTCAAAGGTTGAGCGTTATTATAACGAGCTTCTCTCGCGTATTGTTCCGAAGCTTTCAACAAACGGCGGAAATGTCATAATGATGCAGATTGAGAACGAATACGGCAGCTACGGCGACGACCACGAATATATGCAGAGGATTGCAGATATATATAAGAAAAACGGTGTTGACTGTCTTCTTTTCACTTCCGACGGAGCGGATTATTCAAGCCTTCAGGGCGGCACCTTACCGGAATATCCCTGCGTTGCTAATTTCGGTTCACGTCCCGAGGTGAATTTCAAGGTACTCAACGATTTCAGACCCGATCAGCCGCTGATGTGCGGTGAATACTGGGTAGGTTGGTTTGACCATTGGTACGAAGAACATCACGTCAGAAATCCGAAAGAGGTTGCAAAGCTTTTCAAGGATATGATTGACTGCGGCGCCTCTCTGAATTTTTATATGTTCCACGGCGGAACTAATTTCGGATACATGAACGGTGCAAATTACTATGATAAATACGAGCCGACAATCACAAGCTATGATTATAATGCGCTTCTTTCCGAGGCCGGCGACCTAACTCCGGCATATTTTGAGGTCAGAAAGATTATAGAAGAAAAATTCGGAAAGCTTCCCGAGTTGACTGTGAAAAACTCTGAAAAAGCTGCTTACGGCAAGCTTGAATTGAACGAAAGATGCAGCATTTTTGAAGCCGCAAAGCTTCTCTCCAAGCCCATACATTCCGCATCACCGCAGTTCATGGAGGATATCGGCCAGTATTACGGCTTTACTCTTTATTCTACCGTTGTTGACGGCCCGAGGGACGAAAGAGAAATCAAATTCGACGCTGTTCACGACAGAGCGGTTGTTTTTATAGATGGCGAATATAAGGGCTTTTACGAGCGCACAAGAGACGGCAAGCCTGTAAGCTTTTCGCTCAAAAAGGGCGAGAGCTGCCGCATAGACATACTCTGCGAAAATATGGGCAGAGTTAACTACGGACCGAAAATCATGGACAGAAAGGGCATCAAGGGCGTCAGATTCAATCTCCAATACCATTTCGGCTGGGATATGTATCCGCTGCCGCTTGACAACATCTCTTCTCTTCGATTCGAGCAGAAAAGCGGAGAGGTTAATGTCGCTTCATTCCTTAAGGGTACGCTAAAAATCAATGATGAACCGCACGACACATTTATGCGTCTCGACGGCTTTACAAAGGGCGTAGTATTCGTCAACGGCTTCAATATCGGACGCTATTTCAACCCGGCAGGCCCGCAGAAAACACTTTATGTTCCTGCTCCGATGCTCAAAAAGGGTGATAATGAAATAGTTGTGTTTGAAACCGATCACTCGGACAGAAGCTCCGTCACATTCCTTGATGAACCCGATTTAGGCTAAATTTTTTACCGCAGATCAAATGATTTGCGGTATTTTTTTTGCTGCTGCGGCATAACTTGTTACAAAGGAGTTGACAAGCTATGTCTTTAATCGGAACGAAAAAAACTTTGAATTTTCACAAATACAGCCTCAAGGCAACGGAGATAATGTCAAACTGGAAATTATTTTTGCCGATAATTTTTACATTTGCGGGGATTATTTCCGGCTGTTTCGGCGGAAAAGGGGAGGGGAAGCTTTATTTAAAAATAACCGACTACTTTACGACCGTCATCCTTACAAGAGATATAACTTCAATCGGCTCGGAATTTTTGATTTATCTTATTTTTCCGGCAGTATTTTTGATTGTAATATTTTTTCTCGGTCTCTCGGTATTCGGTGCACTGATTACAAATGTTATGCCGCTGATTTACGGATACATTATCGGCTGTATTTCATTTTTTCTTTACAATGAATATACGCTTAAGGGTCTTGGATATTGTATAATAATGATTTTTCCTTACGGCACTTTATGCCTGCTTGCGATAGTATTGTGCTGCCGTGAAAGCATAAATATGTCCGAGTATATTATGAAAAGCATTTCAAAAACGACAAAATTCCCGAATTACGGATTTGCCGTTTATTACAAATCGTTTTTCAGGAATTTAATATTTATAGTCGGAGCATCGGCTCTTAAAACAATACTTGAATATCTATTCGGCGGTCTTTTTGCCTTTTAATTTGTTTAGCGGGTTTGACGAAACAGCGTCCTTAAGCTGCGAATTGACGATATGAGTATAAATCTCGGTTGTGGAAAGATTTTCATGACCGAGGATGTCTTTTATAAGCAGAACATCAACACCGCCTTGCTGATACATGAGCGTTGCGGCCGTATGTCTGAGCTTATGGGTCGAAAGACCACGGTCGCCGAGACCGCATTTTTCAATATATTTTTCAACGATATGCTGAACGGACTTCGGACTGATTCGGCATTTTCTGCTGCTGAGAAAGAGGGCATTCTTGTCTTTTACTCCGTCTACCGGACGAACCTTCATATACCCGTTAATTGCGTTAATGCACATTTCGTTAAGATAAATCGTTCGTTCCTTGTTTCCTTTGCCCGTAACCGTCAGAGTATTGTCACTTTTTATATCACTGTAATTCAGGCTGCAAAGCTCCGAAAGACGCAGGCCGCAGTTGAGAAAAATCGTCAAAATGGCATAATCACGTTCTTTATTGCGTCCGTCAACGCTGTCGAGAAGCTTGATGCTCTCGTCAAGAGTCAGATATTTGGGCAGGCTTTTCTTTTGTTTGGGGGATTCAAGCTCTTCCATGGGATTTTCGGGAATAACCTTGATTTTAAGATGAAGATACTTAAAAAAAGCTCTGATTGAAGAAACCTTTCTTGCAACGGCAGCGTCATTATTTTTTCGCTCGCTTCTGCAATATGACAGGAACGCATAGGCGTCGGCAATTTTTATCGTTTTGATGAAATCAAGGCCGATAAAGTCGATTGCAATTTTTTCAAAGTCGCTGTCCTTGGGTACAAGTCCGTGGTAAACAAGAAGAAATCTGAAAAACAATCGCAGGTCGGAAGCGTACTCAAGCACCGTAAGCTCGGACTTGCTTTTAACGACGGAAAGATAGTTGAGAAACTCAATGACATACGGCGGCAGTGAAACAAACTCTTCTTTATGCATAATAACGCCCCTTTAATTTGAAAATTTTGCCTGCTTCGATAGGGTAATATCATTATAACACAGGTCATCAAAAAAATCAAGTAAAGATACAAAAGAAATATTTTGTATCAAAAAGGGAAGAAAAAGGAAAAAATAATATATGGGTTGATATAAGTTGATATAATCGGTTATTATATCAAAAAAGCGGCCGAGGGTTATCGGACGCTTATGTGCCGTTATATTGTTATTAATTGTTTAAATCTCTTCAAATATCGGTACAATTCCGCCGATATCCGTTAAAGGCTTATCCGTCAGCTCAACATAGTTTACATTATATTTTCTTAAAAAATTTTTTATTTTACCTGCATCATTATGTGTGCTCAGCTTTCCGTTAAATGCAATAAGATTCTTATCAATAAATCCGCAGCAACCGCCGATAAAACCGTAGCTGTATCCGCTCAGTTTTATCTGACCCTTAGAAAGCATCAGGCAATCCAATCCTATTCGACGGAAAGTATCGTAAACGGACTCATCATCGGTCATGGCGGCATTTGAGCTTATAAGAACAGATGAGCAGCCGACATAGCCTTGGTTGCAATGATAAAGGTTCAAGTCATTGGCGGCGGCATAAACCTGAATTGTTTTGCCGACATACTTGGTGTTGCAGACAAAACAGTTATCAAGCCTTTTTACATTTAAAGCAGCCTCGCCCGGATACGGTGAGCTTATTTTTTCACTGTAAACCTTCACCTGTTCATTTTTAGGACTGCACTGCCCTATTGTTAATTTATTAACAATGTATTTTTTCTGAATATATTTTACTAAATACGGAGTAATATCCTCGTCACAAACAAAAGTGCGTTCGTCAAGCTGCAAGAGGTTACAATCCGGATGACTTGCAACCGGTGCTTCAAGCTTGGCATTTGGCCTTACTCGGAATACTTCAACGCCGGCTTTTTCAAGAGCTTCTATTGTTTCCGCTGCTTCTGCCGAAACAGCTACGGTAGCTTTGCCTTGCGGTAAAAGCGGTGTTTCAAGAATTCTTTTCAACGTCCTCTCCCCTTTCGACTTCTTTTTTAATATATCACAAACTGCGGTTTTTTTCAACTTTTACTGCCCTTTGATTCTTTTTAACGCACTTTTTTCGAGCCTTGAAACCTGTGCCTGAGAAATTCCAATTTCCTTTGCAACCTCCGTTTGAGTCTTTCCGAGCATAAAACGCAGATTGAGAATATTTTTTTCCCTTTGAGAAAGCTTTTTTATCGAATCCCTTATCATAATTTCATCCATCCAGCTGTCCGGAGTGTTTCTGTCGCCGATCTGATCCATTACATAAATTGCGTCGCCACCCTCATTATAAACCGGTTCATACAGGGAAACAGGCTCGACTATCGCTTCGAGAGCAATAACAACATCCTCCTTATTTATGTCAAGCTCCTTGGCAATTTCTTCAACTCTCGGCTCTCGGTTCAACTCGTTGGAAAGTCTTTCTCTGACCTGGATCGCCTTGTATGCCGTGTCTCTTAAAGAACGGCTGACACGAACCGAATTGTTATCCCTCAGGTAGCGTCTGACCTCTCCGATAATCATCGGAACGGCATAAGTCGAAAATCGTACCTGTAAATCGGTGTTGAAGTTGTCAATGGCCTTTATAAGCCCCATACAGCCAACTTGAAAAAGGTCGTCTAACGGCTCGCCGCGGTTTGAAAAACGCTGAATAACGCTCAACACGAGCTTTAGATTGCCCTGAATCATCTCATCTCTTGCCGCCTTGTCGCCGTTGTGTGCTCTTTTTATAAGCTCAAGCTTTTTATCCTCCTTCAAAACCTTTAGACTTGAAGTGTCAATACCGCAGATTTCAACCTTGTTTTTGTATTGCATTAAAAAGACCTCCTCACAGTAAAATTTTTACCAAGAGGAGGTTCTGTTATTCAATTAATATCTGTATCTCAAAATGTTTTTGGCAAATGAAAATGTTTCGCTTATAAAGAAGCCCGGAGAAATGAAAAATGCATGAATAATGCTCGTAATCATTTTTCCGTACATATGATTGCGCTTGTATGCGACAGACATAACCATATTGTGTCTGAACTTGACATAGCGAATCTCTTTTTTGCTCAAGCGGTCAAAATACTGCTTTTTGAACTCATAGAGCATATTCTCGCCGTCAATCTTGTTCTTTCCCTGGGAAATGCCGCCGTCGTTATGCTTATAGACCTTGACGTCGCATGAATCAAAATAACGAATTTTAAGCCCCGCTTCAATCGCAATAAGCATCAGGAAGAAATCCTGACCCATTTTCGCATCCCTGAAACCGCCGATTTCCTTAAGCTTATCCGCCTTGAACATGAAACTCGGTGTGCCGCTGAGGTTTTTTGTCAGATGATAACGTAAAAGCGTGTCGTTATCATAATTCTTGATGCCCTTGTGGTCTCTGAAATCGCAGACCTTGCCGTCCAAGCGGTACATAATCATGTTTGAGAAAGAAAGATCACAGCCGTTTTCGAGCATGAAATTAAGCTGCTTTTCAACCTTGCCGGGCATATATTCGTCATCGTCGTCGAGGAAGGTGATATATTCGCCGTGTGAAGCGTTTATACCGACATTTCTTGAAAGAGAGCCGCCGAGGTTTTTCTCATTTCTTATGTAAATTATCTTGTTGTTATTGAGGCTTTCAATGTAATTTTTGATTTCGTCACGATAAGGAAAATCGCTCGGACTGTCGTCAACAACTACAATTTCAACGTTGTCATAGGTCTGGTTGATTACGGATTGCAGGGCGTTGCTTACATAATCCAATTTTCTTTTGTAGGTAGGTATTATAACCGAAACCAGGCAACCCATCAATCTATCTTCCTTCACTCAATAACTTCTGATACTTATAATCAATTTATTATACAAAAACGAGAGAGTTTTGTCAATATTCTCGATTAAAAAACAGCTTTTTTAACCATTCTGCCGATCTTTCAAGCCAATATGAGTTAGCCCTGCAAATTTTCTGCCCCTCTTCGCTTGAGCAAACAACATCCGTTCCGAGAGAGAATCCGTGATCCCCTTCAGAGAAAATATGCATTTCAAAGCTGACGTTGTTTTTATCAAGCGCTTCGGCATATTTCAGAGAATTGATTATCGGAACACAGCCGTCATTCGATGCCGCAAAGATAAAGCTCGGCGGTGTTTGCCGTGTGACATATTTATCAACTGACTCAACAGGCTTTGCGAGGATAGGACTTGTCGAATCAAGAATGCAAGGATATCCGAGAATACATGCGTTCGGCTTTTCCTCCGACATTGAAGAAAGAGCTGCTGCAAGGTGTCCTCCTGCCGAGAAGCCAATAACGGCAATTTTTTGTGGGTCTGTAAAGAATATATCGGCATTGCTCCTTATAAAGCCGAGAACTTTTTTTGCATCGTCCAGCGGAGTCGGAAAAGACGCCTTTTCATTGAGCGAATACCTGAGTATAAAAGCATTAAAGCCCTTCGCAAGATAAGCAAGGGCTATCGGTTCGGCTTCCCTGTCCGAACAGAATTTATATGCTCCGCCGGGTAGAATGAGAACAGCCGGCTTAACCTTCATGTTCTGCATTTCCTCGGAAATATCGGGAATATATGCCGTTAAAGTAACTTCCTTGTCATCGCTGATATTGTAAACCTTTGTAAACATAAATTACTCCTCGAATTCGCTCAAATCGGCATATGAACGGAAAACATAGCCGTTCTCTTCAAGGACCCTGATGTCGTCAAGAAGAACTCCCAATCCGTTTGCAACGCAGAATTCAGGATTCTCGGCACAAACAACGTTAAAGCCGAATTTGCTTTTAAAATAATCATCAATTCCTCTTATGTTTGCTCCGCCGCCCGTGATTATCATGCCGTTTTTGATTATATCGGCCACAAGCTCCGGCTGAGTTTCGGAAAGAAGGTACTTAATGCAATCAACAATCTTTTCAAGATGCTCTCTGATGCATAGGAAAATATCAGTTGAAGTCAGTTCAATGCTTTTCGGCAGCTTGGTTATGTAGTCCTTGCCGACAGCTCGAACAGCAAGCTCAGCGTCAAGAAATTTTGCCGCTCCAACCTGTTTTTTTACCTTTTCGGCGGTAACCGAACCGATAACCGTGTCTCTTTCACGGCGTGCAAATCTGCAAATATCCTCATCAAAAGCATTGCCTGCCAATTCGATAGAGGCTGAATTGGCTATACAGCCCCTTGTTACAACTGCAATGTCAGTTGTTCCGCCGCCGATATCGACGATAAGAACGCCCTCGGGCTTTTTCATGCTGACGCCTGCTCCGAGTGCGGCCGCAAGCGGTTCTTCGATTACACAGGCTCTGGCAGCACCAGAGGATATCAAAAGGTCGGTAACGGTTTTTTTATCAATATCGCTTGTGTCCGACGGAACGCATGCAACTATACTGGGCTTTAAAATCCTATTGCCGCAAATCTTTTGAATATAATAGCATACCATCTGCTCAAGCGCATCGTAATCAATAATATTTCCGCCGTTGATCGGTCTGATTGCCGTGAGATAATCGGGCGTTTTGCCGAGCATTTTGTATGCTTCATTTCCTATTGCCTTGACCTTTTCTTCAAAAGAGTCATATACAATAACGGAGGGGTCGTTTATCTTTATTCCCTTGCCGTCAACGTTGGCAACGATTGACGTTGTTCCGAGGTCAAATCCGATTTTTGTACCGAGCATAATAAACGCCCTCCTTTCTTTTAATATTAATAAAATAATATAAGCAAATATCGCTCAAGCAAAGCGTGCGCCATAGCTTGTGCAGTGTTGACTTAGAATCCTCTTGACGAACCTCCGCCGCCAAATGAACCCCCTCCACCGGAAAAGCCTCCGCCGCTGCTTCCGCCGGAAAAACCTCCTCCGCCAAAGCCGCCGAAACCGCCGTGATAAGTATCGTCGGAATCAAACACGTATCCTCTTCGATGTTTTTTTCTCAATGACATTAGAAAGCAAATGAGAATCATAACCGCAACAATGATATAACCGATATCTGTTCCTTTAGTTGACGTGTCACTTTGAATTTCCGAAATCGGAGTATACCCTTCGGCCGGCTCAAGGTCTTTTTCGATATAAACCTCATTGACAAGCGAATCATATACGGCAGCAAGACCTGTTGAAAATTCATCATTCTTGAAGTGCTCAATGCCGTATGTATCGAGGATTCGTCCGGTTTTGCTGTCGGGCAATGCACCCTCGAGACCGTAGCCGACCTCAATTCTGACCTTCCTGTCGGCAACGGACAGAAGAAGCAGTATTCCGTCATTATTGTTCTTTGAACCGATTTTCCACGAGCGAGCAAGCTCAAGAGAATACGATTCTATGTCGTCGCCGTCCGTGTCGTTAACCGTGACGACAACAACCTGAGCGCCGCAGGCTTTATAAAGTGCCACGCCCTGCTGCTGCATTTTTTCCTCGTCGGCATTTGAAATAACATTTGCAAAGTCATTTACAAAGAAATTCTTCGTTGCCTTAGGAATTTCAGCCGCCGAAGCGGTAAATGTACATATTGAAAATAAAACAAGAATTACGGAAATAACCGAAACAATTCTTTTCATAAATTAAAACTCCACATTAGGTACAGTCTTTGAATTTTCGTCAGCTTTAAAGAACTCCGCCTTATCAAAGCCGAATATACCTGCAAGAATATTCTTCGGGAATTTCTTGATAGAGGCATTATAGCTCTGAACCGCTTCGTTATAATCCTTTCTTGCAACGGCAATTCTGTTCTCCGTTCCGGCTAATTCGTCCTGAAGAGCTATATAATTTGAATTTGCCTTGAGGTCGGGATAAGCCTCCGTAACGGCATTGACCCATACGGAAATTGCTTTATCAAGCTCATCGCCGGCTTTTGCAAGGCTTTCGGCATCAGTTGCTTTGCCGACCTTTGCTCTCGCCTCTGTAACGGCCGTAAGAGTGTCCTGCTCATATTTTGAATAGCCTTTAACCGTTGAAACAAAGTTCGGAATCAAATCCGCTCTGCGCTGGAGCTGAGTTTGAATATCTGCCTGCTTCGTCTCAACAGCTGTCTGAGCGTCAACAAGCGAGTTATATCCGCCGGCTACGATGCCGACAAGGACAAGGACAACCGCAACAACAGCGATAATAAATTTAAGAGTCTTTTTCATAGTTACACCTCTGTTTATTATATTTTTTCTCTATTTTACTATTTCTGACGGCAGCCGTCAAGCAAATTACGCTTTTTACGTCGTTCAAATATAAAATTTTTCCGCATTCATTGAGTGTTGCACCCGAAGTTTTGATATCATCAATCAATAAAATCGTTTTATCGGTAAGATTAATTGATTCGTCAACATCGAATACGCCGATAAGATTGCCCGTTCTTTCAAGGCCGGTGCAGTCATGCTGATTATCTGTGTCATAAAGCTTTATTATAAGCTTGTCGGCAAAAGGAATACCACAAAGTTTTGATATTTCCGTTGCAAGAAGTCTGCTCTGATTAAAGCCACGCTTGCGTTCCTTTGTCCTATACATTGGAATATATGTCACATAATCAAATTTTATATCGCCGAAATGCTCTTTCAACGTGTTTGACATCAGCCGTGCAAGCGGCTTGGCCGTCTGCCTTTCATCTTTGAATTTAAAGCGATGAATACAGCTTTTTACATCGCCGTCATAATATAACGGAGCAGCAAGCTTATCGTAATAAACCGTTTTTCTTTTGTTGCAGTCGCAGTCTTCAATCGCAGCACCGCAATGAGTACAGATTTCACCTTTGATAAAGGGCACGCTTTTTCCGCAGTTTTCGCAATAGTCTTCAAACGGATCAATCGGTTCGTTGCAAAAAATACAGTGATTCGGAAAAAGCATAGAGGAAATAAAGATTGAAATATCTTTAAAACAAGCCATTATCATCTTCCTCCGTTTCGGTCAAAAAATGCTTAAGAGCCGTGTATCTTTTGGTTCGGCTGTTGTTCATTGTCATGCTGTAAACAACGTCTGCCGAGCCTACGAGCACCATTATATTCTTTGCTCTTGTTACGGCAGTATAAAGAAGATTTCTGTAGCAAAGATTCGGAACAACGTTGAACACCGGCATAACCACAGCCTTGAACTCGTTGCCTTGGCTTTTGTGCACGGTCACGGCATAGGCATGCTCGATTTCATTAGCATTTTCAAATGAATAAACAGCAATTCTGTCCTCAAAATTGACCGAGAAAGCAGACGACATATTGTCGATCTTTTCGATTATTCCGATATCGCCGTTGAAAATTCCGCTTCCCTCGTCGTTACCCTTTGTCCAAATAATATCGTAATTGTTCTTTATCTGCATCACCTTGTCGCCCTCACGAAGCGTTTTGCCTGCGAGAGTAACCTCACGCTTGTCCCTTGACGGCGGATTGAGTACGGATTGAAGCATTTTATTGATATTGACGCTGCCGCACTCGCCCTTCCTTGACGGACAAAGAACCTGAATATCGTTAATTGAATCAAAGCCGTAGGCTTTTGGCAGCCTTTTGGAGCAAAGCTCCGAGATCGTACACGCAACAGCAGTCGGCGACGTTCTTTTCATAAAGAAGAAGTCGTTGTCCTTGGCTTCGAGATCGGGCATTTTACCGGCAACAATGTCATGTGCATTTGTAACTATTCGGCTTTTCATGGCCTGACGAAAAACCTTTTTAAGCTCAACAACGGGTAAGGTCTCAGACTCAATCAAATCGTGCAAAACATTTCCTGCACCGACAGCCGGAAGCTGATCCGAGTCGCCGACCATAATCAATCGGCAGCCGAGCGGCAAGGCGTTCAAAAGGCTTGAAAAAAGCGTTATATCAACCATTGAAAGCTCGTCCACTATTACTGCGTCGGCCTTCAGCGGATCCTGCATATTGTGTTTAAAATGAGGATTATCGTTTTTATCCCACTCAACCTCAAGCAGGCGGTGAATGGTTTTTGCTTCTTTGCCGGTTATTTCACTCATTCTTTTGGCAGCTCGTCCGGTCGGAGCGGCAAGCACAACGTCAAGCCCGTCACGCTCAAAGAGCTTTAAAATACCGTTGAGAGCGGTTGTTTTTCCCGTTCCCGGACCGCCCGTCAGAATAAGTATTCCTTTATCTATTGCTTTTATAATTGCCTCTTTCTGCTTTTCATCGTAAACAATGCATTCGTCACGCTCGATATTTTCAATATCCTGTAAAAGAGTAGGCTTGCCGGCCGGAGGAAATTTAAGAATAACCTTAATTCTCTCCGATGCGGAAAGCTCGTCCGAATATATTTTAAACAGTGCGACAAACTCTTTACCGTTCATCGTGAAATGCTCGAGCTTATGCTCATCGAGAAGAGAGTCAATAGCTTTTTCGATTTCATCGGCATTTGCGTGAAGAAGTCCGCAGGAGGGTGTAATAAGCTTCTCACGGGGCAAGCACGTATGACCGTTTCTGAGATTATGCTTTATAACATGCATAACGCCGGCTTGAATTCTGAATTCCGGCGCAGGCATAACGTCCAAAGATTCAGCAATCTGCTCCGCACGTTCAAAGCCGATTCCTATACCCTCGTTGCAGAGAACATATGGGTTCATCTCGACTACATCAACCGAGTTTGCTCCGTAAAGACGATAAATTTTCAAGCATTCCGACGCCGTAAGACCCAGCCTTTCAAGTGCAATCATGACCTGCCTGACGGAGAATTGCTCATTAAAGGCTTGACAAATCTTTTCGGCTTTTGAAAGAGAAATTCCGCTTATAAGCGCCAATGATTTCGGGTGCTTTTCGAGCACCTCAAAGGCCTCATCACCGAAGCGTTCGATTATCTTCTGCGCTGTTTTAGGTCCGATTCCCTTAACCGCACCCGAAGCAAGATAGCGGTAAAGATCGGCCGCAGTTGACGGAAGCGAGCGTTCGCAAAGCTCGGCTCTGAATTGTTTTCCGAAAGTTTGATGAACGCCCCATGTTCCCCTGAGCTTAAGCTCTTCGCCGACATTGACCTCCGGAAGAACTCCTACAACGGTTATGTATTCCTCATCTGTGGACAGCTCAAGAACCGTAAACCCGCTCTCGGGCTTACGGAAAACAAGCTCTTCAACATATCCGTGGATCTCCTCAAGATTATCGTTCATCTTTTTCCTCACTGTCGTTATCGGGATTAATTATATTTATGTATATATCCGTTTCGCTTATTATAATGTCGATAAGCTCCTTTTCTTCATCGGAAAGAGAGCTTTTATCAATAATTATATCATCAAAAATCAGATCACCGAAGATCATCTTTTTAAAATATACGCCGTAAATCAGGCTTTCAATCGTTCCCCTGTCGCTGTTCGGCGGAATTTTAATAACATACCTGCTGTTTCCCTTGGGTCTGTAAAAATAAAGCATCAGAAAATATACAATGCAGACAAAACCGATGAAGCTAAGTGCCGCCACAATACCGCACACAAGAGCGTTTTGCATAAAATCACCTCACTGATATAGTATTCAGTGAGGAATATTATGTTAAGATAATACGAGACGTATTAATTTAACAAAATCGCTGACTTTCATACAAGCAGGTCTGTAAGCCGAGTTCTGTCATTTAAGGCAATTATCTATCCAGGCTGCGAATTACTCCGCAGCTCGAGCCACCCTTCGAAATGATAGGCCGAGCAAGCCTAATCGGTCGGTGTTGCCCCGAATAGGGTTTACAGGATCGCAATGTTTCCACGCAATCGGTGAGCTCTTACCTCGCCTTTCCACCCTTACCGCAAAAGCGGCGGTATATCTCTGTTGCACTGTCCCTAAGGTTACCCTCGGCGGCCGTTAGCCGTTATTCTGCTCTATGGGGCTCGGACTTTCCTCATGCAAAAGCATGTAACTGCCCAACCTGCTTGTATGATAATCAACGATTACCTATATATTTTAATTTAAAATGTCATAAAAGTCAATTAAAACGGTCATATATTTTTTAAAACTCTTGTAAAAAAAGAAAAGATATAGTAAAATATTGCATTAGAAGGTGAAAAAATGAGCGATATATATTTTAAGAACTATAAAAAGCGTGACGATACGGGCGAAATACCCATTACTCAGTCCGAAAAAGATTTTCAGGACAGATTAACTCAGCAGAAATACGAAGAAATAATAAAAAATCAGGAACGTCTCGGAACGTTTGAGGGATATCAAAACGGCGAAAGGCCTCCGAGAAACGATTATGACGACGGCTCGGATAAAAAGAGCAAAAAGAATAAGGGTAAAAAGAAAAAGAAGAAAAAGGGATGCGGCTGCGGCTGCGGAGCTTTACTGATAATCTTTGTTCTTCTGATTGCCATGATTCCGATCGGAAGCGTCGGATATATATACTCGATGTGTTCCAAGACGAATTATGTTCAAAGCACTAATCTGAATTATCCCGAGGACCCGAATTATTATAACGTTCTTCTCATCGGCTGCGATAAATCCGACGGAACATCACAGCGTTCGGATTCAATGATTCTTGTTACGGTCGACAAGGTACATCAGAAAATAAAGATGACATCCTTCATGCGTGACTTATGGGTCTCAATTCCGGGTTATTACGACGCAAGGCTCAATGCGGCTTATTCCTACGGCGGAGCGGAGCTGCTTCTCAGAACAATTTACGAAAACTTCGGCGTTCCGATTAATGATTATGTCATGGTCGATTTCGAGATGTTTGAAAAGCTGATAGACGGTCTCGGCGGAGTTAACGTTGAAATAACCGAGGATGAAGCCGATTTTATCAATGAAACAAGCCATGCGAAAGTTCATTCGGGAGAAAATATTCTCAACGGCGACTATGCGCTTATCTATTGCCGAATCAGATATCTTGATTCCGACTTTAACAGAACTCAGCGTCAGCGCAAGGTTATGAATTCAATCTTCAAAAAGGCAGTTTCGCAAAACCCGATAGCAACACTTACGGTTATGAGCGATATCTTTCCGCTTATAACAACAGATATTTCCCCTGCTAAAATGACGGTAAAAGCTTTGGGTGCAATTAATCTTCTGAAATACGGTAACGACCAGTTCAGAATACCGACGGACGACGGTTATTCAAGCGAAATGATTGAAGGTCAGGATGTTCTTGTTCCCGACCTTGAAGAAAATAAAACGGCATTACATCAATTCTTATATGAATCCTAAAAAATCAGGACAGAGGCAAATTGCTTCTGTCCTGTATTTTATATATTTTAATGCTTACTCATCATTGTTACGGTCAAAGAGTGTAAATCTGCTATGATCTTCTTCCTCTGCCGCTGTCGGCTCTTCCGGCTCATCGGGAGCAGGCTCCTCTGTAGCCGGCTCTTCCGGCTCATATGTCGGCTCCTCTGTAACCGGCTCCGGAGTCTCGGGTTCAACGTAGTTGTTGTCATTGTCATCGTTTGAATAATCTCCGGAGGAGGAGTTATCCGAGCTGCCGTCCGTTGTTGTGTCACGTCTGTTTGATACGGAATCAAGCGGACTTACTCTGTCCTCGGCAAGAACAATATTCGTCTTGCCATAGAGTATATTCTGCAATCTCTGAGCACAGAGCGGATAGTCAACTGTCCATGCCCATGTTGAAGGATTGATGTAACCGCCGATTCTTTCGACATAATCTTCGTTAGGCATGATGTATTCTTTGATTTCAAAATCCATCCAGTTATGCGAATAAGCCGTTGCGATAAGAGAGAGCACCTCCGACTGGGTGTAGCCTGTTCTGAGGAAGCCCGTTACCTGCTTATACGCATTGATAAGCTGACCGTTTGTAGCCTTCTTTGCCTGATTAATAAGCGACTTTATAACCGAACGCTGACGTCTTGTACGGCTGAGATCGCTGTCGTTGTCGCAATAACGGATTCGGCTGTAAATAAGAGCCTGCTTACCGTTCAACTTTGCCGTACCGTAAGGGAAGTTAGTCTGAGACGACGTTCTTCTGATATAATCCGCTTCATAGTCCTGAACATTAACCGTAACGCCGCCGATAGCGTCAATTACTTTCGGGAAAGACTTGAAATCAACCGCTATATACTGGTCAATTTTTATTTTATAATTGTTTTCAATGGTCTGTAAAAGAGTTTTCGGACCGCCGTGGTAAGCTGCATTTATTTTTTCGTACTCATCATAGTACGTTCCGTCCTCCTTGGGCATCCTGATATAAGTCCAGCTGTCACGCAGGAAAGAAACCATTGTCATTCTTTCTTTCTTTTTGTCGATAGAAATAAGAATCTGCGAGTCACAAAGATTAAATTCACTGTCAACGCCGCAAAGAAGAACATTGATAACATTCTTGTTTGACATCTTGTCGCCGCCGTTGTTGGCCCACTGATAGAGGAAAGCGTTAAGAGAATCGGCGTCAATGTCACCCATGACCTTAAACTGAGTGTTGTCATCTACAAGATAATTTTTATCAATCTTGTTATAGTCGATACCGTCATCGCCGTAGCCCTTGCTTCTTGTTGAAACATAGAGCCACACAAGCACTCCGCCGGCCGAAAGAAGCAGAACAATAACAAGAATCAAAGCAATGATTTTTGAATTCCTGTATTTATTCCTTGTAAAAAAGTTTTCTTTTTTCTCTGAAACAAACTCATTATAACCGGCATCGGATTCCTCATCTTTCAATGAGTCATCGCTGTATGAGCTGATATCTTCGATATCATTTTCAATGTGCTCTTTCTTTTCGATTTGCGGAACAGGAATAATCTGGGTTTCTTCATCCTCCGAAACGTAATGATTATACTTCCTGTTAAATTCATCCATGTTTTCCAAAGCGTCTTTTCTTTCTTTGTTATCCATCAGATCAACTCCATTTTAACGAATCCATAGGCAAAAAATCCGAACCTATGAAAATGACAATAAGCGAACAACATGATTATATTGTCCGCTTCTTTTTAATGTTTATTCTTCTTTTGCCTTCGGTTCAATCTTGCCGTAAAGCGAACCCTCAAGATCGGAACGAGGAGCTCTTGTCGGAGCAGCCGGCTGCTCCTTGGAGCGGGAGCGGTTGTCATATCTTCTGTAATCTCCTCTACGTCCCCTGCCGTTTGAAGGATTGGTTGCTTTAAAGCCTTCAGCAAGCGTAATAACAACTCTTCTGTCGCTCTCAGAACCGATTGAATGAGAATCGACACCCTCAATTTCCTGAATAGTTGTGTGAATAATACGTCTCTCATACGGATTCATCGGATCGAGACATACATTTCTGCCGTATTTTTTAACTCTTGCTGCGTTCTTCTTAGCAAGCTCACGGAGAGTTTCCTCTCTCTTCTCTCTATAGTTGCCTGCATTGATTGAAACACGCTTATAATTATCCTTACCCTTGTTTATAACAAGGCGGGTAAGATACTGAATAGCGTCAAGAGTTTCTCCCCTTCTGCCGATAACATAGCCGTAGTCATTACCGCAGTCGAGCTGAACATAAACGCTTTCGTCATCCTCGGAGGATGAAATGTTTGCGTCCTGAACACCCATACCCTCAAGGATGCTCTTGATATATGCTTCGGCAGCCTTTGATGCCGCACCGACGGTTCTTTCCGTCTGCTTGGGTGTTTCATCTTTCTTGGGAGCTGCCTCTTTCTTTGCTTCGGGCTTTTTAGCCTCCGCTTTTTTCTCCGGCTTTGCCGGCTTCTGATTCTTAACGGCAGGCTTCTTAACCTCGTCCGGAGCCTCATAGTAAGCTCTTACCTCGGCAAGAGAACCGCCGAAAAGACCGAGAGTCTTTTTCTTAGCCGTTTTCAAAACTTCTATTTGTACATCGGCGTCCCACGGTGCTCCAAGCTCGCTTTTAGCGGCTTCGATTGCAGCCTCTGTGGTTGCGCCCTTTCCGAATGCTTCTTTAATCAACGGTTTTCACCACCTGTAATTCTACACTAATAAAGTGTTATTTTCAAAAATTAGATGTTCTTAATTCGTTTAATGCTGTTCTCTCTTGAACGACGTTCAACGGTTTCTTTAACCATAAGCTTTGCAATATTCTTCTGCGGCGACAAAACCTTTTTGAGGATAATCGTCTGAAAAAATGCAAAGATGTTTGATGCAATCCAGTATACACCGATTCCGCTTGGGAACATGAATGCAAACCAAACCGACATTGCCGGCATCATGAGCATTGTGCAACCCATACCGGGAGCGTTTGCGGCAGGATTTGTCTTTTTCTGCTGCAGCTGAGTGATAATCGCCGAAACCAAGGAGGTTACACCCGAAAGAATCGGGATCAACCAATACTTGTTGAATACCTTGTACTGCGGCTGAACACCAAGCTCAAGTCCGAGGAAAACAAATCTCTTTGCATCAATGAAAGTCTGAACCTTTGTAATGGCTTCTGCCGGAACAGTCGTTATTCCTTTTGCGGAGATATAATCAAGTACCTCCGAAAAATGCTCGATAATATAAAGAGGATAGTATCTGTCAACCTTAGAACCGACGGTAACAACACCGTCTTTAACCATGTTTGAGAAAACATCAACAAACTGCTGAGATGTAGCGGCATCAAGTCCGATCGCATAGCGAAGCGGATTATAAAGAACGCCGTAAAGTCCGATAATAAACGGGAACTGAATGAGCAGCGGGAGACAGCCTGCCGACATCGGGTTATAACCCTCTCTGGCGTAAAGATTCTGAGTTTCCTCCTGAATCTTCTGCTGATTTCCAGCATACTTTTCCTGAATACGTCTGATTTTCGGCGCAAGACGCTGCTGCTTAGCCATACCTTTTTGCTGGCTTATTGTTGTAGGAAGAGTGACAAGTCGGGCAAAAATTGTAAAAAGAATAATTGCAATTCCGTAGCTTCCGTTAAATCCGTCAACAATTCCGTAAAAGAAAAGCATAATATATCCGAAAACCGGAGTTATATACTTGTAAAGGAAGTTATACATATTTTGTCTCCTTTATTCTTTGCGGCCCTTTTCTTTTTTCGGAGGAACAGGGTCATAACCTCCCTTAAATAACTGATTGCACCTGAGCAATCTGCCGAGAGCCATAAGCGAGCCTTTGAAAGCTCCGTGAATTTCAATCGCTTCTACGGCATAGTGAGAGCAGGTCGGATAATACCTGCACATGGGCGGCAGATGAGGCGAAATGTGCCTTTGGTAAAACTTGATGCATCTGATGAGAAAATTTCTCATATCTTTTTCACGCCCGCTTTTGCAAGATGCTTGGCCATTATAGCCGAAACATCAGTGCTTTTGAGATGTTTTGTTCTGGATCTGGCAACAAAGACAAAATCGTATCCGCCCTTGATTGACGGAAGATTTTCCCTAAAGGCTGCTCTGATGATCCTTCTCGAGCGGTTTCTTTCAACCGCATTGCCGATCTTCTTACTTGTGGTAATACCCATACGACAAACTCCCGCGCGGTTATTCCTTAAAACGTAAGTAACCAACGCAGGATCAGAAAATGATTTTCCTCTGCCGTAAGCTCGTCGGAAATCGCTATTTTGCTTTAAAACAATATAATTTTTCTCAGGCAAAAATATCAAATCCGTTCAACGGTGGTCTACCGTAAAATCCAAGTACAATCCGATTAATCGGGGCGAAATCAATCGCCCGACGAATCAGAAAAACTCAGTAAGTAAGCTGCTTTCTGCCCTTTGCACGGCGACGTGCAAGAACCTTGCGACCGTTTCTGTCAGACATTCTCTTACGGAAACCGTGTTCCATCTTTCTGTGACGCTTCTTGGGCTGATAAGTTCTCTTCATCTTTCTGACCTCCGTTTCAATACATTACTTTGTTATTCTGAGTGTCAACAATGCAAATGTGCATATGCACTCACGTTGAGATATTATATAATAAAAAATGCCCTGTGTCAATCATTTTTTTATTAATAAACGATATTAATGCTATTTAATCAGCTTCTTTTCATATATTTTGTACGCTGTATGTTTCAGGCCGTGGTCAATAAGCATATAAAGAACCTTGTAGAAAACCATACCGGAGAGATAACGGGAACGTAAGGTCAGAAAATCCTCATCACAAAGGAACCTCTGAAACGCATCAAAAAGCTGCTTTGAAGTATACTTATCCGATTTTTCGAAATACTTTCTGCTGCAGAAAATATAGTCCTCAAGAAATTGAGCGTCCATAAATTCACGGTAATCCGACGGATAATCAAATTTATCCGAAAGCTTAATGAAATTCCTGTAGCAAAGCGATACGTCGGCGGTAAGCTCAAGCTTATTCCTCTTTTTGATGACATTTATTCCGTTGTCCGTAAAGCAGTTGTATTTATATAGAATATCACTCACAAATACAATTTTATTTGCATGCATAAGATAATCAAAAATCATCGTCAGATTTTCGTAGCATACCATGCTCTCGTTGAATTTTATATCGTTTTCAATGAGAATATCCCTTCTCAACACCTTGTTCCATGAGGTCTGAAAAAGAATATGCGATGATTCGAAAATGTATTGAAAGCTTTCCGCTGCCTTATCCGTATTAAAAACAAGGGTGCTTGAAACTGTGTTTGCGTCGGTTTTGCACACCCTGCTCTTTTTTATATATTCTTTATAAAAACCGAACCCGAGCATATCAAAGGAGTATTTTTCGATATATTCAAGTATTCTGTCAACAGCACCGTTGACATAGCAATCGTCGCTGTCGATAAAAGTTATATATTCGCCGCATGCCTTTTTTAAGCCGAAATTTCTTGATGAAGAAACTCCGCTGTTTTCCTTGGCGATATAAACGAGCCTTTTATCGCTGAAGGATTTAACGATATTCTCCGTAGAATCGGCAGAGCCGTCGTTAATAACAATCAGCTCAAAATTATCCGAACGGCTTGAAAGAACGCTTTTGATTGCCTCTTTGATTGTTTTTTCGGCATTATACGCAGGCATTATTATTGATAATTTCAATTCTGACATACTAGCACCTCCGCAGATATAATACTATAAATTCAAAATTTTTTCAATATATTTTAATCTGATTAAAAAGTTATTAAATTTATCTCTATAATTGTATATTTTAATCATTGCAATTAAGCCCCTCTTGTGATATACTTATTCGGTAAAAAATCAAACAGGAGATGTAAAAAACACATGGATTCATTCGCAGAACTTTGGGAAATGGTAAAAGAAGAATGTAAAAATCAGGTTTCCGAATCCATATACAATGTTTGGTTCAAGGACATGGAGCTTGTAAGCTTCGACGATAACAGAGTTGTTATTGCACTTTCGGACTTTAAGCGTAAAATTGTTGAAAGCAGATTCATGGATAAGCTGGAATCCTCTTTCAAAAACGTTATCGGTTTTGACATTCAGATTGTTCTTGTAGATGTTGACAAATCCGCACCCGTTAAGGTTGAAGAAGCCGAGGATACTCTCACCGATGAGGATACCTTTGATTCCTTTATCGTCGGTGCATCAAACAAATTTGCTTATGCCGCCGCCAATGCCGTTGCCAATGATCCGGGCGGAAAATACAATCCCCTCTTCATTCACGGCAACTCCGGACTCGGCAAGACCCATTTGCTCAACGCTATTGCTCACCAGGTAAAACTCACACATCCTGAAGCAAACATTGTCTACACAAGAGGAGAAAGCTTTACAAACGAGCTGGTTAAATACATCGGACAGAAGAGCACCGAGGCTTTCCACGACAAGTACAGGAGTGCCGACATACTTCTTGTGGACGACGTTCAGTTTATCGCAGGTAAGGATTCAACCCAGGAGGAATTTTTCCACACATTCAATGCACTCTATCAGGCCGGAAATCAAATCGTTCTGACATCCGATAGACCTCCGAAGGAAATCGCACTCCTTGAGGACAGACTTCGCAACCGTTTTGAATGGGGTCTTATGGCGGACATTCAGTCGCCCGACCTTGAAACAAGAATGGCAATTATAAAGAGAAAGGCCGAGGTTCTTAACTTCGACCTCCCCGACGATATTGTTCAGTATATTGCCGAGAAGCTTAAGAATAACATTCGACAGCTCGAGGGTGCAGTCAAGAAGATGCAGGCCTTTGTTACAATGCAGGGCATGCCGGTCAACATAATGACAGCTCAGACGGCAATTAAAGATATTATCGTCGATAACAGTCCGACGCCCGTTACGATTAACAAGATTGTAACAGAGGTTGCGAGAACCTACGGAGCAGACAGTGCCGATATCTATTCCAAGAAGCAGAATGCTCAGACGACCGAAATGCGCCAGATGGCAATGTATATCGTCAGAGAAATGACCGGGCTTTCAACAAAGCTTATCGGCCGTGAGTTTAACAGAGACCATTCAACGGTTGTCTACAGCCTTGATAAATTCACCAAGCGTTACAATGAGGACAGCAAGCTGAGAAGCGTTGTTGACAACATTATAAAGAACATCCGTGACGGACGTTAATCGGAGGACAATATATGGCATTCGGTATTTTTAAAAAGTTTAATTTAGGTCTTAAAAAGACAAGAGAAAGTATGTCGGGAGCTATTGACGAGGCTATCAGCGAAAACGAAGATATCACCGATCAGCTCTATGATGATCTTGAGGAAATCCTCATTATGGGCGATGTCGGAATGAACACATCTGCCGAGATTTGCGAAAAGCTCAGGGACTATGTCTCCAAGCATCATCTTAAAAAATCCTCTCAGGTTAAGGGCGCAATTAAAGAAATCGTTTCCGAAATGCTTGAGGGCGGTGAGGACATGGGGCTCATCACCATGCCGTCAATCATTCTTGTAATCGGCGTTAACGGCGTCGGAAAGACCACCACAATCGGTAAAATGGCCGCAATGTACAAGGCTCAGGGCAAAAAGGTTATTCTCGGAGCGGCCGATACGTTTCGTGCCGCTGCAATCGACCAGCTTGAGGAATGGGCAAACCGTGCCGGTGTTGAGATTGTTAAGCATCATGAGGGTGCGGATCCTGCGGCTGTTGTTTATGACACGATTCAGGCCGGTATTGCAAGAGATGCGGATATTATCATCTGCGACACTGCCGGACGCTTGCATAACAAAAAGAACCTCATGGACGAGCTTGCAAAGATTTACAGAATTATCGATAAGGAGCTTCCCTACAATGACCGTGAAAGTCTGCTTGTTCTTGATGCAACAACAGGTCAGAACGCAGTCAATCAGGCGAGAGACTTCAAAAATGTTTGTGAAATCACAGGCATTGTCCTCACAAAGCTTGACGGAACTGCCAAGGGCGGCGTTGTGCTTGCGATAAAGAACGATCTTAAGGTACCCGTTAAATTTGTCGGCGTCGGTGAAAAGATTGACGATCTTCAGCCGTTCAATCCCAAGGCTTTTGCCGACGGACTCTTTGATAACGAAGTTAAGCATGATGAAGAAAATATGTTCATGGACGATGATTCGGAAGAAAAACCGGCGGAGGAAAAGGCTGAATGAAACTTCTGATTGCTACTCATAATAATAAAAAGAAGGTTGAATTGCAGCGCATACTCTCCCCTCTCGGGATTGAAGTTGTCACCGCCGAGGACATCGGATGTAAGCTTCGTGACGTTGAGGAAACGGGAACCACCTTTGAGGAAAACGCAAAGCTCAAAGCCGTTGCAGGCTGTGAGGACAGCGGGATCGCTTGCATAGCGGACGATTCCGGATTATGCGTTGACTTTCTTAACGGTGAGCCGGGTGTTTATTCGGCACGCTATTCGGGTGTACACGGCGACGACGAGGCAAACATTGACAAGCTTCTTAAAAATCTCGAAAATGTTCCTAAAGAAAAGAGAACGGCGAGATTTGTCTGTGCCGCATGCTGTGCCTTCCCCGAAGGAAAAACAATAACCGTCAGAGGTGAATGTGAGGGTGAAATTCTCACAGAAAGACACGGAAACGGCGGATTCGGCTATGACCCGATTTTCATGGCAAACGGCAAGCCGTTCGGCGAGATAACGTCGGAAGAAAAGGATGCAATGAGCCACAGAGGAAAAGCGCTCAGACTTATGTCCGAGCAGCTTAAAAATATAATTACGGAGTAAACTATGGAAGAAAAAATGACAAGCAAAAGACGTGCGGAGCTTAGAGGAATGGCAAACAGACTTGAACCTCTTTTCCACGTCGGAAAGAGCGGTGTAACGCCTGCCGTTATCGCTCAAACAAACGAAGTTTTCAATACAAGAGAGCTTATAAAGCTTAAGGTTCTGCTTGAAAGCGCACCCGAGAAGCCGAGAGAGATCGCAGAAAAAATTGCGTCGGAAACCGACTCTCAGGTAGTTCAGGTCATTGGCGGCAGCATTATACTTTATAAAGAGAATCCCGATATCGAAAACGGAGTTGTTAAGAAAAAGAAAGCTCCCGAAAAGAAAAAGTCGGGAGTCGGCAAAGGTGCAAAGGACTTCAAGAAGGTCTATAACGCCAAGAAAAAACGTGAAGAAGAACGTCAGGCAGCCGAACGTGCAAGATACAACAGAAGCCGCAAACGCAATTTTAACGGCGGTTATTCTAAATAATTCAAAGGAGGTCGTGGTATGGACAAGAACGACAACAAAACCGTAGCTCAGAACAAAAAAGCCTACCACGATTACTTTGTTCTTGAGGAATACGAGGCCGGAATTGAGCTTTTCGGCACTGAAATCAAATCAATACGCCAGGGTAAAATCAACCTTAAGGATGCATGGTGCAATATCGTTGACGGTGAAATATTCGTTAACGGCATGCATATAAGCCCTTACGACCACGGCAATATATTCAACCGTGACCCGATGAGGGTCAGAAAGCTTCTGATGCACAAGAAAGAAATCAACAAGCTTTTCGGAACGGTCAAGCAGGACGGACTTTCGCTCATTCCCCTCTCGGTTTATTTCAAGAAAGGCAGAGCAAAAATTAAGGTCGGTCTTTGCAAAGGTAAAAAATTATATGATAAGCGTGACGTTGCCGCCAAGAAGGATGCAGCAAGGAACATTGAACGTGCAATGAAAGAACGCTTTCAATAAATATGGGGATGAAAGGATTTCGACGGGGATTTTGAACCGTGATAAGCGAGCAGTGGTGCGGAACCACTTTAAAAGCCGTAGTTTATAAAAATAAACGACAATAATACTCAGTTAATGGCTGCCTAAGTGCGGCCCATCCTTCCCGGAAGCACTGCGGTCCGGATAAGGGTGTCGATCAGCAGTGAACGTGAATGAATGAGTAGCCTTGCAATTCATCATGACCTAAAGGATACCGTAAAGGAAAGCCTGTTTGTCGGCGTTTCTTGAGGGGAATCTTAAAAGATAAACTACGCTCGTAGAAATTCGCGGGAATTGATTTTCGGACGCGGTTTCGATTACCGCCATCTCCACCAAAATAGGGGTATTTTACCCATGTTAAAACACACATCAAAGCTATAAAAAACGTTGATTTTACGTCGTTTTTAGCTTTTGGTGTGTGTTTTACTATTGTTACGATATCGTTAAAAACCGTTCGTGTTGCAGTCACTGTTGCAGTCATATATATTTTAAAATTCACAAATTAAAACAATAAATTTTTATGTTTAAAAGCACCATCCATATTTAACATTAAATTACTCCTCCATTTTCTATTGAGAAATTGCTGGTATTATGATATAATAAAACAAATTTCGACATAGGTAGGTGTAATGGCGTGGCTAAAACAATAAAAATTCATAAAACAAAAGGTATTAATGACTTAAGTTTTACATTTCCTGAACACAAAGGCGTTTATCTCCTTGTTGGAGCTAATGGAGCTGGTAAAACAACATTGTTGATTTGTATGGATAGAATTTGTAACCCTTATGCTTTTGCACGTGGTTTCTCACATCCTAAGAATATTAGTGGCTACGACGAATACAGTGATTCAACCATCCGATATGATGTTAATAATGTCTGCGTACAATTTAGAAAAAAACGGGCAAAGTGGGCTGCAACACCAAGGAAAGGAAATGCTGAGTTACTTAGAGAATTTGGATATATCAATTCGATTTTTATAAAAGCTGATTCTAAAAGAATAGATGCAACTGCCGAAGAAATTGGGCGAGGTGTAATTCAAACGGCTAATCCCACCATAGTGCAAACGCTAAATCAAATATTTGAAACAAACAAATATAATAACCTAAAGAGGCTAAAAGTAACACACGGAAGAGGCAAGCCATCTTCTTATTTTAATATTATTAAAGACGGCAGGCAATATTATACAGAAAAAAGATTTAGTACCGGCGAAATAGCTATACTCAGGTTAATCGAAAATATTGAGTTAACAAGCAATGGTTCATTAGTTCTTTTAGATGAAGCAGAAATGGCCTTACATCCGAGAGTTCAAGTAAATTTGCTAAAATACCTAAAAACGAAAGCACAAGAAAAAGAATTGATGGTTTTTATCTCCACACATTCTCCAACATTGATTAAGTCGACTAATGAAAAACACATAATATTACTTGAACCAACCGCGCAAGGAAATATTGAGATATGCACACCATGTTATCCTGCCCGAGCATTGGGTGGAATTGATTTTGAAGAATCTAACATCTTTGATTATGTGTTTTTTGTCGAAGACAATATGGCAAGAGCTTTTTTGAAAAGAATGATTTTTAGATACGGTTCTCTGGCACCGACACATTCAACTGCACTGGTTTCAATTATTCCAGTTGGTGGTTTCTTTCAAACAGCCAATGTAGCGGTAATAACGAGCAATCAGTTACTTGGACAATCAAAAGTTTTTGCTTTGGTTGATTCGGATGCTTTTGATGATTTAGACTCAAAACCTAAATTCAAAGAACTGCTAAATCATAATAGTGCAATAATAAAAAATCTTTCTGTAACTCCTGAGGTAAAATTTATCGAAGCTCTAAATTCAGCAGATGAAACTTTTAAATCATTATTTAAGAATAGAATGCATTGCGAAATTCCTACAATATTAAACTGTAATGATTATATAAATTGCAATGCTGAGAACTGCAGAAAATTAGCGAAAGGCAAATTTAATGTATTTATACAAAAATGTGTTGCAGCATCTGGCGATGATGAAGCAATCATAATGAACGATTTAATTAATATGATAGTCGATACAATTCCATCCGGAGAAATACAACGTATTTTGGGCCCGATATATAATAGCTGATAAAAAATCGATATTTTATAGTATTTAACCGCAAAAAATCCCCGAACTATCGTAATAGTTCGGGGAATAACAGAAGTTGTTATATGGTTCTCCGGGACTATTCCGCCAACAACATAGTCCCGGCACTGGGTTTTACCTTCTTATTTCGTTTTTATCGACCCAAAATCGGAAAACTTTGAGTCCGTAGGCTGACGCATAAATGCGACGACCCTTTACCGTTATGTACGGTGTGTATATCCACATATACATCATCTCCTTTACAAAAAATACTTGCAAAAAAAATGATATTGTGGTACAATAATTTTGTAGCTGATATCGTACCAATGGCGGATGGATATCATTTTTATGAAAAGAGTTTAATGTTTGAGGCATTAAGCTCTTTTTTATTTGTTTTAACGGCAATAGACGCTGCTTCGTATGAAACTCCGCATTCCTGTGCAATTTGGCTTGCCGTCATACCCTGTGTCAACTTTGGTGATATTAAAAATGCTCCGGCAAAAACATTTGCCTGCCATTCCGGGTTAACGTAAGCAGGTATTTTATATGTATCAGAACACCTTGAAAAACTTGCTGTATCCCCGTGCAGAAAATAATGTCCGAGTTCATGGGCAATAGTAAATCTATGCCGTGGATTTCCTTGACAGGCATCGCAATAAACCGACTCCTTAATCAAAAGCTCATTGCTTTCAGGAATGTATTTTGCATATTCGTTATTTTCAAGTTCACAGTCAAATACTGGTACAAAGCTGTAACCTGAGTCAAATTGCGGAATGATTAACTCTGCAATTTTTAATACCGGAATATACATTGATTTGTCAAGTCCGAACAAGTCTTTAATTGTTTCAACATACTTTTCAATTTCTTTTCTCCCATGTGCAGGAACCATAATTGATGACATTAACAGTCTCCTTCCCCTAATGCCTTTTTTATTTTATTTATCTGATCTTCAGACAGATTATTGAATTTTCTTGCAAATGCAACGCCTAAACTTCTTTGCTCATCATTTGCATCTTTCATATCAATGTGCATTTCTTCAACGCTAAGCATATACGCTTCTTCAATATTTTCTTTTTCCTTTTCATCAATCTCATATACCCTTATGATTGTGTCAATCAATTTTTTTGTTGGCGTTCTCTTACCGTTTTCAATACTTGACAAATACGCCGGTGCAAGTGTAAGCTTCTCTGCCATGTCCTTCAGAAGCTCATTTCTTTGAATTCTAAGCGTTCTCAAATATTTACCTAAACTTGATAACATATCGCATTCTCCTTTCAGTGTTAATGAGTATAACACTAAAAGTTATATTTGTCAAGCACTTTATTTAAAATTTATTAACTTTTTTGTTAATAAACGTAAAATCCCCGGATTATCACCTTAATAGTGGTAATCCGGGGATAAATTTATTTATTAAGTTTTAAGCTCACTTCGCCGCGAGCATATAGCAAGCTCTTATTGTCTGCGGCCCGGCGAGACCGTCAACGGTTATGCCTGCGGCTTTCTGTACCTGCTTTGTGGCGGGAAATTTTAACTGAGAAATTCAAATTATTACAATATTTTTAAGATAATATATTGACTAAATCATTTAATTAGATTAAATTATATATATGTTTAATTGAAAGATGTGAGAAAAAGATGAAAATTGCAATTTGCGACAATGAGCCTTCAACGCTCGATTTCGTTTCTTCGGTAATTGAGGATATCGCTTTTGCCCAAAGCATGGACATTAAATACGAAGCTTTTTTATCCTACGAAAGCTTAATGCGGCAAATAGGAGATTTTGACCTTTTTATTATTGACTACAAAATGCCTGGCATCAACGGAATGGAATTTGCAAAAAAGGTATACTCTGAATTCGGAACGGGAAAGGGTCTT
This sequence comes from Ruminococcus sp. CAG:563, assembly GCA_000434915.1. Taxonomy (GTDB): domain Bacteria; phylum Bacillota; class Clostridia; order Oscillospirales; family Acutalibacteraceae; genus CAG-488. The sequence continues at coordinate 30,147 of FR882074.1, forward strand.
ATTTTCATAACGGCATATCCGGAAATTGTATATGAAGCCTTTGAAGTCAGGGCGTACCGTTTTCTTGTAAAGCCACTGTCAAAAGAGAAAATCATCGAAACTGTCAATGAATACATAAAAGATTTGGCCTCTTCAAGGAAACTGACCATAAGAATTGACGATGAATTCAACATTCTGAATGCCGATGATATCTATTACATGGAGGCGGCTCGAAAATATACGTACATCTATTTAAAGGATGACTGTATCAAATGCCGACGAACCATAACCTCCTTTGAAAACGAGCTTTCCGATTACGGATTTTTCAGAATTCACCGCTCATACCTTGTTAATATAAATAAAGTTAAAAAATTTGACAGCAGAATTTGCATTTTGGAAAACGGTGAGAAAATTTTCATCAGTCAGAAAAAATATGATGAATTCTGTCAGCTCTACCTTGAATCAATTAAGTAGGTGAACCCATGGAGAATATAATTTTTTTTGAATGTATTTCCGGGGTTGCACAAATAATACTCGGCTCATCGCTGGAGCTGTTTCTTCTTAATAAATTAGTCGGTTATGAAACAAAGAAAAACAAGCTTCCTTTCATAGTCGTTTCTATTTTGATTTTTGTAGCTGTTGCGGCGGGTATGCTGTTCATAAAAGACCGTGAAACCGCTCTGACAGTTCCGGACACAATTTCAATGCTTACATATATCTTTTTGCCGTATCTTTTGCTGAATCCAAAGAAAAAAGCGACATTTTGCCTGTTCGGTTTGATCTACGCTTCAACGGCAGATTTCATTGTCTTTGTTATCGTTTCATTGGCGAAGCTCAGTTCGGCGATTTACGAAAATCTGATCTACGCCGGACTTTATGCAATTTTATTGACCGCCGCCGTTCTTTATGTTCGGCTCGGTAAAAAGGAGATTCCGCACGACTTTTTCGAAACGATTCCGCCAATCGTCTATGTTGTAATAATTATCGCCGACTGGTCATCGTACTACGGAGTTATGCTTTCGCTTGACGAAACATATTATAAAGATGTTTATCAAACGCTGATGCTTGCCTCGGCAGTTCTTGTGACGCTGTGCCTGTCCTTCGTCGTTTATAAATATTTCACGGTCACACGCTCACAAAAGGAAGCCGAGCATCAGCTTGAATTACAGCTAAAGCATTATGAAAGTCTGACCGAATCGACGCAAGAGATACGAAGCTTTCGCCATGACATAAAGAACAATCTTTTTTCTTTAAACATCATGCTCTCGGAGGGCAAGCTCGATGAGGCAAAGGAATACGTTGAAAGTCTCAACGGCAAAATTGACGAAACCAAACGTTTTTCCTATTACACAGGCAACTATCTTGCGGACGCAATCCTTGCCGACAAAGCAGGTTCGGCGGCAGAATACGGAACAAAGATAATATTCGACGGAACGATTCCCGAAAAAGGGATTGAAAAATGCGACCTTTGCACCGTGCTGACAAACGCCCTTGACAATGCAATAACTGCCTGCAAGGATATTCCGAATTCAACCGTCAAAATCACGTCGAGGGAAACGGAAATGGGATGCCGAATAACGATAAGCAACCCCGTAAAATTTGAGCCGCAAATTAAAAACGGCAAAATAAAAACGTCGAAGTCGGACAAAAAGAATCACGGCTTCGGCATTGAAAACATCAGAAAAACAGTCGAAAAATACAACGGCTTTCTCAAGCTCGGCTGTGAGAATAAAACCTTCAAGCTTGACGTTGCAATGACGTTAAAATAAAAAAATCACAAAACAGGAGAGGTTAAAATGAGAAACAATGCGGCAAAAAAAATACTTTCGATCATCCTTGCAATAACTGTGATTGCAGGTTTGATCCCGTTCACCTCCGTAACGCATACCAAGGCGGCGGAAGAAATTTTATCGACTGACGATTTTCAGTATAAAAAAATCGGTAATAGCTATATACAAATCCTGAACTGCATAAACACAACTGCCGAGGAAATACGCATTCCTGAAGAGATTGATGGATGTCCTGTAAAAATCTTGGGTAGAAATTTCAGTGGAAGCAATACTTCAGAGTTTGTATTTTCTGATTTAAATGCCAATCTTAAAAAAATTTATATTTCCAAAAATATTTCGCAAATTTGCGAAAACACTTTTCAAAAAATAAAAAAAGTTGAATTCATATCCGTTGATGAAAATAATGCTAATTTTTGCAGTGACTCAAACGGCTTTTTATATTCTAAAAAAGGTGATGGATCTATTAATTCGATTTTACGTTGTCCGCCTGCTTATGCTGCTGATGAATTGACAATATCCGACTCTGTTTACAAAATCGATTCTTTTGCCTTCAGTTTCTGTTCAAAAATAAAAAGAATCGTTATACCCGATTCGGTAAAAGATATCAGTTATGCATTCAATTCATGCACATCTCTGGAATCCATACAGTTTCCCGATAGCGTCGGCTATTTAAATTGTTATTTCAGTGACTGCCCTTCACTTTTAAGCATTAAATTTCCAACTGCCCTCTCGGTGTCCGGGCAATACTCCAATTTCTCCGGATGCACTTCTTTAAAAAGCGTAATTTTACCCAAATGCTCAAAATTATATTCTGTAGGTCAAGCGATGTTCAAAAATTGCACTGCTCTTGAAAGCGTTGACTTTCAAAACAGTGTAAATAAAATACGCCCGGAGGCTTTTATGAATTGTTCGTCGCTGACAACCTTTTCCGGAGATGCAGAAATACAAGAAATTTCCAGTCAGGCTTTCAGCGGTTGCTCTTCTTTAACAGCAGTCCCGGGAAACAACAAATTGAGAGTAATCAGTCAGTTGGCATTTGAAAACTGCACATCTTTGAAAAGTGTTCCGTCCTTAGACAATCTAGAAAAAATTGGTGTTAGAGCATTTGGAGGCTGCTCTAATCTTCTCAGTGTAGGTGAGTTGAATTCATTAAAGGCGATTATGTATGACGCTTTTAAAAATTGCACTGTACTTTCGAGCATTTCATTGCCTGATCATGATATAGAAATACAATATGATGTTTTCGCCGGGACAGCCCTTGTAGCTGATGAATCACGCTACACCGACGGTAGCCTTTATATAGGCAAACATCTTATCGCTACATTGCCGAATATCGAGACGTTAGCCGTCAAAGAAGGTACTTTAACAATAGGAAATTCCGCATGCTATCAGCAACAAAATCTGCATAATGTTTCTATTCCGGACAGTTTGATTCGTATTTCCGATAAATCATTTATGAATTGCAAGGCACTGAATGAAATTAACTTGCCCGAACAATTAAAATATATAGATCATGCAGCCTTTAGTGGTAGCGGACTTAATAAAATTTATATACCCCAAAATGTTGTTGCACTTGGCAGTAATTGTTTTGAAAACTGTAACAAGCTTTCTGAAATTTCAATTTCAAATACAGACACAGAAATCAATAAATACTGTTTTAAAGGCACAGCACTTTCCTCAATATCTCTGCCTAAAACATCCATAATTGATGAATACACATTTTTTAATTGTACGAAACTTGAATCAATATATATTCCCGATGGAACAGCCCAAATAAACGTATTTGCTTTTTCATTATGTCGTAATTTGCAACAGGCTTATTTGCCTGATAGTATAACTTGTATTGAAGCAAAAGTTTTTGAAGGATGTCAATCACTTAAAGAAATAACTATTCCGCAGAAAATAACCGAGATTGATTATGGCACATTTAATAACTGCAAGGCATTGAGCTGTGTTAACCTGCCTAAAGGACTTATTTCAATAAATGGTTTAGCTTTCGCCGGCTGCGAAAGTCTCACAAGCATTGCTATTCCGAAAAGCGTTAAAAGCATTGGTGCTTCTGCTTTCAGCAGCTACCTTAAAACGGTCTACTTTGAGGGCAGCGAGGAAGAATGGAACGCTATAACATTCGGTGCTAACAATACTCCGCTTGAGCAGGCAGAGATTATTTTCAATTCCACAGGTGCAACCGTTCCCGATAAGCCTAAGGACAACATTACATGGTCCTTCGATTCCTCCGACGGTCATCTTTTCCTCAGCGGCAGCGGCGATATGCTTGAACGTGAAAAAACCTCCGATTATGAATGGTACGGCTTCCGAAACAGCATAAAATCGCTAACAATCGGCGAGGGCGTAACCTCCGTCGGTGCAAATGCTTTCACCGGATTTGTAAATCTCGGTGAAATAATAGTCGGAAAAGATGTCAAGAAAATCGGCGACAATGCCTTTGCCGGCTGTGCAAAGCTTTCACTGATAAGCTTCGTCGGCGAACCGAGCGAAATATCCTCCTCGGCATTTGTCGGCTGCAACAAGCGCATGACAGTAATCGGAGAAAATGACCTTGGAAAGGCTTTCGCTCAGAGCAACGGCTTCAACTATAATCCCATATCCTATGACAGCGAAAAGAAGGTTCTTAACTTCGGCAACACGCTGACGATTTACAAGGATCTGCCTTATACATTCATTGTTTATTATGTCGTCAAATATTCGCAGTCGGAATATCTGCACTTTGACAAGCTCATATTTGACGGAGTTATCGGCGACACAATTTCTATGGATAACGTTGACAAATCCGCAGAATATCTGACGCTCAATAATCTTTATGTCAGCCTCAAATCAACCGACGGCGAGCAAATCAGCTTTGCCCGAATGCTGGAGCTTCTTGAAGACGGCGAATATGACGCATTTAAATATGTTGTTAAGGACGATAAGAACCCCGAGCAGGAGGAAAAGCCGAAGCCGGAAAAGAAAGATTTCTTTGAAAAAATCGTCGAAGGACTTGAGAACCTTTACACAAATGCTTTAAAAACACTTTCAAAGGTTGCAAACTTTTTCCGCAAGCTTTTTAAATAACACCAAACCGTTACATTTATCTTTTGGGTAAGTGTAACGGTTCTTTTTGTCGTAAGGCGGTGCAAGGCTATATAAAGCTATGTGCGTTCATGCTGTCAATATTACATAAATATGATATTTTAATTTACATTTTTTGGATGGATTATGCCTTGAAATCATATTCTTCTTGCTATATAATAATAAAGGTTGTGCCGCAGCCTGTGCGGTATTGCCTAAAATAATTTTGAGGGCAGAATTATGAAAATTGCAATATGTGATGACGAGGTTGCTTCACAGGAGATAACTGTATCATAGCCATATTGTAGCAAGTGGATTTTACGGGACGGCATCGGATATTTACTCATCGCAATCGGCTTGATTTCCGTTTTCTATTTCTCAATCAAACTCTTTGAAAGGAAGCAAGAGAGGGATTAAAAAAGCAGAAAATAGCAATGAAAATAGAATAACATAATTAAAGGCAATGTCGCACATTGAATTTGTGTGGCATTGCCTTTTGATATATGAGAAATAAGGGAAATAAAACAAAACCTTTTTATATATCAGAGAAAACAAAACCTTTTGATCTCGGCCTGTTTTTCCAAAAGAAACTATAACACTTTAATCGGCCTCTGTCTATAGAAATTAACCAATATTAAGCAAATCTTAATATTTCTATTTTTGTTGTTTAAAACATTATTTGTCGCTCATTTTTGTACCACAAAACATCATACGGCATATCCTGTTAATAGGCAAAAGCCGAAAAACAACTCGACCGATATAGCCGGCCGAGCAAAAGGAGTTAATTAAATTGAACAACTATCCATATGAACGCTCCGCCAAAGCGTCTGTGGGATTTGCACGGAGTGCTTCGTCTGCCATACAGTCGGGATTCACTCCGGCCCTGCCCGAAAATCCCGTTGTCGCAATGGCATATGTTCCGTTCCAGACGGATACAACCACATATGACGAAATGAAGGCACTAAAAGCCGGGACACTTTTTCCTGTCCTTGATAAGCCCTTCATGGGTCGTGGTATGAGATGACAAGAGCAATGCTTATGCAGCAGATAGACGCTGTTCAGTTCGCCATGTGGGAACTGCACCTCTATCTTGACACTCACCCCGATGACCTCAGTGCATTGGCACTCTACAAAAAATATGAAGAAAAGAACGAAAAGCTCGTCTCAGAATTTGAAGAAAACTGCGGCCCGCTTTATTCAAATTCAGACCCCGGTGTATCATGGCTCAAAAATCCGTGGCCGTGGGACTTAGGGGGTAACAACTGATGTTTGTTTATGAAAAGAAATTGCAATATCCCGTCAAAATCGCCACTCCCAACGCTAAGTATGCAAGCATTATAATTTCGCAATACGGCGGTGCTGAGTGTAAGGGAATATAATTTTTTACATCCCCATAACCGCAAAAAATTTAAAAAAGATTTTAAAAATTTTTGAAAAAAAGTATTGACATACCGCACATTGTGTGGTATAATATAGACAAGAAATGAGGGAACACCTCAAAAGGGAGTAATCATTATGACACTTGAAAAGATCGGAAGTAAAACAATAACTGAAATTGCTAAAGAGATTTTTGAAATTGTACGCAACGAAGAATCCATGAATGATTGTTTTGGAATCAGATGGGATAGTGCGAAGTACAATGTCGGCGATAACCTCCCGAACTCTCACCAGTTATTACAAGATCAAGAATATGGCGAAAACGATGAGCCTATATATCCTGAGGGTGAAGGCTTCTATCAAGGCTATTTTGATGCCGGAGAGCTTAACGGTACTTGCTCGTTGGGCATTGACTTTTATGATTCCGCCGAAAAAATTGCAAGAAAGATTGAGAAAAGCAATCTGTACAATTATAATGGTGACAGCAAATTCTATCTTATCCAAGGCCCTTATGCAGAGGGCGGTGTTGATCTTGACGAGTTGATAATCGCCAATGCAACGGTAAGAACAATCTTTTAATGGGTGTTAATTATGGCTATCTTTGAAAATCGTGTCTGTAAACAATGCGGTAGGACTTTTTCGGGCGGACCTCGTGCTTGGTACTGCCCAGACTGTCGATACGAGCGAAATAAAGAAAAAAATCGAATACATCACCAAAACGATCCTATGCGCAAAATAGGTAGCATCGACTATTGTGTAAATTGTGGCAAGACATATACAGTCACATCCGGCTTGCAAAAATACTGCGCGAATTGTGCTCCTTTGTGCGTGGCGGAAGTCGACAGACGTCAAGGATTAGATTATTATTATCAAAATAAGGGCAACATTAATCCCAAAAGAAACATTAAGCGGAAAAGCCAAAAAAAAGAAATCACTTGTAAGATTTGTGGGAAGACATTTTTCGGGCATGAAAATCAAAAGCTATGCTCCGAAAATTGCAGGAACGAAAACCGAAAAATTTACAGCCGAGAATACGAAAGAAATCATCCCGGCAGAAAGAAGGAAGCAAAATGACGGATAAACAAAGACGATTTGCAGTGAGCGAATCACTCAATTACAACGATGCCGATGCGTTTGCGTCGGACATCGCACTGTCAAGTGAGTTTGACGGTGTGGAGATTGGCGATAACCTTATTGATGAGTTGAGAGAGCTGTGGAGCGTTGCACACATGAGTATGCGAGATATCCGCAGCAAGACCGGACTTAGTCAAGCAAAATTTGCCGAAAAATTACTTATCCCCACTCGCACAATCGAGAGCTGGGAAAGCAAGACAGCAGAAAAGCGGACTTGCCCGTTATATGTTAAGTTTTTGATTTACAATTTTTTGTTTAAAAGGTGAAAACAGAGCTGCTGCGATAACTGTTTGTGTCCTTGTCGATGCACTTGATTGCAATGTGTCAGATGTTCAAAAAAATCCCCGAACTATCGTAATAGTTTGGGGATAAGGTTTATATATCAAGCGAAATTGAAAAAATCGATTGCAATTATAAGAACAGCCCCGAGTTTTACCTCAGGGCTTTTAAACATTGAAATATTTTTTCGGAAATTAAAGTTCCGGAGCAGATCCTGTTCCCATAAACAAAATCCCCCTTTCGCCATTATTATATACTATATTTATTAAAAGTCAACACTATTATCTGAAATTTTCAGATTTACCGCCTAAAGAGGAAGCTGTTTGCCTTCTTTTTTCCTTTTCTTCTTTCATTTGCCTATTCCATTCACTGTATAGCCATTGCACATTTCTATACAATTGCGGCTGACCATCTTTGCAACAATTAGCTATATCATAGTACAAAACCCTACATATTTCTATATACGTGGGATAGACAGATCTATATATTACACTTTTATCTGCAACATTATGAGAAAAGTTCATTGCAAAAATCTCCATGTTATTCAATATTTTACATGTATATTTTTTTGCAAAATCATATCTTATCTTATCTATATCAACTCGGATTGACTGCCGAGATTTTCCAGATTCATCAATTGTGCTTTCTGAAAATGAACCGTTTATACCAAACCCCATCATTTCATTCAATGTAGCAATTTGGCCGCAGTATTCTTTTGAAGTTTTTATTTTTTCTATTTTATCTATACCCTGTTCTCCTAAAAGTTCCTTCATTTCCTCGAAATCAAAATTAACAAAATCATTATATTTGGGCTGCAAGATGTCTATAATGCCAACATCTCTATACACTGCCTTTAATACCGTGTATGGGCAGAGGATTTCATCTTTGTAAAATTCTGCCAATTTAATAGCTTTATCTATCTTGTCTGTTTCATATTGTATTATTTGTGAACGTGATGAAAAATAATACTGAAATACAGCAACGAATGTACCAACGGCAACAAATAAGGCAGCTAAAATTTGAGCAATCAATTCTGCACGTTCAAATTTTGAAGCTGTTGCATTAAATAACGGTATTCCTTTACAAAAAATAAATGGTAAAGCAATTATTAATATAATTGTTATGACTCCTATTATTAAAACGACTTTTCTTTTTTCCTTTATAAAATTCAACATATTATTCCTCCCGAATATATTATACTTTTTATTCGTCAAAAGTCAATATAATTCGTGGGAAATATGCATAATTCATCAGCTTGCAAAAAGTTTTACAAGCTGATGAGAACATTATTTTTTACTTGTTCGCCAGCATATAGCAAGCACGGATTGTCTGCGGACCGGCGAGGCCGTCGACGGTTATGCCTGCGGCTTTCTGTACCTGCTTTGTGGCGGTTCGGGTGCCTGTGCCGAAGATGTTGTTATTGTCAACGCCCTGCGAGATTATACCCTTTTTCTTGATGAGCATAAGCTGCTGTTTGTATGCGTAAACACCCTCGTTGCGGTCGCCTACCTGAAAATATCCTCTTGTCATGTCATTGCCTCCTATCTCTGACGGTGCGTCAATTTTGATTGTGGTTGTCGGTTTGGCTGTCGGCTTTGTTGTGCCTGCGGAAAGTCTCTTGTTGACCTGAGCCGCAGTATCTGCCATACGGCTGTAAAGATATGCACCGGGACAAGCAGTCGAAGCAAAATCCCTGTGTACGGTCATATTGCAGCCATTTCGGTGGTTTATACGGTCGGTTTTGTTGTTAGACCATACGAGCTTTTTGATGCCGTTGCGCTTGCAAACGTCGGTTACAAGTGCAATAAGCGCACTGTATGCCTTGTCATTGACCGCATACGGCGGCTTTGTGTCCGAGGCAACTTCAATTGTGATTGCCCTGTGGTCGTTTGATGGAGAGGACGACGTCCACGCTCTGTGATTTTCAGCGACAGAAAGACCGATCGAACCGTCACGACCGACAACATAGTTTGAGGAAACCTCTCTGTCGGTGTTGTAAAAATAATCGCAACCCTGCTTTGCCGTGACCTGTCCAACGTAACAATGAATTGTAATCGTGTCGATCTTGTATCTGCGAGGATCGTAATTATCGGTCAGTCGCTGATATGTAGCGAGTGAGCTGTTACTCATATTCACTCACCTCTTCCGTTTGTCAGTTCGGGGCTGTTTTTGACATCATCGGCAACCTGTGCGTTCTTGGTGAAGCTGTTATTCTTCCACCATGCGACGATTGATGCGCCGACTGTGAATATGTAGGTTACATACTCCTGCCACTGGTCAATGTCGATTGCTTCGCTTCTTTTGCCGAGGATAACGGCAAGCTGGCTGATGAGGGCGAGGACAAGAACGAGAGTTCTCGCCCAGGTCTGCGCTGTAACGCCCTTTAGATTGATTTTTTTCATGATGATTCCTCCTTATTTGGTTAAAAATGTAATTACAGCCGTAATTATAGCGTTCACGATTCCGGTCACAACGACCGCAACAACCGTGTCCGATATTTTATCGGCTCTTTTCTTGGCTGATTCTGCCGGCTGATGTTCAACATCCGTCAAACGTGCCGAAATGTCGTCAAGCTTATTATTGTTAAGTTCAAGCATTTCTCTGTTGTCCGCCGTCTGATTGGCTATCTTTTCAACCGCAGCTACGAGTTTGCGGAACTCCTTTTGTTCGTCCTTTATTTCTTTGATGTAGTGGAATAATGTCACAATCTCGCTTTCGAGCTTTGCAAGTCGCTCCTCTGTCGATATGTTTTCGCTCATCCTCTCACCTCACATCAAAGCATTCAAAAACTCGATTATCAGTGCACAAATCGGCAAAATCACATTGAATGCGATTGCCGATGCACCGACGTAGATAATTGTGTCTATGAGTTTGTTTCCTGTTGGCTGTAACATGATTATTCCTCCTTAAAATTCAACGAGATATTCTTCTGTGATTGTTTCAGGGCTACCCTCGGCAATAGCTACATATTTTTTTCCGTTGTAAGTGTAATATCCGTTCGGGATAAGCCGCATACCGGGCGACCACTCAAATGGGTTATCATGTGTACCTACAGGGTTGTCCTGCTCAATGTATATAGATTTT
>FR882075.1:0-87978 GCA_000434915.1 Ruminococcus sp. CAG:563
GTAAGCAACATTATCGGTTGTCTTTGTTGCACTTGTACCGCCGTTGGTTGCGTAGTCATAAGTTACCTTATACTTATTTACCTCCCACTGAGACCAAAGCTGAGTGTTGCTTGAAGGCATTTTTGTACTTTCGGTATAAGTTGTACCCGTACCGTTCTTAGCCGTGTTCCATCCTGTGAAGGTATAGCCTGTTCTTTCAATATCGGCAAGTGAACCTACGCTCTCACCCGGAAGCTTAACCTTATTTATCGGATCGGCCGTTGAAACATCATCTGCTTTGCCGGCAGGGCTTGTAATATCCTGAATATAAATATCACTGAATGTTGCAGATGTATTTGCCGATCTTATACCAAAACGGATAGTCAGGTATTTTGCGTCTGCAGGCATAACGAAATCCTGCTCATCGGAGTTATTTGTTTCACTTGCAGGCTTCGTCTGAAGTGTGCCTGTCTGGTTTGCCGCCAGAGAAATTGTAGGTCTTCTGCGATATGCCGTAGAATTTCCGGCTACCGGAGTTGATACTCCGTCGTTATTAAAGGCAAATGCCATGAAGTCGACCGAGCCGGCAGTTGCACCCATAGTAACATTCATACGAATTCTGTATGTATGTCCGGGTGTTACCGCTATTTTATAAGCACTTGTACCGTCATACGGTCCGGTGGAAGTATCTAAGCTTGTTGTCTTATTGTACAAATAAACAAGGTTTGAGCCTTTATCTACTTTAATATCGCCTGAACCGAAGCTTGCATTATTTGACCATGTATCAAACACAAATTCATTATCAAACATCAGCTCGGGAGCAACAGTCCACTTTGCATAAAGCCTTAAATTGCTGTTTCCGACAGTTGATGTCGAAGTGTATTTCGTTCCAGTACCGTTGCCGGTTGAGTCCTGGTTATTATACCAACCGTCAAAAGCGTAACCCGTTCTTGAGATACTTGACATTGTGCCAATCTGCGAGCCCGGGATCAAGCCTAAAACTGCGTGCGGAGTTGCATCGGTAACATCATCCTTGAATCCGCCCGGAGTTGTGATATCCTGAAGATAGATATCGGAATATGTCAGTGATACTCCTGACGGAACATTTGACGAGCCGCCGTGGATACCGAATCTGAAAGTCGGATAAGTATATCCTTCCTTTACAGTAAATTCGGCAGAATATGAGGTTTTCACATTTGCTTTAATTGAAGTGCTTGCGTCAATTTCGCCCGTAACGCTGTAATCCGTTGCGGAAGTGGTTGAGAACATAAACACCGCAACATGAGCAGTTGTATCAGCCGTGCCTATAACGCTGTATGAAATGCGATATTTGTGTCCCGGGATAAGAGTTGTTTTGGTATCAATACGGTGACCCAAATATGATGCGCCGCCCTGATCTCCCAAAAATCTCGGTTGTACCTGAGTTCCGTTTGAGGTGATGGTATATGAATTCGTGGCAAAATCAAATGCAGCCATGCCGCCGTATGTACCTTTTTTTGCTGAAAGAATTCCACTTGCCCATGAATCAAAATCAAACTCATTATCAAAAAGAACGTCGGGATTTACAATGTAATAGAATGTATATGAATAATCTACGTTCTTTGCATTGCCGAATGTAAGGGTTTCGTTCTTTGACTTGGAAACAGGATCGGAACTGTTAACCATACTATTATAATCGGTTGCGGAGAAGGCGTCTCCGTTGGACGATGCTCCGCCTTTTATATAACCGACATATTTATAGCCCTCATACTGTTCGGCAGAGAACTCAACCTTATCGTATGCCTTAAATGTCTTGGAGATCGAAGCTGTGCCGTCAGAAGCTGCCTCGGCAATAGCTGCAACCGTGAAAGTGCCGTTGGAATTTGCAACAAGTCCGACATTTTTCTGTGTTGCGGTGTAGTTGCTTGTGTTTCTCGGAGCGGTTCCTCTGTTTGCATTGAGAAGAACGTCAACAGCGTCTTTAAGTGTCTTTGCAAGACCGCTGCCCGCTACATTGCCCTCAGGGAAAACGCCGTAGCCAACTTTTGAATCAAAATCGGCTGTTCTACCGTCAACCTTTACCAAAGCATCTTGTGCGGCAGCAAGCTTTGTTTTATAAGTTAACCATTCGGAGGAGGATGTATTAAAGTAATCCTCCTGCAGTGCGTAGCTATACTTATTAGCATATTCAATAGCCTTACGGATACCCGTCTTGTCAGTACGTACAACGTCAAGGTGAAGGAAAAGAGCATTCTGTGCTCTACGTCCGCCACGCCATGCGTCCGTCAATGCACCGATTTGCAAATTATCTGTGCCATCTGCCTTTGTTAAATCGTCCAAACCGGGAATGATATCATCTTCATATTTCATGCCCTCTCCGCTTGTTCCGTTCTTATCTTCATTCCACAAATACTTTTTAGGCGTTCTGTTCCATTCGGCGTTTTCATCTTTCTTTCCATTTCCGTTAACAGATATTCCCGTGTAATCCGCCACAAAATAGTTAGGTCCTGATGAATCCTCTACGTCTGTGATACCAAAACCAAATGTAAGATTAGGTACCTGTGAAAGATTGCTAAATCGGCTTACATCAACATAAATCGTTCCTGTACCGGCATGAGATACATATGTATGGCTGCTTGTTGTGTTATCTCCATAATATGATGAACCTTTAGCATAGTCACTGCTTGATTCATCAACCCATACTCCGTCAGGTGCAACATGTTGACCGTTAACGGGCTCTTTTATTTTGCCGAGAAGAGGTATAAGATTTTCCGCACTCGGATATCTGTTTGTACCGGACATCGGCGTAATATCGTGAACACCGCTTATATATGCAAAGCTGTCACAAAAGTTAGCACTCTGTAATCTCGGCTTTGTTCTCTGTTTTGCCGCCGCAACAAACGGGCTGAGATAAGGACTGTACACGCGAGTTTGAGCCGTAACAGTCTTTTCAATGTTATCCTCAACATACGTTGCTGTCCATGTAATATATGTTGAAGCTGCCGAAGAAACCGAACCGCCGGAAATGTTTGCTGTCGTAACGGCAGACTGCGATGTGTTCACATATGAGTTAAAGGAAGTTACATTTCCTCCGCTCAAGGAAACACTTGACGCACCGCTTTGGGTAATCTTAACCTTGCTTGCGTTTTTATAATAGAAATATATATTACCTGTTGCATCGTTTCTTAATTTGTTCAACGTTGCTGTGCATACGCCGTCACTCACGGTAACAGAAGACATATCCGAATAATACTGAAATGTCGTTTTGCCCGGTGTAAGATAAATTACCTCGGGAACATAGAAATAAACATAATTATCCGTAGTTGTGGTCGAATTGACAATAGAGGTTTCTATCGCCTTAACGGAACCCGAAGCCGTTCCGCTCAGAGATGTAGTCTTCTTAGAATAAAGCTGCGGATTGCAAAGAGTTTCCGCTACCGACTTAAGCTCCGTATAATATGCCGAATAGCCGCTTGAATATGTTTTGTAGTCAATATGGGAGTGAGCCGCATCGTTATATACTGTACGGAATTCCTGCTTATTGACAGTCTCTGTATAAAGACCGTTATAGTGGTGAACACCGATACTCTCGGTATATCCCAAGAAGTGCTTATATCCGTTGAAGAACCACGTATCAAATGTAACGAGTCCGTCTATAATCGAACCGTTAAACTTGTAAAGACCCCTTGCAACAGAATAGCTGTCGTGATCTTTGTAGTTAGAAGTATCAACATCGCAATAAATCGTTCCGTCATATGCAATGCTTGTTGAACTGCCCTTGTTATATCTCTTAACGCTCTTGATAGAGTTAAGCTTGTTACCGTTACCGTCCTGGTCATGATAGAACTGTGCATAACCTGCACTGAGGTAAGGAATCTGATTATAGTTTGTATATCTGGAGGTATCAACGACAATGTAAGCCATACCGAGGGTAATTCCCGATCCGATCACGCCGTCGCCCGTGTTGGTAATAGATACATTACCTGTAACCGTACCGGAATAGCTTGATGGAACAGAGATACTTGTCGTATCATAATAAAGCTCATTTTGACCTCTTGTCGGCCTGTTATAAACGAAAGTATTATAAGGAGTCTGGGAAGACGAGAAGTTGTTTTCGTTCAATGCCTGTCCGTCGCCGCACGGAATGGTATAGTTATTCTCATTCTGAGCACGTCCGACAAACGATACAAGCGGAGCTGCCATAAGCGTATTTGCCGTTGTACCGAGGAACTGAGACTTTCTGTTACCGCCCGAATACTTCATCGCACCCGTGATGAAAGACCATGAATGGTTCTCGGTCGGGTTACTACCCGAAGCAATATATCTCTGAGAGGTCGAAGTACCTGCCTGATCAAGAAGCGGAACATAAACGCCCGTATACATAAAGGCAAAATGGTATGCTCCGTCAACCTTGTAACGGAAAACCCACTGAATGTAATATGTAGTTCCAGTTGCCGCACCTGCAAGCGAACACTGGCTCGCATTAAGCGTAACAGAAATCGCTCCGCTTGCACTGCTTGCAATCGAGCTGAACGAGGTTGAAGTTGTCGCATTATAAGCAACCTTATTCTGCGTAACAGTAACATTGTTAATTTTAAGCGTTCCCGAAAAATCAACATCGTTTTCGCCGTTCTTGTAATAGACTCTGTTGACGCCGATGGCAATCTCTGTTGCGCCCTTGTAGTCAAATTCAAGTCTCGATGTTGCGTCATTCGTGCTTATCGCCTTGCCGGTCACAGGATCATAGTTGCTGAAATACTGAAACGCACTGCTGCCGGGCTTGAGATAAGCAATCTCGGGCGCATACATAAACTGGCTCGAGAGTGAACCCTTCATCTTGTTGTTTTCTGTTACGGTGACCATCGCATTCGATATCACGGAACCGATATCGAAGAAGCAGAAGGTCGTCAGAAGCATAGTAAGACACAGGATTATGCTCAATGTGCTCCTTCCGAATCTGGTGAGTTTTTTCATCATTCTATTACCTCCCATACTGCGGCAAACTTGTTAAAATGCAACATTTTTCAAGGTCTAATTTTGTTGAAACCGTCACAAAAAGTATACTTTGCCACCTTTGCCGAAAATTTTAGCATACATAAATATAGCGTTTCAACAAGATTCATTATCTTACATTTATTTTCAATTAATTGTATATAATTTTTCTTCTTTATGCCAATATTTTGCTGTATAAATTTGCATAAAAACAATATTTTTGCATTATTTTAATTTTAATAAAGAATAACCATATATCGGTAGTTCTATTTTGGGTTATTTATTCAGAATAAACAAAAAAATTCCCCGGAAATCAATTCCGAGGAAATATTTCAAAATATTTACTTGTTGTAGATAATCCTGTCGACTATCCTTTCGGCCGCCTTTCCGTCCGGCGTACCGAAATTTGCAAAGTTGAAATCATATCTTCTCATACGGTATGTTTCGGAAACCGTGCTGTTTATAAGATTGAGAAGTGTTTGAAAATCCTTTGCAACCGGGCCGGGAACGTAACTTTCATAATCAAAGTAGAAAGCCCTGTCCCTCTCGAACCTGTCGAGGTCAAAAGCATAGAAATAAACCGGTTTGTCCTGAATCGCAAAGTCCATACAAATCGACGAGTAATCCGTAATGAGAAAATCGCAAAGCATCATCAGCTCAAGCGTGTTTTCGTAATCGCACATATCAACCGCACCGTCAATCTCAACGCTTGCATGAACCTGTGGATGCAGACGAACAAGAAGCTCATATTCATCGCCGAACCGCTCATTAAAAGCCTCGATATCGAAATTTGCAAGGATTCGGCTGTCATCGGCCGGGTTATCCCTAAAGGTCGGTGCATAAAGCGCAAGCTTCTTACCCTTACATCCGGGATATTTTTTGTCAAAATCAGCTCTCAGGTGTTCACGGTTGAACTCCTTAAAGAAGAAATCCGACCTTGCCGAACCGAGCGGTAAAACCTTGTATTCCGAAACACCGAAAGCTCCTGCATAAATAGGCACAACATCCTCCGACGAGCACACTACGTAAGTCAGCTTGGAGTTACCGGCCTTTTCAAGTGCTCTTACCTCCTCCGGCTGTTCAATATCAAGTCCGAATTTTTTGAAAGCTCCCTCGGCATGCCAAAGCTGAGTTACAACAGCCTTTTCACTGAAATGAAGCTTTCCCATCGGCATAAAGTTGTCGTTGAGGAAAACATATTTAGCCGTCGCAAGGTGATATGCCTTGCAAGTGAAAAATCCGAATGCTCTTTTTAGGCTCTTGAGGATATTTGACCTGTCAAGCTTCAAATCCCTGCCGGAGATCGGAACGATTCTGAATTCGTCACGGCGTATTGCTTCCTCCATAACTGCGCCGAGACTGTCGTTAAAATTCTCGTTGTGAGGAGAAAGGAAAACAATTTTATTCTTTTTTACCGGGAATATGCGAAAGAAATTAAACATCATCGCATAAATAAAGTAAAACACTTTTTTCATATGACTCTCCGTATTTTCCCTATCCCCGAAAAATCATTTTTTATTGACCATCGTGTCATAAATATCGCAGACCTCGTTAACCTCTCCCGAGGCAATGATCTGACCCTTTTGAAGAATAATGGCTTTGTCGCAAAGTCTTCTGACCTGGTCTGTATTATGTGAAACGAAAAGAACAGTAACGCCCTTATCAAACATGCTCTTGACTTTATTTTCACTCTTCTGACGGAATTTTGCGTCGCCGACAGAGAGAACCTCGTCAAGAATAAGAACCTCGGGCTCAACAGCGGTTGCAATCGCAAAACCGAGTCTCGCTCTCATACCGGAGGAATAGTTCTTCACGGGAACATCAATGAAATCCTTAAGCTCAGAGAATTCAACTATCTCGTCATACTTGCTTTCGATATATTTTCTTGAATATCCCATTGTTGCACCGTAAAGGAAGATGTTTTCCTTGCCGGAATAGTTGCTGTCAAAGCCTGCACCAAGCTCCAAAAGCGGCGCAATAACACCATGAACCGTAACAGTACCCTTTGTTGGCTTTAAAACTCCGGCAACTGTTTTGAGAAGCGTACTTTTGCCTGCTCCGTTAAATCCGAGAATTCCGAGTCTTTCGCCCTTTTCAACAGAAAAAGAAATGTCTCTCAGTGCCCAAAATTCCGTAAACATAAGCTGATGCTTGACAAGCTTCAAAAAATATTCCTTTAAATTGTCAACCTTTTCTTTATTCATATTGAAAAGAATGCTGACATTTTTAACTTCAATAGCCGGCTTACCCATATAAAATTTGCCACCTCTCAAATATAAAGGATAAATCTATCCTGATGCTTGTAGAAAACGATAAGTCCGACAACAAGCGTAACGATTGAAATTGCCAAAGCATAGAAGAAATGATGCCAATTCCAAATTGAGCAATAAAGAACGCAGGATCGGAACATTTCAAGGATACTGTACAGCGGATTAAGCATCAAGATTTTCATTACAAGAGTATTTACGCCGCTCCTGTGAAGTGTCTTAAGGCTGTACATGATAGGAGTAACATAGAAAAGCATAAGCGTAATAACACTGTAAATATACTCAATATCCTTGAAATAAACATTGAGAACCGAAAGAATAAGACCTACGCCGGTGCTGAAAATGCAAAGGAAAATAATCGGTACAAAGGAAAGAAGAATGTACCAGGAAAGATGCAGATCCGGGTATGCATGCGTATATTGATTCTTGATAAGGAAATATCCCATAACAATAACCAACACAAGCAGCGAAATAAGAAACGTTACAAACGTTGAAAAAACATTTGAAATCGGATAGATATATTTCGGCACATAAACCTTTTTGAGCACCGAGGCACTGTTTCTGATAGACCTCATCGCACGGTTTGTGGACTGAGTATAAAATTCATACAAAAGACGGCCCGTAAGAAGATAAACGGGATAGCAAACTATACCGTCACTTGCCTTGCCGAAAACCTTTGTAAATATAAACACGAGAACAAGCATCGTGAGGAACGGCTGAAGCATCGTCCAGAAAATTCCGAGAAATGAATTTCTGTATTGAAGCTTAACGTTTTTACGAACAATCTCCTGCATCAGGTATCTGTATTTGTATGCGTTTTTTGCATACTGTTTAAATGGAATTTTCTTTGATTTTTCTTCCATTGTATCACCTCATATCGTTTTCCACTTGCAAAAATATCTGAACATTGAATCAATGTGTACGCACATCAGCTTAAGATTTCTTTTACTCTCTCTGCCCCAAACGTGGTTAACAATCGCATGCGGATAATATACGCACTTCGAAACCTCGTTAACCCGTCTTGCAAGATCGGCGTCCTCAAAATACATAAAATATCCCTCGTCAAAACCACCGATTTTTTTGAGCAAATCGGTTCTCAGCAGCATAAAACAACCCGTAGCGTTTTCAATCCGAACCGGCTTTGAAAGGTCGCAGTCAAGCATTGCGTACTCTCTGAGCAGCTTGCTCGGCTCATCGCCCCTCAGCCTGCTGGCAACCAAATATTTGAGCTGCGGATTCCGCTTACCGAGAATCTGATCTCTTCCGTCCGGGAAACAAATCCTCGGCGAAAGAAGGCCGATATCGGTATTTTCCTCCATATAGTCAACCATTTTTTTGATTGCATTTTCCTTGAGAACTATATCCGGATTTATAATCGCATGATAGCTCGAATCAATCGAATTAATAACTATGTTGTGACCTGCGCCGAAGCCGACATTTTTTTCGCTTCTGATAACCGAAACCTGAGAAAAATTCTTCTCAATATATTCCGGAGTACCGTCCTGTGAACCGTTGTCAACAACATAAAGCTTAAAGTCAACGTTCTGCGTTTCGTCGAACAGGGTTTCAAGCGTTTTGGCTATGGTGGAAATATTGTTGTAAGTAACAATACTTCCCGTAACCATATTGTACATATACTAACCTACTTTCCGTTTAAATCAACTTCAGCGTCCGATGACGGATAAAACAATATCCGCTCTCCATTTCAGCTTTGTAGCAAAATCGCTGCCGTTACCCGTAACATTTTCGCCGTGGCGACGATATAAAATCAAAGGCTCATCAATTAAACTGACCTTGCCGTGTTTTTCAGCCATAAGGCCGATCCATTGATCGTGCATGGGAATATTCGCAGGAAACGGCAAAATATATTTATTCAAATCCGAACGAAAGGCCATGCAGCAGCCCTGATATGAATTCTTGATTATATTTCTTAAAAAGCCTTTTTCGGTTTTATTTATTTCAAAGGCAGTCTCCCCTGTTTCATGAAGCTCGGCGTCCGTTATCTTTGCATTATGAAGAACGAGATCTGCTCCGTTTTCAAGCTCACTCATAACGGTGCTTATTTTTCCGTCAAGCCAAACGTCATCCTGATCGGCAAGGAAAATATAATCGCCCCGTGCCTTTGAAATCGCATATTCAAAATTTTTGATAACTCCCTTTTGAGGTCCCTCAATATAAACAATACGCTCGTCGTTTTCTATCAAATCCGAAACAGCATCTCTCGTTTTGCCCAACGGATAATCATCGGAAATTATCAGCTCATCATTTTCGCCTAATTGAGAAATAATCGACTCAATCTGAGCGGCAATATATTTTTCGCCCTTATATGCGGCAAGAACAACGGATACCATCGTAAAAACCTCTTATCTATTGTTTGAGAATTACGGACAAATAAACCTGTTGAGGTACATTATTCCACTCCGCAAATAGACTATTGTATTATACTACAAAACAGCAAATTGTCAATATAATTATATCTTTAGGTATCAAAAATCGGCCTTATACACAAAAATATGTAATCTGTTTTTATATCTTTTGCGGTAAAAAATAAGACCCGGCAAAGCAGGTCTTACTTTCACATTATTTCTTATTTCCGTTCTCGGACACGGCAAAGCCACCCTTACAAAGGATAACAACTATCGGTATCAAAGCTACGGCACAAACTATTGCCGCATAAAGGAACATTGATGAAGCCGGAACTATCTGAGATACGCCGTAATCATCAATATAGTGAACACCGGAGCTGAAAATAGCTTTCTTGCCGACATACGGACCGACAACCATCGGAATCATAACGGCAAAAATCATTCTGACACCCTGGAAAAGACCCGTCTTGCTCTCGGGTGTAAAATCTCTGACCGCCGCATTGAGCATAATTCCGAGCAGGCAGTAGCCGACCGCCGTCGGAACAACGCCGATAAGAAGCAGCTTTATATCATGTGCAAAATAGAGAATCACAAGACCTGCGACGAAGAAAAGAAGCATAGGTATAACGAGCTTGTTCTTTCCGTATTTATCAACGAGCTTGCCGACGAGAATGATACCGACCACCAAGGCAATAATGCAAACTGCAGCAATAATTATAAGAGCCGGTGAAAGCTGAAGCGACTCTCCGCTGAAGAAGCCGTCCGGGCTGTGTTGAAGATAGATAATAAGATACGGGAAGAAAACCTGAACCGCAACGGAATATGCACAAACGGCAAGCAAAGTAAGATAGAGCTTTGAGTTTTCCTTTATAACGGACGGTTTAAGTCCGTAAATGATGTCGTTCCAAAAGCTGCCCGAATTTTCAACGGTTTTCGGTGCATCCTTAAGTGTGAAAAGTCCGATAATTCCGCAGACCAAAACGACAGCGCCAAGAATAAGGAAAAAATATTCATAGCTCTTCTGAACATTGCTGCCTGCGAGAAGCACACCGCCCAGAGCAAGAACAAGGCCGAGTGCAGCCATGGGCATAAACGCAAGTATACTTTCGGCCGTGGCACGGTTTTTCGTTGTGGTCGAATCCGTAACCCATGCGTTAAAGCTTGCATCGTTGGCAGTTGAGCCGACAAACGTCATGACCATATCCATTACGATGACTATCCATACCGTGGTTGTAAGAATCCGAGCCGCATCCGTCATGCCGAAAATCGAAGCAACATTTTCCCTTGAAATCAGGCCGAAACCGCCGATAATAATGCCCCAAATTATGTAGCCGACAGATATAAACTTATTTCTTGAGCCTTTACGGTCGCTTAACGCACCCATTATAAGCGTTGTAAGCATAGCCGTAATCGCAGAATAGGCAACCATTTTGCTAACGGCGTCAATAACATTTATCGAGCCGTCAATCGCCGCCTGGCTCGCACCCTTGTAAATCGAGTTATAGAGAAACGTATTGAAATACATATTTTCAACGTTCCATGCAATCTGTCCAATAAGTCCGAACAGAATAAGATCAAAGATAAGGTGGCCCGAAAGCTTGCCTGCTTTTGTCTTATCGGTCATATAAATCCCCCTAAAAAATTTTACCTTTGTAGTTATAATAACATAATACAAAGGTAAAATCAAGAAAAACTGTGCAAAACTTATAATTTTTGCGACAATCGGTTATAATTGAAAAGAGTATCAACTCTCTCCTTTTCTGCTTTTTTTCCTCGGCAAACCCTGAGCGACCTTAGGGTATTTGTTTTCCGTCGCCGATGTCGGCTGGATCTCATAGGTTCCGTACTTATGAAGCATATCCGCACAGTTTTCCGGCTCATGCAAAACCGGCTCGTCAACCGGCAAATATACCTTATCCTTTTCATTATTCATATAAATCACCTCAATTATATTTTTGCTTTTTTATTTGTCAATAATTCTGACAAAATGTTGTCAATAATGATGACAAAAATCCTTGACTTTACTAAAAATTTGTAGTATAATTTAACATCATATTCAAGCAGCGGGCGTGGAGCAAAATTCACGTCCGCACATATTATTTATTATAGACCATTTAATATACACGGAGGTTAAGCAAATGGATTCACTTATTCCGCTCTTTGATCCCATTCGAGGCGTAACAATGCCTGCGCTTCTGATTAAAATCTTTCTTGCCGTTTTTTTCGGCGGACTTATCGGACTTGAGAGAGGTCATAAACACAGAGCCGCCGGCAGCCGTACATATATGATTGTCTGTCTCGGTGCGGCATTAACGATGATACTAAGCCATTATGAAACATATATTATGAGAAATCTGTGGGAAGAAATCGCCAAAATGTTAGATAAACAGGTCGACGTTTCAAGATACAGTGCCAAAGTGGTAAGCGGTATCGGTTTTCTCGGTGCCGGAACAATCATCGTTACAGGTCGTCAGGAAATTAAAGGACTTACAACCGCCGCCGGCCTTTGGGCTTCCGCATGTATGGGACTTGCTATAGGTTCGGGATATTATGAGTGTGCAATTCTTGGCTTTCTTCTTATTTTGCTTACTACAATTGTTCTTGAAAAAATTAGCTCTTGGGTTATTTCAAACGCAAGAAACATGGATCTCTATGTGGAATTTGAAAAAATTGAAAATCTCGGAGAAATAATAAATACATTTAAAGAATTGAATATTCAAATCTTTGATGTTGATATACAACGAGAAAAACAGTCAAACGGAGTTACAATAGGTGCAGTTATTTCATCACGCCTTCCAAAAAAAGAAACACATTCAAACGTTATGTCAAGAATATCAAAGTTTGATTTTGTAACCGTCGTTGACGAAATATAAGGGAGGTAAGAATATGTTTGATTTTTTAGACCCATTGAGAGAAATCACTACCCTTTCGGTCTTTATCAAAATGTTTTTGGCGATTCTTTGCGGCGGTGCAATCGGAATCGAACGTGAGCATAAACGTCGCACAGCAGGATTCAGAACTCATATTTTGATTTGTTTGGGTGCCTGTATGACGACAATGATCAGTCACTTTATGTTCTCGTATCTTCATTTGTACACCGATGTTTCCCGTCTCGGTGCCGGCGTCGTTGCAGGTATCGGTTTTATCGGTGCAGGCACAATAATTGTTACAAAACGCCGTCAGGTAAAAGGTCTTACAACGGCTGCCGGTCTTTGGACATGTGCAATCATCGGCCTTGCCGTCGGTGCAGGATATTTTGAGGCTGCAGTTTTTTCAACAATAGTAATTCTTCTTGCAGAAATTTTCTTTTCAAGGTTTGAATACTGGGTTCTTGATAATGCAAGAAATATTAACATTTTTGTAGAATATTCCGGAACGGATAAACTTGATAATGTAATACGAACACTCAAAACATATCGAGTAATAATTCTTGACCTTGAGATCACAAAATCCGGTCAGAACTCATGCGCAATTTTCCAGCTTCAGCTGCCGAAAAAGCTTTCACACGACAAGCTGATGACTGTTGTCTCCACTTCGGACGGAATCATCTCCGTTGAAGAGCTTTAAATTGTATAACAAAAAGCAGTGGCTTCAATCAGTCACTGCTTTTTTTACGGAAAAATTTATTTAATTGTCTCGATATACTTCATCAGATCGCCGATTGTTTTTAATCCGCTGAATTCCTTGCTGTCGATCTTAACTCCGTATTCGCTTTCAAGGTCAACCGCAACATTTACCATATCGAACGAATTAAGACCGATATCCGAGCGGAGCTTTGAATCCTCCGTGATATCCTCGGGAGCAATGTCAACATAGTTGCAAATTATATTTCTGAATGTTTCAAGCATTTCAATAGCCCTCTCTTACATTTTTTCAAGCAATTCCTTAACGCTGATGTTGGGATTTTCAAGGCCGATTTCAAGTGCCCTTTTCGTGCCGTTCTGAAGTGCCTTGATATCCTCAACGCTGACGAACTTCGTTCTGTGCAAGCAGCTTATTTTCAGACATCCGGTGTGTGCGTCCTTCATAGCGAAGGTGTAAAGCACCATTATATAACGTCCGAGACCGTAGCCGACATACTCATATTCCCAGCCGTTTATTGACTTCTCGTTTATCGGCATCCAGGAGAACATCATAGTTGACGATCCGGCAGCGGCGGAATAATTGAACAGCTCACGCTGGAGGTCACGATACTCAAGATAAGGATAGTCCATGTGTCTGAACGCCCATACCTGAGCGTCAGCCATTTTGTCGAGCGCTGACATAAAGGTATCGTCCTCTTCAAGATGAACTCTCCACGGCAGCGGAGCGGTAACCGTTCCGCCCGAACGCTTTTCGACGAGTGTGCGTCGCCTTGTGCAAAGGCAAATAAAATATGTATCAAGATGACCGTTGTTGATTTTGGAAAGGTGCATTCTCAAAGCAAGCTGAACAAGACACTCGGGGCTGACATTGTTTTTCTCGCAGAAAGCGAAGAACTTTTCGCTAAGCTCGGGAGAAAAGGTTGTCTTTGTAAGCTCCGCCTTATCATGAATCGGGTCAAAGAGCGACGGTGCATTGATACTCGGATCCTTCTTCTTTTTACGCTCCGCCTCAAGAAGCTTGGGTCCCTCAACGCCGAGATAAAGCGGTTCGCCGTTTCTCGTTATGTATTCGGTATATGCCGCCTTCTCCTTTTCGAGATTTGACTTATCCTCAACATAAGCAAGCTCTCGCTTTATTCTGTCCTCATAGCTTCCGAGAGGCTTCGGCATCGGCTTGCCGTTTTTGAGATGGTCATACACGGCAAAAAGGTCGTTGAAGAACGCAAACACAGCCGCATTATCCATAACAAGATGGTGAATATTGATATACACGCCGTATCTGCCGTCAAACGTTGTGAAATATTTCAGTCTGAAAATTTCACCCTTGAGCATTTTGATCGGTTTCTGTGCATCTGCCGTGAGCACTTTTTCACGTTCCTCGTCGGATTTGAAATTATATACGGGAACGCTTCCTATCCTGTACGGATCACGGAAATACTGCATTATCTTGCCGTTCTGTTTGAAAAAAACAAGCCTCAGACAGTCATTGCGCTCAATTTCAATATTGAATGCCTCGGTCATAACGTCAAAATCAATCTTCTGTGACACGATTATCGAATCCGGAATCTGCGTAACCTGCTTATGGAAAAAGCTGTATTTAAGCATAAACTGAATCATTTCCTGCGGCGGAATGAGCGGATATACAGGCTTGTTTACGGAATTCATAAAAATGCCTCCTTAAGAAATTATAATACGGTTGCTTTTCTCTTAATTTTGCCGCTGCCCGTTTTCTCAAGAGGCTCGGTGCGGACTCTGACTTCGGAAATGATATGAGCCGCCTTCGCAGTTTTGTTCATTCTGTCAACCGTCTTTTCAAGCTCACCCTGAATATCGTCAATGCCCTCAAGCTTTGCATATTCATAGTCGGGGTAAATTTCGGCAATGATTCTGTTCTTTTCGCCGTAAACGAGAACCTCGCTGACAAGCTGATTGTCGGCAAATTTCTTTTCAATCGCCTCCGGAGAAACATTTTCACCGTTTGAAAGAATGATGAGATTCTTAACTCTGCCGGTAATAAAAAGCTGATTATCCTCGGTAAGTTCTCCGATATCGCCTGTTTTAAGCCAGCCGTCCTCTGTGAACATCTCTTTCGTTTCTTCAGGCATCTTGTAGTATCCGAGCATAACCGTCGGTGTGTTTACCTGAATTTCGCCGTTCTGAATACGAACCGTGCAAACGTCCGTTACACGTCCGACAGACTCCCTTGAAGCCGTGTTATCGGGAACGGAAATTCTGCATCCGGCCTCGGTCATGCCGTAGCCCTGACGCAGGAAAATTCCGAGTTTCTCGTATTCGTCAATAAGCTCCGGGTTAAGATAAGCACCGCCGGATATAAGCCACTTAATGTTTCTGCCGAATACCTGAGCAACTGCGTCCTTAACGCTTATCTCGTGGTCTTTTGCAAGAATAGCCTTGACTCGCTGCAAAAGAGACTGAGCGATCATCGGAACGACACGAACGACCTTCGGCTCAAAGATTTTGAGATTTTTAATCAAATCCATCATCGAACCGTTCAAGCAAACCTGCAAGCCGTCCTTAAGATTTTTTATATAGTCTCCCGAGAAGCAATAAATGTGATACATCGGGAGAACCGAAAGCGAAACATCGTTCGGCAGGAAAATATCTGTGCAATAATCGTGATACATGATGTTTCCGACAAGGGCAAGAGTCGAAAGCTCAACGCCCTTCTTTATACCTGTTGTGCCGGATGTAAAAATGATAACACAGCAGGCATTTTTATCAACCGTAATGTCGGAAAGTGACGCATACTCCGAATTCTCGGAATAATCGCTATATATTTTTTCAAATTCTTCACCGTTACCGAGATTGACGGAGAACCTGAGAAACGGGCAAAGCTCCTTAAGCTTTTCTGCATTCTCGGCAAACTCGTCTTCATACAAAAGCATCTCGATATCGGCACGCTTGAAAAGCTCTGCTGCCTCTTCAGCAGAGATCTCCGGAGCGAACGGAACGGCAACATTGCCGCTTATAAGAATGCCCGAAAGGCAGGTTATGTACTCGTAATTTGATTTTCCGATAATCGCAATGTGCATTCTCTTATCGGAAAGACTGCGGATCCAGCGGCACACCGCAAGGCTGTCGCTTCTAACTTTTTTAAAGCTTCTTTCTTCGATTTTTCCATCTCTGATGAACTTAATGAACGTTGCATCGCCGAATTTCTCGGCACCGGTGTCCAGCAGCTCTCTTACAGATGGGGCGTCAAATTTTTTCATGTCGTTTCTCCTTATTACCTTTTTAAATAATAAATAAGAGTAATTCAGTGCCGGTAATCATTGATTCTTTTGCAAATCGAAAGCACTTAATGAAAATTATACCACAACAGTAATATAATTTCAACATATATAAGCAAAAAGCTGCGGCCTCCAAAGAAGCCGCAGTAAAAACTATTTTTCGTTTTCTTTAATCCATTTTACCATGTCGTCAACCGACTGTTGAACGCTCATCGGTTCATATCCCAATTCTTTCCTTGCCTTCTCAATCGAGAAATTGCAATTTGACATGAGCTTTCTAATTGAATAGCGGGTGAAAAGCGGCGTTGTCTTGGTGACGGAATAATACTTCTCCATAAGCGGAGCGAACGGTCTTACCATGCCGTAGGACATTTTTAATGACGGTGCTTTCTTGCCGCAGGCCTTTGCAACGGCCTTGATGAAGCCGTCGGTCGAGATCATCTCTCCGCAGAGAATGTAGCAATCGCCCTTATTGCCCTTCAGAGCGGCGGCATGCATACCCTTCGCAACGTCTCTAACGTCAACAAAGTTGTATGCGCCGAAGCTGAGCGATACCGGGAAATTGCCTTTGATAAACATACGAACCATTTCGCCTACACTGGAAACCTTAAAGTCATACGGACCGATACATGCGCCCGGATGAACAACAACTGCATCGATATTGCCTTCATGAACGTTATCAAGAACAAACTGAGTTGCGATAGCCTTTGTTTTTGCATATGTACCGTCAAGGTTCTTCGGGCTGAAATGATCAAGCTCAGTCATAACCTGATTATCGGGAAGCGGCGGGAATGCGTCAACGCTTGAAGCGTAAACAAGTCTGCGGACATTACATCTTTGGCAGGCTCTTACAACGTTCTTTGTGCCGTTGACATTTACTCTCCATGTGAGATCCTCCATGCCGGGGTTGATATCAATAACTCCGGCAAGATGGTAAACAACGTCAACGCCCTCGAACGCCTTATCAAGCGACTCTGAATCGGTAACGTCACCGTAAACCTTTTCGCAGTCGATGCCGTCAAATACGGGAACATCCTTACGAATGAGGATTCTTACCTTTTCGCCACTGTCAACAAGCTCCTTCAAAAGTGCATAGCCGATGTGACCCGTTGCACCCGTGATAAGACTTATCTTTTCCATGGCTTATTCTCCCTTCATTTCGAGAAGCTTCTGCTTGCCTGTGAAAGCATCAACAGAAAGCTTAACGGAATCAAAAATAGCTGACTCGATATCGTCCTCCTGAACGCCGAGAGAAACACTCCACTTCTTGTTGATAAATGTGTTCATGCACATGATATCCGCAAGGTAAACCGCATTGATACCCGACTCAACATTGCGCTTCTTGTACTCGTTCATCATGTAAACGCCGAAAGCCTTGAACATCCAGTTTGCAATATGGATAATCTTTCTGTTCGGCTGACCCATTGCCTTATGAACAATGCGGAGAAACTCATCCCATGTGAGATTATAATAACCTATCGGGTAAGCATTGCCGCCGACATTCTTCTCGGCTGCTCCTACGATAGCTTCACCTACCTGACGAACGGTAACCATAGCTGTGCCGCCCTTGGGATACATTGTAGTCTTACCCATGTTTGTAAGCTGCTCAATAAGGATTACCCAAACAGGCTTTCTGCCCGGCTGAGTGCCGAAGATATACGGAAGCTCAAGCACGGCAACGTCCATCTCGCCGTCCTTTGCAAATGAAAGAGCGACCTCCTCCTGCTCGATACGGCTTCTGATATAGTGATGCTTCTTTGTAAGCTCCATCTCCGGGAACTCCTTTGCGAAATATGCAAAGTAAGAACCGAGAATAACACTCTTCTTGATGCCGACCTGCTTTGCAATAGTTAGAAGATGTCTTACAGGCTCAATATTGTACTTTCTGTATGCCTCATAAACAGGTGCCGGGAATTCGACTCTCTCGTCAACGCCGGCTGCAAAAACGAAACAGTCACAGCCTGTCATCATTCCAACAAGCTCTTCATCGGAAAGTTCAAGATAATTTCCGAAAACAAGCTCCATTTCCTCGGGAATCGGTGCTCCCTTTGGAAGCGGAGGAAGGGCAACCGATTTTACGGAATGACCTCTTTTGATGAACTCTGCGGCAGCTGCCGAACCGAGCAGACCTGTGCCGCCAATCATAAACACTTTCATAATATTCACCTATAGGGCACCGTTTCCGATGCCCCGTTATCCTTTCTGAATTTACCAGTTAATTGTGAAATCGGACTCAATGCCGAACGGCGCGTTGACCGTTGTACCTGCCTTTGTAACATTAAGCTCCCAAACATAGTAATAATTGATATGTGTGAGGTTGCCTGTTGCAGGGTCAATCGTAGCAACAATTCTTCCGTCACGGTAGCCGACCTTTGTGTTGCCCTCGATCAAGGACTTTGCGCCGCCTGCGTTTTCAAGAATTGTCGAAACACGAACAATGCTGAATGCCTTACCGTGGTTTCCGCCGCCGTGAACGGGATTAGTTGAAAGAGCGTCGGACTTAACCTTTATCGTAATAACATACTTACCGTTCTTCTCGGTAAGAGTTGCGCTTGAAATGTTAGCCGTTGTGAGCTTTGACGACCAGCTTTCCTCTTCAACAGGGAAATACTTTTTAAGATCAGCCTTTGTAAGCTTACGGTTTGTATCTTCTTTCTTCTCACCCATATTCTTATTAACAAGAGAATTGATTACACTTGTAAAGACCTTGAACGGTCCGCCGAGCGTAAATGTACCCGCCTGAGAATTCTTCTCATAGTTCTTTACGCCGCCCTTGGAGCTTGTCTTAACCTTATTTACCGAAGTATTGAAATAGTTAAGAATCTCAGCCTGAGTTGAGGGCTTCGAAGAAGCAGGCTTTTTTGTTGAAGATCCACCGCTTGAGTTTCCGCCTGCGCTCGGTGTTGCCGAACCGCCGTTATTTGCGTCTGCGGCCGTGCTGTCCGGCTCGCCTGTTGCCGGGTCCGTCGGAGTCTCCGGTGTAACAGAAGAATCGCCCGGTGTAACGTCGCCCGAACCGTTATCTACAATCGAGCCGCTGCTGCCGTTTGAAGCTGATGATGCCGGAGCATATTTTGCTGCCTCAACCTTTGCATCGGCAAGCTTGTTTGTTCCGAGAACAGATGAAATGCAAACTGCAACTACGCAAAGAAAGGCCGTAATGCAGGTAACTAATGTTTTTTTCATGTATATCCCTCCGAAAATTTACTTCTGAATAATTATTTTTCACCGAAATCCTTGAAGATTTCCATTCCGTAAACGTTGTGCTCGTCCTTAGTGTGGTTCGGATACCAAACCTGAGCGAAGAACGGATTCTTCTTTGCAATCTCGTCATAGTTCCACGGAATCGGGTCGCACTCGGGGCACCAGTGACCGCCGTTGAGCACAAGGTTCGGAGTCATCTCAAATGTATGACCGAATGCGCACTGCCATTTAAGCGGAGTGAAAAGATCGCCCTTTGTCATACTCTCGCTCAGGCACTTGCCGCCCCTGAACTCCGCAGCCTTCTCCATATCGTCAAGGTCAAGCTCCGACTGCGGCTTGCTCTCATCATAGCCGTGGTCAAGATATGTCGGTGTCATGGATGCCTTCTTAATCTCGAACTTGTCCCAAGTCTTAGGTATATTCTTCCAATCCTCATATGAGCCGTAGTATGCGCTGATACGCTCGGGAACCCTGTTCTTGATCCAGTTCATTGTACCGAATACTTCCTTGTTTGCAAGGCCCTCCATAAGGAACTTTTTAACAAGTCCGCCCGGAGCAAGCTTAGAGAGCTTGTAGAACTTCGGCAAAGTCTTTGACATGTCGTCAAAATACTTCTTGATAGGAACATTGTGTCTGAAATGGAGATAATTCTCAAGCTTGTCGGAATCGGCATAATACTGACCGTGGAAGTTTTTGAGAATGAACCAGTTCGGTGCAAACAGCTTCTTCGGTGAACCCATTCCGATCGCACCGAGGAGATACTCCTCAAACTCAAAGTTTGTGATACGGTACTGCTCGCCTGAACCGATATTATAGAACTTTCTCCAGAAATCCTCTGGAACGGAATCGTCGCAGACATTTGCAAGAAGAAGTCCCGAATCCTCAATCGTTGCCCACTCGAGAACGCCGTTGATGGGAACGTGGAACATAATCGGGTCAATGTTCTTGAGGATGCCCGGATAAAGGATACCTGACTGACGAAGCGATACCCAATATTTGAGTCCCGACTCGGCGATAATGTGCTCTGCTCTTACCTTGCTTACGGCATAGTGGTCATAGATGCTGATTTTGATCGGGTCGCCCGTTCTGCCCCAATGGATAGGCGGATTACGGTCACCTGTCTCGGCAACTGTACCTATGTAAACGACCTTGATGGCATCAGGATCAGGCTGAGCCTTAACGGCATCAACGATGTACTGCATAGCGGTTGTATTCGTCTTAATTGTTCTCTTTGGGAAATAGTCGGCTGCCGGAGAAACCATTCCGCCGACGTGAAGAACGATATCCGAGCCTGTTACACACTTGCGAACATCGTCATAATTTGTAAGGTCGCCCCAAACGATTTTAACCGCAGGGTCGTTCTCATAATCCTTGAACTTGATACGGTTCTTTTCGCTTCCTCTGAGGAGAAGAACGAGGTTATACTTATCCTTTCTCTTATAAATCTCCTTAAAACCGGCATATCCCATGTTGCCGGATGCTCCGGTCAAAAATACAGTCTTTTTGCTCATCATAATCCTCCCAAATTATAAATAGATAACCCTTCAAGTAACCTCTGATTTATTTGCAATTTTCTGCAAAGGAATCGCCCGAAAAGTGCACAGTAATCAATCATCGGTCACTCAGTGTTCATTTTATTATAGGTCATTTTACGCTTCGTTGTCAAGCGTTTAAACAGCAATTTCGACAAAGATTTAACAAATTGTGTATTTTAACAGGATATAATTACTGTTTTGAACGCTTAATCATTTATTACAGTGCATTCCGGCAAATTTACATCTTCATTTTTAAAAAAACAGCACCCCAAAAGAGGTGCCGTTTAGTCTTAATCATTCGCTGAATATGTTGCCGAGAACCTCGCCGATGGATTCTAAAATTACGTTACCATCGTTATTCTCGTCGATTATAGGCGGCAATCCCGCACTTGTTCCGCCATCCATGATTTCATCAAGGATTGAGAATTTTTCGATTTCTATTTCAGGTTTTTCGTATCTCATATTCTAACCCCCGGATTAATTATGAATGATATAATTTTCTTGATTATCTCAACAAGTTTCGTCCATATCGCCGTGAGCTTTTCAAGCGGATTCTTGTTTGTCGGCTCGCTTGGCTGCTCGGGCGTCTCTGTTTCGTCGTTGAGGTCTGTTGATCCGAAGCTCTCGGAGCTTAATGTGATTACCTCATCGTCTGCCGCTGTTGTTGCCGCTGTAAGGCTCAGCTTTTTCGGCATGCCATAGTGAACAACACCGTTTGCATCCACAATATAGGTTCTTGCCCAAATTGCTTCGCTGCCTGTTTCTACCTTCACCTCAAACACACCCGTGAGGTCTCTCGTCTTGTCGCTGAGTCCTGCCGGCTTATCAACCACATTCGCTCCGCCGCATACAAGCACGCTTTCCATTGCCTGTGCGTCGTCTGTTGCGATATATGCCGAATCGGCCGTGTAGATAACGCCGTATCTGAGGATAATCTTGTTGATTGATTCAACTCGATTGTTCGGGTCATACTTCGGGAATCCGTCAATCGTCTTTGCAACGCTGTGCTCTGCGTAAAGCGAGTAGCTCTTATCGTCATTCGCCTTGACGCCCGCAACCGTTGACGAGAATACTGCCGAGTTTCTTGCTTCGGTGTACTCCGTCGGCTCAACGTATACCGGTACGAATGAGCGGTTGCCCGTCAGGAAGAAGCTATAGGTTCTGTAGGTGCTGACCTTCTCGCCTGTTTCTCCGTCTTCCCAGTATGCGAAATACTTGCTGCCTTTGTACAGCGGTGCTTGAATTGTGGCAATGAAATAGTTTTCGGAAAGTTCGGGCCTGACCTCGGTCTTAATCAAGCTGCCTCCGCCATCCGGGAAAACAACATTGTACAGAAAAGCTTCTTCGGAATAATTGTAGCCGCACTCCGTACATTTATAAATGTATTTATTGCCTACCTTTGTGTATTTGATATTGTGGTTTTCCGCTACCGCCGTATAGCCGCAGTCATTACAAATTCGCTGATGCTTTTTGCTGTCAACTATCTCGTATCTGTAATCATGTGCTTTTTCGGTGAACTGCGCCGTGTAAACAGTGTCACCCGTTACCGGCTTTATCTCCGGCGACCAGCCGCTGAACGTGTACTCGTAATTGACGTCCTTTGCCTTTGTCGGTGTGTCCCCGGTATATGTCGGCGTGGTGTTGTATTCCCACTTGCCTTGCTGAAGCACCGTCCCTCCGTTCTTGAAGGTTACAGTGTAGGAATTAATAGTCCACTGAGCAGTGAATTTAACATTCTTTGTGTACTCCCAGTTGATTCCGTCGCCTGTACTGTATTTTGCATTGTCAGCATTACATACCCAACCGGTGAAAGTATAGCCTGTTCGTGTCGGTGTCTTGACCACGCCGTCAACCGAACCGACGGAATACTTTGACTGATAATAAGCAGTAGTGTTCGTCACTGACGAAGAACCGTTAAAGCTGCCGCCGTTCGGGTCATAGCTGACAGGGTATGAATTCGGAGTGTAAATAAATTTCCATTTCATAGCCGTACTGCCGGCATTTCTGATGAAGTAGTCATTAGCATCCGCTTTCGGCGTTCCTGTTGTCAACACTCCCGTAGCGTCGGAGATTGAATATCCGCTCAAGGTGTAACCGAATATATCCTGATACTTTACATAAACATCTTCGCCGAGAGTGAAACTCTGACTGCTTGAAGATGTGCCCTTAATCGCTTCGCCGAGCTTTCCGTCATAGTCAGCTCCGACCGCCGTATCACGAACATAAGATGTTGTAACAGTACCTGTTTTTCTTTCCATCTCAGCGGTATTTATCTTAACCTTGAGATTTTTATTTATGGGATTTCCGAGCTTAACAGCCGCATCAAGAATTGAATTCTGATATGCATCGAAGCCCATAGTGAACATCTTTTCCTGACGCATTTCGGAAATTGCGTTGTTATATGTTTTTCTGAGTTCAGCTTTGTTAACCAATGTCGGCGTAATATTTATATATGTATCGTTTTGAGCCGTATCATCTCGATAACTTGCAGATGCATGCATATAAACGACGAGAGCCGAGCTTGTAATGGGAAGATCAATCAGGGTCTTCGTTGTTCCTATTGTCTTTGCCGTCGCTGTCGCATTGCTGTTGTAAGCCGTAACGGTAGCCGTTCCGTTTTGTCTGCTTCCCAAGATACTGTATTGTGCGCCGAAATACGGAAGCTGAATATAATTTGTAAAACGTGATGAATCGACAATAATCGAGGTTTCTCTTGTCTCGGTGCTGTTGTTGTTATTCGATCCGGTACCGCCGCTGCCGGAGCTTGTTGTTCCGTCCTCACCGCTTATGTTTTCAACATTGAGTCCAGAAACGGTCAACGCGGCATTTATGAATGCAGGAGAATGTGTTCTAGAAGTATACTGTCTCGAAGAATGGCGGAAATATGCCGTGTATGACGGCTGTCTGTAGCATATCGAATATGCATATACAGTGTTTGTTACACCGTCAAGAACATAGTCCGCTCTCCAACGGATAAAGCGAATATTGCCCGAAGCAACGGCCGAAGAAAGCGAACCTGCCGAGCAATCAGTATTAACCGGGAACGAGGTGTATGTCTTACCTGTGCTGTTTGCCGTCGTTCCGTTAAAGCTTGTGCCGCCAAAAGTAATGCTGCCGATTGCAGACGTACCGACGGATTTCCATGCGCTCGAGTTATCGGCAGTTGACGCCTCGCATGTAATCTTAACACTGGAAGGCTCACAGTCGATTCCGTCAAAGTAAATCTTTGCACTTGATGCCGGGGTAGCTTTCGGCTGATATGCCAAGCCGTTTGTATCTACGCCTGCCATGTACTGGAAGGCTGTTCCGTTATCCGGATTAAGATAAATTGTTTCGGGAACATAGAACTTAATCTTCGGTGCGTTTGATGTGTCAACCTTTTCAACAAGATTTGCAACAGCTTCATCAACAGCTTTTTTTGCGTTGTCAATCTTTGTCTGGTTGTAAACAGTGCTGTAGGAATCAGTTCCTGCTCTGTAGTTATCATAAGCGTCGGTAATAACCTTTGCCGCATCAAGGGCACTCTTTACCGCAGCCTTTGAATCATCCGTAAATGTCGTGCTTGCATAAGCATTGGAAGCAGTTTCCATAGACGTACGAAGCTTTGTCGTATCAACCTGCGGAAGGCGCTTAACGTGCGTATAGATGTCGTCACCTCCGGCTCCTTTATTGGCATCTGCATTTGTGTTAAAGTTTGCGGAATTCAAATACTTTACTGTATCATAGCCGTTTGTATTAACAGAATTATCTACTATTATTTCAAGAATAGGGTCACCCGCTTTTGCATCTTTGGTTGCAAAGTAATAAAGATAGTCTCCACCCGCATCTTTATTAAGGTCTACAATACCATCTGCATCACCTGTATTTTGAGAAGTCGGACTAACACCGGCAACGGTGTATAGACTGCTGTTCTCAGGTGCAGTATATGTATCGGCATCCCTACCCATTGAAATTCTTAAATCCTTCAAAGAAATATTAACATCAGTAGTGGTCTTATATCCACAATATATATATTTACCACCGGCTCCGCCATTAAGATCACGGTCAATTACAGTATATCCCGAGTTTGTTAAGGGTCCTTTAGCATTAGCTGCTTTCTTTCCATAACCTGTAGCAATATACGAAATAAAAGTCGTTCCCGGAGCATAGTAATACTCCTTCTCATGCTTCTTTGTATACGAAGCAGCAGAAGCCTGTGTACTGAATAAATTCAAATTGAATACCGGTGCACAAGACAGAAGAATAGCAGCACACAAAAGCACACTGATAATACTTTTTGCCTTTTTCATCCAAATCAACTCCTATAGTAATCCATTAAAATACATTATACTACTTTTAATAATTATTTCAATAGACATTATGTTGAAATATAGCGAATAAAATTTTATAAATTGTTCAAAAGGGCTTGATTTTCTTGCAACATTACTGTATAATAAACAACGTTATGTGCCGGTGTGATGGAATTGGCAGACGTGCCGGACTCAAAATCCGGTGGTAGCGATACCGTACCGGTTCGACCCCGGTCACCGGCACCAAAAAAGCCCTAAAGCTCTCAGGAGTTTTAGGGTTTTTTTATATGCCGAGACTCATCCTTTGAGAAGATCCCGCCTTTGTCGGTTTCTGCTGACTTTAAAAGGGTCCTTGGAATCACGAAAGAAGCCCGGCGGTTCTCTTCAGGTGAACAAAAAAGACTGCCGCCGAAGCGACAGTCCAAAAGCTGTTAAATCAGTCTGATGTGTAGGGCATAAGAGCTACGTGACGAGCACGCTTGATAGCTGTTGTAAGCTCTCTCTGATGCTTTGCACAAGTACCTGTTACACGACGGGGAAGAATCTTCGCTCTGTCGGAAGTGTACTTATTGAGCTTGTTTACATCCTTGTAATCAATGCTCTCAACTTTATCAACACAGAAGGAACAAACCTTCTTGCGGCCTTTTCTGTTAGGACGGCCGTTGTTCTTATCATAAGCCATTACAAAATACCTCCTTATAAAATTCGGGTGACATCTGCTCAGAACGGCAGATCGTCATCTCCTGAAATCTCCTCAAAGTCAC
Source organism: Ruminococcus sp. CAG:563 (assembly GCA_000434915.1). Classification (GTDB taxonomy): domain Bacteria; phylum Bacillota; class Clostridia; order Oscillospirales; family Acutalibacteraceae; genus CAG-488. Next base: position 26,211 of record FR882075.1, read on the forward strand.
CGTCGGAACCGGTTGAGAATGAAGGAGCGGCAGGCTGCGCAGGAGCCGAATAGCCCTGGTTGTAATTGTTGTTGCCTGTGCCTGTTTCTGCCTTTGAGCCGCAGAAGCTTGCCTGGTCAACAAGAACCTCAACCGCTGTGCGCTTGTTACCGTTTTTGTCCTCATAGTTACGGGTCTGAATCGAACCCGTTACAGCGATCATAGAGCCCTTCTGAAAATATCTTGTGATAAATTCAGCGGTGTTTCTCCATGCAACACAGTTGATGAAATCAGCCTGACGCTGTTCACCCTGACGTACATAGGAGCGGTCAACTGCGATTGTGAAGGACGTTACGGCAAGACCTGTCTGGGTATTGCGCAACTCGGGAGTTGCAACAAGTCTACCCATCAATACTACGTTGTTAATCATGTTGCGTCCCCCTTATTTCTTGATTATAAGTGAACGAAGCACGCCGTCCGTGATGTTAAGGACACGGTCAAGCTCTGCCGGGAACTCCGGCTCAGACGAGAAATTGTAAAGAGCATAGTAGCCTTCTGTCTCGTAGTTGATAGCATAAGCAAGCTTGCGCTTACCCCACTCATCTACGCTTTCAACAGTACCATGCTTCTCCATAAGAGCCTTGAACTTTTCAACCAAAGCCTTAGCTGCATCCTCGCTCTCCTTAACGGAGTAAACGATCATTGCCTCATAGTTCTCTACTGCCATTTAAAAGCACCTCCTTTTGGTCATTCCGGCCGCCTATTCAGCGGCAAGGATAGCTGTAATCAATATTTTACAGCCTTAATATTCTATCAGCTAACGCCGATAATGTCAAGGGTTTTATTGAATTATTTTGTATAATTTCCGTTGTCGTATAGCCGAATAATGTTTCTGCTAATCTTGATACGATTCAGACTTTTCTTTCCCGACCATTTTTTGTATCTCTTTTACTGCTCTTGAACGATACTTGCCTATATAAAACAACGGCATAAAATATGTTAGCAGGAGCATTATCAACGGGATTGGGCGCATTATGGGTATAAATTCTTTTATAAAGCCTGTAGCAAATAAGAAAATCGAAAACGTCAAAACGATCGCAAACACAAGGGTAATGACCTCTTCGCACATTCTTTCAAGGCAAAAATGCAATGTGATTTTCGTTTCTGTGCCCTGCTCCGAAAGAGCAATATGTATTTCGGGAACAAACGATTGACGTACTCCCCAACCGTATGGATTTTTATACGGAATGTAATAGCTTTTCTCTTTATCAAACTTGAAATTATAAGCCATGGTGTCCGTTTTTATATCATTTTTTTCAAAGATACCGATAATCTCCTCTTTCGGAAGACCGACGGTAATACAATTCTTAAAGAAAGGATAAATGTTCATTTTTATTCCCCGTAGTTAAAATTCAAAATATTCCTTAACCTGTTCGTATTTTTCGGCATAGAAATCGACGGTTTTCTTTATCTCGTCTCTGTCGTCCTCGTTGGAATAATCCTCAATGCCGATGACCTTATAGCCTGCCGATTTAGCGGTTTTGATTGCGTAAAGAGCGTCCTCAAAGACATATCCGACACCCTCGGCGTGAATCGCATTTTTGACATATTCAAATGCCGCCGGGTCATTTTTGTGGATTCCAATTTCGTGCATTGAAATAACATCCTCAAAATAACCGAGTATGCCGTTGCGTTCAAGTGCTTTCTTTGCCATTCCGCTCTCGGTCGCCGTTGCAACAACCATTTTCACGCCGTTATCCTTGAGCGACTGCAAAAAATCCTTTACACCGTCCTTGATCGGAGCGATGTTAGAATAATAGAACCACAGAATCTCCTGCAAACCGTCGAGCACCTCATCAAAGCTCATGTTGAGGTTGTATTCCTTGATCATGTAGCTTATTCCGGTTTTGTACCCCTGCTTGCGAAAAAGGTCGAATTCCCTCGGAATAATGCCCCTCATCATGAGGAAAGCACCCGACGCAGTATCCCATATGTGCATGGAATCGAGCAGAGTTCCGTCCATGTCAAAAATTGCGTAATTAATGTTTTTCATAGTTTCATTCCTGTGCTTTAATTTTTTATAATACTTTAAGGTGCAAAGCCGCCCTTTCTCATCATCTTTCAATTTCCTCTCTTCACTCAAAAACGCCTCCCCTTGATTAAACCAAGGAGAGGCTTAAAACCGTTGATATTAAAGAGAGTCGAACCACTTGAGCAGATTGATTAACGGCCTAATCAAATCGGCATATTCCCAACCCGAAAGCCACTTGATAAATTTCTGCATTGTCGTAGTCGGTCGGTCAACATTGAGCTTTTCAAGAATAAGATTGCCGGTTGTTGTGAAGGAATATTCTTTGCTCAGCTTTTCGTCGGCCGTTTTGAAAGAACCTTCCGCAACGGTAATCGTGTATTCGGACTCATGAGCCATTGCCGACTCATACGAAACGGTAATAACCGCACTCTTGCCCTTCATTTCAATATTCTTTGCATTTGAAGCATTGTATGTTTTATTCTGTCCGTCTGTTCCGCTCACGTTTACCGAAAAGCCGTCCGCCAGCACAAACTCGCTGTTCGACTTAACCGTAATTTTGAGATCACCGACATATTTGTGTTTAAAGTTTCCCGATGCGGCAACCGCTACTCCGGATTTCAGATTAAAGCTTCCCTCCTCGGCGAAGCCGATAACGGAAAAACTGAAGATCATAGCAATCGCAAGAAGAACGGCTAAAAATTTGTTTACTGTTTTTGTCATGATAATCACCTCAAATTTATTTTCTTTAAGCTGATTATAACATTAAAAAAGCAAATAATCAATACTCCAAATCTTAATTTTTGATTAAGATTCGGTAACAATCACATCTTTGTGAGCTTTGCGAAATTAGCCATGAGCTTCTTTGTGCCCGATTTTTCAAAAGCAATTTCAAGAAGCGTATCGTTGCCCATGCTCTTGGCGGAAAGAATAACGCCCTGTCCGAACACCTTGTGATGAACGGTATCGCCGATTTTGTAATTTTCCTTGCTTGCAGCAGCCGGCTGTGGCTTTTTCGCCGTTGTCTGAGCCGTGAAGCCTCGTTTGATAGGTCTGCCGCTTGTGAAATCCTCGCCGAAATCTTTATATGGCTCGTCCTCTGCACTTCTTCTGTAAGAAGAATATGAAGTTACGCCCGTCTTTTCCGTCAAATCATCCGGGATTTCTCCGAGGAATCGTGACGGCGCATTGTGGGTCGTTGAGCCGAACATAAGACGTGTTCTTGTGTTCGTCAGGTATAATTCCTGCTTTGCCCTCGTTATTCCGACATATGCAAGGCGGCGTTCCTCCTCCATATCGTCGGGATTGTAGATCGACTGATTTCCCGGGAAAACTCCGTCCTCCATGCCGATTATAAACACAACAGGGAATTCAAGACCCTTTGCCGAGTGAAGCGTCATCATAACGACGGTATCGGAATCGGCATTGTAGTTGTCGATATCGGTCATGAGTGCAATTTCCTCAAGGAAGCCGTTGAGCGTAGGCTCGTCGCTCTCCTCCTCATAACGCATGAGGTTCGCCTTAAGCTCGTTGAGGTTCTCTTTTCTGTCCTGCGACGTGTCCTTATCAAGGTCAAGAAACTGATAATAGCCCGTCATGCTTAATGTTTTTTCAAGCAGCTCATGAGGCTTCAATTCCTGTGCCGCCTCAATAAGCTCCTTAATCATTGCGCTGAACTGCAAGAGCTTCGATGAGGCACGGCTGAGCGACGGATAGGAATCAGCATTTGAGATGACCTCGAATATACTGACACCCAGTCCTGCGGCAATTTCCGACGCATTGTTAAGCGTTGTATCGCCTATTCCCCTCTTGGGTTCGTTGATGATACGGCGAAGTCTGACATTGTCCGCCGTGTTGTTGATAAGTGTAAGATATGCCAAAGCATCCTTGATTTCCTTACGCTCATAGAATCGCAGACCGCCGATAATTCTGTACGGAATACCTGCACGAACGAACGCATTTTCAATCGTGCTCGACTGTGCGTTCATTCGATAAAGCACAGCGTGATCGGACATCTTCTTGCCGCACGCAACATCCTTCATTATCGTGTCGGCAACAAAGCGTGCTTCCTCTCTCTCGTCATATGAGGTGTTGACGGTAATCTTGTTACCCTTGCCGTTAGCCGTCCAAAGATTTTTACCCTTACGCTGGCTGTTGTTGGCAATGACGGCGTTTGCGGCGTCAAGTATAGTCTGCGTTGAGCGGTAATTCTGCTCAAGTCTTATCGTCTTTGCATCGGGATACCGTTCCTCGAAGCTCAGAATATTCTGAATCGTAGCACCGCGGAACTTATAAATACTCTGGTCATCATCACCGACAACGCAAATATTTCTGTACTTTTCGGCAAGCAGACTTGTCAGCACATACTGCGCATGGTTGGTATCCTGATACTCGTCAACCAGTATGTATTTGAATTTATTCTGATAGTAATTTCTGACCTCTTTGTTATTTTGCAAAAGCTCGACGGTTCTGAAAATCATATCGTCGAAATCCATTGCATCGGCATTTTTAAGAAGCTTCTGATAGCACTTATACGCCTCGCCTATCGCCTTTAAGCGAACATCTCCGCCCGCACGGGCAATGTACTCGTCGGGATTTATGAGCTGATCCTTAGCACGGCTGACCTCCTTAAGAATGGTCTTGTGTGAAAGCATCTTATCGTTGATATCAAGAAGTCTCTGTGCTTCCTTCATAACACGCTTTGAATCGTCCGTATCATAAATTGTGAAGCGGTTTGTGTAGCCGATAAGGTCGCCGTAACGTCTCAGTATTCTTGCACAGCAGGAGTGGAACGTGCTCGCCCAGATATCGTTTGCGGCGTCGCCGAGCTTTGCGGCAAGTCTGGCCTTCAGCTCCGAAGCCGCCTTGTTGGTAAACGTAATGGCAAGTATCTCCCACGGAGCCGGAGCATTGACCGTCAGCAAATCATAGACCTCAAACAAGTCTGTTGTCGGGTCGGCAAGATACTGCTTCATGATTGCAATGTCGCTCTCGGCCGGCTCAAACTCGGAATAATCCGAATTATAAGCGTTTCCGTACTTAATGAGATTGGCGATTCTGTTGACAAGAACCGTCGTTTTTCCGCTGCCTGCACCTGCAAGAAGCAGCAAGGGGCCATTTACTGCATAGATAGCCTCTTGCTGCCTGTCATTCATTCTTTCAAAATCTTTTGCAATTATACGGCGGCGAAGTTCTAAAAATTCGTCTTTAAGCATAATTTGATTTCCTTTAGATTGAAATTATGTTTGCCATCTTGTAAAGATTCATGTCAATATGCTTCTTCATGTTGAGAGCCTCGAAGATGTCATAATCAACGATTTGATCCTTCTGCATTGCAACAACACGGTTGCCGATGCCGTCCATGAGAAGCTCAACCGCTCTGTAGCCCATCTGGCTTGCAACAACACGGTCTCTCACTGTCGGTGAGCCGCCACGCTGAACATGAGCGAGAACCATTGCTCTGGACTCAACGCCTGTTTCCTCTTCGATTGCCTTTGCAAGCTCTTCAACGGTGATGTTTCCGTCAGCCGTTACGCCCTCGGCAACGATAACAAGGAAGTGCTTCTTGCCTGTCTTCTGGGTACGTCGGATTCTGTCGAATACATCTCTCTTGAGGTCAAACTCAACCTCGGGGATAAGGATAGCCGTTGCGCCGACTGCAATACCTGCATTAAGAGCAAGGTAGCCTGCACGTCTGCCCATAACCTCGATAACGGAGCAACGGTCATGAGAAGCCGATGTATCACGGATTCTGTCAACCATTTCCATAATTGTGTTAAGACAAGTGTCATAGCCTATTGTATAGTCGCAGCAAGCAATATCGTTATCGATTGTGCCGGGAATACCTACACAGGGAATTCCTCGCTCGGAAAGGTCTCTTGCACCTCTGAACGAACCGTCACCGCCGATAACAACGATACCCTCTATACCGTATGCATGGCAAATTTCAATAGCTTTCTGCATACCTTCCTCGGTAGCAAATTCTTTGCTTCTTGCGGAATGGAGCATTGTGCCGCCTCTGTGAATGATATCGCAAACGGTGCGTATCTCCATCGGGATGAGAGAGCCCTCCATAAGGCCCTTATAGCCACGGTCAATGCCGTAAACCTTAATGTGATTCTCACATGCTGTACGAACTACCGCACGAACGGCAGCGTTCATTCCCGGGGCGTCTCCACCGCTTGTCAAAACTCCGATTGTCTTCATTATAACTTCCTCCTAAGGATTCACTAAAAATTCTATATGATGATACACCTAAATAAAAAAAATGTCAAATAAAACAGAAAAATATTTACCGAAAATTACTGAAAAACCACATTTTCTTCACCGAGAACACGTTTAAGCTCATTTATCAGCGGTTCATTTACATCAACACTGTGTTCATACGGCTGATGAACGTATTTCCCTGTGTCGGCAAAATAATAATAAAGAGGAACTCTGCCATCGAAAATCGAAAGAAGTTTTTCCGCCTGAATCTGCTCCGGCGTGCCCTCCGTCGGGAATTTCAGGAAAAGTCCGCTGTGTCTTTTCTTTACCGGTGCGGCAGGCTGTGACGGACTTTGTGCGCCCTTTTTCATGAAATAGTCCTTTGCTGCTTCGGCAGTGTAAATATGCTCGCAGATAAGCTTCGACGGTTCCTCGTCACGGACATCAAGCCGTCCATAAAAGACAAGCACCCTACCCTCTTCAAGCATCATTGAATTTTCCATCAAAATCTTCGGGAACACAATAACCTCTATTGAACCCGATGTGTCCTCAACGCTGACAAAAGCCATTGTCGTGTCACTCTTTGTGATTTTCTTCTTCACATCGGTTATTATGCCCATTATCTTGGTTCTTTCTCCGTCCTTATGCGAAGAATGTATATTTTCGCCGCTGCTTGCAAGCTCGGCAATCCTCACGCAGCCCATTGAAGCCGCAAGCTCGGCATGAGCCGCCATGGGATGACCCGAAAGATACAGTCCCGTTGTCGATTTTTCCATTGCAAGAAGCTCGCTTTGCGGAAATTCGTCAAAAAATTTCAATGCCGTTTCCGAGTGAGATTCACCGCCGACCGAATCGAAAAGACCTATCTGCCCCTCAACGTTTCTGCGTTTTTTTGAGTCCAGTTCATCGATTATCTCGTTCATTGCCATGAGCATCTGACGGCGGTTTGCACCCAAACCGTCAAGTGCACCGCTTTTAATGAGGCTTTCAACCGCTCTTTTATTAAAATCCGACCCGTGCATTCTTGAGCAAAAATTATAAAACGATGTGAACCTGCCTGCATTTCTCTCCGAAATTATATTTTTTATGAAGCTTCTGCCAAGATTTTTAATAGCGAGCATTCCGAAGCGGATATTTCCGTCCGAAACAGTGAAATTGTCATAACTCTCATTGACATTCGGCGGCAGGATTTTGATACCGATCCTGTTACATTCATCAGTATATTCCGTTACCTTGTCCGTATTGTCAAGAACGCTGGAAAGAAGTGCCGCCATAAATTCACAGGGATAATGGCATTTGAGATACGCCGTCTGATACGCAACGTATGCGTATGCCGTTGCGTGCGACTTGTTGAATGCATACGAAGCGAACGATGACATATCATCGAATATATCGTTGGCAACCTCGGCCGGTATTCCCCTTTTCACACAGCCGTCGCATTCAACCGTTCCGTCCTCACGCACCATGCCGTAGATAAAGTTTTTGCGCTCCTTCTCCATAACGTCGTGCTTTTTCTTGGACATTGCACGGCGGACAATATCGGCTCTTCCGTAGGAATATCCCGCAAGCGAACGGAATATCTGCATGACCTGCTCCTGATAAATCATACAGCCGTATGTGACCTCAAGAATATCACGAAGCTTTTCGGTCTTATAAACCGTCTTTTCCGGGTGATGTCTATTCTCGATATATGTGTTTATTGAATCCATCGGACCCGGGCGGTAAAGCGAGATAACGGCTATCAAGTCCTCGATATCGACGGGCTTCAGTCCCACAAGAACACTCTTCATGCCTGCCGATTCAAACTGGAACACGCCCTCGGTCTGACCTGAAGCCATCATCTCATAGGTTGCCTTGTCGGTTATGTCGATTTTATTTATATCAAAGCTTTTGTCTTTCTGCCGAATCATCCTGACCGCATCATTAATGACGGTCAGCGTCCTCAGTCCGAGGAAATCCATTTTGAGAAGTCCCAGCTCCTCAAGCGTTGTCATTGTGTACTGAGTGACAGGCGAATTATCGTTGAGCGCAAGCGGAACGTAGCTTGCTACCGGATCTCTTGTTATGACAACACCTGCCGCATGGGTCGAGGTATGCCGAGGCATGCCCTCAACCTTCATTGAAGTATCGATGAGGTTCTTTATCTCGTCGCTGCTTTCATATAGAGCACGGAATTCCGGCGACTTTTTAAGTGCCTTTTGAATTGTAATATTCAGCTCTCTGGGAACCTGCTTTGAAACGTTGTCGACGACGTTATACGGAATTCCCATCGCTCTGCCGACATCACGGATAGCCGCCCTCGCCGCAAGCGTTCCGAACGTTACGATCTGCGCAACATGGTCTGCACCGTACTTTTCGATAACGTAGTCAATTACCTCTCCCCTGCGTTCATAGCAGAAGTCAACGTCAAAATCGGGCATGCTGACACGCTCTGGATTGAGGAAACGCTCAAAAAGAAGATTATATTTCATCGGGTCGATTCCCGTTATGCCGATGCAATATGCGGCAATGCTGCCTGCACCCGAGCCTCTGCCCGGGCCGACGGGAATGCCCTTGGATTTTGCATATCTTATAAAATCGTGGACTATCAGGAAATAATCGACATAGCCCATTTTATTTATAACGTCAAGCTCGTAATTGAGCCTGTCAAAATACTCCTTCGGCGGATTATCACCGTAATTTCTGTGCATTCCGGCATAACACTGCTCCTTAAACCATTCAAAATGGTCTCTGCCGTCGGGCACCTCAAAATGAGGGAGCTTGGTGTTGCCGAATTCAAAATCATAATTGCACCTGTCGGCAATTATCTGCGTATTTTCTATCGCCTCGGGGACGTGGGAGAAAAGCTCATACATTTCCTCCTCGCTCTTTAAATAGAACTCGTCGCTGTCAAATTCAAGACCGTTGCCCTGACCCAGGGTCGTATTGGTCGCAATACAGATGAGCACCTGCTGAATCTTGCTGTCCTCCTTGCGGACATAGTGAGTATCGTTCGTCGCAACGAGCGGAATCCCTGTTTCCTTTGAAAGTCTTATGAGCATCGGTTCAATCTGCTTTTGCTCACGGATTCCGTGATTTTGAAGTTCGAGAAAGAAATTGCCCTGACCAAAAACGTTGTTGTACCAAAGAGCCTTTTCCTTTGCTCTCTCGTAATCGTCGGCCATAAGTGCCCTCGGGATTTCACCGGCAAGGCAGGCCGAAAGAGCGATTATGCCCTCGTGGTACTTCTCCAAAAGCTCACGGTCGATTCTCGGCTTTGTATAAAAGCCCTCCGTCCACGACTTTGAAACCATCGAAATAAGATTCTGATAGCCTGTTGCGTTCTCGCAGAGAAGAACAAGGTGATATCTTTCACTGTCAAGAGCATGAACCTTATCCTTGCGTCCTCTCGAAGCAAGGTAACACTCGCAGCCGATAATCGGCTTGATTCCTCTCGCTTTCGCCTTTTTATAAAAATCCACAGCGCCGTACATAACGCCGTGGTCGGTAATTGCCATGGAATCCATACCCAGCTCAACCGCACGGTCAAGCAGGTCGTCAAGACGGCATGCACCGTCAAGCAAGCTGTATTCCGTATGTAAATGAAGATGTGTGAAGCTCAACACGCCGCCTCCTTTATTAACTGTTAACAAGCTGAGCAGTATATTCAGCCTCCCCTTTAAGCAAGGAGAGGGGACCGCTTGCGGTAAAGTAATTGCAAAAATATAATATTTAGACTTTACCTGTACTTATCCGCAATATCCATGATTTTCATGAGTCTGTGGTTAACTCCCGAGCGTGAAATCGGTACACTGAGGTTTTCGCCGAGCTGTTTGAGCGACATATCCGGATTCTCACGGCGTAAAATCGCAACCTCTTTAAGCTCGTCCGAAAGGGAATCAAGCCCCTGCTTTTTTTCGATAATCTCTATCGCTTCAACCTGAAGCAGTCCGGCTTCGATGGATCGGCTCATATTTGCAGATTCAAAATTCATCTGTCTGTTGATTTTGTTCCTGACATCCTTTTGAATCTTTATTCCCATAAGCTCAAGACTTGAATTGACCGCTCCCATAAGCGTGAGCAAATCCTCAATGCTTTCGCTGTCCTTTAGATAGATAACATGAGAATATTTTCTGATAATATGCTTGGCCTTTAGTCCGGAATCGGTAAGAATCTTCAAAAGGTCGAAGCTAAGGTTCTGAAAAGGAACAACAAATTCAAGATGATAGTTTTTATCCGGGTTTGCGATTGAGCCGCATGTGAGAAAAACGCCCCGCAAAAATGCACCGTAGCACTCGTCGTCCTCAAACACTCCCCGGTTTATTCTCAGGGATATTGAATTGATTTCATGGTCAAAATATTCGATGACCCGTTTTCTGTCCTCGGCAGACGGAATTTTCAAAACATATTTCCCGCTTTTTAGCTGAGAAACAGCCGTTTCAACGCCCGAGGTCTCGGCAATCGTCCTCTCAAAAGCCTGTATAACCTCCTTGTAATCAGTTGCACAGCTTATTGATCTGACGGTAAAGCTCTTGCCGTAAAGCAAAAAGCCGTAGGCAAAGGAACGCTTGCAGCATTCTGACGGAAATTCAAGCTCCGCTAATTCATTTTTCACTCCTGCAGTGAATGACATTTGTTTATACCCCTGTTATTTTTCTATATCTCTGTGTTTGACGCTGACGCTGTAACCGTGCGACAGCAGGTTTTCTCTTATCTTTTCGGCAAAGCAAACGGAACGATGACGGCCGCCGGTGCAGCCTATTGCAATAACAAGCTGGCTCTTGCCCTCCTCAATATAAAGAGGAACCGTGTAGTCAATCAAATCATTAAGCTTTTTAAGCACATTGACCGAGTGTTCGGAATTCATTACATACTCGCTGACGTCCGGTTCAAGTCCTGTCCTGTATTTCATTGAAGGCACATAGAACGGATTCGGCAAACAGCGAACATCAAAAACAAGGTCGGCGTCGTTCGGAATTCCGTATTTGAAGCCGAAAGACATACAGCGAATTTTCAATGCACTGTCCGGATTTTCAAGAAAAAGCTCGTTGACCCTCTGCTTACATTCGGCAACACTCGATTTTGACGTATCAATTATATAGTCGGCCTTCATTCTGATATTGAGCAGCTTTTCATGCTCCATTGCGATTGCCGCATGGAGTGAGCCGTCGCATTTATCGAGTAACGGATGCTTCCTTCTTGTTTCCTTATATCTTCTGACAAGAACCTCCTCGGAAGCATCAACAAAAAGTACCTTATATTTATAACCCTGTTCCTCAAGCATTTTGAGAACATTAGGGAATTCATTGAACATTTTTTCACCGACACGAATATCCGTAACCGTCGCAATTTTCTGCGTATTATCCGTCTTGTTTACAAACTGGGCAATGGTGGGAATTATGGCCGGCGGAAGATTGTCGGCACAAAAAAAGCCGAGATCCTCCAAAGCGTCAACGACGGCAGATTTGCCTGCGCCCGACATTCCTGTAACTATTAACAATTCCATAAAAAATACCATTCCCTTCAAGGTGTAAACAGTGTGTGATTCCCGGTCAAAAAAACGTTCTCTTTGCTGCACTTTATGAAAGCGCATACTAATTTTCTTCTAACCTTGGGTCGATGTGGTCATCAAACCCTACGGATTATGCCTTTGCCGCACCTCATCGCAATCAAAGGTTGTAACAAAATTGTTCACAGTGCATTTTGCAGATTGGGTGCTGTACTTGTTACTTGTGTACTGCCCCAATCGAAAAATGTGCTGTGGGCGATTTTAGCCAACCGTAATGAGTCTGACTTCGGGTTCGAGATGTATACCCTTCTCTTCAAAAACCCTGTCCTGTACATATTTAATAAGGTCGAGTACATCCTGTGCAGTCGCTCCGCCCTTGTTTATGATAAAGCCGGCGTGCTTCTCGCTGACCTGTGCTCCGCCGACGGAACAGCCCTTGAGGCCGCATTCCTCAATCAGTCCGCCTGCAAAATGGCCTTCGGGACGTTTAAACGTGCTGCCTGCACTCGGAAATTCGAGCGGCTGCTTATCCTTGCGTCGCTGTAAAAGCTCCTGCATTCTGGCTTTTATTTCCGCTTTATCGCCCTTTTTAAGCTTCATAACAAGAGTTGTGATGATAAAGCCGTTATGCTCGTATGCACTCGTTCTGTAAGCAAGTCCGAGCTCATCACCCTTGAGCGAACCGAGATTTCCGTCAGAGTCAATATGACGGCACTCAACAAGCACGTCTTTCATTTCGCCGCCGTATGCTCCTGCGTTCATGTATGCCGCTCCGCCTGCACTGCCGGGGATTCCGAATGCGAATTCCAAACCCGTCAGCTCATTATCAAGAGCAAAATTACAAACCTTGCTCATGTTCATGCCTGCGTCGCATACTATCGTATCGCCGTTCACAAGCTCGATTTTCGGCTCGGGACGGCACATATTTATAACAACCGTATTAAGTCCGGCGTCACAGATCAGCATATTGCTTCCGTTGCCGAGAATGAACGGTTTGATGTTTTCTTTTTTACACTCTTTGATGACCGAAACGAGCTGTTCGTCGTTCAGCGGAGTGAGCATAACCGACGCATTTCCGCCGATGCGGAAGGTCGTGTATTTACTCATCGGGACCTCACGCTCGGCCTTGCAGCCGATGCCCGTTGCGTATTCAAAAATCTTATCGAAGCTCATAATGTCCCCCGAAATAGACCTTAGATTTTAGATGTTAAACTTTAGACTCAAGATAACTCAAATTGCATTTACTTTTATCCCAGCAGTGCTGCGCCGATAATTCCGGCGTCATTGCCAAGAACTGCCTTGCAGATTTTCGTCTGCTTCTTTGCGTGCTTACTGTATCTTTCTTTCTCGACATATTCTCTTATGGGATTAAGAAGATTATCGCCCTCATTGCTTATTCCGCCGCCGACGCAAAGCACCTCCGGCTGAAAGATATTGATTATATTGATAATTCCGACTGCAACGTAATAGCGATATTTATCAACTACTTCCTTGCCTGCCTCATCGCCTGCATACATGGCGTTAAATGCAGTTCTGCCGCTGACCTTGTTGATATCACCGTCGCAAAGCTCCCACATCTTGCTGTCCGGACATTCCTTCATCTTTGCCTTAGTCTGAGCGATAAGAGCCGTTGCCGAAGCGTAGCTCTCCCAGCATCCGTTACGTCCGCAGTTGCATGGAATTCCGTCAACAACTATAACCGTATGACCCATTTCGCCGCCGGTAAAGTTCATACCGCTGATAACCTTGCCGTCAACGATAATTCCGCTTCCGACACCCGTTCCGAGTGTAACGGCAACAAAGTTCTTTGCACCGTTGCCCGCACCTGCATAAGCCTCGCCGAGAGCGGCGGCATTTGCGTCGTTCTCAAAATAACACGGTTTGCCCGTGAGATCCTCAAGCATTTTTTTGGCCGGAACATTGTTAAAAGCGAGATTGTTCGAAAACTCAATTATACCCGTATCCTGATTAACGGAGCCCGGAGTTCCGACGCCTACGCTTTCGATATCATCCATAGTAAGACCTGCATCCGAAACAGCAATGTCGATGGCCTTTTTGATATCGGCAAAGATATCCTCTGCCGGACGTGGTGCATTGGTCTTAACCTTGCCTTTTCCTATAATATTGTATTTTTCGTCTACAACTCCGACGGCAATATTTGTTCCGCCGAGGTCAACTCCAACCTTGTACATTATAAATTCCTCCGTTATTAAAAGTTATGCCAGATTTCAAGTTCATTTTCCTCAACCTTGATATCATCTGTCATGCCAAGGTTGTGGAGCAGCTGCTTTGCGGCGTTATATCCCATTTTCTTCTGTCTGTTGTTCATTGCCGCCGCTTCAATGATAATCGAAATGTTACGACCCGGCGTAACGGGAACAACGCATATCGGCACCTCAATTCCGAGTATGTCTATTGTTTCATTTTCAAGTCCGAGACGCTCGTAATTTTTCTCGGCGTTCCATGGTTCAAGCTGAATAACCATGTTTATCTTCTCTGAAACCTTAACCGAACCGATACCGAACAGTCGCCTTGCATTAACAACGCCGACACCCCTCAGTTCGATAAAATGTCGAATATTCTCGGGAGCCGAACCGACCAGCGTTTTGTGCGAGACTTTTCGAATTTCAACAGCATCGTCGGCAACAAGCCTGTGTCCTCTCTTGATAAGCTCAAGCGCTGTTTCGCTCTTACCCATGCCGCTCTCGCCCATTATAAGAACACCTTCGCCGTAAACCTCGACAAAAACGCCGTGACGTGTGATTCTCGGTGCAAGCTCAACGCTCAGATACGATATCAAGGTTGACATACAGCTCGACGTACCGTCCGTCGTTTTGAGAAGTGCAACGCCGTATTTCTTCGCCAATTCAATCGTGTCGTCGTGATAGTCCTGACCTCGTGTCAAAATGATAGCAACAGGCTTTTTTGAGAGAAGCCTCTTAACTTTTCTGTATCTGTCCTCGGGCTTGAATGAATTAAGATACTCGATCTCGGAAACACCCATGATCTGAATGCGCTCGGGGTCAAAATACTTTGTAAAGCCCGAAAGCATCAGACCGGGACGGTTAATTTCCAGGGAGGAAACAAGAATCTCAGACGGTTCAACGGGTGTATATTCGATATCAAATCCGATGACCTCTATTATCTTTTTAAGTGATATGGTATATTTAGCCGCCATAAAACCACTCCGTAAAGCATATTTGTTCCATACATGGTTTATTATACAATATTTATTGTCATCTTCCAATAGTTTTTTCAAATTTTTTAAAGAAAAAACGCCGGAAAACTCCGACGTTTTGATTTTTTTCAATTATCTCATATGCAATTCATAAAAAATATAATCAATTATTCCGTTAAGCCAGCTGTTTAAAGTAAGCCATACATTGCCGAAATCAAGAAAAATCAGTAACACCAATACAAGCGAAACAATCAGATAAAGAATATACATCCATCTGTATTTTCTGAGAAGCATCAGCGTGTGCCATGCAAAGAAAAGGAAAGAAGCCATAACAACCGAAAGCGTTCCGATTTTTACCGGCAGCGCAATCTTGTGAGGATGAAGCTCCACAGCAAAAGCGATATCGACCAGCAAAAGTGTAACAATAAGAATAAACGAGCAGACTATGCCGATAAAATACGTCAATCGATTGTTGTCCTTATAATTAAACAGCGTCCTATTCTGCACTGTCTTTGTGCAACAATCCTTGCATTCATTGCTTTGCAAAGCGGTTTGTTTTTCTTCCTTTTTTTCAAACCTGCTGCAAATTCTTTCCGGCATGGTTATGTTATGATGATAAAGCTTACAATAGCCCTTTTCACTCAATCCGTCCGAAAAATATTTGCAATTTAAGCAAGAATCCTTCTTTTCCTCTGCCATTACTTCACTTCCGTTTTTTTAACTGTATCCATGGTATCATACCTTACACGCCTTGTCAAATTTTTAGTGCAATTTCATCACAATATATATGTTATTTAGACATAATAAGATACCTTTTGTGGTATTTTACCCCAATATCATATTGCAAATTTGTCAAATTGGCTTTTTTTACCATTTTTCTCATCCTAATTTATAAATCGTCTTTTTCGTCGTCACACTTGACATCTACGGTATCATTTTCGGCTGCTCCCGAATTTTTTCCGTGGCATTCACGGTACATTTTCAAATAATAATTCTTTTCGCAATATGTATCAAAAAAAGCCCTGACTATATAAGTGCAAAAAATAGCTTTCGTCAGATCGATCACAGCTCCGCCGAGTGTTTCGGCAATCTCACTTCTGCCAAATGCGGCAAGAATATAGCTCGCCGAAATCCATATCAGACAAAACACCAGGATAACCGACGTCCATTTCTTTGTATAGTTAAACATGCTGAATTTCTTCTTCAATTTGCCCATTAAACCCCTCCGGTAATAAATCGGTTCTTACTAAGCATATGAGGCAAAAATAAAAAAATGACGGAAACCGATGAACGATTTCCGTCGTTTTATATCAAGAATCAATTAAGCTTTACCTTGTATGTCCAGCCCATGTCATCCTTAACGTGACCTGTCTGCATACCGTAAAGCGTGTCATAAAGCTTCTGAGCGATAGGACCTACATTGCCGTCGGCAACCTTGTAATCCGAACCCATGTAGTAAAGAGTGCCGATCGGAGAGATAACGGCAGCCGTACCGCTTGCGAATACCTCTTTAAGAGTACCTGCTTTTGAAGCGGCACATACATCGTCGATTGAAAGACGTCTCTCGGAAACCTTTACTCCCCACTTCTTGAGAAGCTCAATAACGGATTTTCTTGTGATACCGGGAAGAATCGTACCCATAAGCGGAGCTGTGATAACCTCGTCACCGATTACGAAGAATGCGTTTGAGGTACCGATCTCCTCAACGTACTTGTGCTCTGCTGCGTCAAGCCAAAGAACGTCCTTGCAGTCATGCTCCATAGCCTTTGCCGAAGCCTTCATGCCGCCTGCATAGTTACCGCCGCACTTTGCGAAGCCTGTACCGCCGACAGCCGCACGGATAAACTCGTCCTCGACATAAATTCTGGTTGTGTGAAGTCCGCCGTCGTTTGCGGCATAGTAGGAACCAACCGGACAAAGAATGATAATAAAGCGATAATGCTTTGCGGGAAGAACGCTGAATGAAACCTCATCGCCGAAGATGAACGGTCTTATATAAAGAGCTGTACCCGGCTCGGAGGGAACCCAATCCTTATCAACAGAGATAAGCTGGTTGATTGCGTCAAAGAAGATATCCTTTTCCATATGAGGGATACACATACGGTCATTGGTTCTGTTCATTCGCTCAAAGTTCTGATCGGGTCTGAAAAGCTGAATGTCGCCCGACGGAGTTTTATATGCCTTCATGCCCTCGAACATCATCTGAGCATAGTGGAGCACGCATGATGCAGGCTCAATGGCAATCGGCTCATGCGGAACAATTCTTCCGTCGTGCCAACCCTGACCCTCATCATAGTCGATCATAAACATATGATCTGTGAAATACTTACCGAAGCCGAGCTTTTTCTGATCCGGCTTCTCCTTTGGGTGTGTAGTTCTTGTTACTGGAAATGTATACATTTCTATCGCTCCTTTCAAAGCATTATTATAATTCGTAGAGATCGGGTTTTCTGTCGTTGAAAACATTGATCGAATTTCTTATATCCTTAATTGTTCCGAAATCACAGTCGGCCGTTATAACCTCCTGCTTCTCGCCTGCCGCCTCGAGCACCTCGCCCCACGGATCGATTATCTGCGAATGACCGCCGAAAACAGCGTCGGGTGTTTTGCCGCAGGAATTACAGCAGACAACGAACATCTGATTTTCAATCGCTCTCGCCTTTGTCAGCGTAACAATGTGAGATGTTCTCACAAGCGGCCACTGCGACACCATAAAGAGCATGTCAATACCCCTCAGTGCAAGACTTCGGACAAGCTCGCAAAAGCGGATATCGTAGCAGATTACAATTCCGCACTTATGTCCGTCAAGCTCGAAGGTCACAAGATTTTTGCCGAAGCTGAAGAACTTGTGCTCGTCCATAGGAGTGAAGAGATGCGTCTTGTCATATTCCGCAACAACCTCGCCCTCACGGTTGAAAACAAACGCCGTGTTGTAAATTTCACCGTTCTTCTCATTGGCAATACTGCCGGCAACGATATTGACATTAAGCTCCTTTGCCAAATCGGAAAAAGTCTTTTTTGCCCTCTCGCCGTCCCTGTCGCAATAGCTTGCAAGGTTCTCTTTCGGATAGAAGCCGGTTGTCCACGTCTCGGGGAGAACAACAACGTCGGATTTTTCTTCTTTTACCGTCTCCCTTATAAGCCTGAGAGCTTCGGCGTAGTTATACTCAACGTCGCCAAGCTTCATATCAAGCTGAATGCAAGAAACTCTCATCTTATTATTCATAGTCATAGCCTGCCTTGACAGCACCCTTGTTAACATCAAGGAGATCAAGGTGACGGGCGGAAACGACCTTTTTGAGTGCGTCGTCGGTGAAATCAATCGAGAACTGCGGCACTTCTCTGAGAATCTTGC
The DNA here is from genome assembly GCA_000434915.1 of Ruminococcus sp. CAG:563. GTDB lineage: Bacteria > Bacillota > Clostridia > Oscillospirales > Acutalibacteraceae > CAG-488. The sequence continues at coordinate 44,446 of FR882075.1, forward strand.
CGGTGATAATCATGTTGGCAAGAGTCGGTGTTCCGTTATCGTTCGCCATCTTGGTTGCAGGTATATAATATACATCTACATCTGTTCTGTCAACCTTTTTGTCAATCATTGTAGAATCGACAAAAATCTTTCCACCGCTGACCACTTCGTTTTCATATTTTTCAAGTGACGGAAGATTCATTGCAACAAGTACGTCCGGCTTGTCAACAATCGGAGAGCCTATCGGCTCGTCGCTGATGATTACGGAGCAGTTAGCCGTACCGCCTCTCATTTCGGGGCCGTAGGACGGAAGCCAGCTTACCTGTTTGCCCTCGATAAGTCCTTTATATGCAAGGAATTTGCCTGCGAACAGAATACCCTGTCCGCCGAAGCCTGCAAATAACATTCTGCAAGTGTTGCTCATTTTTCTTCCTCCTTTGCATAGATATCCTTATAAACGCCGAGAGGATAGTAAGGAATCATGTTCTCCTCAGCCCAGTCAAGAGCCTTCTGCGGAGTCATGCCCCAGTTTGTCGGGCAGGTTGAAATAACCTCAACAAGAGAGAAGCCCTTGCCCTCTATCTGATTCTTGAAAGCCTTTTTGATAGCCTTCTTTGCGTTTTTGACATTCTTAACATTGTTGACTGCAACTCTCTCAAGATAAGCCGCACCGTCAACATTTGAAAGAAGCTCACATACCTTAACGGGATAGCCGACCGTGTTAACGTCTCTGCCGTAGGGAGAGGTCTGAGTAACCTGACCGGGAAGAGTTGTCGGAGCCATCTGGCCGCCTGTCATACCGTAGATAGCGTTGTTGACGAAAATAACGGTGATGTTCTCTCGTCTTGCGGCTGCATGAACCGTCTCGGCAGTACCGATAGCGGCAAGGTCGCCGTCGCCCTGATATGTAAACACGATCTTTGACGGGTCGCTTCTCTTAACTCCTGTTGCAACGGCGGGAGCACGTCCGTGAGCCGCCTGAACAAAGTCACATGTGAAATAGTTATATGCCATAACAGAGCAGCCGACCGATGCGACACCGATTGTATCGCCCTCTATGCCGAGCTCATCGATTACCTCGGCAACAAGACGGTGAATAATACCGTGAGTACAGCCCGGGCAATAGTGAAGCGTTGCGTCTGTCAATGATTTCGGTTTTTCAAATACAACTGACATTATTCTGCACCTCCGTTTGACATGATAGCCGAAAGAACATCTTCGGGAGTCGGGATCATTCCGCCGACACGGTTGCAAAGGTCAACAGGTCTCTTGCAGTCGATTGCAAGTCTTACATCGTCAATCATCTGACCCATGTTCATTTCAACTGTGATAAATCTCTTGCACTTCTCGGCTGCAGCCTTGAGCGGCTTTGTCGGGAACGGCCAAAGCGTGATCGGTCTTATCATGCCGACCTTGATGCCTCTCTTGCGAGCCTCATTAACTGCATTCTTCGCAACACGGGCGGTGATTCCGAATGCAACAACGCAAACCTCGGCGTCTTCCATGAGATATTCTTCGTACATCGTTTCGTTTTCTTCAATCGTCTTGTACTTCTGATATCTCTCAAAGTTCTTTATTTCAAGCTCCTCGGGTTTGAGGTAAAGCGAATTGACTATATTGTGCTCTCTCTCGCACTTTGTACCTGTGAGTGCCCACGGCTTTTCAACCGGAGTGACCTCGGCAACGTTAAGAGAAACAGGCTCCATCATCTGACCCATTGTGCCGTCGGCAAGGATCATTGCAACCATTCTGTATTTATCCGCAAGTTCAAATCCCTTGACAGTGAGGCTTGCCATCTCCTGAACGGAAGCCGGAGCAAGGACGATATTGTGGTAATCGCCGTGTCCGCCGCCCTTTGTGGACTGCCAATAATCAGACTGTGACGGCTGAATTCCGCCAAGTCCCGGGCCGCCACGCTGAACGTTGACAACGAGTGCCGGAAGGTCACAGCCTGCGAGATAGGAAATACCCTCACTCTTAAGTGAAACTCCCGGGCTGGAAGAAGAGGTCATAACCCTCTTGCCTGTTGATGATACGCCGATAACCATGTTGATTGCGGCGATTTCGCTCTCCGCCTGGAGGAATGTTCCGCCGATCTTCGGCATACGCTTTGACATATAAGCGGCAACCTCTGTCTGCGGAGTTATGGGATAACCGAAGTAATGACGGCAGCCTGCTCTGATAGCGGCTTCGGCGATTGCTTCGTTACCTTTCATAAGAACTTTATCTGACATTTTCTTCACCTCTCTACCGTAATTACACAATCGGGACACATTGTTGCGCAAAAGGCGCATCCGATACACTTTTCCTGATCCGTCACAAATGCGGGATGATGTCCCTTGTTGTTCAGCGTCGTCTCTGACAAATGAACTATTCCCTTGGGACAAGCATTCACGCAAAGTCCGCAGCCCTTACAAAGGTCTGTTTTGAATGTTACTTTAGCCATTTGACTTTCCTCCTAATTTATTTTCTCCTGTAAGGTAAGCGGCAGCAAATTGTCCACTTTTCCGTACAGTTCTTTATAAAGTGTTTTCTTAACGGTCGTCATCGCAACGGGAAGCCCCGTAAGCTTTGAAACCTCGTCAGCATACTTAAGCGAACCGAGAACGTCCTGAGAGGTCGTCTCCTCGCCGAGATTTGAGTTATTAATTATAGCCGTGAATTTCATTGAAGCGGCTTTTTCGATTTCGTTCATGACCTCAAGGGTACTGTAAGCGTCCCTCGTCAGAGGTCTGTACATGTTTATTACAAGGTACATTTCATAGTCGTTTTCACGAACTATGCTTTCCGAATAGCGGCCGAGTGCATATGCACCTCTGTCATCGCCGCCGATATCCATAACGGCGTATTCGGAACGGTCGTCAATGACGGAATAAATATCCTGCGGCAGCGACGGAAGATCGACATTCGAGCTTGCAAATTCAGAGCATATAAGCCTGATTCCGGCCTCTTTAAGCTCCTTTTCGCTGTCCTTGGTTCTGAAATAGGGATTAACGATATCAAGATCGGCAACCGCCACTTCAAGACCCTGCTGTCTCAGCTTAAAGGCATAATTGACGGCAATATTCGTTTTTCCGCTGCCGTAATGACCGGCAAAAAGTGTTATGCGCTTCATATTTTCACCTCGGAAAGTTTTATGATTAAATGATAAAATATCGTAAAGAAGCTTAAAGCAACACGCCGACGGAATACTGTGTGTATTGCCAAACCTGCCAACCACCGAATCGGCGTGCCACACCTTAAATCAAATCGTTCAGGGTGCGTCAAGTTCAAGGCGACAGGCCAACGCAATACTATGTGTATTGCTAGGCCTGTCAACGCCGAAATCGGCGTGCCATGGGCAATTTTACAGTTGGTTACGGATGATCTTGCCGCTTATAGTCTTCGGTAATTCATCCTTGAATACAACGATTCTCGGATACTTGTAAGGAGCCGTATGCTTCTTGACGTAGTTCTGAATCTCTTTCTTGAGCTCCTCGGTAGGTTCTGTGCCCTTGGTAAGAACGATTGATGCCTTAACTACCTGTCCTCTTACATCGTCGGGAGCAGCGGAAACGCCGCACTCAAGAACATAAGGAAGCTCCATGATAACATTTTCGATCTCGAACGGTCCGATACGGTAGCCGGACGACTTGATAACGTCGTCGATACGGCCGACATACCAGAAATAACCGTCCTCATCTCGCCATGCGATATCGCCTGTGTGATAAACACCGTCGTGCCAAACCTCGTCGGTTTTTTCCTGATTCCTGTAGTAGCCGAGGAAGATACCGCACGGTACCCTTTCGGAGGTATTAACGCAGATTTCACCGGTTTCACCGAGATCCGCTTCCGTTCCGTCGGGACGGAGGATTTTGATATCATAGAGCGGTGTCGGCTTGCCCATTGAGCCCGGCTTCGGAGTCATACCCGTGAGGGTTGCGATTCCGAGAGTCATTTCCGTCTGGCCGAAGCCCTCCATAAGCTCAAGTCCCGTAGCATTGTAGAACTGACGGAATACCTCGGGGTTGAGAGCCTCACCTGCTGTTGTTGCGTGACGGATAGAGGAAAGATCGTACTTTCCGAGATCCTCTTTGATCATCATTCTGTACATCGTCGGAGGTGCACAGAATGTGGTTATATGGTATTTTGCGAACATCGGAAGAATATCCGATGCGTCGAAGCGATCGAAGTTATATACAAATACGGCACCCTCGCAGAGCCACTGTCCGTAGAGCTTGCCCCAAAGAGCCTTGCCCCAGCCGGTGTCGGAAATTGTAAGATGGAGTCCGTCCTTGCTTACGCAGTGCCAATATTTAGCTGTGATATAATGACCGAGCGGATATTTGTAGGAATGAGTTGCGATTTTCGGATAACCCGTTGTGCCAGAAGTGAAGAACATGAGCATCGGGTCATTTCCGCACGGTGCGTCCTCCTCACGTCTGTAGCGTCTTGAGAACAGGCAATATTCGCTGTCGAAGTTGTGCCAGCCTTCACGCTCGCCGCCGACGATGATCTTGTTTACGAGAGTATGTGTCTTTGAATCGGCGATATCGACCTGATGAGCCGTGTCTCCGTCGGCTGTGCAAAGGATCGAGGTTACGCCTGCAGCTTCAAATCTGTACTCAAAGTCATGATCAACAAGAAGATTTGTTGCCGGAATTGCGATTGCACCGATCTTGTGAAGGCCGAGGATAGCAAACCAGAACTGGTAGTGACGCTTAAGGACAAGCATAACTCTGTCGCCCTTCTTGATGCCGAGCGACTTGAAGTAGTTAGCCGCCTGAGCCGAATGCTCCTTGACATCCTTGAATGTGAATACACGCTCCGTCTTGTCACGGTCAACGTGAACAAGCGCACGCTTGTCTGGTGATTTCTTTGCAATCTTATCAACGATATCAAAGGCAAAGTTGAATTCATCCTCATGGTTGAAGTCGATGGAAACAAGGTTTCCGTTCTCGTCCTCTGTTGCATCGATGAACTTCTCGCAAACGTAGCTGCCTTTAGCCTTGACACCCATAACAGCTCTTTCATGCAAAATATTCTGAACAGGCTCGTCACTTGCCATAACCATTGCAAGGAAAAGACAGTCTCTGCCGTCAATAGCTATCATTCCGTGAGGTGTTGACGAATTATAGTAAATGCTGTCGCCCTCGTGAAGGATCTCTTCATGATTGCCGACTCTTACCTTAAGAGTACCGCTGATAACGAGGTCAAATTCCTGACCGCTGTGAGTTGTAGTGTGAATCGGTTTATTTTCAAGCTCTGCATCATACTCATATCTAACCCAGTACGGTTCGGAGAGCTTTTTCCTAAATTTCGGCGCAAGGTTCTGAATCTCGATTCCGTTTTCACTGGCGGTAACCTGACCCTTTCCCTTTCTTGTAACGGTATAAGATGAAAGTACGGCGCTGTGACCTTCAAGAAGATCCGTAATGCCGATGTCAAACGCAAGCGCACATTTGTGAATAAATGTGAACGGGAGATCTACCGTTCCGCTCTCATAAAGTCTGTAGGTTTCAACAGAGACCTCGGTCTTTTCCGCCATCTGTTCAACGGTAAAGGCACATATGTCTCTCATTTCGTGGATTCGTTCCGCCACTTCATAAAGCTGGTTTGTTTCTGTTTGATTTGACATAATTTTTACCTCCGTAATGTACCGGCACCGGATTTAGAATAAAACAAAAAATCCGTCCCAAAGTCTTTAGAACTTTGAGACGGATTTGATAATCCGCGGTACCACTCAAATTGCGATCTGCTATTGCTTCTCGCCTCTCTGCAGGATCTGACAATCCCTCAACACTGACGCAGTTGTCACGGGAGAAACTACTGTTGTTTCATCTCTCCGGCTCGGAAGTGATGGGTTTTACATTCATATCGCTATCGGCTCGCACCAAACACCGACTCTCTGAAAGGACATAAACGCAACCGTCTTCGTCACAGCCTTTGTTTCAACAGGTTATTTGTACCTGTTGCGGTACATTATAAGATACTTTTTTTGATTTTTCAAGAGATTCTTTGTAATGTCATCATTACATTTCGTAATGTTATGCCGTTACAACAGAATCTGCCTTCTGAAGGCCGTATTTCTTGATAGCGTCCTCACGCATCTTGTATTTCAAAATCTTACCGGCAACATTCATCGGAAACTCGGTTACAAAGTCAATATACTTCGGCACCTTGTGCTTCGCCATGTGCGAAAGAACGTAGTCCTTCATCTCCTGCTCGGTCATGGTCTCGCCCTCCTTGAGGATAATACAGGCCATGATCTCCTCACCGAGTCCCTCATCGGGAACGCCGATAACCTGAACGTCCTTGACCTTCGGATGAGTATAGATAAACTCCTCAATCTCCTTGGGGTAGATATTTTCGCCGCCACGGATGATCATATCCTTAAGTCTGCCTGTGATTCTGAAATTGCCCTCGGGAGTGCGGCATGCAAGGTCACCGGTGTGAAGCCAGCCGTCCTTGTCGATTGCACTTGCCGTAGCCTTCGGCATTTTGTAATAGCCCTTCATGATGTTGTAGCCGCGGGCAACGAACTCACCGGTTACATTGTCGGGACATTCAAGTCCCGTATCCGGGTCAACAATTTTACATTCGATTTTCGGAAGCGGATGTCCGACTGTCGCAACACGATCCTCCAAGGGATCATCCGTGCTGCTCATTGTGCAGCCGGGTGAGGATTCCGTCTGACCGTAAACAATGGTGATTTCGCTCATGTGCATCTTATCGACAACCTCACGCATCTTTGAGATAGGACACGGTGAGCCTGCCATGATACCGGTTCTCATGTATGAAAAATCCGTCTTTTCAAAGTCTGGGTGCTGGAGCATCGCAATAAACATTGTCGGAACGCCGTGGAAAGCCGTTATACGCTCGGAATTGATACATGCAAGCGATGATTTCGGTGAGAAATAAGGCAAAGGAAGTGCGGTTCCGCCGTGGGTCATGATTGCCGTCATCGCAAGAACCATGCCGAAGCAATGGAACATCGGAACATGAATCATCATTCTGTCCGCCGTTGAAAGGTCCATTCTGTCGCCGATGCACTTGCCGTTATTTACGACGTTGTAGTGGGTCAGCATAACGCCCTTGGGAAAACCTGTTGTGCCCGAGGTATACTGCATGTTGCAAACGTCGTCCTTTCTGACGAGAGAAGCCATTCTGTAGACCTCCTCAACGGGAACCTCGCTTGACTTGTCAACCGCCTGCTCCCATGTCATGCATCCCTGCTGCTCATAACCGACAGTTACAATATTTCTCAAAAACGGCAGTCTCTTTGCGTGGAGCTTTTCGCCGCTCTTGGTGTGCTCCAGCTCGGGGCAAAGCTCAGCCATAATCTCGTCATAGTGCGAGTCCCTGTAGCCCTTGATCATGATAAGCGTATGGGCATCGGACTGTCTGAGCAGGTACTCGGCCTCATGGATTTTATAGGCTGTGTTCATCGTAACAAGAACTGCGCCGATTTTGGTCGTTGCCCAGAATGAGATGTACCACTGCGGAACATTCGTCGCCCAAACGGCAACATGAGAGCCTGCTTTTACGCCCATTGCGATAAGTGCTCTTGCGAAGGTATCAACGTCATCACGGAACTGTGCATATGTTCTTGTGTAATCAAGCGTTGTGTATTTAAAAGCAAGCTGATCGGGGAACTCCTCAACCATTCTGTCAAGAACCTGCGAAAATGTCTCCTCAATAAGCTCCTCTTTTTTCCATACAAATTTACCGGTATGTGTCTTGTTGTAGTAGTATTTCTTCTTGTTTGTTTCGTCCTCAACGGTCTCCATGAAGCTCTCGTAATGGGTCAGAATGATTTCAAGATCTTCAATCGATTCAAACCACTCGGGATTCCATTCAACGCAGACAAAGCCGTTGTAATTAATAGAGCGAAGAGCATTCATCATATCCTTGATAGGCATTGTGCCCTCGCCGATGAGGGTATGCTCCCCTGCTTTCTTTGCGTCGGTCAGGTGAACGAGCTTAACATATGCACCGAGGTTGGTAATCGTTTTTTCCGAATCCTCACCGCCGACGAAGTATGTTTCGTACATGTTCCAGTCCGCACCGATAAAGTCGCTTGCGAAGTAGTTCATCAAGTCGCAAAGTCTTGTTGTGTCGGCAAAAATACCCGTCGTTTCAACAAGAACAATTACATTGTGCTTTTCGCCCTCTGCGATAGCCTTGCCAATGAACTCTATAGCCTTGTCGTAAGCGTCCTCGCCGCCCTCGGCATAAAGCTTAACATAGGGAACGTTGATGTTGCTTGCAACGGCGATTGCCGAATTCATTTTTTCAACATTTCCGTCCGAGGTGTCGGCCGCATTGCAGTTTGAGTTTATGCAAACAATACTCTTCTTTGAATTGATTAGCTTCCTTTTGGTGGCCGAAGCCATATCGGGATTGAACGGTGAAGTTCTGCCCGAGAACATCGGATCACGGAAATCGTGAATTTCGATTCCGGCGTATCTCAGCTCATCAGCCATGTTAAGAAAATCGTCAAAGCTCTTGCTTTTATGGAATTTTGTAGAAAAAGCTAATTTCACAATTAACCCTCCTCGTATGCTATCTTGTTCAGTGCGCTGACGTATGCACGGATACTTGCGCCGATGATGTCAGTTGAAATACCGGTTCCCGAATAGAGCTTGCCGGTCGAGCTTCTGAGCTTAACGAGTGCATGACCCATGGCCTCACGTCCCTCTGTAACCGCCTTGATCTGGAAATCATCAAGCTCATAGTGATGACCGATAATCTGCTCAATTGCGAGGAATGCAGCATCGATCGGGCCGTCGCCGACGCTTACGCCGCTGATTGCCGTACCGTCCTTGATAAGCTTGATGTTAGCCGTTGCGGTGATGATGTTACCGCTGTTGATAACATAGCTGTCGATTGAATAGATCGACGGAACCTGCAAGGCTGAGGAAGCGATAATAGCTTCAAGCTCCTTTGTACCGACGAAATCCTTCTTGATAGCAACACGCTTGAAGGCCTCGTAAACGTTTGCGTTGTCCTCGGGGGAAAGGTCGTAGCCTATCTTCTTAACGGCTTTGATAACGGTTGCGATTGTATCATTCTTATCAAGAGTAAGATTCTCGCCTTCCTCATTTACGCCTGTTTCAAAGGGAGTGTTCTCGCTCTTGGAGGTGTTAAGCATTCTCTTGATCTGACCGGTCACTCGCTGAATCTCGGTCGTTCTGATCTTGCTCGAAACCTTAATCGAATCACCTCTGAGGGTGAATATCTTCATGATTTTTTCAACCGTCGGGAAATTGAAGTTATCGGCCGTAACCTTGACCTGTGATGCACCTGCTTCGATTGCTGCGAAAGCGGAAGCCGAAGCCATATTCATTGAGTCAACGACCTCAACGCCGAGAGTGACATCCTTGGCCGACGGAACATTCTCAAAAATATCAGAGATAAATCCGCTGAACTCCGACGGAAACATCGTGCCCTCGGAATCGCAAACCGTAACCCTTGTTGCACCTGCCTTGACAGCGTCGCCGATTGCCTGATAAAGGAACGGTCTTTCGGCTCTTACGGCGTCCTCGGCTGCAAACTCAATATTATCGGTGTACTTTTTGCACTCGGTGATGAGCTCCGTTACCATGCTCATAACAACCGGCGGCTTCTTGCCGCACTTGAACTCCATTTGAACGGCCGACATCGGAAGAGAAACCTTAAGAGAAAATTTCTTTGCACCCTTTGCGCAGTTATAAGCCGTTTCGACACTTGCCGCATCGTAACCTGCATCAACGGCAATTTCCGAATGTTTCATGAGCGAAGCGATTGTTTTTATAAGAAGAACATCCGTTGAGGTGTTCTTAATTTTCGGCATCTCGATAATATCGCAGTGCAGCTTGTCCATCTGCTTTGCAATTTCGATCTTCTCCTTAAAGCTTAAGGAATGGCTGGCTGATGACTCACTTTCTCTGAGTGTCACATCGGATAAAATAACCTTTCTCATAACGATTCTCCTTTTCGGTTATGTATTACAATACCGTAATTTATGCGGCATCGCCATATAAAAAACAAAGTCCCGGAAGTATTCAAACTTCCGGGACGATAAAACATGTTTACCGCGGTACCACCCGCATTGCCTAAACGGCCTCTTCGGATTCTGGCAAATCCTAAGCTGTGATAACGGTGCTTGCCGTAACTCCTTATACAGTAAAAACGGTTGGGGAGCTCTGCTCGGATACGAGACAGCAATTAAATTTCCATATCGGCTCACACCTGCCGCCGACTCTCTGAAATCAGAAATATAACGCTTAATATCTTCAACGCATTTCAAATATTGCAGTTATTATAGTAGACTTTTGTCGATTTGTAAACAGACAAGTTGTAATGTTTACATTACAAGATGTAATTACTTCAAAAGCTCCGCATTGAGCTTCTTTCCGTAAGCTGTTGCGGCGTTGATAAGTCCCTCATCGGGAATTGTCTGAGCGATCGGCTTGCCCGTGCTGAGAACCCTGCAATAGATTTCGGCTGACTTCTCGATCGTGTGCATAAGGCCGAAAGCGGCATCAAAGGTATTGCCCGATACAAAAAGTCCGTGGTGTGCCCAAACGATAGCGTCATACTTCTTCTGAAGCTCGCAGGTCTTGTGAGCAATCTCGGCTCCGCCCGGAATCATCCATTCAACAACGCCGACGCCGTTCGGGAAAACGATCGGGCATTCGGTCATGCTCTCCCAAAGAACTCTTGAGAAAGCCTCTGAGGTGAGCGGAAGAATGAAGGTAAGAGCGATAATATTAACCGGGTGAGCATGATAGATAACTCTGCAAGCTCCGTCCGTTGCCGCAACACGAACACTGTGGTTCATGAAATGGGTCGGGAATTCGCTCGTCGGGCCGCCGCCGTTGACAAGGCCCCATACGATTCTGTAGCCGTCGCCTGCGTCGTTGATTTCAAGGATACACATATTTGCGGCCGGATCTCTCTTAACATTCTGGAAGAACTTGCCTGTGCCGGTTACCATGAAATACTCGTTTTTGAGGTTATCCGCCTGAACACCGAGGTCGACCCACGGTCTGTCATATGTAAAGTAAGGCTTGCAAGCCTCAACCTCTTCGGCTGTCATACGGTAGGAAAGGTTTCCGCCGTTACCCTCATGCCAGCCCTGCTCATAGCCGTCATTGCAGGTAAGTGAAAATTTTTTGATTACTTCAAGATCTAAAATACTCATTTTAAAGGCTCCTATATTTAAAATTCAAATTATATTATCACTGTAAAAAAGCGTTGTCAATCAGGATTTTTTAAGCTCCTTAAGACGCTTCATAACGTTGTTTTCTCCCCTGCCGAAATAATCGTGAAGAATCTTATACTCGGCAAAGAGCTTGTTGTAAAGCTCGACATTCTCCGGAATCGGATAGTAAACCTTATCCTTGACCTTGCCGAGAGCAGCAGCACCGTCATAAAGGCTGTCGTAGCCGCCCTTCTGAGCGCCTGCGGCACATGCGCCGTAGATTGCACTGCCGAGTGCACCGCCCTGCTCACAGTCGGCGATCTTGATCGGCATATTGATAACGTCGGCATAAATCTGCATAGTCATCGGATCCTTTTGACTGATACCGCCTGCGGCATAGAAGGAGTTAACGTCAACACCGTTCTCACGGAAAACATCAATGATCATTCTTGTACCGTAAGCCGTCGCTTCAATCAAGGCTCTGTAAATATCCTCGGGCTTTGTTCTGAGTGTCATTCCGAGCATCATACCCGAAAGGTCGGCGTCAACAAGCACCGAACGGACGCCGTTCCACCAGTCAAGCGCAACCAGTCCGCTCTCGCCCGGCTTCTTCCGCTCGCACTTTTGGCGGAGGAATTTATGTATATTAACCCCCTGCTTCTCAGCCTCATCATAGTAGCTCTTGGGCAGGCAGTTATCAATGAACCACTGGAAGTGGTCGCCTACACAGCATTGACCGGCTTCATAAGCGTAAAGACCCGGGAGAATACCGTCGGCAACAACGCCGCTGATGCCCGGAACGGGAATTTCCTCCTCGCTCAGGAGCATATGACAGGTTGAAGTACCCATGATAGCGAGCATTTCGCCCGGCTTCGTGATACCTACGGCAGGAACAAAAACGTGAGCGTCAATAATAGGAACTGCGACAGCCGTACCCTCCTTGAGTCCCGTCATTGCGGCAAACTCGGCTGTGACCTCGCCTGCCTTTGAGCCGAGGGGAAGAATATCTCTTGAGAATTTCTCGTCGATAACATGCTCCATTCTCGGGTCAAGTGCCTTGAAGAACTCATCAGACGGATATCCGTTCTTCTTGTTCCACATACCCTTGTAGCCTGCACAGCAGGAGTTGCGGATCTCATGGCCGCACATCTGCCAAACAACCCAGTCGGAGGCTTCGATAAAGCGATCTGCCTCGTCGTAAATCTCGGGAGCCTCGTCAAGAATCTGCCAAAGCTTCGGGATAGCCCACTCCGAGGAAATCTTTCCGCCGTAGAGCTTGAGCCAATCCTGATTCATCTTTTCGGCAATTTCATTGAGCTTCGTTGCCTGAGCCTGCGCCGCATGATGCTTCCAAAGCTTAACATAAGCGTGCGGCTCGTCCTTGAATTTATCAATGAAGCAAAGCGGCGTACCGTCCTTCTTGACCGGCATAACCGTACATGCGGTGAAATCAAGTCCGAGACCGATAATGTCCTCCGCATTTACTCCGCTCTTTTTTATAACATCGGGAATAGTTGTTTTGAGCACGTCGAGATAGTCCTGAGGGTCCTGAAGTGCCCAGTCAGCTCCGAGCTTTTTGCCGCTCGGAAGCTCTTCGTCCATAACGGAATGAGGATAATCGAGAACCGAGGTTGCAAGCTCCTCACCTGTTTTGACGTCAACGAGCAGTGCTCTGCCCGAAAGAGTACCGAAATCAACACCGATTGCATATTTTGCCATATTAAACCTCCGTTTTACGTTACGCCAAAAGTAAGGCGACGATATTTGAATAAACCCTGACAGGGTCCTCAAGGAATCTTTCCTTGACGGCAAGTGCCTGGTCATAGTCGGCAACAAAGAGCTTGACGCTCATTATCTCGTCGTCCGCATCAACCACGGAAAGGGTCACATTGCATCCCTTCTCCACCCTGTCGATCTGAATTTTATTTTCACGCTCACGTCTCAGCCTCGTCTGAAGTCTGACAGCGGCGTTAAAAGCCTTTTCCCTCACCGTAAACGGGATATCATGCTCCAATGTCTCCGAATTCTTCTTGCCTTTATCGGTAATAATCAGCTCATTTTCTTTTATAATCACGTTGCCGTTATCGGCAAGCTCGCTGAGTGCCTGACTCATTTCAAAATAATTTGCAAGCTCTTCGCCGCATATTACCTCGTCAAGCTGCTCTCTCGTAAGCGGTGTATCAAGACGGCTGAGAAGATACCCGATGAGAATTTTTATCTCGTTCTTCGTCCTCAGTCCGCCAAGCTCAATGCCTTCGCTGAAGGAATCATATTCCATTGGGAGGCCTCCTTATTCTATCGGAATTTCGACAGGCTGTCTGTGTCTGAAAATCAGCACGCTGTCAAAGCCGCAGTTCTTTGCAATCTGCATACCCTGCTCGATTCCTGCACCCATGTGCTCAACAAAATGTGAATCCGAACCGACCGTCACATGCTTTCCGCCGAGTTCCTTGAAGCGGCGAACATAGCTCTCGTCGGGCAAAGTTCTGCCGATAGGCTGTCTGAGGCCGGAAGTGTTAATTTCAAGCGGCTTGTCCTTTTCTGTAAGCAGTGAGAAAATCTCATCAATGTCCTTTTGATATCTTGTCATATCAACGTCGATATGGTGCTCGCCGACTATATAGCGCAAGGGATATGTAAGGTGAGCGAACGTATCGAATTTGCCCCACTCGGCAAGCATTTTCATCTCACGGAAATAATCGTCGAGAAGCGAATAAACATTGTCCTTGTTATAATCCAGCTCGCAGAAATCGGGAGTTTTTCTTAGATTGTGAATCGAGCCGATCACAATATCATAATCCTTGGAAGCGATGAGAGCCTCGCTCTCTGCAAGGTCATATGTCGGCTCTCCCATCTCAACGCCAACGCAAACCTCGATTCTGTCCTTGTACTGCTCCTTGGCCCTCAAAATATCGGCAAAGGATTCGTCGGCAGTCTTGTCAAAATGATTCTGACGGAACAGATCCATCTCAACGTGATCCGTGAATGCAACGATTTTTATGCCCTTTTCAATCGAGCTTTCAATCATCTCATCGACGGAATAGTGACCGTCAAAGGAATGAATCGTGTGTGCGTGCATATCAACGATATTTTTAAAACTCATTTGTAACCATAACCTTTCAAATGAATACAATTAAAAACTTTATCTGATAAATTTTATCACACCGAGCTATAAGCTGTCAACCGTAATTGCCCATTCTTTCGTAAGTTCTTCAACGCTTTTTGCAGCATTGGCAGGGCTTGTTGACGGCAGTCGCACTGCTTCGATTCCCGTTGCGGGCAAAATGTACTTTTTATAGAGCTTATCGGCGGTTGTACCGTTAGTAAAAATGTGCCTGACCTTGCTGTTTTCTATGATAAATCCGATATCGTTCGGCACAGCGTTTTTTATCGAGCTGTCCGCCGAGCCGTATATATCGCACGAAGCGATAACATCCCAAAGTGCAATACGATTATTCAAAAGCATGGCTCTCTTTTCTTCTGTAGTTACAGGCGTTTCAATGCCGAGAAGCGTTGAGATTACCGTCCAAAATCTGTTCCTCGGGTGACCGTAAAAGAACATCTGCTCCCTGCTCTTGACCGACGGGAAGCTGCCTAAAATCAATATTTTGCTTTCGCTGTTCCATACAGGGTCAAACGGATGCTCAACATGTACCGACACCTTGTCCATCATACCACCTCGGAATAATTATAATCCTTTAGTCTTCACATGTCAAAAAATCTTTTTTGTTTATTCCATAAATCAACTTCATCAGATCTTTTACGCTCCCCTAAAAGGCAATGTAATTAACTTAAGGCTTTTTGCAAAAATTGGTCGATGTGGGCATCGACCTCTACGATAAAACGAGAATAAAGAACATAATTCATAACATGATGATCATATCCTGACGCCAAAGCCGGCTGTTGTTATCATAGTGCGAAACACATATTTTCTTTAGTTAATGACATTGCCTAAAAGAATGAGCGAGACACCCTACGAATTATGCATTTCATGAATCTCGTTGCATCAAAACATATTAAAATAAAAAACACCCCGAAAGGCATTTAAGCTTTTCGGAGTGTTGATTATGATTGAATTATTCCTCAACAGGAGCTTCTGCCGCTTCCTCTGCCGGAGCTTCCTCTGCTGCATCCTCAGCAGCCTCGTCGGCCTTAGGAAGAAGTGCACGGATTGAAAGGCTTACACGGCTCTTATCAAAGTCGATAGCGGTGATCTTGCACTTAACCTTCTCGCCGATCTTAAGAACATCGGCCGGCTTGCCGATTCTCTGGTCTGCAATCTGAGAAATGTGGATAAGTCCGTCGATACCCGGGATAACGGTTGCGAATGCACCGAATGATGTGAGACCGACGATCTCTGAATCGATAACTGTATCAACGGGATAGTCACGACGAAGGATCTCCCAAGGATTATCCTCAGCCTTCTTGTAGCCGAGAGAAATCTTCTTGTTCTCCTTATCAAGGCTCTTGATATAAACCTCAATCTCCTGACCGACGGAAAGAACCTCTGAAGGATGCTTGATTCTCTTCCAAGACATCTCGGAAATATGTACCATTCCGTCTACGCCGCCGATATCAACGAATGCGCCGTAGTTTGTGAGTGACTTAACCACACCGTGGTAAACCTGTCCCTCTTCTGCCTGTGCCCAGAAAGCTTCTTCAGCGGCCTTGCGAGCCTCTCTGATAACAGCCTTGATTGAGCCAATAGCCTTCTTGCGGCCGCGCTCCGACTTAACCTCGATAATCTTGAGGTCAACCTTTGTCTTGAGAAGATCGTCAAGAGAATCTCCTCTTGAAGCTGTGGCAAGAGATGCCGGAACGAATACTCTTACGCCGTTTACGATTACGATAACGCCGCCCTTGACAACGTCTGTAACTGTACCTGTAACGACCTCGTCGTTCTCCTTGGCAGCTTCGATCTTTTCCCAAGCGCCCTGAGCGTCGTATCTCTTCTTGGAAAGCATAACTGTGCCTTCCTGGTCGTTTGTCTTCATGATAATGAGCTTGATCTCGTCGCCGATTTTGAGTTCCTTCATCGGATCTGCTGTCGGGTCTGCACTGTACTCGTCGACAGGAACATAACCTGTCTGCTTTCTGCCGATATCGACCTGGATCTCACTCGGTGAAATACCTGTGACTACACCGACAACCTTCTGCTCGGTGCTCATATTGTTAAGAGACTCTTCGAGCGCCTCCATAAAATCAAGATCTTCAGCGGAAGTTTTTGCCACCTCCTCTGCATTTTCAATCGGGTTTGCGTTTACATTTTCTGACATTGTTGAAAGTACCTCCTTTATGATTGCCGCCGGAGTCGATGCTCCTGCGGTGACACCCACCTTTCGACATCCTTGGAAGCTGATACTGTTCAGCTCATCCGCCGTTTCGATAAGATAGGTCGGACAGCAGTTTTCACACACAGCCTTCAACTTCACTGTGTTGGAACTTTGCCGCCCTCCTACTATGATCATTGCGTCACATTCCTCGGCCAAACTGATGGCTTCGTCCTGCCGCTCATTAGTAGCATTACATATTGTATCAAAAATTAAAGCTTTTGTATAGTCTTTTTTTAATTTTTTTAAACATTTTTCCCATTCTACCGTATTAAAAGTGGTTTGGGCGACCACTATTATTCTTTTTTCGCAGTTTATCTCCGCTTTTTCAAGCTCCTCGAGATTTTTGAACACAATAACCTCGCCCTTGCAGTAGCTTTTTATGCCCTGAACCTCGGGGTGGTTTGCGTCTCCTGCGATGAGAACGATTGAATTCTCGTCCGAATTATCCGTCACAATCTTATGTATTTTCTTAACGAAAGGACATGCGGCGTCCCAGTATTCGTATCCCCTCGCCTTTAATTCGTCAATCACCTGCTTCTCAACGCCGTGGGTTCTGAGAACAAGCTTTGTTTTTTCGGGAATTTCGTCAATCGAATTTGCTATTATAACGCCCTTGCTTCTGAGGTCGTCGATAACCTGCGGATTATGTATTATCGGTCCGAGGGTGCATACCTTTTCTCCGCTTCTCACCATTTGATAAAGGCGGTCAACGGCACGGTTTACACCGAAACAGAAGCCGGCGGTTTTCGCTAACTTAATCTGCATGGCCTAACCTCCAAAGCTCTTTTATTCTGTCCATTATGAGAGCCGAACCGTAACGGAGATCCTTCATCTTGTCAACATCGTCGTGGAATTCAAGCTCCTCATATTTTATCGGCTTGCCGTAGCGGACTGTCAGTCTTGTTCCCTTTTTGGCCTCGTCGCTTGTATAGATTGAAACCGGGACAACATCGCATTTGCATTTTTTCGCAACATAGCAGACTCCGCCCTTGGCTTCGTGCGGCTTAAAATCGTGAGAGCGTGTGCCCTCGGGGAAAATGCCGAGTGCACCGCCGTCCTCAACTACCTTGACGGCATGATTCATCGCCGAAAAATCGAACTTGCTTCTGTCAACGGGAAAAGCATTGAGGTTGGCAAGAAACCAGCCGACTATTTTCTTCTCAAAAAGCTCCTCCTTTGCGATGAAATGGAACTTCACCTTACAGCCGACTCCGATAATAATCGGATCCATAGCCGTAATGTGGTTTGACGCAAGGATAATGCCCCTGTCGGTCGGAACATTTTCAACGCCGACGTAGGTTATTTTGTATCTTGAGTTTACAACTA
Organism: Ruminococcus sp. CAG:563; assembly: GCA_000434915.1. Lineage (GTDB taxonomy): Bacteria > Bacillota > Clostridia > Oscillospirales > Acutalibacteraceae > CAG-488. Next base: position 62,251 of record FR882075.1, read on the forward strand.
TCTTTGCAAGAGGTCTTATGATCTTGTAAAGGAAGTGGCTCTTGTCCGATTCATAATTGTATTTGTATGCCATAACGACCCTTCCTTTTAATAATGTGTGCGAAATTTACCGAGCATAAATGCTCATTATAATTTTTTTCCCTTTTTCTTTAATTTTTCCCTCTTTTTGCCATTTGGTAATTCCATATGAAAATGGGATCTTTTCCATGTTGTGGGAAGAAACCAGCAAAAGCCCTTTTCTTTTTCGCTGTGTGCTATGTACCATATATCATATACCGCAGTAATAAAGAAAAGACTAATCATTAGCAGACCGAAAAGATCTGTTTGTCTTTGGTCCGAAGTATCTATAAAGCAAGAAAAAATAACAAGTGAAAAATATGTTACAACAGGAACTAAATATGTTATATAGAACCTGACGATATATTTGTAGTATCTTGAAATTCGCATATATTCGTTGTTAAAAACGAACCCGAAAAATGCTCTGTATAAAAAGTTATGCGTCTTTTTATATTTTTTCTTAAATGATTTAGGTTTATCAGCAAAAAAGTAAAAGCACAGAATCTCTTTGCATTCAACGGTTAATAAAATAAAAACAACAAAAAAATAGGATAAAAATATCCAACGGTTATTAACCAATTCTAAAAATATGTCCATTAAAATCACCATTATCTGAGCCGATTGTGCCCGATCGATTATAGCGGATGAGCGAATACAGTTTATTCTTATCGCCCTTGTAGGAGCAACGGGAGAATATTTCTAACCGCTCTTGCTGCCCTTTAGGGGAGGCGGACGACGCAGGATGCGATGTCCGCAACGCACCAAGGAAATTTATTTTATCACTTCAAATGCTCTTTGATAATTCTGAGAAGATCTTCTGCGCCGTCTTCAAGGTTATAGCCGCCGTTATCGACATAAATCGCATCATCCGCCTGCTTGAGCGGAGCAACCTCTCTGTGGCTGTCCTGATAGTCACGCTTTTTGATATCTTCCAAAATATCGTTATAATCCGCTTCTTCGCCTTTTTCAAGCATTTCCTTATAACGTCTGTTCGCTCTCTCCTCAACTGAGGTCGTAAGGAAAATTTTAACATCTGCGTTCGGCAAAACAACCGTTCCGATATCTCTGCCGTCCATTATACAGTTGTTCTCGGCGGCAATGCTTCTCTGCAAATCAAAGAGAAATTCTCTTACCTTCGGGATAGCCGAGACATTTGACGCACCCATTGACGCCTCCGACGTTCTGATATCCTCGGAAACGTCCTCTCCGTTAAGAAAAACATGCTGGGCACCGTCAACAAATTTAAGCTCCACCTTAATGTCGGGCAGAGTAGCGATAACCTTTTCTGCGTCCTTGGTGTCAATGCCCTTTCTTATCGAATAAAGTCCGACCGTTCTGTAAAGTGCACCGGTATCAACATAGATGTAGCCGAGCTTCTTTGCAACAAGCTTTGCCGTGCTGCTCTTTCCTGCACCGGCAGGACCGTCAATAGCAATATTTATAGCCATAAAATATACCTCCGTTATACGTTTTCGCCGGCTAAACGTCCGGTCGAAAAAGCAATTTGTAAATTAAATCCGCCCGTGTATGCGTCAACGTCAATCACTTCGCCTGCAAAGTAAAGCCCGGGGAGAAGCTTTGACTGCATGGTTTTCGGGTCGATCTCGGAAATCTTTACGCCGCCCGAGGTCACTATCGCCTCGTCTATCGGTCGAAAGCTCTTGACCGTAACCTTAAAATTCTTGAGAAGCGCAACCAGCTTATGCCTTTGCTCCTTGGTTATCTGATTGACCTTTTCGTTTGCCTTGATCCCGCTGAGCTTGACGACAACGGGAATCAGCTTCCTCGGCAGAAGTGCACCGAGCGAATTGATGAAATCCTTATTAGTATTACCCGAAAAATCTCTGAGAATTCGTGCATCGAGCTGTTCCTCGGTGAGCGCAGGCTTGAGGTCGATTGAAACAATATACCTGCCCGGCTCCATATCACGGATCCTCGAGCTTGCCGAAAGAACCATCGGTCCCGAAATTCCGAAATGGGTAAAAAGCATCTCACCGAAATCATCGTATATAATTTTATTTTTCTTCTTTGTGTCAATGACCTTCATTGTGACGTTTCTCAATGAAAGTCCCATAAGGTCAGTGCAGAAGCCCTCGTGTGCATTGAGCGGCACAAGCGACGGCTTAGGCTCGATTATCGTATGACCCGCCTGTCTTGCAAGCTCGTAGCCGTCACCCGTTGAGCCGGTCAGCGGATAGGATTTTCCTCCCGTTGCGATAATTACTTTATCTGCGGCTATCTCCTCACCGTCAAAGGTACGAACACCTTTAAGCACTCCGTCCTTTATAATAAGCTCCCCGGCTCTGCCGTGAATTATCTCCGCTCCGTCGTCAGTTCCGTAATGAACGAGTGCATCGACAATATCCATCGCCTTATCCGAGCACGGAAAAACTCTGTTTCCCCTCTCGCATTTGAGCGGAACACCCATGTCCTCAATAAGCTCTATTGTGTCCTGCGGCATAAAATTTGAAAATGCACTGTAAAGGAATCTGCCGTTTGTCGGAACATTGGCAATAAGCTCGGAAAGCTCCCTGCAGTTGTTTGTTACGTTGCATCGGCCCTTACCCGTTATAGCGACCTTTCTCGCCGGCTTATCGTTTCGTTCAAGGATAGTGACATCCTTGCCCCTGCCCGATATTGTACCTGCCGCCATAAGTCCGGCCGCACCTGCGCCGATAATTAAAATCTTTTCTGACATTATGCCTCCTAAAAGTCTCGTTAATAAATCCAATCACAGTTATTTTATAATAAATTTATGAAAATTGCAAGATAATTGATTGACTTTAATATGAACAATACGTTATACTTGACATTATAAAAATATTCGGGAGGTTATTTCCTTGAAAAAAGGTTCTCAATATTTATGGTACAGCCACCCTGCAACTGCATGGGTCGAGGCTTTACCTATCGGAAACGGCAGCCTCGGCGCAATGGTGTTCGGCGGAGTTGAGACGGAAACGCTCGGTCTCAATCTCGATACACTTTGGTCGGGCTCATGCCACGGCTATAGGGTAGAGAACAAGGTTGAGCACTTCAAGAAGGGACGTGAGCTCATCCTTGAGGATAAGAAAATCGAGGCAAGGGATTATATCGAAGAAAATTTCCACGGCGATCCGTCGGAATGGTATCTCCAGCTCGGCAAGCTCTTGATAACTTCAATGAAGAACATGTGTCCGAGGGATTACATCCGTGATCTTGACCTTGAAACGGGAATTGCAACGGTCAGCTACAATTCAAGCGAGACAAATTATGCCCGTGAGAGCTTCATCAGCTTCCCCGACAAGGTGCTTGTCTACAGAATGACGGCAGAGGGCAAGAATAAGCTCGACTTCAAGGCTATGGTTGACTGTGAGCTTCGTCACGAGGTCACGACGGACGGCAATGCATATTTTCTTGACGGTATCGCTCCGACACATATTGAAGAAACCAGCGGCGACCCCATCTGCACATACGAGGACGGCGAAAGACAGGGCATCAGCTTCCGCTGTGCATTTAAGATAGACACCGACGGTAAACTCAAGGCGAACAAGAATCATCTTCACGTTACCGATGCGACATATGCAACGATTTATCTGACTGCAGAGGACAATTTTGAGAGCTGGAACAAGCCGGTTACTCAGTCGCAGAAGGACTATAAGAGCATCTGCGTTTCACGCCTTGACAGCGCAATAAGCAAGGGCTTTGAAAAGGTCAAGGCTGACCATATAAATGATTTCAGCCCGTATTTCAACCGTGTTTCGATTGACCTCGGCGAAAGCAAAAAGGACAATGTTCCGACAGATCGCAGAATTCATGATTTTCTCCACAGCAGAAAGAACGATAACAATCTTTACTGCCTGCTTTTCAACTACGGACGTTATCTCACCATTTCCGCTTCCCGTGAAGGCTCGCAGGCTATGACCCTGCAGGGAATATGGACATTCACAACGTGCTCTCCCTGGCGTTCAAACTATACTGTTAATATCAACACGGAGATGAACTACTGGCCGACGATGATGTGCTCGCTGCCCGAGATGAACATGCCTCTCATTAAGTTTATCTGTGAAATTGCGGAATCGGGCAAGGAGACAGCAAAACAGTTCTACGGCGTTGACGGCACATGCTGCCACCACAACGTTGACCTTTGGAGAATCACAACTCCCTCGGGAGGAAATCCCGTTTGGTCGTTCTGGCCGATGGCAGGCGCATGGTTCTGCCGCCATCTTTATGAATATTACGAGTACACTCTCGATAAAGATTATCTTAAGGAAACGGCAATTCCCATCATGGAGGAAAATGCACGCTTCTGCCTTGATATGCTCATCGACGACGGCAACGGATATCTTATTCTCTGCCCCTCGACCTCACCCGAGAACGAATACATGGTGAAGGGCAAGGAAACCTCCGTCAGCAAGACAACATACATGACAATGGAAATTGTCACGGATCTTTTCACAAACCTTCGCTCGGCATATGATGCCCTCGGCATCGAGAACGACATCGGCCGCAGAATCGGCGAGGCTCTCCCCCGTCTGCTTCCCCTCAAGCAGGGCAAGGACGGCGGACTTATGGAATGGTACTATGACGAAAAGGGCTTTGACAAGCATCACCGCCACGTTTCCCATCTTTACGCTCTTCACCCGGCAAATCTCATTGATGTTGAGCGCACTCCCGATTTGGCTTCCTACGCTAAAAAGACGCTCGAAAACAGAGGCGACGGCGGCACGGGATGGAGCTTGGGCTGGAAAATCAACTTCTGGGCAAGACTGCGAGACAAGAACAAGGTCATCAAGCTCATCAACAATCAGCTTCGCTATATCCCGGTCAAGTACAAGAGAGGTCGAGGCGGCACATTCCCGAATATGTTCGACGCTCATCCGCCGTTCCAGATCGACGGCAACTTCGGTGCTACGGCAGGTATCGCACAGGCACTTATGCAGAGTTTCGGCAACCGTATCATCATTCTCCCGGCTCTCCCGGACGAATGGGCAAACGGTCACATCCACGGCCTTACGGCAAAGGGCGGCGTCAAGGTCGATATCGACTGGGCATACGGCAGACTTACAAGGCTCACGCTTGACGGCAAGGGCGAATTTGAAATTGTCTACAACGGCCAATCGAAGCTCGTCACCCTCGACGGCAAAAAGGATGTTGATTTTCTATGATTGCCGACCTTTATGACTTTGACAAAACGGTTTTCAACGGCGAATCGGGCAGTGAATTTTGGCTTTTCTGCCTGAAACGTCACCCGTCAATTATCAGATTTCTTCCAAAGCAAGCTGTCGGACTTTTTGGGCACTATGTCTTTCACAAAATAAGCAAAAAGCATTCCAAGGAACTGTTTTATTCTTATCTCAAGGCGATCGACGCCGAAAAGGAAGCCGAGCTTTTCTGGCAGGAAAAGGCGGTCAAAATGAACGAGTGGTTCAGGCCCCGTGAGCACGATGTCAAAACGGTTGTTTGCTCCGCCTCCCCTGTTTTTCAAATCAAACCCATTTGCGACAAACTCGGGGTCGATCTTCTTGTCGCAACGAGAATGAACCCCTCCACGGGTCTTATCAAAGGCAAAAACTGCAAGAACACGGAAAAGGTTCGCCGCTTGGAAGAGGAAGCTGCGGATTACGAATTTCGAGACGTTTACACGGATAATCTCATTTCCGACGGACCGATTTTGGAGCTTGCGACGAGAAACAAATTTCATATTCAGAACGGAAAGCGTTCCCGAATTTAGACATTTTATGATAAAATTATAATAAAATTATCACAGTTTCGTTTTTCCCTTGAAAAAACTTCTTTTAAATGATAGAATAAAATTGAAATATAATTTGAATGAGGTGTGTCAATGGTAAAAAAAGAAAACAAAGCTTTAAAATATGCTTCTTTGATTTTCGGCATAGTTACGATTGCTTACATATGGCTGTATGACAGGCTTCTTGAACCTAATCCGCTTTACGGAGCCCGTGCTTCAACGGCAAGCAACGTCGGCAGAGATCACTGGATCGCTTTTATATTTTGGGGAATGCTCATTGCAGCCTCAATCGTATTAAATCTTAACTATTCACTCGAAAAATTCAACGTTGAGCACAAATTTCCGAAAGCTCTTTCGATTATTGCGCTTTTTGCAATGTTCGGTGTGGTAATGTGCAAAAACGAGAAGCTGAAAAGATTTACGCTTATACTTAATTATGAAACATATACCGCCCCGTCGTACACAAGCGACTATGCTGATCAAACGCTGGACACGCAAACTAACCTGATAAACTTTTTCTTATCAAAAAAAAGCTTACACTCTGCTTTTGCCGTACTGTTCGGTATATGCATTGCAACGGCGGTAATTTACTTCCTTGTTTATAAAGCAAGAACAAACAAAAAATTCTTCAATCTTACAATCGCATTCTTCCTTTGGATTTGCTTTGCGGCAATTTATCTCAGGGTAAGACTCGGCGGAACAGCCGAAATAGTTGTTCTGACACTGACCATGATTCCGATGCTTATAGTCAATCATACAAGGATTATGGAAACACCCGAGGAACACGTAGAATGTATTGAAACCGAAGAAATAAAAAATTAAAACTTAGAAAGGCATGCAATCTAAATTAAATTTAGATTCTGCCTTTTTCTTTTTGGAGGTTTATTTATAATGAAATACAGCACAAGATTTATTTCGGCAACAAAGGAATACTGCGAATTTCTGCATTTTGTACCTGCGCCGTATCTCAGAAAAACATTTGAACTCGATTTTATTCCCGAAAAGGCAGAAATGCTTGTAACCGGTCTCGGCTTCTATGAGTTTTGGCTCAACGGCGAGCATCTTACAAGGGGTTGCCTCGCGCCCTACATCTCCAACCCGAACGACCTGATTTATTATGACCGCTATGACCTAACAGACAAGCTCAAAAAAGGCAAAAACGTTATCGCCTTTGCCCTGGGAAACGGCTTGCAGAATCCGATCGGCGGCGAGGTTTGGGATTTTCAGCTTGCCCGCTGGAGAAGTGCACCGAAACTCGCCTTATGCTTTGAGTGCTCGGGTGAGGGCAAGGAAATAAGCTTTGAGACCGACGAGAGCTTTAAGGTTCACGCTTCGCCGATTTATTTTGACGATATGCGCTGCGGTGAACGCTACGACGCAAGAAATGAGATCGACGGCTGGAATCTTCCCGATTTTGACGACAGTGAGTGGAACAATGCTATATCCGTTGAGGCTCCGTCCGGCGAATGTCTTGAGGGCAGCCATGCACTTATCAAGAAAATCCGTGAGCTCAAGCCCGTTAATTTCTATAAGGGACATATTTCGGCAATCGCTCACCCGAGAGAGAATCTCCCCGAGCACATTCTACCCGAGGAGGAATACTGCAACGACGGCTACATATATGATTTCGGCGAAAATATTACGGGTATTGTGCGACTGAAAATCAGAGGCAGAAAGGGTCAGAAAATCGTCATGTCCTGCGGCGAAAGTCTCTTTGACGGCGGGCTTGATATGCACAATATCTGCGAATTTCAGCCAATCGGCATGACGCAGGTTCAGGTTTATATCTGCAACGGCGAGGGCGAGGAAATCTGGGAGCCGATGTTCTGCTACCACGGCTTCCAATACTGCTTTGTTACAGGTATTGACGACAAGCAGGCAACAGAAGATCTGCTCACTTACGTTGTCATGCACGCCGATGTTCCGCAGATCGGCGGCTTCGACTGCTCCGATGAGCTTGTCAACAGGCTTCAGGACGCAACGCTCAGGAGCGACCTTGCAAATATGTTTTATTTCCCTACCGACTGTCCCCACCGTGAGAAAAACGGCTGGACGGGCGACGCTCACCTCTCCGCCGAGCAGTTCATGATGAATCTCGGTGCAGAGAATACGCTTCGCGAATGGCTTCACAGCGTCAGAAAATCGCAGGACGAGAGAGGTGCGCTCCCCGGAATCGTGCCGACCGGCGGCTGGGGCTTTGAATGGGGCAACGGTCCTGCGTGGGATGCTGCTCTTACCGAGCTGCCGTACAGAATATGGCAGTACAGAGGCGACAAGAGGGTTCTTGAGGAAAACGCAACGGCTATTTTCCGCTATGTTTCGTACCTGTCGACAAGGCTTGACGAAATGGGACTTGTTCATATCGGTCTCGGCGACTGGCTTCCCGTTGACAATGTTAAACCCTGCCCGCTCGAGGTTACCGATACACTTGTTTCAATGGGCATATGTGAAAAAGCGGCGGAAATTTTCAGAGTATGCGATATGCCGCTTCGTGCCGAATTTGCACAAAAGCTTCATGACGAGCTTCGTGCAAGCTTCCGAAAGCATCTTATTGACGATAATCTTGTTGTTTACGGCAACCATCAGACAACTCAGGCGGCGGCAATTTACTACGGCGCATTTGACGAAAGTGAAAAAGAAAACGCATTCGCTCACCTGCTCGAGCTTATTCATAATGCAAACGACAACATGACTGTCGGAATTATCGGCGCAAGAACGATGTTCCATGTTCTCGCCGAGTTCGGCTATGAAGAGCTGGCACTTCACATGATAGCGAAGTCCGATTATCCGTCATTTGCAAGCTGGATAACGGAATACAACGCAAACACTCTCTTTGAATGTATCACTCACAATCCGCCGAACGGCTTCTCGCATAATCACCACTTCTTCGGCGACATCTCGGCGTGGTTCATCAAGAACCTTGCCGGAATTATTCCGAACGCCGACGTGTGCGACCCGAATTATATTGTCATCTCCCCTGCCTTCGTCGGCTCGATGAGCTATGCCGATGGTTGGTATACCGCACCGGCAGGAAAAATTTCCGTCCGCTGGGAACGCAATGGAGACGAAATCAAGCTGAATGTCACTGTCCCCGACGGCGTAACAGGAAAAATAAAGCTCCGCCACGGTGCGAAATTTTCAGGCGGTGAAAATGAAATTGATATTCAGAGCGGAGAGTTTATTGTGAAGTAATTGCTTCATGATTTTAAAAAAGTTGATTAAAGTAAACTTTAAGGTGCAGTGGACATCAGCCTAAGAAAAGAAGAAAGCAGATACTTGCAGGCAATGTTCACGCTTAAAAAACTTATAAAACACACAAATCCCCGAAAGCACATTGTAACGCTTTCGGGGATAATCTTTTTTCAATCTTTCGGATAGAAAAGCTTATTGTTCTCGGAGAAAATTTCAAATGCGTCGTGGACAACCTCAATCTCGCAGTCACGTTGAAGTCCGCCGAACTCGCCGTCCAACGTCCACGGAACGTCCTGATTGCAAGTAATCTTAACCTTTTTGGTTTTAACGATCATCATCTGAACTCCGTCATAGTCCTGAGCTATTGCTTTTTTCAGCATTTTCAAGGCGTCTATGTTTCGCTTCAAGCCCTTAACCATAAACAGCTCCAGATATCCGTCATTGAGCTTGACGTCCTGGTGGTCAAACTTAAAAAGTCCTGCGACAGAAGTTGAATTGGAAATTGAGCCGAAATAAAAATCGTCCTCAATAACTCCTTCATCATACTCAATTTTCATATGTATCGGTTTAAATCCGAAAAGCATCGGAATAAACCGAACGACAAATCCGTTTATCATATATGCAGCATGACCGAATATGTTTTTAAGCTTCTGCGGCGTACTGTATGAAAGATCCGTTGCAATTCCGAATGAAGCAATATATGTAAAATACCTTCCGTTCAATGTACCGAGGTCATAGCTGTTTTTCTTTCCGCTCTGTATCAGATCGGCGGAAGCACCAAGCTCGGTCGGAATTCCAAGGGTGTTTGCCAAGTCATTGGTTGAACCTGACGGAATGTAGCCGACAGGAATTTTTTTGTCAAGCTTCATAAGTCCGTTGATGACTTCGTTAAGCGTTCCGTCGCCTCCGCAGCAAAGGATAACATCGTATTTTGCACCCTCGTCCTTAACAATGGTGGTTGCATCGCCCTGGCAGCGTGTTGTTCTGATTTCCGTCTCCCATTCCGGCGGTGAAAACTTCTTGACAATCTCCAAAGCACCGAGACGCTTGTTGGTTCGCCCTGCACACGGATTGACTATCAAAAGTGCTTTCTTACTGTCCATAAACGCAACCCACCCTTTCTTCAAACATAATAATTATACCAAATACGTCCCGATTTCGTCAATGCCTTTTGCTACGAAAAAGCGAAATTGACCTAAATTAAAATTTTATTCTTACAATAAGAACAATAAGTAAAATATTATGTTAAAATTGCTCAATTTAGTTGACATAATTGTCGAATTTTGGTAATATATATAATAAAAATTTAAGGAGATGATTCTATGGATTTGGGAAAAATTATTGAGAAAAAACGTGATGCGGCAAAATATATGGTTAAGGAGATTACATATATCTGCAAAAATATCGAAAAACGCAGTCCCGGCTCGCCCGGTGAGAAAAAAGCATGTGAATACATGGCAGAGGTGCTCAAAAAAGACTGCGGCTGTGAACGTGCCGACGTCGAGTCTTTTAAGGAAAATCCCGGCTCATTTTACGGCTGGTTGTTTTTTACTCTCACCTTTGTGCTTGCGGCAATAGTTCTCTATTTCTTTGCACCTGTTGCTTCGATAATTCTCATTGTCGCAGGTCTTGTGTTGGTGGTTCTCCAGTTCGGACTCTATATCAAAGCCATTGACAAGCTTTTTCCCGAAAAAACCGGACACAATGTAACCGCAATCAAAAAGTGTAAGGGTGAAACCAAAAGAAGAATCATCTTCAACGGTCACCCGGATGCGGCATGGGAGTGGCCGGTAAACCATGCTCTCGGCGGTGTAGGCTTTGAGGCACATGCTATTATAGGCTTTGCGGGTGCATTTTATTATCTTATACTCGCAATTATTCAGCTCGCTCAGAACGGTTCGGTCGCTGCAGACATTTCAACGCCGCTCGGTAAAGCAGGCCTCATCGGTCTCATATTTGTTCCGTTCCTTGTAGGTCTTTATTTCATGGTAAATTACAGACGTGTTGTTGACGGTGCAAACGATAATCTCAGCGGCTGCTATATGGGTATTGCTCTTCTTAAGGCTCTCAAGGATGAGGGTATTGAGTTTGAAAACACAGAGCTTGGCGTTGTTCTCACCGGTTCCGAGGAAGCCGGTCTCAGAGGTGCAAAAGCATGGTGTGAGGCTCACAAAGGTGAATTCGACGATGTTCCGACCTTCATCTTCTCTTTCGATACGATTCATGATCCAAAATTTCTTATGGTAAACTACCGTGACCTTAACGGCACGGTCAAGGCTGATACCGATGCTTCCGACCTCTTTATGGAAGCTGCCGACGAGCTTGGAATTCAGTGCAAAAAAGGCATGGTTCCTCCCCTCGGCGGAGCAACAGACAGTGCAGCCTTCGCTCAGGGCGGATTCAGAGCAGCAGGTATCACCGGACTCAACCACAAGCTTGAATCTTACTATCACACAAGACGTGACAGCTACGACAACATGAATCTTGACGGACTTGCCGATTGCTTCGCTGCAACGGTAAAGGTGCTTGAAAAATTTGACGAGGGTGCAAAGCAGTAAATTGAATAAAAATGATCTGTCGTCTTTTTTGGCGGCAGATTTTTTATATACCGACGCTGTTTAAGGTTGTTTTTTCGCTTCGATTGTTATATAATACTTACATATACAATCGGGAGTGATAACTTGAAAAAGAAGAAGATAATTATACCCATACTTGTTTTATCGCTTCTTGCTCCGACATGGTATGTCAACAATTATTCCATAAAACTTACAAAGCAAACGATTTATTCCGAAAAGGTCGGCAATGATATTAAAATTGCGGTTATCTCCGACCTGCACGGAGAAGATCTCGGCAAAAATAACAGCAAAATAACAGGTCTTATTAGCGAGCAAAATCCCGACCTGATATTCGTCCTCGGCGATATGTACACTCAGAATCACCTCGAGCAGATCGATACTGCGGTTGAGCTTGCCGAAAATCTTTCCAAGACAGCCGACACTTATGTCGTCACAGGCGATCATGACACAGATCTGAAATACACGGACAAATTGAGTACACTCCAAAATGTTCATCTGATGAATTATAAAAAAGCGGATTTGAGCATAAACGGCACGAATATCACAATCTACGGAATTGACAACGTGTATTTCTCACCTACATTTGACTTGCACAACGAATTTGATGAACCTGATTCAAACAGGCTGAATATACTCCTCGCCCATATTCCGGGAACGGAGCATTTTGAGGATTTCGGAGTTGATATCATATTCAGCGGCGACACCCACGGCGGTATGATTCCCCCGCCCTTAAAAGGGGCGCTTTTCTACAANNNTTAATAGGGCCGCTTTACTACAACGGATACGTCCTGCCGAAGCTGACATATCCTGACAGAATAACAGATAAAGGACTGTATTCATTTAGTAATAAGCAAATTTTTGTAACCTCGGGCATCGGCAACTACCCTGCTCCGCTGAGATTTCTTAATCGCCCCGAGGTTTGCATTATAACCTTAAGCAACCATTCATAATAAAAAACACCGACACGTTTAAAAAGGAGACTGCAAAATGAGCTACGCCGACAAACTTTTCATTGATATGTGCAATAACATTCTTGAAAACGGAACCGACACTAAGGGGGAAAAGGTTCGTCCCCACTGGGCGGACGGCACACCCGCCTACACGCAGAAGCTTTTCTGCGTTGTGAACCGCTACGACCTAAGGAAGGAATTTCCCGCTCTCACGCTTCGTCGAACGGCACTTAAATCCTGCGTTGACGAAATACTTTGGATATGGCAGAAAAAATCAAACAATATTCATGATCTTCACTCCCACATTTGGGATTCATGGGCTGACGAGAACGGCTCTATCGGCAAGGCATACGGCTACCAGCTCGGAGTCAAGCATAAATATAAGGAGGGCATGTTCGACCAGGTTGACCGTGTTATATATGACCTCAAAAACAATCCGTTCAGCCGCAGAATCATGACAAATATCTACAATCATCATGACCTCAGCGAGATGGGTCTTTACCCCTGCGCCTACTCAATGACCTTTAACGTCACGGAGGGTGAAAACGGAAAGCTTGTGCTCAACGGAATTCTCAACCAGCGCAGTCAGGACGTTTTGACCGCCAACAACTGGAACGTTGTTCAGTACAGCGTTCTTATGCATATGCTCGCACAGGTATGCGACATGGAGGTCGGCGAGTTCGTTCACGTCATAGCCGACGCACATATCTATGACAGGCACATTCCGCTCGTCAAGGAACTCATAACCCGTGAGCCTCTCCCTGCTCCGACATTCTGGCTCAACCCCGAGATCAAGGATTTCTATGAGTTCACGACAGACGACGTTCGTCTTGATAACTATGAAACGCACGAGCAGATCAAAAATATTCCCGTTGCGATATGAGGTGGTAAAATGAAGCTTATTGCTGCAGTTGACAATGAATGGAACATCGGCAACAAGGGCAACTTGCTCTTTTCACTGCCCGATGATATGAAGTTTTTCCGCACAACGACCTCGGGCAAGATTGTTGTCATGGGCAGAAAAACTCTCGAATCATTCCCCGGCTCAAAGCCGTTGAAGAACAGAATTAATATTGTCCTTTCAAGGAGCAAACACGACGTTGACGGTGCAGAATTTGTAACGGGAGTGGACGAGCTTCTTGACAGGCTCAAAGGATATGACTCCGGCGACGTTTACGTTATCGGCGGAGCACAGATTTATTCCCTGCTTCTCCCCTATTGTGACACGGCTTTGATAACACACGTTGACGCCGTTGCAATCGAAGCAGATTCTAAGTTTCCGGAGCTGAAAGACAATGAATGGACGGTCACGGAGCAATCCGACATTCACGAAAATAACGGAATTAAGTTTCGTTTTACGACCTACAAGAGGATAAAATAATGTTTAGCGGCAAAATGAAGGCCGTCACATTCAGCTACGATGACGGCGTTACGCAGGACATTCGATTGGTCGAAATTCTAAATCGTTACGGGCTGAAAGCAACGTTTAACCTCAATTCCGAACTTCTCGGTAAAGACGGATACCTTGACATTCTCGGCAAGAAAATATCGCATTACAAGCTTCAGCCGCACGAAATTAATGAAGTTTACAAAGCTCATGAAATTGCTTCACACACTCTCACCCATCCTGACTTAACAGAGATGTCGGCCGAGGAAGTCATTCGTCAGGTTGAAAGGGACAGGCTCAATCTAAGCGAGCTTTCGGGAGTTGAGGTAATCGGAATGGCGTATCCGGGCAAACAGCCGAATTATAATTCGAGAATCGCTCAGATAATCGAAGACAACACAGGGGTTAAATACGCACGAACGACGATATGCAGCAATGATTTTTCACCCCAACGTGACCTTTATGAATTTCACCCATCGGTTTTTCACAGAGATTGGGAGCGACTTTACATTCTTGCGGAAAAGTTCATTGAGCTTGAGCCTAAAAATGAAAAGATTTTCTATATCTGGGGACATTCATACGAATTTGACATTAACGACGAATGGGATGATTTTGAGAAATTTTGCAAATTCATCTCAAACCGAAGCGACATATTCTACGGAACAAATAAAGAAATTTTACTGTAAAAGCGGCTGTGGCAAGGTTGTCACAGCTGATTTTTTATACTAAAACAAAAAGAGACAAGTCTTTTGACCTGTCTCTTATATGTGAATAATTTAATTATTCGTTGATAGCAGTAACAACGCCTGAACCAACTGTACGTCCACCCTCACGGATAGCGAAACGAAGACCTTCTTCGATAGCGATCGGAGTGATGAGCTCAACGTTCATTGTAACGTTATCGCCGGGCATGCACATCTCTGTTCCCTCAGGAAGAGTGATAACACCTGTAACGTCTGTTGTTCTGAAATAGAACTGAGGACGATAGTTGTTGAAGAACGGAGTATGACGGCCACCCTCGTCCTTAGTCAGAACGTAAACCTGACCTGAGAACTTTGTGTGAGGATGAATTGAACCGGGCTTAGAAAGAACCTGGCCACGCTCGATGTCTGTTCTCTGGATACCACGAAGAAGAGCACCGATGTTGTCGCCTGCCTCAGCATAGTCGAGGAGCTTACGGAACATTTCGATACCTGTAACAACAGTCTTCTTCTTCTCGTCGGAAAGACCAACGATTTCAACTTCGTCAGACATCTTGAGCTGTCCACGCTCAACTCTACCGGTAGCAACAGTACCACGGCCTGTGATTGTGAATACGTCCTCAACAGGCATAAGGAACGGAAGGTCAGCCTTACGGTCAGGAGTCGGGATGTAAGTATCAACAGCATCCATGAGCTCCCAGATGCAAGCAAGCTCAGGAGCGTTTACATCGTCACCGTTGTACTCAAGAGCCTTAAGAGCAGAACCCTTGATGATCGGTGTGTCATCGCCCGGGAAATCGTACTCGTTAAGAGTCTCACGGATTTCCATCTCAACAAGCTCGATAAGCTCAGGATCGTCAACCTGGTCGATCTTGTTCATGAATACGATGATGTAAGGAACGCCAACCTGACGTGCAAGAAGAAGATGCTCCTTAGTCTGAGCCATAGGACCGTCTGTTGCAGCGATAACAAGGATAGCGCCGTCCATCTGAGCAGCACCTGTGATCATGTTCTTGATATAGTCAGCATGGCCCGGGCAGTCAACGTGAGCGTAATGACGATGCTCTGTTTCATACTCAACGTGAGCGGTGTTGATTGTGATACCACGCTCTCTCTCTTCAGGAGCCTTATCGATGTTAGCGTAGTCAACGAAAGCAGCTTCGCCCTTCATTGCGAGGGTCTTTGTGATAGCAGCTGTCAAAGTAGTCTTACCATGGTCAACGTGGCCGATAGTACCAATGTTGACATGGGGTTTGGTTCGGTTAAATTTTTCCTTTGCCATTTGGAATTTCCTCCCTTTGGTATTAAATAATTTTATTCAATGCATACTGCATAGTTACATTGTAACAATTTCCATTCAAAAAAGCAAGCCTTTTTTGAAAATAATTAGCCCTTAGTTCTTGCGCTGATGATGTCATCTGCGATGGACTTCGGAACAGCCGTGTAGTGGCTGGGTTCCATTACGTACTGACCACGGCCCTGAGTCTTGGAACGAAGATCTGTAGCGTAACCGAACATGTTGGAGAGCGGGATGTTAGCGTCAACCTGAACAGCACCCGTTCTCTGCTCCTGACCGAGGATCATACCGCGGCGGGAGTTAACGTCACCCATAACGTCGCCGAGATACTCGGACGGAACGATGATGGCAACCTTCATGATAGGCTCCATGAGAACAGGAGAAGCCTTTCTCATAGCGTCCTTGAATGCCATAGAACCGGCAATCTTGAAGGCCATTTCTGATGAGTCGACCTCATGATAAGATCCATCATAAAGAGTAACCTTAACGTCAACAACAGGATATCCTGCGAGAACACCTGACTGCATTGCGCCCTTGATACCGGCCTCAACAGCAGGAATGTACTCCTTCGGAACAGCACCGCCGACGATAGCGTTAACGAACTCGAAGCCCTTTTCCGGATTCGGCTCGATCTTAATCTTAACGTGACCGTACTGACCCTTACCGCCTGACTGACGTGAATACTTGCAATCAACGTCTGCCGGAGTTGTAATTGTTTCTCTGTAAGCAACCTGGGGCTTACCGATGTTAGCCTCAACCTTGAACTCACGGAGAAGTCTGTCAACGATAATCTCAAGGTGAAGCTCACCCATACCTGCGATAATCGTCTGACCTGTTTCTTCGTCGGTGTAGCAACGGAATGTCGGGTCTTCTTCAGCAAGCTTCTGAAGGCCGATACCCATCTTTTCCTGACCTGCCTTAGTCTTAGGTTCAATAGCAACACGAATAACAGGCTCCGGGAATTCCATTGATTCGAGAACAATCGGATTCTTCTCATCGCAGAGAGTATCACCTGTTGTTGTGTTCTTGAGGCCTACGGCAGCGGCGATATCACCGGCGTAAACAACATCAATATCCTGTCTGTGGTTAGCGTGCATCTGAAGAATACGTCCGAGACGCTCGTCTGTGTCCTTAACAGAGTTGTAAACGGTTGTACCTGCCGAAACAGTACCTGAATAAACTCTGAAGAAGCAGAGCTTACCGACAAACGGGTCTGTTGCAATCTTAAATGCAAGAGCTGCGAACGGCTCTGTATCGGAAGAATGACGATCTTCCTCTTCGCCGGTCTCGGGGTTGGTGCCTCTGATAGCCTCAACGTCCGTCGGAGCAGGCATGTAAGCAATGATATTATCGAGGAGCATCTGAACGCCCTTGTTACGGTAAGATGTACCGCAGCATACGGGAACCATTTCGTTTGCGATAGTCGCCTTACGGATGCAGTTCTTGATCTCGTCGATCGTAAGCTCCTCGCCATCGAAGAATTTCTCCATAAGAGCGTCATCCTGCTCGGCAACAGCCTCGATAAGCTCCTCGTGATACTTCTGAGCAAGCTCTTTCATATCATCGGGGATAGGCTCGATTCTGATATCGAGACCCTTATCATCATAATAAACCTCAGCTTCCATTGTAACAAGGTCGATGATTCCTCTGAACTCGAGTTCACGACCGATGGGGAGCTGAATCGGAACAGCATTACACTTGAGACGTTCCTTCATCATGTCGATAACATGATAGAAATCTGCGCCCATGATGTCCATTTTGTTAACATATACCATACGAGGTACATGATACTTATCAGCCTGACGCCAAACGGTCTCAGACTGAGGCTCAACGCCACCCTTTGCGCAAAGGACGGTAACGGAACCGTCGAGAACACGAAGGGAACGCTCAACTTCAACAGTAAAGTCAACGTGACCCGGGGTATCAATGATGTTGATACGGTGACCCTTCCAGAAACAGGTGGTAGCAGCAGAAGTGATTGTGATACCACGCTCTTGCTCCTGAGCCATCCAGTCCATTGTTGCTGCACCGTCATGTGTTTCACCCATCTTGTGGTTAACACCGGTGTAGAAAAGGATACGCTCGGTCGTAGTTGTTTTACCGGCATCGATATGAGCCATGATACCGATGTTTCTTGTTAATTCAAGTGGTACTTGTCTTCCCATATAAACCTCCGTAAATTTAAATAAGCAATTAAATCCCTGAAATTTTCGGGAAGATTACCATCTGAAATGTGCAAAAGCCTTATTAGCTTCTGCCATCTTATGAGTATCTTCACGTTTCTTGAATGCTGAACCTGTTTCGTTAACGGCATCCATGATTTCGTTAGCAAGACGCTCTTTCATAGTTCTTTCCGAACGAAGACGTGAATAGTTGGTGATCCATCTGAGTCCGAGTGTCTGTCTTCTCTCGGGACGAACCTCCATCGGAACCTGATAAGTAGCACCGCCGACACGGCGAGCCTTAACCTCGAGAACAGGCATTACGTTTTCCATAGCGGCTTCAAAAACCTCTACAGGCTCCTTACCTGTCTTCTCCTTGATGATGTCAAATGCGTCGTATACAATCTTCTGTGCGACACCCTTTTTACCATCATACATAACATTGTTGATAAGTCTTGTTACCAACTTTGAATTGTAAAGCGGATCTGGCAAAACATCACGTTTTGCAATCTGGCCTCTTCTTGGCACTTCGCTTCCCTCCTTCATAGTAATGATATCATAGGTACTCAAGTGACAAAACCCTGTGGCGCCAATGGAGAAGCACATACATTATATATATACACTCTCACATTGATACGCAGCGTACCCTACCCTGCGCAGCCTGCAAGAAGATTCTGTCTTTCAAACTTTCCTTTTAAAAAGAGGAATTACTTTTTAGCAGCCTTCGGACGCTTAGCACCGTACTTTGAACGGGACTGCATTCTTCCGTTAACACCCTGAGTATCGAGTGTACCGCGGATAATGTGGTAACGAACACCGGGAAGGTCCTTAACACGACCGCCACGAATAAGAACAACGCTGTGCTCCTGAAGGTTATGACCTACACCCGGGATATACGAAGAAACTTCGATACCGTTTGTAAGACGAACTCTGGCGATCTTACGAAGAGCCGAGTTAGGCTTCTTAGGTGTAGCAGTCTTAACTGCTGTGCAAACGCCGCGCTTCTGAGGTGAATTCTGATCTGTAACAATGTTCTTCTTAGAATTGAGACCCTTGAGAAGTGCCGGAGCCTTTGCTTTCTTTTCGATAGTCTGTCTGCCGTTTCTAACTAACTGATTAAAGGTAGGCAAAAACTACATCTCCTTTCTTGAAAATTTTGAATATTGACAAATCATATGCCCATGGGGACACATAATAAATCACATTATCAATCCTTGGTATTCTATCACTTGTGCATATATATTGTCAAGTGTTTTTGTAAAAATATTCTAAATTTTTGAAAATTCGGGGAATAAATCAGAATCAATGCCTGTTTTGACGATTTATGCTGCCGTCGGCTGCACAAAATATGTCTTTTTCTGGCTCATCTCGGTTAAATCTGAATGGAACTCGGATAAAGCATTTATGCAGTATAAAAAGCTCGCAACGGATATCGAAGCGAGCTTTCATCATTTATTCTTTTTCTTGAAATGCACAAACACGAACACGATTATGCAAATGATTTGAAGTATTGCACTTGAAAAGAAAATGTACTTAAAATCGGGCAGATTTGTAAAAAGATCGACCGCCGTATAAATGCTTGCGAATGTTGACCAAATTAAAATCGACAGGCAGATACATTGCGAAATGTTGTGCCACCAGATGAAAGAGAATACGCTCAGCGTGATGAACACAACGGGCAGTGCGAACAGGAACGAATAGTCGGCATACGGCGCAACGGACGGAATCTGCTTAAAAATCAAAAACAAAACCGATGCGATGAAATAAATCCCGATTGCCGAAACAAGCGGCACAAACACGGAAATCGAACGCTTGGAACGCCTCTCATTGACAATTCTGTCCGGGGTTTTCGGTTTGTCCTCCTCGCCCAAAAGGTACGACATTGTGACGCCGAGAGCTTCGCCGATTTTCATTATCGTCAGGACGTCCGGCAGGCTCTCCCCTCTCTCCCATTTGGAAACCGCTTTGTCGCTGTAATTCAATTTTTCGGCGAGACTGAGCTGGGTTATTCCGCACGCCTTTCTTGCCTCGGTCAATCGCTGACCGAAAATCTTTTTTATCTCATCTTCGTTAAGCATGATTTCACCCTGAAAAATATTTTCTATTATTTTAACACAGTTGTACGCTTTTTACAATATTATTTTTGCAGAGAAAAAAGACCGTTGAATTGCGAGAATTCAACGACCTTTTCTTTGTTTAATAAAGATTACTGCTCAACGGGATATACGCTGACCTTCTTGCGATCCTTGCCCCAACGCTCGTACTTAACAGTACCGTCGATGAGAGCGAAAAGAGTATCGTCAGAACCCTTGCCAACGTTGTTGCCCGGATGGATGTGTGTTCCGCGCTGCTTGTAAAGGATGTTACCTGCAAGAACAAACTGACCGTCGGCACGCTTTGCGCCAAGTCTCTTTGACTCGGAATCACGGCCGTTACGGGTGGAACCCATACCTTTCTTATGAGCGAAAAGCTGAATGTTGATCTTAAGCATTTTGACACCTCCGTAGTGTTACTTTAATGTTGTCTGGATAATCTGCGGCTAAAGCCTCGAGATGAAGCTTTAAGCCCTCAAGAATTTGCTGCGCATCGGATAATTTCGACTTGACGTGAAAGCTCATGAATCCGTCGGAAACATCGGCCTCCGCCTTGCACTTAACAATCTCGGTAATCGTGTTCGCCGCCATATAAGCCGCCGAGGAAACAGCCGAACAGATAATGTCCAAACCGGCCTCTGCCGAACCTGAATGACCGCTGATCTCGAAACCTTCGATTGATTTATCCGAACAGAAGAAATCGATTCTAATCATTGCTTATGCGTTGATAGCTGAGATCTCTACCTTAGTATAGGGCTGTCTGTGGCCCATCTTGCGCTTCTCGTTCTTCTTCGGCTTGTAGGTAAATACAACTACCTTCTTAGCCTTGCCATTCTTGACAGCCTTTGCCGTTACAGTTGCACCGTCAACATACGGAGCGCCTACAACAATGCCATCTTCCTTACCGACTGCGATAACCTTGTCAAAAACAACTTCGCTGTCAGCTTCAACGTCAAGCTTCTCAATGTAGAGGGTGTCTCCAGCCTCAACCTTGTACTGCTTGCCGCCGGTAACGATGATTGCGTACATTCTAACTAACCTTCCTTTATTATGGACTCGCTACGTGGGGCGGAATTAATCACTTGTGCCGCCCGAAAGCGACGCCCGTAATATGCGGTATTTAGAATTTTACCACAAGGGTCAATGTTTGTCAACTGTTTTATTAAATAATTTATTTGACACGGAAAGCGATTGCCTGTATTATATATGTATACACGGAGGTGCTATTATGTTTGACAGTATCGGATTTGATCTTGACGGAACGCTTTGGAGTTCCATGAATTGTATAACGTCGTCCTGGCAGCGGGTTGCCGAAGGATACAATCTTCCCCTGCCGACCGACGAACAGATTAGATCGGTCATGGGACTTAACCGTATTGATTTGATGAACAAGCTTTTCCCGAATATGAATAAGAATTTGTCAGAAAAATTCTTTGATGAAGCAACTGTCGCATGCGTCGGTGAATTAAGAGAGCATGGCGGAATTCTTTACGACGGTGTTGAGGAAACTCTTGCAGAATTGAGCAAACATTTTAATTTATATATTGTAAGCAACTGTCAGGAAAGCTACATGGACGCTTTTCTCTCATATCACAAGCTCGGCAAATACTTCTGTGACACCGTTTTTGAGAATCCCGAAACGCTTTCTAAGGGTGAGAATATCAAGGAAGTTATTGCAAAGCACGATTTTAAGAATTCACTCTATATCGGTGACACTCAGGGTGACAAAAACGCCGCCTCTCTTGCCGATATTCCCTTTGGCTTTGCTGCCTACGGTTTCGGCACGGTAGACGGTTACGATTATAAATTTGACTCGTTCAGGGATATATTAAAGCTGATAAAAAATAGGAGTGGTAAAATTGACTGAAACCGACAACCTCTTTTTTGAAGAATACAAAAAGCTTGACAAACTGTGTTCGGATATATATAACGACAAATACGGAATTTCAACATATATTAAAGATATGGAAGATAATGATTATATCGGACAAAAAGCCGTTAAATCATGGCATAGAGTTTATAAGTCTCTGAAGCATATCCGTTGGTTAAGATCGCAAATTGCACACGAAGTAAATACCACAGGCATAAGCACATATGATGATATTGAATTTATCCAAAAATTTTATAATCAAATTTTCGCGTCTACGGATCCTATTTCTCAGCTTGAAAGGTTGGGTAAGTACAATCAGACTTCATCGTTTAAAAAAAGCGTACAGGATATCGAGTACAGGAATTATTATAACGAAAAAACATTCAATGTTGATCATGCTGATATTCATATATCCACGAAAAGTGAAAACAAGAAAGGCTCAAAGAAAAAAATTATAGCGGCATTAGTTATAATTACGATAATGATAATGTTTATACTTATATCAAAATATGTGATGCATTAAATATTGCAAAATAAATTTATATATGTTAGAATTAAAGTAGAGATTACTAAACACACATGGAGGTGCTGATATGGAGAAGGAAAAGCTTTCGGATATAATCAATAAAAAGGTGCTTTACATTATTTTTGCGGCTCTCGGCGTGCTTGCCGGAGCATTTTCAATCGTTCTTTTGATCGTCGAGCACAAAATTTATTCAAACGGAGCTTGGTATATGCTCACCGTTTGCTGGTTTCTTCTGGCAGGGTTCTTTGTATACAGGTATATTAAAACAGTAAAAGCCGAAAAAAAAGAGGCGCAAATGGTTGCCGAATACAAAGAGAAATATAAGATTAAATAATAATCCTGCCGTTTACACCCTAAAAAATTAAATCTAAAACCGCCCTTTTTTAATTAAATCGGCGGTTAAATATTTTTTTTAAAAATTTTTTTGAAAATTTTAAAAAAGCTATTGACTTTAGTGCGCTAATGTGCTACTATACTACCACAATAAAGTTTGGAGGAAAACATTATGAAAAAAATTATTGCAATCACGCTTGCCGTACTTATGGCAGCAATGACATTCATCTTCGCAGGCTGCGGCGATAAGAAAACCGCAACAGACAGCGACCTTGAATACGTTAAGAACAACGGTAAGCTTGTTATCGGCATCACGGATTTCGACCCGATGGACTACAAAGACGCTAACGGCGAATGGATCGGCTTCGACGCTGACCTTGCAAGAAAAGTATGCGAGAAGCTCGGCGTTACTGCAGAATTCAAGGTAATCACCTGGGGTCAGAAAGAAAACGAGCTTAACACAAAGTCAATCGACGCCATCTGGAACGGTATGACAATCACCGATGCTATCAAGAATGTTGCCGATGTTTCGGGTGCTTATATGACAAACTATCAGGTAGTTGTTGTTAAGGACGCTAAGTACACTACCGTTGAAAGCCTTGCAGGTCAGACCATCGTTGCAGAACAGGGCTCCGCAGGTGAATCTGCGATCCAGGCCAATGCAACACTCTCCAAGAGCTATAAGCCCGTTGAAAGCCAGAGCGACGCTCTTCTCCAGGTACAGAGCGGACAGGCTGCGGCATGCGTTATCGACTACGTTATGGCCGGCTCAATGCTTGTCGAGGGCAAGACTTACAGCAACCTTTCGATCATGAAGGACGTTAAGCTCGGCGATGACGAATGCTACGGTATCGCTTTCAGAAAGGGCTCCGACATCGTTGCAGCAGTCAACACAGCAATTTCCGAGCTTGTTGCTGACGGAACAGTTAAGACCATTGCCGAAAAATACGGTCTTCAGGACAGCATTGTAACTGACTTTCAGGCTACAAAATAATTATTGAATTTAGTTGAATACGGTTTTAGGGTAAGGGCGAATACCTTTACCCTATACTGTTGTTTCAGAGAGGATTTAACACATGAGCACATCATTTTGGGACGTAACGGTAAACCTATTCGTCAACGGCTTTTTGCCGACCCTAAAAATCTTTGCGATAACGCTCGCCTTCGCCCTGCCGCTCGGATTGATTATCAGCTTCGGCTCCAGAAGTAAATTTCAACCGCTTCGCTGGCTCGTCAGAACCATTGTTTGGATAGTCCGCGGCACTCCGCTTATGCTTCAGCTTATCGTTTTTTATTACGGACCCGGACTCCTGACCAAGGGTGAATTCATGCTGGCTTGCGAACCGGCGGTTTATCTTACCTTTATTTTTAACTATGCCTGCTATTTTTCCGAGATTTTCCGCGGCGGCATCGAATCCATCCCCACCGGACAGTACGAAGCCTGTAAGGTTCTCGGAATGACAAAAGCAGAAACCTTTTTCCGAGTAATTCTTTTGCAGGTTATCAGAAATGTTGTTCCCCCAATCAGCAATGAAGTAATTACACTTGTCAAGGATACATCACTTGCAAGAATTATTACGTATTATGAAATCATATTTGTCGCCGAAAGCTACATCAGAGGCAGCGGAATTCTTTGGCCGCTTCTCTATTCCGGTGTATTCTATCTTGTTGCAAGCGGATTGCTGACAATTCTTTTCAACAAGATCGAAAAGCGGCTCAACTTCTACAAGGTATAAGGAGGGCTGAAAAAAATGGCAATACTTGAAGTTAAAGATTTAACTAAAAATTTCGGCTCAACCGAGGTACTCAAGGGTATTTCCTTTGAGCTTCAGGAGGGCAAGGTGCTCTCCGTTATCGGCTCTTCCGGAAGCGGCAAAACTACGCTTCTTCGCTGTATCAACGGACTTGAAACGGCAACCTCCGGCAAGATAACGGTCAACGATCAGGTCGTTTTTGACAGTGCTATAACCGACAAGAAGGAAATTAAGGCTCTCGAAAAGAACAAGCAGAATATCGGTCTCGTTTTCCAGCAGTTCAACCTCTTTCCGCAGTACACGGCTCTCGGAAACGTTACGCTTGCAATGAAGCTTGCGGCAAAACGACGTCCCGATTACAAGCAAAAGAAAAAGGAATTGCTTGAAGAAATAGACAAAACAGCGAAATATTTCCTCGGAAAAGTCGGACTTTCCGATAAGCTGGATTCTTATCCCTGCCAGCTCTCGGGCGGACAGCAGCAGCGAGTTTCAATCGCCCGTGCGCTTGCGATGAATCCGAAGATTCTCTTCTTTGACGAGCCTACTTCGGCTCTTGACCCGGAGCTTACAGGCGAGATCCTTAAAACAATCCGTCAGCTTGCCGAGGATAAGATGACAATGGTTATTGTTACCCATGAGATGAACTTTGCCAAAGATGTTTCGGACGAGGTCATCTTCATGGACAACGGCGTTATCGCCGAGATGGGCACACCCGAGGAGGTTCTCGTCAATCCTAAAAACGAGAGAACAAAAGCTTTCCTTAACACATATAAGAAATAAATTCAGGAGGTGTCGCCTTTAGATTTTGTGTCCGAATGCAACATCTCCTTGCTCTTTTGAAAGGATAAATATCATGAAAAAAACCGCAAAAATTCTTATCAGTGCCATTCTTTGTCTCGCTGTTGTATTTTGCTCACTGATGCCTGCCTTTGCGTCCGAGCCTAAAACTGCGTTTATCGTTGTCAGCGGAATGAACACTTTTCCTCTATACAAGGACAACGAAAAGGTGTTCCCGACATCGACCAAAACAATCCTAAAGCTTGCTTCAAAAATTGTTCTTCCCCTTGTCGAATTCTTCAAGGACGGCGATTACGATAAGCTT
>FR882075.1:88031-98732 GCA_000434915.1 Ruminococcus sp. CAG:563
CATCGGAGGCATTTGACGACATTTCATGTAACCCTGACGGCAGCTCAAAATACAACGTTACAACGGATGTATTTCCTCTGAGTGCAGGCAACTATCCCGAAGCTTTCATGAACGAGGTCAAGGACGAGGGCGGCGTTGTCAAGGCCGGAATTGAGGCCTTCGGTGCAGACAATACATATTTCTTCAACTACGACTGGAGACTTGATCCGCTCAAGCATGCCGACGAGCTGAACAAGTTTATCAG
This sequence comes from Ruminococcus sp. CAG:563, assembly GCA_000434915.1. GTDB lineage: Bacteria > Bacillota > Clostridia > Oscillospirales > Acutalibacteraceae > CAG-488. The sequence continues at coordinate 88,276 of FR882075.1, forward strand.
GACTGTCAAGGCTGAGACCAAGTGTGACCGTGTTGCACTATCCGCTTTCAGCATGGGCGGAACAGTCATCTGCTCCTATCTTTATAAATACGGCAGTGCCGACGTTAACAGCGTTTCGCTTTGCTCGACGGCATTTCAGGGAACGTCCTGCATGGGCTCGATGTTCTCTGGCGACATGAGCATTGACGCTTACGGTCTCATTCGCAGAATGGCACAGCTGACAAGAAACGATTTTCTCAACGAGCTGATTATGTTCCTCAATCGAAGCCTTGAATCGTACAAGGTCAACACTTCGATTGACGGATACATAAACAATATCCTCACAAATCTCAATGATAGACTTTACAAGGAGCTTATAATTCCTGTTTTCGGCTATATGCCCGGACTTTGGGATTTGGTTGACGCCGAGAATTACAAAAAAGCAAAAGAGATTATGCTTGCCGATGCCGACTCTGCACTTATAAAATCCATTGACGAATATCACCACAACGTTCAGGCAAGGGCTTATGACATTCTCAAGGCCGCAGAGAAAGACACGACGGTTTACATAACAGCGCAATACAATTTGCAGGGTCTTCCCATCTCCGAAAGCTCGACAACAAGCAATAACGACTTTTTAATTGATGTCAATTACGCTTCCGGCGGTGCAATTTGTTCAAAGCTCGACGAAACGCTCCCCGAGGGCTACACACAGGCAAAGGCAGACGGACATAACCACCTCAGTGCAGACCGTCAGCTTGACGCATCGACCTGCATGTTCCCCGAGCAGACATGGTTCATTCGTGATATGGCTCACGTCGATTACAATGTCGGCGAATCAACGGACTTCCTTATTTGGCTTGCCAAAAGCGAAAAGCAGCTCACGGTTCACGACAGCGAAATCTATCCGCAGTTCATGAAATATGACAGCAAAACCAACACCCTCTCCCCCGTTACCGACGAACTTCTCAAGCCGACTGTTGTTTCGCAGATATTCGCTTTTCTTGCAAAACTCGTCAAGCTCTCCGCCGATATCCTGTTTTCGATTATCTTAAAGTAAATCAAAAATCTTAAAGTAAATCAATAATCCACCTCTTGATTATCTGTGATCAAGAGGTGGATTTTAGCAAAAGAAAAGAAGTCGTCCCGGCAGCATACAGGAATCTGCAAATTCTGCTGTGCCGCACTTCGATATATATCAAAAAGGTGCTGTTACGGTCGTCCGGAACAACACCTTTTATGTTATTGTTTAATTAATAGTTCGCTGTGCTTGTCTTGCCTGTCGAGATTGAAAGAACGATAAGTGCATCATTTGAGTTAACCTTACCGTCTCTGTTGAGGTCGCCGGCTTTAATCTGCGTTGCGCTGAACTTTGAAGCACCGGTTGAATAACGGAGAATATCAAGCGCATCGCTTGAATTAATCTTTCCGTCCGAGTTTACATCGCCGAGCTTATATGAAGGAGCCGGAGTCGGCTTAACTTCTGTCGGAAGAGTGTAATTCTTGAATTCAGGCCAATAGCTGTTCTGTGCCTTGTAACCTCTGCTTTCGGATTTTGCTGCTTTGTTAGCGGGTCTCTCAAAGTAGTAGCACCAGTCATAACCTGCTGTGTATGCGCCCTGAGCGGTGTTGGAAACATTCTTGAGCTTATCGAGAATGTAGCCCGTGTCGCTCTTGTTGTTTGTAAGCTCATATTTAAGGAAATAGAGCTGACCGGTAAGAGTCTTCCAGTTGTAACCGTTCTTGTTACAGAAGCTGATGAGGTTATCGAATCTCGAGAGATTCCACTGGCAGATTCCGTAGCTGTCGCCTCCGTCGCCGTAGAGGTTGGGGTTAAAGTCCGACTCAGCCTCAATGTTTGCAAGTACGCCGCATGCACCGGCTTTGTTGAGCTTAAGCTCTTTGATGCAGAATTCGAAGATGGTCTTTGCATTTGCCGGAGCAGCCGAAGCACTAAACGGAATGCAGCAAACAATCATTGCAACGCTAAGAAAAACAAGTGCGATTCTTTTTATAAAAGTGGTTTTCTTCATAAAATACCTTCCTCGTGATTTTTTCAACATCAATATATATACCACGAAAATGTTGTGCAAATATGTCTTTTTTGTTAATGTTGTAACCTTTTGTAACTAATTGATAGAATTATTCGCTTGTATGTTCTGTATTGCAAAAAAGGAGACCGAATTCAATTCAGTCTCCCCTTTTTAAAATATAAAACTATATAACCTTATAATCACGCTTGAAGATGTGATTTATCTTTTTATAATACGCCGTGTCGACAGCGTCTACGGTTTCATTTGTCGTCCTGAACCGCCAGTTTTTATCGGCAACACCAGGGATATTCATTCTTGCGTCACTGCCAAAGCCGCAAAGATCCTGAAAAGCGATAATTGCGGTATTTGAAACGGACTTCCACACGGTTTCGATTATTGCACGGCAGCTTTCCGAGCGATAGCCGCCCTCGCCCCAGTTTTCGCCCTTGAAGCCGCAATAGTCGAGCGCAAAGCGTCTTGACACTTCATCAGCCTCCCAAAGCCAGCCCAAAAGCGTGTTGTTGTCATGTGTGCCGACGTAATTCACGGAATTTCTTACGGCATTGTGCGGCAGATGCGACGAATCCGAGCTTTCATCAAAGCCGAACTGAATAACCTTCATTCCCGGGAAAGCCGTATCCTCAAGGAGCTTGACAACGTCGTCGCCGAACACTCCGAGATCCTCGGCAATGATTGGCGTATCGGGGTACTTTTCAAAAACTTTTTCAAAAAGCTTCATTCCCGGGCCTTTTGCCCATTCGCCTTCCCTCGCCGTCTCACTCTCGGCCGGAACCTGCCAGAAGCTCGCAAAGGCTCTGAAATGGTCAATGCGAACCACATCGTAGGTACTGATTGCCGCTCCGATTCGCCGGAGCCACCATGAGTAGCCGTCCTTATCCATCGCCTTCCAGTCATAGAGCGGATTGCCCCAAAGCTGACCGTCCTTTGAGAAATAATCGGGCGGAACACCCGCAATTTTCTGCGGTTTCAGCGTTTTATCGTCAATCAGGAACATATTACGGTTTGCCCAAACGTCTGCGCTGTCCATTGAAACGTAGATAGGCATATCACCGATAACGGCGATTCCCTTTGAGTTTATATATTTCTTCACATTTTTCCACTGAGAATAGAAAATGTACTGAACAAAACGCCAAAATGCCGAGCGTTCCTCATAATCGTATCTGTGCTTCTGCATAAAGGTCTCATACCTTGCCTGCTCCTCACTCCACTGCCACCACGGCTTCATGTCATTAGCCTCTTTGAGAGCCATGTAAAGCGAAAAATCGGTAAGCCATGAATTTCCCTTTTCAAAGTCTTTCACATTCTGTGCAATTTCGGGAGTTATTCTCAAAAAAGCCGTTTTAAGCAAAGCAAGCCTTTTCTCTGCGGCAAATTCATAGTCGGCCGTGTACGGACTTCCTGTATAAACATTGCTTTCAAGCTCTTCCTCAGTGCACAGGCCGTCGGCGTAAAGCTGCTCAGGGTCAATGAACATAAAATTGCCGGCAAATGCGGACGATGAGCAATACGGCGAATTGGAAGCGTCAACCGGATTAAAAGGAAGAACCTGCCAATAGCTAAAATTCATCTGACTGAGCCTATCGGCAAAATGCTTGCAATTATTATCGAAAACACCTATTCCGTACTTTGACGGAAGCGAAGAAACATGCATCAGCACTCCCGATGCTCTTTCCTTTAACATTTACTCACCCTCTTATAAATTACCGATCGATTATATCACAAATCGGAAAATTTATCAATAAAAAACGACATTTTTTCGTACTGTATATAGACAAAGCTTTATTTTATGTTATAATTATAGAAAAGGAAAAGGCGAAAACTCGCCGACAAAAGAAGAAAAGGAGAATTAACATGAAAACAACTAAAAAAATCTTAGCAATTCTCATTGCTGTAATCACGGTTTTCGGCATTCTGAGCGTTGCTGCCTCAGCAGATGACAAAACAGTTTATATCATTGCCGGAAATGTTGATATCACAATCAATACACCGGTTGCAGGCGAAAAACCCAGCATCGACTATGTTCTCAGCAGTGAAAATCTCAGCGTAAAAGCTTTCACATGGTACGACACCAAGACAAACGGTATTGTTTCTGCCGCAGATTCAAGCTATGTTTATGAGAACGGCAGAGAGTACACAGCCAAAATCACAATCGCTCCCAAAGAGGGTTACAAGTTTGACGATGCACTCAAGGTAACTGTCAACGGCGAAGCTCCTTCAACAATCCGTATTCAGGACGGAGCAATCACAATCGAAGCAAACTTCAGCTGCGACAAGGGTGCGGGAAGCAACTCCTTCTTCACCGGTCTCAAGAATGTTCTTCTCAATCTGTTGAAGATTATTCGTGACATCGTAAGCCACATCCTCGGATTCTGATTTACATAAATAATAAGACGGTATCTTAACTTAATTGTTTTGATACCGTCCTTTTTTATATGCTTCGATTCATCTTTATAATTCTTGCCGGCACTCCGACAGCCGTGCAATCCTGCGGAAGGTTTTTGACAACGACCGCTCCTGCACCGACAATGGTATTCATGCCGACCGAAAGACCTTGGATTATCTTTGAACCTGTACCCATTTCACAGCACGAGCCGAGATAAGTGCTTCCCGAGACGTTGACGCCGGGATAAACCGTCACAAAATCATCAATTCTCGAATCATGCCCGACGGTTGAATTGGCACCGATATAAACATGACTGCCGATTTTGATATCAAGCGTAATATAGGTGTTTGCACAGATAATACAGCCCTCACCTATCTCCGTCCTGTCCTTGTCGATCACGGCAGCCGGATCAATAAGCGTTGCAAACTTCACATCTGCAAAGCTCTTTATTTTTTCAACGATTCTTTTCCTGAGCTTTGCACTGCCGACTGCACAAACATAATATGCGTCCGGGTATTTAGCTGCGGCGGCGGTCGTTCCGATCACCCTGCAGCCGTCAATCAGCTTGCCCTGTACCTGAATATTATCGTCAATAAAGCCAAGAATATTCCATTCCGGGCTGACGGCATTGATTCGTTCTGCCGTCCATACAGTCTCACGTCCGAGACCGCCCGAACCGATAATTATAAGGTCTTTCATAAAGAACATTCCTTTCGCGATAAAATAATAATTCGCCGCAAAATTTACTTTAACGGTGTAACGGTTTTTATATCCTTGTCACCCAAAGTAACCTGAACAGTACAATCGTTTATATATATTTTATATGTATTGTCAACACTGTTCACATAGGAATAAAACATCGCAGTCGAAAGCGGAGAACTGTTTTCTTCACGCAAAAATACCGAGCCTCTATTGTCCGAAACAGTTATTTCCCTGCTTGAATAAAAGCATAAGATTTCCACATAATAGTCATCCGTTCCCTTTGCATGAAAAATCATTATATTGCAAGGCTGATCTTCATAAGAAAAATATTTGTTGTAAACTTCTTTGTAATAGAATAAAGAGTCAAGCTTCCACCTGCTTCCATCTTTCGGGAGAATACAGGTTCCGTTAGCATCCTTGGTCTTATAAGCCACCATTCCCGACTCCGAGCCCTCTATCACATGCTTGATTTCCCCGTCCTTTGAATATGAAAAAGCTTGCTCGGCTGTTTTAAAGCCATAGAAAAAATTTTCGGCAGGATAATTCAGGTCAAAAACAAACAGTCCGGCAAACACAGCGATACAGCATATAATTGAAAGTGTTCTTTTCTTGCTGTGATCTGCAATTGCAATGGTTGCGACAACAAAAACAGTAAAAAATATGCTTCTGATAATGCTGAATGAGTTCATTTACATCTCCCTTTTTCTCATTTTTTCTCTATTTAATACTTTTCGACGCAAAGTCTTCGCTTCATTTCACTCTTCACTTTTATCTTTTCACTTGAATTAAACCCCTCCGTCGGCTACGCTGACACTCTCCTACAAGGGCGCCATTATTGTTTCTTCTCACCTTGGGTCGATGTGGGCATCGACCCCTACGAAAAGTGCTGTTTTAAATCCGATCAGCCGTTCTTCTTTAGCCTCTCCCTTATCAACGGAGCAAGCTCGTTAAAAAGCGTTGCGGCAAGGATAAGAACCGTGCCGATTATCTGAACGGCATCCAATCTCTCGCCGAGGAAAACTGCGGAAACAATAATCGCCGTGACAGGGTCTATGTAGCTGAAAACGGCGGTCGTCTGCGCAGGAATTTTCTGCACGGACGAAAAATAAATCATATAAGCGAATCCCGTGTGGAACATGCCGATGATCAGCGTGAAGATAATCGACTTCGTATCAAAGCCAAAGCCCGTCACATCCTCGGTCAGCAGAACATACGGAATCATTGTAACTGCGGCAACGGTGAGCTGAACGAACGTCGTCTCAACAGGCGAAAGCTCACGAACAAACTTGTTGATAACAATAACCGTGCTGTATAAAGCTGCGGCGGCAAGTCCGAAAAGAATTCCTTTGACGCTCTTTGTCGCACCTGTTACAACGCCGGAAATAAGCACCGCTCCTATGACGGCCGCAATAACGCTTACGCCCTTGGTCGCAGTCAACCTCTCCTTGAGAACGAACGGCGAAATCACAACGACAATTACCGGTGCCATATAGTAGCACAGCGTTGCGACGGTAACGCCCGTGAATCTGTAAGCTTCAAAAAGGCAAATCCAGTTAAAAGCCATCGCTATACCCGACGGAATGAGAAGCTTCAAGTTTTTCACAATCGACTTTCCGTCAAAGCCGTGGCCGCTGACCGCCATAAAAATGCCGATAAAAAGACTGCCTATGAGTGCCCTTGTGAAAGAAATGAATGATGAGGGAAAATTAATATTGTTTATAAAGGGTCCTAAAGTGCCGAAAACAAGCATTGCGAACGCCATTAATAGTTTATCTTTGCTATTTGAGTGTAACAATGCTTACTCCGTCCTCTCCTTCTCCGAACGTGCCGAGACGTGAATTTTTAACATACTTTGATTTTTTCAGATAATCCCTGACTGCCGAGCGCAGAACGCCTGTGCCCTTGCCGTGAATTACCGTGAATTCGTTTATTCCCATTCTGAGTGCATGGTCAATATAGCGGTCAAGCTCCAATATGCCCTCCTCGACCGTCATTCCTCTGAGGTCAACGCTGGTCTGAGCCTTCATATTCATGCGGCTTTCCATTCTGCCCGTTGCAACGGAGCGTTTCTTTTCAACGCTCTTTTTCTTTTCGATAAGCCGTAGATTTTCTTCCTTGACCCTTGTTTTCATCGTTCCCATCTGAACGGTAACAAGGCCTTTTTTGTCTTTAAGCGTAACAACAGTCGCTTCGTTCCCTATATCGGCAATTATTACAGTATCGCCGATTTTAAGCGGACGCGGCAAAACATAGTCCTCGTCGTTGCCGAGAGAAACTATCGGATCGGAAGCCGTGTCTATCGCATTGAGATCCTTTTTGATGACCGCTCTTGCACGGCGAGCCATCTCGGCAGCGTTTTTCTCCTTAGCCTGCTGCTTTTTGAGCATTTCAAGGTCATTGAGCAGCTGATAAGCTTCACGCTTCGCCTGCTCGGTAATCCTAACCGCCTGACTCTTGGCATCATCAAGCTCCTTTTGCCTGAGCGTTTCGATATCCGCCTTCAGCTTCTGAGCCTTTTCAAGCTCACGGTCGGCCTCCTCACGAATCCTTCTCGCTTCCTCACGCTCTTTTTCCATATTCGCACGACTCTGTTCAAGCCTGTCCACAACGTCCTCAAAGCGAACGTTTTCGTTTGAAACAAGCTCCTGAGCGTGCTCGATTATTTCATCGCTGATTCCGAGCCTTTTTGAAATTGCAAAAGCATTTGAACGGCCGGGAATACCGATAAGAAGCCTATATGTCGGCTTGAGCGACTGAACGTCAAATTCACAGCTGCCGTTAATAACGCCCGGGGTCTGCAAGGCATATGACTTAAGCTCGGCATAGTGAGTTGTTGCCGCAATCTTTGCGCCCTGATTTCTAAGCTGCTCGAGAATCGAAACCGCAAGTGCCGCACCCTCGATCGGGTCTGTACCTGCGCCAAGCTCGTCGATAAGCACAAGGCTCTTATCGTCGGCAAGCTCGAGAATTTTAACAATCTTTGTCATGTGCGACGAGAACGTTGAAAGCGACTGCTCAATGCTCTGCTCGTCGCCGATATCGGCAAGCACATGGTCAAAGACCGATATCCTGCTTCTGTCGTCAACCGGGAGCATAAGGCCGCACATTGCCATCAGCGACATAAGACCGATGGTCTTTATCGAAACGGTTTTGCCGCCCGTATTCGGGCCCGTGATAACTATTGTATCAAAATCCGTGCCGAGACTGATATCGACCGGCACAACCTTGTTCTTGTCAATAAGCGGATGTCTTGCACGTCTCAGCTCTATTATGCCCTCGCTATTAAGCTGAGGGACGCTCGCCCTCATTGCATAGGCAAGCTGAGCCTTTGCGAAAATAAGATTCAACTCAACCGCACATTCGTAGCTATCCTTGATTGAATTTGCAAAACTGCCGACATTCGCCGAAAGCTCGGCAAGAATGCGGTCGATCTCGTCTTCCTCTTTATTTTTGAGGAGCTTAATTTGGTTATTCGCCTCAACTATCGGCATCGGCTCTATGAAAACCGTTGCACCGCTCGATGAGGTGTCATGCACAAGTCCCGGCACCTCTCCCCTGTACTCATTTCTGACAGGGATAACGTAACGGCCGTTTCTCATTGTTATGATATTGTCCTGAAGATATTTTGAAAAATTTGAATTGTGCGTATATTTACCGAGCTGATCTCTGACCTTTGACTCCTGCGCACGAATCTTTCTTCTGATATCGGCAAGGGTCGGTGAAGCGTTGTCGGCAATCTCCTCCTCGGAGATAATAGCTGTCGTTATCGAATCCTCAAGGAATCTGTTCGGCATAAGTGCATTGAAATACACGTCAAGTACGGTTGTGACGCCCTCATTTGTACTTCTCCATTGCGAAATTGTTCTTATAACATGGAGCACCGAGGCAACATTGAGAAGCTCTTTGAGACTGAGCGTACTGCCTGCGTCGGCACGGTAGAGAGCGTTATTAACATTTATAAGACCGCCGAATGCAGGGCCGCCGAAGCGGGCAAGGAGCATGTGTGCGTCCCTCGTCTGATTCATCAGTGCCTGTGCCGACGCAAGGTCGGTCTGCGGTTCAAGGCTCAGAGCAGCAAGCCGGGCATCCTCGCATGAGGTATGCTGAGCCAGTAGCTCAAGCACCTTATCCAGTTCAAGTGCCGGATACTGTCGGTTCATTTTGCTCATCCTTTCATAAGGCAGCATCTCAATTATGCGATGCTGCTATAACTTTGTAAAAATCCAGTGTTTTAAATTTTTTTGATGTCTGTGTCAGCAGAAATCTTTCAGTCACCTCGCCGAGCATCTTCATGCTCTCCTCGCCGAGAGTGAATGAAAACAGCTTTTCGTCCTCGCTGTAACAAATGTGCCTCATTGCACGGAGCACTCCGGACGGAAGCATTATTCCCGAGTGCTTGTGTCTGCATTTTTCGCAGAAGATAAGACCCTCAACGGGACTGAAAAGAAAATCGCCGTCGTATTCCTCACCGCAGTCGCCGCAGGCAACGAGATCCGGCATATAACCCGAAAGGCAGAGTAGCCTCAGCTCCACAACGGCTTTAAGCTGAGCCTGTGGTCTTTTTTTGTTCATCAGCATATGTAGAGCGTTGAGGATTAGCCGCAGATATTCGTCGGCGTCGTCCTCAACCGGAGCAAGCTCCCCTGCCAGCTCGCAGAAATACTGAGCCAGTGCAAGAGATTCAATGTCGTTTCTTAAATCAAAAAATATCTCCTTGGGCTGAGCCTCATCGACCGAATAGGCATCTCTGCCCCTGTAAACAGAATAGCTTCCGTAGGCAAAAAGCTGAGTTGCGCTCTGCGACCTGCTTTTTATCCTCTTCGCTCCTCTTACAAAGGCTCTGATAACGCCGTGGTCACGGGTGAGCAGAGTTACAAGGCGGTCATCCTCGCCCGTCTGCTGCTCCCTGATTATCAGTCCGTCCGTCCGAAACTTCATCCTTCTTCTCCTGTGTTGAAATATGCTTGTATTGAAGATAGTCGCAAATCTTTCCGCTCGAAGCGAATTTATCCCATGCGGCAAGATCCTTAAAACCGTTATTCATATAAAATCCCTCCAAATAAAATTATTTGCAGGGATCAGATGTTTATTTATTTTTCACGGCGGTAAAAAAATCCACCGTCATTTTGATGCCCGTTTTTTATCAGTCAAGTCCGAAATTATGAATCAAGCCCTCTCTGTTGCGCCAGCCTTCCTTGACCTTGACCCAACAGCGCAGATTGATGTGACACTGAAAGAATTTTTCCATGTCCTCCCTCGCTCTTGTGGAAATTCGTTTGAGCATGGCTCCGTTCTTGCCGATTATGATTCCTTTGTGGCTGTCCTTTTCGCAATAAATA
>FR882075.1:98753-141116 GCA_000434915.1 Ruminococcus sp. CAG:563
TAAATAACCGCCTCAATATCCATGATGTCGGAATCCTCACGTTCACGCATTTTTTCAATGCTGACCGCAACGCCGTGCGGAATCTCTCTGTCAAGATTTCTCAAAAGCTTTTCACGAATAATCTCCGCCGCAATAACACGCTCCGGCTGATCCGTCAGTGTGTCCTCGGGGAAGAAGAATACGCTTTCCTCGGCAAGCTTTTTCATTTCCGAAAGAAGCTCATCCATGTTGATTCCCCTGAGAGCGGAAACGGGAACAACCGCTTCAAAATCATAGGTCTTTGAAAGTTCAAGAATTCTTGCCATCAAAACTTCCTTATCGGGAAGCGTGTCAACCTTGTTTATCGCAAGGATAACAGGCATTTTCAGCTTCTTGAATTTTTCGATAAGCTCAAGCTCGGCCGGTCTTAGCTCACCCTCCGGTTCAACAACGAAAAGGCAGGCGTCAACGCCCGAAACGCTGTCCGAAACAGCCTGAACCATCTTTTCGCCGAGCTTCGTCCTCGGTCTGTGGAAGCCGGGAGTGTCGGTGAAAACAAGCTGAGTGTCGCCATCGGTCAGAACACCCATGATCTTGGTTCTCGTCGTCTGCGGCTTGTCCGAAACAATGGCTATCTTCTGACCGAGCAGACGGTTAAGAATCGACGATTTGCCGACATTCGGGCAGCCGACAATGGCAATAAATGCGGTTTTTGTCATCAGTTATCCTCCGAATAGTAGCTGTCGTTTCTCTTAAGTCCGAGCTGAGTGAGAACAGCCTCTTCCTTTTCGCGCATACGAACTCTTTCAAGTCCCTCGGCCTCGTGGTCGTAGCCGAGAAGATGAAGCATGGAATGTACGGTAAGGAAAGCAATTTCACGCTGAAGCGAGTGACCGTAAAGGTCAGCCTGCATAACGGCATGCTGCATGGAAATCACGATATCGCCGAGAATTTTCGCACCCGTGTCATGGTTGATGTCGTAAACGCCGTTCTCGCCGAGCGGGAAAGAGAGCACATCAGTGCTTCTGTCAACGTGTCTGTACTCACGGTTAAGCTCATGAATGATCTCGTCGTCGACAAAGCGAACGCTTATCTCCGCCGAGCCTTCAAAATTCTCGTTAACAAGCACCGCATTGCAGCAGCGGCGAATCAACATTCTTACACCTGTGGGTATCTTAATTTCCTTCTGATCGTTTGTGATAATAACCTTAATCTTATCGCTCATCGTCTTTTCTTTGCCTCCTCATACTTTTCGTACGCCTTGATGATATCCTGCACCAGCTTATGACGTACAACATCCTTCTCTGAAAATCTTACTGTTTTTATATCCTCAACATTTTTGAGTATCTTGGTTATCTCGACCAATCCCGAACGCTTTCCGTCGGGCAGGTCAATCTGCGTTATGTCACCCGTGACGACCATTTTCGAATTGAAACCGAGACGGGTCAGGAACATTTTCATCTGCTCCGTCGTCGTGTTCTGTGCCTCATCAAGAATAATAAAGCTGTCGTCAAGGGTTCGTCCTCTCATGTATGCAAGCGGTGCAACCTCGATATTGCCCCTTTCCTGATATCTTTGAAAATTCTCGGCTCCGAGCATATCGAAAAGTGCATCGTAAAGCGGTCTTAAATAAGGATCAACCTTTTGCTGCAGGTCGCCCGGCAGGAAGCCTAACTTTTCGCCGGCTTCGACCGCAGGACGTGTCAGAATAATTCTGTTGACCTCCTTGGCTCTGAATGCACTGACCGCCATCGCAACGGCAAGATAGGTTTTACCCGTACCGGCAGGGCCTACGCCGATAACTATTGTGTTGTCGCGTATCGCCTGAACGTATTTCTCCTGGCCGAGCGTTTTCGGCTTAACCGGTCTGCCCTTCGTCGTCATACAGATACAGTCGCCGTTCATCCCTTTCAGCTGATCCTCGCCGCCCTCGTCAACGAGTGAGGTGACATATCTGACATTCTGCTCATTGAGCTGTTCGCCCTTATTGATTAAATCAAGCAAGCCGTTCACGGCTCTGACGGCAAGCGAAACGTTCTCCGCCTCGCCGCTTATCTTCATTTCCGCACCACGGCATACGACCGATACGGAATATTTCTTTTCTATGTACTTTATGTTTTCGTCGAAGCTGCCGAAAAGACTGACAGCCTGTTCCATTCTTTCAAAATTTATTATCTGCTCAAACAACCGCTTACCTCCGCCTTTCGGCTAATATTTTATTAAAAGTAAATAAAATTTTTTCAGTCCTTTAGTATTATAACACAGTTTTATTAAAAAGTCACAGATTTAATCCTTAAAGTTAAACATAATTTTCAGCTAAATTTTGTGCAATATGTACACGTTGTCAATTACAAAAGAACCTTGACGAAAAGCGGAATTTTTGTTATCATTTTATAGACAGGAGTGATAAATGTTGAGCGATAATAATAAGAAGAAATCGGACTCGGGTTTTTTCACTGAAAAGATAACTGTTCCGTGGCTGATAGTCACAATCTTTTCAATGATTTCCTTTCTCGCTTTTCTTATCTCGATGTTTTTCGGAAAGTTCACTTCAATCTTTTTCGGAATTTTCATTCTTGCAATCGCCTCCGTGGTGTTGCTTGACGGAATCCACAAAAAGAAAGAAAACTACATTTCCGGAAATCTCAATTTCATAATGTTTGTTCTGTGCATCATCTGTGCGGTCATAGTTATGAATATGTAATGCAGCTTTTTAGCGTAAGCTAAAAATAAAAAATGGGGGTTATTAAAACATGAAAGAAACCATCATCAAATCGGTGACAGCCGTTATCTGCGTTATTGCAGTCTGTGTTTCTTCCGTGCTTGCCATCGGCAAATACGGTGACGCTATGGTTGAAACGGCAAAACACACACCGGCAGCAGCAGCAAGCACATCCGGCGGCGGAAGCTCCGCAACAGGCGGCAGCACTTCGGGCGGCGCAACAGCCGATCCGTCGGCAACACCTGACGCAACCACACCCGACGCAAGTGCAGCAGACCCGTCGGCAACACCTGACGCAAGCACACCGAGTTCGGGCTCTTCGACAGGCACTTCAACAGGCGGTTCTGCCTCGACAGGTGGCAGCTCGGCAACGTCAACAGATCCGACGAAGTATTCCAAGGCGCAGATAGTTGCTTACTACAACAACGCTATCAAGGCCACAGCCAAGGCTCCGAAGCTTTCTGTTACGAAGAAGGAAAACATTACAATCAAGGTTGACACAATGAAGCCGGACAGCGACTTGATTATGAACTTCGTAAACAAATACGTTCTTGAGAAGTATGCAAAGACGTCAACCTACAGCATGTCATTTGTCAACGGCGTTTCCTCCGACAAGACAAAGGCTATCGACTATCTCCCGAAGGCACAGCTTCAGGCGGCAGGAGCTAAGTCGGCAAACATCACCAAAAGCGGTTCAAATTATGTTGTTACAATCGTAACAGTTGCAGAAAAGGCTACGCTTCAGAATCCGAAGCCGAAGTACGCTTCACAGTGTGCCGCTCCCCTTGACATCGGTAACGTTGACCTCGGACCTATCGCTGTCACAAGAGCCGATATCGAATATCCGGGTATCACACTCAAGGCTACAGTCGGTGCAAACGGAATGCTCGTAAACAGCTCGATCGACCAGCCGCTTAAAGGCGCAGGAACAGCCGACATCAAGGTTTACAAGCCCGAAGCAACCTGCCACGGCGCATGGACTCAGAAGAATACATATAAATATTGATTGTTTTAATTCAATAAAATTATCCGACCTTTGAATTTCAAGGGTCGGATTTTTCACGCACAAAGCCAAAAAGCAGAAACAGGAAATATTGTATATTGATTTTTATTAAAATTTCAAGTATAATGCAATTATAGAAACTGCCGAAAGGGGTATTAAGCATGAAAAAGAGAATTACTGCAATTTTGCTTGCGGCTTTGATGATTATTTCATTTTCAGCCTGCGGCAAAAAAGAAGCCGACAGCAATAACCCACCGTCCGACATTACAACGACTGCGGCAAAAGCCGTCAATGTAAAAATTACTCCGTCCGAGGCGAAGCAGACAAAGCTCGTTGACTACAAAACATCCGACTTCTCAATGAAAATCCCCGAGGGCTGGTCTGTCACGACCGGCGGTAGCGGAATGTTCCATGCAATACGTGTAACCGACCCGAAAAATCAAATCAATCAGATATTTTTCCTGCTCAAGGCTCAGCCGCTTCTCCACAGCGAAACAGCCAGAAGCTACTATAACCAGTCATATCAGATGTATGGCGGAAATTACAATATGATGGCGGCTGCACCGGTTCTTTCCCCTGCATCCACAGAAAATTTCTTTAAGATTTTTAATTCATACGCTACGTTTGCCAAAACTTACGAACCGAGTTATTCAAGCTTTGATTTTCCGAGCTTCGGTTCGTTCAAGACCGTTGAAAGCTTTGCGAGTAACAGCAACATGAAATCGCAGGCAATCAATCCTGCCCTGCTCCGTGCGAGATTTAGCGACACGGCCGGCAACAAGGGTGAGGGCCTTTTCACCGCGGACGTAATTGATTTCAGCGGCAACACAGCAAGCGGCTTCGGCATTGACGCCGGCTTTTATATGGTTTATAACATTGCTGCGATAACCTGTGAGGAAAATTCGCTTATCGAATGGAAAGATATTCTTTGCCAATCACTCAGCTCGATTGATTATTCGCAAAACTATGTCAACAGTGCAATCCAACAAAGCAATGAGAGCACGGCAAACGCAATGCAAATCAGAAACGAGCTGAGCAGCATTTCTGACGGAATAATGGACTCATGGGAAAAGCGAAACACAAGTCAGGACATAATAAGTCAGAAGCAAAGTGATGCTACGCTCGGTCTTGAAAGAATTTATGACACCGAAAAGAACGAAATCTACATGGCGAAAAACGGCTGGAGCGACAAAAACAAGGACGACCGTTTTCAGCTTGTTACCGATGACAGCATGTATCTCAAAGCAACCTCGGGTACGATTGAATAAATAAAAAATAAGCTGCAAATTACAAAAATCCCGGTAATTTGCGGCTTTTATCTTGCACTCAAAAAAGCGATATGATACAATGACTTAACACAATAAATCCGGAGGAAAATTTATGGATTACTTGAAATATGTTAACATAAAGCAGGGCACATTTTCCGTCAGACGTTTTTCAAACGGAAACACTCTGCCTCTCGTTCAGCTTCCGTTCGCAATGGCAGGCTATTCGGCACAGACCGAATACGACGGCGGCTGGTTCTATCACCCGACTCACCGCAGCCTTGAGGGCATAAGGCTCACTCATCAGCCGAGCCCGTGGATTTCCGACTACGGAACTTTCCTTTTCACCCCACAGACTGGCGAGATCAGGGATTCTGTCGGCAGCGCATGGTCAAGCTACCGTCCCGAGGACGCAGTTATGACGCCGACATATATGAAGCTCCGTTTTCTTCGTTCGAGAACAGATTTTGAGCTTACTCCCGGCGAGCGCAGCTGTAAAATAAGGCTCACCTACCCTGAGGACAGGACTCCGTATTTCACGGTTTTTCCCGTTTTCGGCAACTACACCTTTGATTTCGACTTTGAAAATAACCGCCTGCTTTGCACAACGGACGGTGCGAGAGGAGCCTTTCATGAGGGCTTCAAGACCTATCTTGTCGTTCAGTTCAAGTCAAAGCTTGACCCCGAAAAGTCGTATAAGAAGGACGGCGAGTTTATTCATGCCGCACTTTACGACACATCGGTTGAAGCCGATATCGCTTCGTCATACATAAGCTTTGAGCAGGCACTCGAAAACATGAAACAGGAGTGTACGGACAAAAGCTTTGACGAGCTTCATTCAAAGGGTAATGACATCTGGAACGAATATCTCTCGAGAATCGAGATTGACCCTGTTGACGAAAAGCAGATGAAAACTTTCTATTCCTGCATGTACAGAACGGGGCTTTTTCCGCACAAGGCATATGAGATTGACAAGGACGGCAACAAGCTTCACTATTGCCCGTTTGACGGCAGCACAAAGAGCGGCGTAAGATACACCGACAACGGCTTTTGGGATACATACAGAACAGAATTTCCGCTTCTTGCAATAATTGCAAAGAAAGAATATGCCGAGATGCTCGAAGGCTTCATCGTTGACTACAAGGAGGGCGGCTGGCTTCCGAGATGGCCGTCAATCGGCGAGAGAGGCTGTATGCCCTCTACCCTGCTCGATGCGATTATAGCCGACGCCGCAGTTAAGGGAATTATCGGCGGCGAGCTTCTCGAAACTGCACTTGAAGGTATGCTCCGTCATGCAAATCACGATTCGCGTCATCCCGATCTCGGCAGAACCGGTGCGGAAGCATATGTAAAATACGGCTACGTTCCGGCAGATGTTATTGACAACAACTGCGTCAATCTCACCCTTGATGCGGCCTACGGCGACTATTGCATAGCACAGGTTGCAAAGGTGCTCGGCAAGGATAAAATCGTTGACGAATACATGGAGCGTTCAAAGAATTACAAGAATCTTTTCGACCCGGAATCAGGCTTTATGAGAGCAAGAACGACCGACGGAAAATTCAAAGAACCGTTTGACTGCTTCGACTGGGCGGACGAATACACCGAGGGCAGCGCATGGCAGTCGTCATTCTCGGTTCCGCACGATATTGACGGACTTGCCGAGCTTTACGGCGGCAAGGACAAGCTGATTGCGAAGCTTGACGAGCTTTTCGCAACTCCGCCGATCTATGGTACAAGCGGCTACGGCTCTGAAATTCACGAAATGGCGGAGATGGCGGCGGCCGATTTCGGTCAGTGTGCAATTTCCAATCAGCCGAGCTTCCACCTGCCCTTTATGTTTGCCGCTCTCGGTGAGAAAGAAAAGAGCGAATATTGGGTCAAGAAGCTCTGCGAGGAGGCGTTCAGCTACACGGACGACGGCTTCCCCGGCGATGAGGACAACGGCGCAACGGCGGCATGGTATGTGCTTTCCACACTCGGAATTTACGACATCTGCCCGGGCAGGAACGAATATATCAGAATCAAAAAGCTTTGCAAGAGTGCAAAAATTCTCGGCAAAGAGGTTTAAGCAAAACCGAACAAATTGCGAAACACGCCTTGCTTAACTTGCTTAAATAATGTTTTATCAGGGGTCGACCTTCCGATCCCTGATTTTTTATATGTAGTTTTTTGCCTGCCATATATGAGAGTTGAACCAACAAAATTCACGTTTTAATGATAATTTCTGCTGACATTTTATCAGCCTTCCCCGTGGAGGAGAAGCTTTGGTAAATTGCTTCTGACCTCTGGGTCGATGTAGGCATCGACCCCTACGAATTGTGCTCTTATTTCAACAAATTGTAGGGTGCGATGCCCACATCGCACCTTTGGATTTTTCTTTTAACTTAAAGCAAAAGCTCCCCCGAAAGGAGGAGCTATAATAATTAAATACCTATACGATTAATACCAAATCCAGCCGAAGAGGACAATCATAATTATCCACTGAACAGTGCTATATTTAACGTTCACTTTACATTCGGCGGTTGTAACCTTGCCGTATTCATCGGTAACGGTGCAGGTTATTTTTGCCGAGCCGGTTTTAACGGCGAAGTAATTTCCGTCGGCGTCAACGATAACGCATTTGGGGTCGGAGGATTTATACTCGACCTTACAGCCGACATTATCGGGATTGGTGATTTTCGGCTCAAGCTGTCCGGACTTCTTATAGTTCGTCTCAATATTTTTGAGCTTCACGGATATCGCTTTGAGCTTGCCGACACTTTCGGTTTCAAAAGCGTCACAATTCTTGCAATAACGTGTTTTCACTCCGTCGGAAATTGTTGTCGGAGCGGTTGTGATCTTCCATTCGCCGAATATATGCGCAGATTTATCAACATCTCTTGTTTGCGTCACGTTGCAGCGAGAGCAGTATCTTGTTTCAACGCCGATTTCTGTGCAGGTTGCCGGCGTTGTAAGCTTCCATTCTCCAAAGTCATGACCGAGGGCATTGGTATAGTTATCAACATAGCTGTCATTGCATTTTGTGCAGGTGTAAGTCGTATATCCCTGCTCCGTGCATGTTGGTTCGGTTACAACAGCTTTGTACTCGTGAACATCGCAAATTGTGGATTTTGGATTGAATTTAAAAGCCGGAATGACACCCTCATTAGTCATATTGATACAGAAGCTGCCACCCATATAGCCGCCGACTTTGACATCTCCAGCGTTGAGAGAAGTATCAGGCGAGCGCAACCACCAATAAGAGGTTCTGTTGTAGTTACTGCCTGAGTCATTGTATACATACAAGCCCTGACACTTTGCATAGTCTGTTCCCTTACGCTGTCTTGCAGTATCATAAGCCTCGCTTGAAGAATTAAATCCATAGTCCTTATTCAAAACCTCGTCATACGAGAGAAGTGTGATTTTGTCCGATGTAGGATTGCTGTCGTATTTGCTGTCATATGTACTCTTATTCTCTCTTGTCAGTTCTTTTATTCTGTCCTGCTGAGTTTTGCTGAAAGCAGTGTTATAGAATTCGTTGTTCAGCCATGCTCTCAGGCTGCTGTATTCCCAGTTGCTTGCATAATGCTTTTTATTGCTGTCGCTCCAATATTGACCATCAGCACCGAGTATATAATTATTATAAGGCTGTGAATCTATTGCACTGTCGCAGACTATCAAGCCTGTGCTTGCGTCAAGCACACGCCATTTCAGTGGTTCGTATTTAAAATAATATACCTTGTTTGTGTAATAACCATTATCGTCCTGCCATGAGTTTGATGCAGATGATGTTTCACATGTCCAATACGGACGGTATTGATTTATTTTTACAGCACGGTACGTGTTGCCGTTGTAAGTGATATCCTTATAAAGCATCATTCCGTCAACAGACTTCATGTTGCCGTCATCCCAATTGCCTGTTCCTGCATAATAGTTATAATCGATCCATTTGTAATTATCCTCAACGCTCTTTATGCCGTTAAGAATTTCTTCGTCCGTGACCTCACTCTGCGGATATGAGCCGAATTCGATTAAGTCGCCGACCTTGTACGACGATAGATCCATAGCCTTTGCATTTAATGTGAAATCAATTCCGCCAGTCGGAGCAACACCGATAAGCATAACCACAATCAAAAGTGTTGAAAGAATTCTTTTCGCTGTTCTTTTCATTGCATTTCCTCCTGTTTTCGGGGCGATTTTTCGACACATTGTGCATCGTTTTCGTGCCCATTTGTTCGAGAATATTTTACTGCAATAAATCTGTTTTGTCAATATAATATCCGCTTGTCAATTTTACTTTATTCAGCACCGAAATTCAGCACCGAAGAAAACCTCTGCTATCCTTGGGTCGATGTGGTCATCGACCCCTACGGAATGCTCCTATATCGAACCTCACTGTAGAGTATGACACGGATTCGCACCGAAAAATTCGATTATTTTCCAAAAAAATCATGTAAGTTATTGAAAAGCAAAAATATAAATGATATAATAAATTGGTTTTAGTCTATCAGACAAAAAATAACCGGCAAAATGGAAAATAAGGAGCTGACAAAATGGCAGAAAATGAGAAAAAGACCATACCTTCCGTTGAAGGCATGGAAGCTCATATCGACACATGGCGAGACATTATTAAAAACAAGCAGAGAGGTATTTTCGCCTTTGACGAGCTTGTTGAAATTAAGCTTAAGGCACTCAAAAAGAGAATATACACGGACTTTGAGAACACCGCTCCCTGGAAGATGCGTGAGTGCATCTACAAGGACATCGGCGACTACGAGTATCTTTACGACGGTTGGAAGGATCTCGACGTAGGCGGCTACTGGGGCGGCAACGGTCTCAGCTCGTTCTTCAAGAATAAAATCACTATCCCCGAGAGATTCGAGGGCAAGAAGGTTACACTTTACGTTTACTTCGGCGGCGACTCGCTCGTTTCCGTAAACGGCGTGCCTTTCCAGGGCCTTGACCCGTTCCGTAACGCAGTTGTTCTTACCGATTGCGCTAAGGCCGGCGACACATACGATATCGACATCGAATCCTATTTCGTATGGCACTCAAACGAAAGCTCACTCAAGAAGCTTGAGTGCTCCTTCATCGCTACAACAGACGATGAAATCAACGAGATTTACTGGGATTTGAAAGCGGTTTACAACGCTCTCTTTATGCCGGGCATGGGCAACGACTATGCTACCCTTATCCGTGAATCGCTTAAAGAGGCTTTCCAGTACGTTGACTTTGACGAGCCTGATTTTGACGTATTCAAGGCCAAGCTGAGGATGTGCAAAAAGGTTCTCTACGACAAAGTTTACAACAACCCGAACTATAAATGCATGGGCAAGCTCGACCTCATCGGTAACTCCCACCTTGACATGGTTTACATGTGGGCTTATAAGGAGTTCGTCCGTAAGGTCGGCCGTACTCACGCAACAATGCTTCGCCTTATGGAGCAGTATCCCGACTTCATCTTCTCTCAGAGCCAGGCAGGTATGTATGAGGAAATGAGAGTTCATTATCCGAACATCTTCGAGCAGGTTCAGAAGAGAGTTAAAGAGGGTCGCTGGGAATATATCGGCGGTATGTGGGTTGAGCCGGATTGTAACATCATCTCCGGTGAGAGCTTTGTCCGTCAGTTCCTCCACGGCGTTCGCTATGCCGAGAAGTGGTTCGGCGTAACGCCCAAGACCTGCTGGCTTCCCGACGTTTTCGGTAACAGCTATTGCATGCCGCAGATCATGAAGAAGGCCGGAATGAAATATTTCGTTACCCACAAGATGGGTATCTGGAACGATACAAACCCGTGGCTCTATAACTCTTTCTGGTGGGAGGGCCCGGACGGATCGAAGGTATTCGCAGCCGTTCCCCCGACTCACTTCATCGGTTCAATGGAGGCGGATTCACTCAAGACAAACTGGGTCAAGTATACCGATAAGGACACCATCGGCGAGTCCATGTACTGCTACGGCTGGGGCGACGGCGGCGGCGGAGTCGACAACGAGATGCTTGAATATGTCAAGAGATATAAGAACTTCCCGGGTCTTCCCGAAACAAAGGCTTGCAAGATTGAGGAATCCCTCGAAAATATGCGTCAGAAGGCTATCGCAGCCGGCGACAAGATCGTTACTTGGAAGGACGAGCTTTATCTTGAGGAGCATCGTGGCGTTCACACCACAAAGGCTGCTCTTAAAAAAGCTAACCGTTACTGTGAGAATCTCTTCAGAGAGGCTGAGATGTACGCAGTTATCGCAGAAAGCTACGGCTATGAGTACCCGACAGAGGAGCTTGCTCTCGCATGGAGAAAGATTCTCACCAACCAGTTCCATGATTCACTTCCCGGAACTCACATCACAGAGGTATTCGGCAAGCTCATGAGCATCTACGATGAGGTTATCGAGACCGGCGAAAGAGTCCGCAACGAAGCCCTTGCGGTTATCGCCGAGCATATCGGCTATGACAAGAACCTCGGCAAGCCGTTCGCACTCTTTAACTCCCTTGCAAATGCTGCTACAACCAAGGTTGAGCTTGATTATCAGGACGTTGATATCTTCGACGAAAACGGCAATAAGGTTGCAACTCAGGCCTACACAAAGCCGAACGGAGACAAGAAGCTTGTATTTGTTGCCAAGGACATTCCGGCAGTCGGCTACAAGGTTTACTATAAGATGCCTGCCGCAAAGGCTCCCGCATATGACGAGAGCAACGGCAAGGAGATTGAGAACGACAGCTTCAAGCTTGTGCTTGACGACAACGCAACTCTTATTTCAATCTATGACAAGAAGAACCGCCGTGAGGTCATCTCCAAGGGCGGCAAGGGCAACGATTTCAGACTCTTTGAGGATATGCCCGGCGGTTATGACGCATGGGATATCGTTGCAACATATGTTGACCGTGAATTCGAGCTTAAGGACGGTATTGTTAAGGATATCGTTAAGGGCGACGTTTACACAATGATCTCCATTGAGAAGGACGTTCTCAAATCAAAGATTGAGCAGAATATCATCATCTATAATGATCTTGACAGAATCGACTTTGATACACACATCAGCTGGCACGAGGATCAGAAGCTTCTCAAGGTATTCTTTGACGTTGATCTTCAGACGAAGAACTACACAAGAGATATTGCCTACGCCACAATGGAGTGCTGCTCATACAGATACAATCCGTATGACAAGGCAAAGTTTGAGGTCAATGCTCATAACTGGATCGACATGTCCGACGAGGATTACGGCGTATCGCTTCTCAACGACTGCAAGTACGGTCATGAGGTCAATGAGCACAAGATGATTCTTACTCTTCTTAAAGCTCCTATCAAGCCCGACCCGAAGTCAGACAGAGGCGATCACTACTTCACATATTCGCTCTATCCCCATGCCGAGACATGGAAGAAAGCAAAGACCCTTGAAAGAGGACTTGAAATCAATCATCCGCTTGTTCCCGTTGACATCAAGTCGGAGGGTGAACTGGGTGCAGACAACTCCTTCATCACTCTCACAAGCGACAGCATGACTCTTGAGGCTGTTAAGAAGTGCGAGGATGAGGACGCATACATCATCCGTATGGTTGAGAAGAAGGGCAGAAGCGTTGACGCAAGCATTAAGTTCTTCGCTCCCCTCACCTATGCCGCCGAATGCGACCTCATTGAGAGAAACGATGTTCCCGTTGACTTTGACGGCGACACAATCAACTTCCACGCAACCCCGTTTGAGATCAAGAACTACAAGGTAAAGATCAAATAAAACGATTTTAAAGGGCTGTTGCGAAAATGCAGCAGCCCTGTTTTTTTATTATGAGTTTTAAAAAAGATTTAGCAAAACAAATTGAGGGATATATTCTTTTTCCCGAAAATATAATTGACGAGGTAATCAAAGAAAAATGCAAAAGCGTTGAGCTGCTCGATGAAAAGCAGATGGCGGACATCTGTGCCATCAGACGCAATGCCTGCACCTCGGCAAGCAAGTTCATGTATTCGCTTGATGAACTCGATTTGATAATTAAAACCGTCGACAGCGACCCAACCTCGTCCTTTGCTCGGCTCAGAGATGCAATAAGACAGATTGAGTTTATCCTCGACGAAAAATAAAACGGAGGAAAAAATGGAAGAGAAAAAAAGACTGATTTATCCCGATATTCTGAGAATTGTTTCGATTTTCGGCGTTATTGTGCTTCACTGCGTCGGTGAGCTTTGGGATCAGATTCCGATAAAAAGCAAAGGCTGGGTTGCACTTGTGGCAATAGACAGCCTATTCCGCTTTGCTGTTCCTGTTTTCGTTATGGTCTCGGGAATGTTCATGCTCTCCCCCTCAAAAAATCGTGGAATAAAAAAACTTTATTCAAAAAATATTTTAAGAATTGCCACTTCCTTTGCTTTCTGGTCGATAGTCTATCTTCTTTATCATCAGGCCTCTGACTTCATCTTCAACAGGGATTCATTTAAACTGGATTTTCAGTCGATTCTCAACAGCTTCTTTGCCGGAGAATATCATCTTTGGTTCATGTATATGATTGCCGGCCTTTATATTGTTACACCGATATTGTGCAGGCTCGTTGAGAAAAAATCAACTATGCAATATTTCCTGATGATCTGGTTCATCTTCTGCATGGCTCAGAATTTTATATATCTTGTTCCCGGCATCGGTAAATATGCCTTCGGCTTCATGAATCTGTTTAAGATTTCGATTGCCGTTGAATACAGCGGATATTATGTTCTCGGCTATTATTTGCACAACTATGAGATTGAAAAGCCGCTGAAGGTTTCTGTAAATATTTTGGCATGTCTCAGCACTTTCGGCATCGTCGCAGTGACTATATTCACATCCTTCCGATCGAACGAATTGGTCATAAAATATCTCGAATATCTGTTACCCATGACAGCGTTACAGTCGGTTGCGGTATTCCTGTGTGTCAAAAATAAATTTCAGGGCTTTAATCCATCAAAAAAAGCACAAAAAGCAATATATACTCTTTCAAAAATCTCTTTCGGAGTATATCTTTCCCATCTTCTTGTGATAAAAATTGCAAAGAGAATGTGCCTTTCTTTTTTCCCGTTTCCGGCATACATCACTTTTGGAATTATGTTGATTGCGGCACTTATCTTAAGCCCTCTGATTTCCTATATTCTTAATAAGATACCGATTTTAAACAAATATATTGTGTAACGGAGAGGAGATAAAATGAAAGTAAAAAACAGGTCCTTTTATACGGACATTTTAGGAATAATATCCGTCTTCGGCATCGTCGGAATAAGCGTCATATCGACAAAATGGTCAGCCGCATCAGTCGGCTCATACTCATGGATTTTTATGACTGTGGCACAAAGCACCTTGAAATTTGCTTTTCCCGCTGTAATCATGATTGCCGGAATAAAATACCTTTCTCCGACCGAAGCACCGACGTTAAAAAGACTGTATTCATATGACATCCTTCGGTTGGCCGTTATACTTGTTTTTTGGTCAGGCTTATATATTTTTATTGAAAAGTTGCTCATAAAAGATAAATACAGCTTCGGCATAAAGCAATACCTTGCAGATTTGACCACAGGTCAGAATCACCTTTGGCTTATCTACGGACTGATAGGATTGCTAATCGTTTCCCCGTTACTGAAAAAAATTGTTTCGGACAAGAAAATTCTTGAGTATTTTCTGATTATATGGATAGTTTTTACAGTTATCGGAAATATAATTGTTTCTATCCCCGACCCGTATATTAATCTTGAAAAAAGGATTAAAACATTTGAAATGTCGGCGGCAATACATTTCAGCGGATATTTTTGCCTGGGATATTATCTTGATAAACACGAAATCAAAAAGCCCTTACGAATTCTGATATATTTTTTGAGTGCATTAAGCATTGTCGCCTTTGCCGCAGTGACATATCATTTTTCGGTCAAGGACGGCAAACTTGTCGGCATATTTCTGCAAAACACGCTGCCGATGACCGTACTTATCCCATCTGCATTTTTCCTCTTTACAAAAAATGTGTTTAAAAAGCAAACCTCGCCGAGATCTATTGCTTTCATTGCCAAGGCCTCGTTCGGAGCCTATCTATGCCACGCTGTCGTGCTTAAAGCAATAGAACGAGCGTCATTGCTTCCGAATGATATTCACATGATTTATCAGATAATTATAACGACGGTTGTAACATATTTAATCAGCCTAATTGTCTCGGCAATATTGAATTGTATTCCATTTGTAAAAAAGTATATAGTATAAAATTATCGGCTCACTGCATTTTCGCACCGAGCCGATTTTTATTATTCTTCGTAGATTTTATTTTCCGGAGAAAACCGGGAAGAAGGTGTACTCGCCGTAGTCTTTTATCTTTTCAAAATGCTTGAGTGTTTCCATATCTTCGCCTGAGATTGTAAAACCAATATCGGCATTGGACTTCATGTGCCCAATCCGAGCTTCGGAATTTCAACTCCGTTTGAAAGCGTATATTTTTCGTTCAAAATCATTTTAATTACCTCCTGATTGACATATTATTGTGCGAATGATATAATCATTTCACAGCTTTGACTATATATTACTACCTAAAGTTAACTTTATGTCAAGAGGTAATTTGTAAAAAATTGTGAACAATATAATGAGGTGTAAAAAATGGAATACACGGTTGATTTTTTTCAAAAAAGCGCCGACTATGTTAGATCGATAATCAAGGACGAGCCTGAAATTGCGATTATTCTCGGCTCGGGACTTGGCGACTTTGCGGCAAAAATCGAAAATCCGATTGAAATAAAATACAGCGACATTCCGAATTTTCTTGTTTCCACCGTCGCTTCCCACGCAGGCAAGCTGATTTACGGCAGGGTCGGCGGCAAAAAGGTACTTTGCATGGCAGGCCGTTTCCATTCCTATGAGGGCTACGATTTTGAACAGCTTGTTATCCCGATTCGCCTTTTCAAGCTGCTCGGCGTCAAGGCGACCATACTCACCAATGCCGCAGGTGCAGTCAACAAGAGCTACAATGTCGGCGATATTATGATAGTCAGCGACCACATAAAGCTCAACGGAGCAAGTCCGCTCAGAGGAAAAAATCTTGACTTCTTCGGCCCGAGATTCTTTGACGTAACGGATATGTACACAAAGAAACTTCGTGAAATTGCACTGAAATGCGCCGACGGAAGCGAGCTAAACTTTCATGAGGGCGTTTACATGTTCTTCCCAGGTCCGCAGTTTGAAACGCCGGCGGAGATTCGTGCCGCAAGGCTTCTGGGTGCGGATGCAGTCGGAATGTCAACTGTTACCGAGGCTTTGACGGCGGCACACTGCTCAATGCCCCTGCTCGCCTTCTCCGTGATGACAAATATGGCGGCCGGTGTGCTTGACTGCAAGCTTTCCGACGATGAGGTCGGCATTGCTGCGGCAAAGATAGCCGACAGATTCGGAGCGTACATTGAAAGGGTTATCGCTTCAATCGACGTAAACAATATATAATAACCGAAAAGGACTGCAGCTAATCGCCGCAGTCCTTTAACTTATTTTTTCTTTTTAGCCGGCACTTTGCAGATCTGCTTCAATGTGCCGTCCTTATCAAGCATAACGGAATCGCCTTTTTCAATATTTCTTTCGTAGCAAAGCTTATCAGCCATCCTGATATGCTGTTCCTTACCCTCGGCATCTGTGACAACTACCGTCACCATAGCTTCGGCATCCTCCGAAACACCCTCACAGCCGAAATCATCTTCAATAATTTCAACAACGTTCAACGCCTTTTTATCAAGCGATGAGCCGTAAGAAAAGCCAAGCAGGAATCCTATGCCAATGCCAAAGCACATACCGATACCAATGTTGTCAAAAATTACATTTCCCAGACACATGCCGATTCCTATACCGATACACATGCCGATTAACATATACATTGAGGCATATTTGCCTGTCGCCTTCTTATTTTCGGGTTTCTTTTTCATTAGAAATCATTCCTTATTTCAAAAAAATAACGTTAAGCTTTGCAAGATACGACATAACAAGTCGAAGATAGAATGTAATCTTTTCTGAGAGACTGTCGAGATTTTCAACAATATTTGAAACATTAGTCTTGAAATTCACCGCGCCGTAGCCCTCAATAACGCCGTTGTTGTCATCTACCCCATCGTTGTCACATGCAAACTTGTAAAGTATAGGCGATGCAACTGCAACAAGGAATATTTCAGCCTTGGTGTAAACACCGAATTTGGATATGCAATACTTAGTAAGGCTGTCGGCAATCGGACCGTAACCTAACTCACCGAGGAAGCTGTTTGCTGCCTTGAGAAGAACATCGTCGGCAATGCCGGCAAAATCATTTCTGAGAATCGTTGCAACCGCTCTGAGAAGTGTCGTTACCTCAACGCTGTCCGTGTCAAAATGTTCGCCGCCCGAATAATGCCATGCGACCAAATCCGTCGCCAAATCCCAGCCTGTTTTATAGTCGGAATCGGGAATCTCAATGCCGTATTCCTTAGCAATGGATTGCAGACTGTTTTCACCGCAAAGCGGCATTCTGAGCAAGCTTATCAGCTTATCTACAGCATAGATTATCGGCTTTGAATAAGCGGATCCTTCGTCGATACCCATTTTTTCGGGTGAGAGAGAAAGCTCAAGTCTGTACTGAACACCTGCCTTGAGATAGCCTTTTGAAAAGGCTCTAAGGTCAGCTCTCATTGCCGCAATCTGCTCATCCGTATATCCCTTGGTGGTTGCGGTAAGAGCGTCATAATCAATTTTATCAACGGATCTTGTTTCATACTTGATTTCATTGTCATTGTACTTTACAACTCTGTATTCAAGCGGATACATTGCCAAAGATGTTGTTGCAAAGTCGTAAAGCTTGTTTCCAAGCGCACTTGTGTAAACCGTTGCGTCCGAGCAATGCTCATGACCCGTAAAAACCGTCTTAATACCCCAGTCGGCAAAAAGTTCGGCGGTCGTGAAATGGAACTTGACAATAAAGTTTCTGCTGAGAACCCTCTGAATCGGAAGATGATCAAGAAGATTATGATGCATCATAACAATCGGGTATCTTCCGTCCTCTTTTGCAAGCTCGGCCTGCTCTTTGACCCATTTAAGTCTGTCTGCTGTCATTCCATCCTCGGTTGATTTTGTTTCGTGATTTGAATCAAGAGCGATAAGGCGGTATTTTCCTCCGAGATCGGCCGTATATGAGCAATCATCGGCTCTCGTGGTCAAAGCATGATCATAACCGAACTCTGCATAAATCTCTTTAAAACGAGCCAACGTTGTTGCCTGGTCGTTGCTTGCGTCGTGGTTGCCGTTGATTACATATACCTCTTTACCGGATTTCTTTTCAAAATCACGAAGCTTCTGTGCAATAACGAGATGATCCTCGGGGCGAGAACGGCCTCTGTTTGCAAGGTCTCCCGATATAAGCACATATTCCACATCATCACTTTCTGCGCATTGATTCAGAAACTCATCAATGATAAGACCGGTTTCGTTTTCCATTTCACAGCGTCTTGTCGCATGCCAGAAAATCGGGTCGTCGTTTGTTTTTTCAAGCTCCTCTTCAGGCGCACTGTAATGCAAATCAGATGCAACAGCGAAGCTGAGATCATTCTTTTCCTCAGCACAAACGCCAACGCAAAGAACCGATGAAGCCATAATAGCCGAGAGAATAATTGATAATACCTTTTTCATAAAAGCTCCTCAAACTTTTCCATATTAAAAAAAGGGGCAGTGAACAAATATATTCACTGTCCCCTTTCAAACTGTTTATCTAAGGCATACACCTCAATCGATGCGATATTGCCTTAGGTATTAAAGATACCAAATCCAACCGAAAAGAAGATAAATAATAATCCACTGAATGAGTGTATACTCAACAGTAACAGTCCTCGTTGCCTTAACCTTGCCGTCCTTTGTAGCGGCTGTGATAACAGCCTTACCTCTGCGCTTTGCGGTAATCGTTCCGTCATCTGAAACAGATACGACATTTGAATTCGATGAAGTCCATACTATATCTGCCGAATAAGCAGCCTCCTCGGGATATACTGTCGCCTGGAGACGGTCGGTCTTCTTACAAGGCATAGAGAAATCCTCTTCCGGAACAAGAACAATCTTCTGGACGGGAACGGCAATCATCGGAATCACCTGATCCTTATAGGCTCCGCAAGCTCCGCAGGTTGATCTCTTGAGACCTTCCGAACGGTATGTTGCTTCCTTAACGACTTTCCATGGTCCCCATGCGTGGCCGAGAGCCTTAATTACAGTCGTCTTTGTGCAGTACTTACATACAGAGCACTGATAACGCATATATCCGTCATCTGTACACGTTGCCTGCTTGATATCATTAACATACTTATGACCCTTTGCTTTAAGGATTGTTTCCTTTATGAGCGTTCCGCAATCTGTACAGGTCTCTCTGATATATCCGTCAGTTGTACATGTTGCGGCAAGGGTGTCGGTCTTCTTGTGCTGATGTCCCGTTGCCTTGATTACTTCGTTCTTGATAACAGTCTTACAAACGGAACAGGTCTCCTTATGATAACCATCCTTCGTACAGGTTGCTGCTTTATTATCGACAACGATCTTGTGACCGGTAGCCTTGAGGACAGTCTCGCTGATTACCTTCTTACAATCCTTACAATAAACACGGTCATAACCGTTCTCTGTACAGGTTGCATTCTTATGCTGCTTCTCTGTGTTCGCATGATTCGTAGCCGGAAGCACAGTGTTCTTGATATAAGTCTTACAATCATTACAGTAAATACGGTCATAGCCGTTCTCTGTACAGGTTGCATCCTTATGCTGATTAACCGTGTTTTTATGTCCCGTTGCCTTTATTACTTCATTCTTGATAACAGTCTTACAAACGGAACAGGTCTCCTTATGATAGCCGTTCTCCGTACACGTTGCGGCCTTATCCTCGGTAACAATCTTATGACCTGAAGCCTTGAGAACAGTCTCGCTGATTACCTTCTTACAATCGTTACAATATACACGATCGTATCCGTTCTCTGTACAGGTTGGATCCTTATGCTGACTAACCGTGTTTTTATGTCCTGTTTTCGGCAAAACGGTTCTGCTTATTTCCTGATTACAGGAAGAACATACTTCAGCAACGTAACCGTCCTTTTCGCAGGTTGCTTCAACTCTTACCGTTTTGAGAGTATGATCCTTTTTAGCTATGCTCTCAGTTCTTGCAACCTCGCCGCATTCGGTACAATACATAACTCTCTCTCCGCCTTGCTGACAGGTTGCCGGAGTCGTCTCAACCCAAACGCCGGAAGCAACATGAGTATGCTCGGCAGGGATCTCGTTAACAACCGTAACATCAGCCAAGATGTCATCGCCGTTTTCACCGCTGAAATAGCAGGAATCAACGCTGACGCTTATGTCGGAAAGCTTAATTCCGGCAGCTGTGCTCTTGCTGTATGTAATCTCAACGATATCCATCGGAGCCGAAATCTCAACTGTGTTAACAAACGAGAACTTTCCGCTATTAATGTTAGAAGCAACAAAGCCGTTTTCATTATCATTACGGAAGTTTCTGACAGCTTCCGAGAACGTAATCGATGTGCAGATCAATGTCTCGCTTGCCTGAGCCTGTGCGTCAAAGCAAAGTGTCTTTCCCTCGGTCAAAACGAACTTAACCGTGACGGTTTCCTTTGTTTCGCTGACCTTCTCCAGCTTAAAGATTACGGAATTGGCGTTGCCTTCAGCCTGCACAGCTTCGCCGGCAAAAGCCCATGCCGGTATAATCGGCAAAATCATACACATAGCAAGTATGACAGCGATTATCCTTAACGATATTTTTTTCAATTTAATTTCCTCCGTTTCTGAATTATAAAAATAATTTTATGTATATATAATAGTATATTTTTACGTCAAGGTCAATAGTGCATTTTGACGAAAAGTAATAAAATTACGAATTTTTTATTTTCAAGAACAAAAACTCTTTATATATCCAAAAGAAAAGATGTGCTATAATTGGGAAACAGAATAATATGCGTTTTCACTGTGTTTTGCCTGATAATCGGTTGCTTGTGTTTGAGACTGTATGTCCTCGGCTCAAGCGGAACGGAGAGGGTTTCCTCCGGCTCCCACTATTCAAATTTCACACTGAATGCCATTCGAGGTCAAATCCTCGATTGCAACGGTAAAGAGCTTACAGAGTCGGATTATACAAATTTCATAATTGCAAAGCCTACGCTCGGCTCGCTTGACACGCTTCGTGATCTGCTGGACAGCCGCACATATTCCTCCTTAAAGCAAAGAATGGAAAAGGGTTCTCCCGTCATGGTTAATATCGGCAAAGCAAAGGTTGAAACAAACGACGATATTCTTTGTGTACCGATATATAAAAGATATTCGGGTTCACAGCCGGCTATACACATTATCGGCTATCTTGACGAGCAAAGCCACGGCGTAACCGGAATCGAAAAAGCTTTTGACAATTTTTTATTTTCTGACAAAAGCATTTCGGCAAGAGTTTCCGTCGATGCCTGCGGAAGAACTCTCGGCGGAGCAGGAATAGAGCTTCTTTCGCCGACGGTTGAAACAGGCAATGTTCGGCTTACGATTGATATTGATATTCAGACTGCTGTTGAAAATGCCCTTGACGAATCTGACGTGCAGCAGGGCTGTGCCGTTGTGGTTGACGTAAAAACCGGAGCGATAAGAGCCGCCGCCTCACGTCCAAGCTATGACCCATACAGAATATCGGATTATCTTGACTCGAAAAGTTCGCCTCTTTTAAACCGTGTGCTTGAAAGCTTTGCCGTAGGTTCAATTTACAAGGCTGCCGTTGCCGCATGTGCATTAGAAAACGGATTGTCCGATTTTCAGTATACCTGCACGGGTTCCTGCAATGTAAAAAACGTCAAATTCGGATGCAGCAGCAACACTGCCCACGGGAAGGTTAATTTACAAAAAGCTCTTGAGGTATCCTGCAACACCTATTTTATCAACCTTGGTCAAAAACTCGGTGCCGAAAAGCTTATTGAAACTTCCTCCCTGTTAGGATTCGGTCAAAGCTGTAAGCTTGCCGGCGAAATAATCTCCGAAAGCGGTATTCTCCCGGCCGTTGACGAATTAAAAAATCCTGCCGCTCTTGCAAATTTTTCTTTCGGGCAAGGCAGCTTCACTGCAACACCTCTGCAAATCGCTCAGATGCTTTGTGCTGTTGCGAACGGCGGCAATTACTGCGAACCGTATCTCGTTGAATCCGTCACCGACCGCTCCGGCATTGAGAATAAACACAAGAAAAAATATCCGACAGTTGCCATGAGTGCAGAATCAAGTGAAACTATGCTGAGAATGCTCACGTCTGTCGTTGAAAAAGGAAATGCCTCCCCTGCCCGTCCCGAGAAGTTTTCCGCCGCAGGGAAAACGGCGACCGCACAGACCGGTATTTTTGATAAAAAAGGCAATGAAATCTGCAACACCTGGTTCGGCGGCTGCTTTCCTGCCGAAAATCCGCAATATGTTGCCGTAATTATGAAACAAGGCGGCTCTTCCGGTGCATACGACTGTGCTCCGATATTCAAAAAAATCGCCGACAGCATAAATTTTTTCGAAAATTCTTAAAAAATTGAAAAAAACACTTGAAATAGCCGTTCCCATGTGATATACTTTTACGGCAAAACGCATGTAAGGTGTTTTATTCGGAGTGCATTTCACATGAAATGTTCGGATATGAAGCCTTGCAGAGGCAAAACTAAGGAGGATTTATTTATGCCAGTAGTATCAATGAAACAGTTACTCGAAGCAGGTGTTCACTTTGGACATCAGACAAGAAGATGGAACCCGAAAATGGCTCAGTACATTTTCACAGAGCGTAACGGAATTTACATCATCGACCTTCAGAAGACAGTCAAGAAGCTTGAGGAAGCTTACCTCTTCGTTCGTGACGTAGCAGCTGACGGAAGCGATGTTCTTTTCGTAGGCACAAAGAAGCAGGCTCAGGATTCCGTTAAGGAAGAAGCTATCCGTTGCGGTATGCCGTACGTTAACGCACGTTGGCTCGGCGGTATGCTCACAAACTTCAACACAATCAAGAGAAGAATCAAGAGACTTGAGCAGCTCAAGAAGATGGAAGCTGACGGAACATTCGATCTTCTCCCGAAGAAGGAAGTTATTAAGCTTAAGCTCGAAATCGAGAAGCTCGAGAAGTTCATGGGCGGTATCGTTAACATGAAGAAGCAGCCGGCTGCTATGTTCATCGTTGACCCCCGCAAGGAGAGAATCGCAGTTCAGGAAGCTCATAAGCTCGGTATCCCAATCGTTGCTATTGTAGATACAAACTGTGATCCGGACGAGATCGACTATGTTATCCCCGGAAATGACGACGCTATCCGTGCCGTTCGCCTTATCGCAGGTGCTATGGCTGACGCTGTTATCGAGGGTCGTCAGGGCGAGCAGGAAGCTCCGGCAGAAGAAGCTGCCGAGGAAGCTGCTGCCGAATAATCAAAAACTTTTGACGGCGGAATTCTATATTCCGCCGAACTTTAAATACAGGAGGAATTATCATGAATTTTACAGCTAAAGACGTTCAGGCTCTCCGTGAAAAGACCGGAGCGGGCATGATGGACTGTAAGAAGGCTCTTACAGAGACAGACGGCGACATGGACAAGGCAGTAGACGTACTTCGTGAGAAGGGTCTCGCTTCCGCAGCCAAGAAGGCAGGCCGTATCGCAGCCGAGGGCGTTGTTGTTGCATATTATGACGAGGCTGCTAAGGTTGCTTCAATGGTAGAAGTTAACTGTGAGACAGACTTCGTTGCAAAGAACGAGAAGTTTGTTGAGCTTGCAAACAAGATTGCAGTTACAGTTGCCGAGAAGAATCCGGCAGACGTTGACGCTCTCCTCGCTATGACTCTTTCTGGCAGCGACGAAACAGTTGCCGACGCTGTTCAGGAGCTTTTCCTTACAATCCGTGAGAACATGAAGGTTCGCCGTTTTGTAAGAGTTGAGGGTGACGTTGCTTCCTACATCCACGGTGCAGGTGCAGTCGGCGTTCTCGTAAGCTTTGATACAGACGTTGCCGACAAGGCAGAGTTTAAGGATATGGGCAAGAACGTTGCAATGCAGATTGCAGCAATGAATCCCGAGTATCTCAGCAAGAGCTGCATCTCTGACGATGAGCTTGCTAAGATGAAGTCCATCACAATCGACAGCTCACTCAATAAGCCCGAGTCTCTTCCGAAGCCGATTCTCAAGACACTCTTTGACAAAGCTGTTAACGACAAGCTCTTCAGCGACGAAGACCTTGCAGCATATGAGGAGCAGAAGAACAACAAGTTCCTCTTCAACTTCCTTTCCGATAAGGCTGTTGCTACACTTGTTGAGCTTGCAATGGCAAGCAAGGAAGATATCGTTGCAAACAAGATTTTTGCCGGTGCTGTTGAAGGACGTATGAAGAAGCAGCTTAAGGAAGTTTGCCTTCTTGAGCAGGCTTTTGTTCGTACAGACCTCTTTGACGGTGATGTTGCAGGTTATATCGCAGACGTAGCCAAGAAGCTCGGCGGTTCAATCAAAGCAACAGGCTTCGTTCGTTTTGAAAAGGGCGAAGGCATTGAAAAGAGAAACGATGACTTTGCTGCAGAAGTTGCAAGCATGATGTAATTAAACTAAACAGTAAATCCCCTGCTCCGGCGGGGGATTTTTTTATGCCAATTTGTATGATCGATAAGGTAATCGTCCCCTCGTGAAACAAGTTGTTACATCTCATCACAGAGTGCAACGTTCCGATTCATCAAAGTAAATTGAATATAAAAAACCGGCATGAAAATTCATACCGGTTAATTTATTTTATTCAGCCAATCACGGTAACTTTATATGCCTTGATTGTTTTGGGACTTTTCTTTGCAAGCTTGCCGTCATAAGAAATCTCAAGCGTCGCACCTGTAACGAGGTCGTCACGGGTCAATTCTTTGCCGTCGGCATCATAAATTTTATCCTTGCCACCGACAAACTTGACATACAATCCGTCCTTGTCGTAAAGATCCTTATAAACGCCTCCGAGATCCTGAACCTCAACAATAAAGTTCTTGTCGTCATCTGCATTCTTTATGCTGTAGTTTGCGATTATCGTGCTTGCGTTTTTCTCTTTATCGGCTGTTGCACCGCATGACGTGAGAAGAAGCAAACCCATTAATGCAATCAACAAGATTGAAACGATTTTTTTCATTATATCGCCTCTTATCTCCATGACATATAAACAGTCTTACCGTTCTCGGCAACTGCGTATTTTGCACTCTTTGTCGACTTCTCATAATCTGCAAGTGAGAGTCCTACGAACTTAATGCTTCTTGAACGTTTCGGAGCATTATGTTCAATCGTTGTTGTGTTCTCAAGTCCGTTGATGAAAACCTGCGCCTGCTCTGCGTTCTGGAAGTTGATTACATACTCCGCCTTAAGCTTCGCCGTTTCATCGGGACTTACAATATAGCTGCCCGCACTGAGTGTTCCGGGTGTGAAGCCTGTGAGCCACCATGTAGTTGTCGGCGATCTGTGGAATAAAAGATTGTATTTGTTCTGATCGCTTGGATCCTGTCTGTAAACTTTAACGCTCATGTTTAGCTTTTCTGCATCGGTTACGCAGTCATAATATGTGCTGTTGGTCGCACCCGGGTCACGGTTATAAAGACCGAGTTCGGCACCGATGAGGACAAAACCGTACTGACCCTTCCAGTACTGCATCATCCATTCCTTGTTGTTATAATTAAATTTAACACGCATCGTATCATAGGAAATTGCACCGGCACCCGAAACATTATCATATGTCTCCTCAAAGCCAAAGTTTCTCTGCCATGCATCCTCCGCGGTATAGAATACCTGATCCTTCATGCTGTATTTGAAACCGAAAAGTCCTGTATCCTTTCCGTCCGGACCGACAACCGTCCAGCTGTCGGTTTCAGGGTCATATTTAAACTTTACGGATTTAGAAAAACGTTTAATGCTG
The DNA here is from genome assembly GCA_000434915.1 of Ruminococcus sp. CAG:563. GTDB lineage: Bacteria > Bacillota > Clostridia > Oscillospirales > Acutalibacteraceae > CAG-488. The sequence goes on from FR882075.1 coordinate 124,596, forward strand.
GCGTTAAGATCCTTTGCAAACTGCTTATAATCAAACTTTGTTTTGTCCGTCTTATTGTTTGACGAATTGCCGCCGTTCGAGCCGCTGTTCGAGCCGCCGCTGTTTGAACCGCCGTTGCTCGGAGTGTAGCTGCTGCCGCCATTGTTGTAGCTTGAGCCGCCGCTGTTTGAGCCGCCGTTAACATATCCTGCGTTTGTGTCAAGTGTGCCGATCGTGTTGCCGTTCTGGTCGATAACATCAATCTGGTTAACCGTCTGATCATACTTCCACTCTTTACCGCAGTCGTTACAGGTATATGTACCGTCGCCGTTGTCCTTAATATTCGTTGATTGACATACAGGGCAGCAGAGCTGATTACCCATCTGATCGATTACCGGATCTGCAGCTCCGTCATTTTTCTTAGTCTGGCCGATAAAGTTACAGCCGGGTAATATAGTAAGAATAATGAGCGTGAGAACACAGATGCTTGAGATCAGCCTGGTCTTTCTTCCTTTGTTTTCCATCTCTTCTTCCGAACCTCCATAGATTTTTTAACATTATATCATATTAATTCAAAAAAAGCAACCGCATATTTTGAATACAAAAATTATTGACTAAAAAGCTAAAAAAGTATATAATAAATCAAATAATGGCTTTTGCGGCCACAGAGCAATTATTGTAAGGAGTTTTTATATGAAGGAGATCGAGGCATCTGCCTTGAAAAATATAATTGAAGCCTTTCCGTTTAACGGCGAATTGACGAGCATTGAATCCACGGATACAGGTCTTATCAACTCGACCTATATGCTTACCTTTTCCGACGGGAATCAGGATTTTCAATATGTTTTGCAGAAGATCAATACCAATGTATTCAAGAAACCCGATGAGCTGATGTCCAACATTATGAACGTAACGGGCTTTTTGCGCAACAAAATAAACCTTTCCGGCGGCAATGCCGCAAGAGAGACGCTGACTTTCCTTTATACAAAGGATAACTCGCCGTATTATCTTGACGAAAACGGCGGCTGCTGGAGAAGCTACATATATATCAGCAAATGCTATACCTGCGATAAGATTGATTCGGAGGTAAAAGCCTTCCGCTCAGGCAAGGCCTTCGGTAAATTTCAAAGAATGCTTTCCGACTACCCTGCCGCAAATCTCTTCGAAACAATTCCCCATTTTCATGATACGCCGTCGAGATATAGCGACCTAAAAAATGCTGTTGATGAAAATCTTTCCGGCAGACTTCAAAAAATTCAGGCTGAGCTTTCGTTCGCACTTGATCGTGAAAAAGATGCTTCAAAGCTTGTTGACCTTGCAGCCGAGGGTAAAATTCCGATGAGAGTGACTCATAACGACACAAAGATTAACAACGTGCTCTTTGACAGTATCACAAACGAAGCAATTTGCGTCATCGACCTTGACACCATAATGCCCGGTCTTTCGCTTTATGATTTCGGTGACAGCATTCGCTCGGGTGCGGTCACGTCGGACGAAAATGAGCAAGACCTCAACAAATACGGTCTTGACATTAATCTTTTCAAAAGCTATACGGAAGGCTTCCTTTCGGAGGCCGGCCATGCGCTTAATGAGGAAGAGATTGCGAACCTTGCCTTTTCCGCCAAGCTTATGACACTTGAATGCGGTGTAAGATTCCTCACCGATTATCTCAACGGCGACACATATTTCAAAACAGAATACCCTGAGCATAACCTTGTAAGATGCAGAACTCAGTTCAAGCTCGTTGAGGATATCGAAAAGCATATGGACGAAATGAACGAATGCGTCAACGAAATATACAGGAGGAGTTTGATTGAAGGCTGAGAAAAAAGGCGTTACTGCCGTTTCGGCAATCATAGTAATTCTTGTTGTTGCGGCATTGATCCTTGTTCCCCTTTTAAAGCATAACTCGGTATCGGGTTATATGAAAGATGAATTGCAAAACGTTGACAATGTTTCTCTGATTTCCCGATGCAGCGAGGTTGAGGGAAAGAAGAATTCCGTTGCCGGAGTTAAGGAAAGCGTAAGGCTCGGCGCAAATGCGGTTATTGTTGACCTTTGCTTTCGCAAAGACGGCACACCGGTTATAACCGAGAGCTATTCGAACGCAGACAGTGCAGAGACCGTCGATGAGCTTTTCAAGGCAATGAGTGAGGAGAAATTCAAAAAAATCGGAATTTATCTTAATATCGTTCAGCTTTCGGATATTTCCAAGCTCAACACCTTGGCTGTCAATTACAATATGCTTGACAGGCTGTTTCTTATCGGCATAGATTCCGACCGCTATGACCTTATAAGCACAGACGATACAATCGTACCGTTTCTTCTTGACTACACATTTGAATCGGACGAGCTTTCGGCGGCAAAAGACGGCAGCTTCAAAAAGCCCGATATTCTCGAAAAAAAAGGTGCGGCAGGCCTTGTACTTGACCGCGCACAAATCACACCCGAGCTTGTTGAAACACTCAACGATTATGGAATTATATTTGTTACCGACGGAATTGAAAATACCGCCGAGATGTGCAAGACGCTGCTTGACGGAGCAAATAATGTTATAGTGACAGATATTAAAAAGGCTAAAGAAACCTTAGATGAATGGACGGAGAAAATGCAAAAACGCTATAAAGCCTCCGTTGACAAATCAATAAAAGAGCTTTCAAAAAAAGCTGATAATAACAAATAATATAACAGGAGTGGTAAATATGGCAAAAATACTTATTGCAGACGACGAAAGCAAGCTTCGCAGACTTGTCTGTGATTTCCTCAGACGTTCGGGACACACCCCGGTTGAAGCAAGCACGGGCAGAGAGGTTCTCGACATCTTTAATTCGGACGAAAAAATTGACCTCTACCTCCTTGATATAATGATTCCCGAGGTTGACGGTTGGGAACTTTGCCGCCAGATACGCAAAACCTCCTCTGTTCCAATCATTCTCCTTACGGCAAGAAGTGCCGAATACGACCAAATCATGGGCTTTGACGCCGGTGCCGACGACTATGTTACAAAACCGTTCAGCCTCGCCGTTCTTATGAAGAGAATTGATGTTCTCCTCAAACGCTCTGCCTCCGGCAAAGTCAGAACAGATAAGGACATTATTTCTCTTGACGGCCTGCTCATCAACAACGACGCTCATCAGGTTACCATTGACGGACAGCCGATTGAGCTTACTCTTAAGGAATACAATATCCTCGAGAAGCTTATTTCAAGCCGAGGAAGAGTTTATACGAGAGAACAGCTCCTTGATGATATTTGGGGATATGATTACGTCGGCGACACAAGAAACGTTGACTCCCACGTTGCACGTTTGCGTGGCAAGCTCGGCGTTTGGGGTTCCAATCACCTTAAGACAATCTACGGAATCGGTTACAAAATTGAGGTGAACTGATTTGAGTCCACAAAAAAATGCAGAGGGCAAAACACTTATCCGCAACATGAAAGCGCAGATTTTTCTGCAATTTGTTCTGATACTCTTGGTTATTCTCTGCGTTATTCTGCTGACTTCAACCTCACTTTACACCAATATTATCACCGGCATGACACTTTCAAATCTTCGAGATGCCGTCGATGAAGTAAAGCTTGTCGATGTGTCCCAAGGTGAAAAAGTTACAAGCTGCGTTGAGAATATCGAACAAAGGCTTACTGTTTATATTGAGGTTTTCGGAAAAGAGCCCGGGGATAAGGACGGCGAATACTCTCAGGTTATTTACACCAAATCCGCTTATGACAGCTTTTATGACCGCAACGGCGGAAAACACTACACTCAAAAGCCGAGTTCGTTTGTCGGATTCAAAGACGGAAATTTCACCGTTGACAGAAGCTATGCCGACGGCAGCTATGTCGGAAAGCTCAAGAACCCCAACAATTTGTATGAATTCTATGTTCTCGCAGCTCCGAGCGTCACCGGCGCATATCAGATTGTCGTCGCAGTTCCGTTCTCTACGATTGAACAGCAGGCAAGAACAGTCAGCATAACAATGGGACTGATTATTCTCCTCGTTTTTATTGCGGCAAGCATTGTTGTTTATTTCTATGTAACTCAGATTACAAGCCCGATTAAAAAGATTACTGAAATTACACAGCGAATGGCCGTTGAGGACGACCCGAGCCTGAGAATACCGTCGGGCGGAAAAAGCGTAAACACCGAGGTTGACGCTTCTATCGCAAGCATAAATGCCATGTACTCATCATGGATGATAACTAAGGAAAAGCTTGCCGAAAGATCGGAATTTCTGCTTGAACAGCTCCACGAAAAAGAACTTGAAAAGAAATACCGTGAGGAATTTATCGCAGGAACATCTCATGAGCTTAAAACGCCGATAGCCATTATTCAGGGCTATGCCGAGGGAGCAAAATATTCTCTCGACGATAAGGAAACTATCAGCGAATACTGTGACACCATAATTGACGAATGTATAAGAATGAATGACCTTGTTGTAAACATGATGAGCCTTTCAAATATTCAGCAGAATGCAGATTCGCTCAATTATGAGGATTTCTCGATTAACGATTTTATTGCCGACGATCTCGCTTCACATTCGATTGTGTTCAAAAAGCACGGCATCAAGGTTGAAAACCTTATCCATGATCAAATAATCGGAAAAGCGGATTTGAAGAAGCTTCCGTTTGTTATAAATAACCTTATTTCAAACGCAATCTCCTATATCGGCGGCGACCCGAAGATTATCCGTGTCCGCTATGAGGACGTCGGACTATCCTACAGAATTTATGTCTTTAATTCAGGTGACAATATTCCCGAGGATGTTCTCGAAAAGCTTTGGTTTAGCTTCTACCGTCACGATGCGGCAAGAATGAGAAACGAAGGACATTTCGGACTCGGACTTTCGATAGTCAAAGGAATCCAAGACGCCCATTCCGAGCAGTGCGGCGTCAACAATGCCGAGGGCGGCGTTGAATTCTGGTTTGATATCGGAAAAGGCTCGTTTGACAGCGATAATAAAGATGAATAAAAGCAACAGACTGTATCGTATTTATTTTGATACAGTCTGTTTTGTTATGTTTTATGCTATTGCAGTTCTTGGGTTGATGCGGTCATCAAACTTTAAAAATTCTACTGTTTTTTCGTGCAAACATAATCCAATGCAAACTTACTTTGCAAAATGCTCGACAATTCTCTTTGCCGCTTCTTGCGTATCATCGGGATCGCCGAAAGCGGAAAGTCTGAGAAAGCCTTCGCCGCATGAGCCGAAGCCGACACCGGGTGTACCGACAATCTGAAGCTTGTTAAGAAGATAATCAAAAAACTCCCAGCTGCCCATATTGTTCGGACACTTCATCCAAACATAGGGTGAATTCTTACCGCCTACATACCAAAATCCGCACTTATCAATAGCGTCCATGATAACCTTTGCGTTCTTCTTGTAGACCGAGATGCTTTCGTGGATCTGCTCCTGTCCCTCCGGGGTAAATACGGCCGAAGCACCCTTTTGCAGAATATATGAAATACCGTTTGTTCTCGTTTCACGGTTTCTCGACCAAAGAGCGTTGAGGTTAACACCCATGCGTTCAAGCTTTGACGGAACGATCGTGTAACCTACTCTTGTGCCCGTGAAGCCTGCTGTCTTTGAGAATGAGCAAACCTCGACAGCACAGGTATCCGCACCCTCGATTTCGTAAATGCTATGCGGAACATCGTCCTCCTCGATAAAAATCTCATATGCGGCGTCGTAGAGAATTACTGCGTCTTTTTTGTTAGCGTAATCAACCCACTTTTTAAGCTTTTCACGGGTATAAGCCGAACCGGTAGGGTTATTCGGAGAGCAGATATAGATTATATCGGCGTCAATGCTCTCGTCGGGAAGCGGAAGAAATCCGTCCCCCTCACCTGCCGGCAAATGAATCACCTTTCTGCCGTAAAGAAGGTTTGTATCAACATACTCCGGATAAGCCGGCTCAATAACAAGAACCGTGTTATCACGGTCAAACATCTCAAGCAAATCGCCGAGATCGTCACAGGCACCGCTTGAAACAAAGACCTCATCGGTCGTCATGTCGACATCCCAACCCGAATAATACTTCGCTATCGCTTCACGGAGAAACATAGCACCGTGCTCAGGCATGTATCCGTGGAAGGTCTCTATCCTTGACTGGTCGTCAACAGCCTCATGCAGGGCTTCTATGACCTTTTTACAAAGCGGATAGGAGACATCTCCTACTCCGAGCTTCAGAACCCGCTCGCCCGGGTGAGCTGCAAGATATTCGTCCGTCTTTCTGTAAATCGTATTGAAAAGATATGTGTCCTTAAGCTCCGTATAATGCATATTCGGTTTCATTATATATTTACCTCGCCTTCAAAAGATATCCTTGCCGGACCGGTCATCGTGACCGTGTTATCCGGTGCTATGTTTATTATGAGCGTTCCGCCGTCAAGTTCAACGGCAACATCCGTATTGCAGCGGCAAAGTCCGATTGAGATAGCCGCCATAACCGTTGCGCATGAGCCTGTACCGCACGCCATTGTTATACCGCTTCCTCGCTCCCAAACCCTCATTCTCAGCCTGCTGTCCGAGAGCACCTGAACAAACTCAACATTCACTCCGTCCGGGAATCTGTCGCTATGTTCCATTGCAGGGCCGACTGTGGTAATCTCGGCCTTTTTGATATCGTCAACAAAAACTACGGCATGGGGGTTACCTACGGAAACGGGAATATACTCAATATCCTTGTTGCATACCTCAATCCTGTTCACAAGGCCTGCATCAGCTTTACCCATGTTGACCGAAACTGAATCCACCTTGCCCTTTTCAATCTTAAGATCAAGAGTTTTGATTCCCGAAAGTGTCTCAACCGTGATTTTTGTCTTTTTCGTCAGTCCTTTATCGTAAACATATTTTCCGACGCATCTTATTCCGTTGCCGCACATCATTGCCTCACTGCCGTCGGCATTGAAAATTCTCATCTTAAAATCGGCAATTTGGGACGGCAAAATCCAAATCATACCGTCCGAACCGATACCGAAATGACGGTCTGAGAGCTTAATAGAAAGCTCATCGGGATTCTCGGGTTCTTTCTTGGAGTAAACATAGACATAATCGTTGCCGAGTCCCTGCATTTTTGTGAATTTCATTGATGATGCCTCCCTCAGAAATAAGAAACGTCCTTAAGGGTGCAAAATACCCTTAAAGACGTCATTGCCTTTTATTATCATATTATGAGTCATAAAACCTTTTTCGCAAATATTTTACCCTCGGTTTGACAATTTGTCAAGTGTTTTATTTATCTTACATAATAGCTGAAATAAAGGAAAACATATTGACGGATAATTCCTGTTCTGTTATAATTTTTATGTACAAAACAAACAGTACAAAATCAAACATGGAGGTACAACATGAAAACTCGCGTCGCAGTTATGGCAATCATACTTGAATCAAAGGAAAACGCCGAGCAGCTCAATGCCATCCTTCACGATTACCGTGAATATATCCTCGGCAGAATGGGTTTGCCCTACACAAAGCATGATATCAACATCATCAGCGTTGCGCTTGACGCTCCGCAGGATATTATCAACTCCCTCGCAGGCAAGATCGGCAGGCTCGAAGGAGTAAATGTAAAAACAGCATACTCAAATAACGAATACAGCGTTTAATTTTTCCACCAAAAAGGGGCCGTCGCCAAAAGCGACAGCCCCGATTTTTTTGTTTTAATTACTCTGTGTAAGCAACAGAAGCATCATAAAGCTTTTCGATATCCTTGCTCGGTTTCTTTGTGAGAAGCGTTACAACAACCGCTGCAATCATGCTTGCAATAAAGCCCGGAATAATCTCGTAAATTCCGATATCCGAAAGGAATACAAGCCAGCAGATATCAACAACCGCACCGACAACGATTCCGGCAACGGCACCGCTGAAATTAAAGCGCTTCCAGAAAAGACTGAGCATAATAGCCGGTCCGAACGCTGCGCCGAATACGCCCCATGCGTTTGAAACGAGTGACATAATTGAGCCTGAACCCGGATTTGATGCGATAAGAAGAGCACAAACGGCGATTGCAAGAACAACAATTCTGCCCGACCAGAGCATTTCCTTGTCGCCCGCCTTGTTCTTTCTGATAACAGGCTGATAAACATCGGCAGAGAATGACGAAGCGGCAGCAAGAAGCTGGCTGTCAGCCGTGCTCATTGAAGCGGCAAGAACCGCCGAAAGAAGAATACCCGAAATAACGCCCGGGAATATCTTACGAACCATTGTAATAAATACAAGTGAGCCTTCATTGATTTCCTCATTAAAGCCGAATGCAAGACGGCCGATGATGCCGATAAGAGCGGCAAATATAACGATAAGAACCGTCCATGAAATACCGATTTTAGCCGACTTCTTAAGATCTTTTTGAGACTTAAGAGACATAAATCTGATTATGATATGCGGCATACCGAAGTAGCCGAGGCCCCAGCCGAGACCCGAAGCAATGTCCTTCCAGTTTGCAAAAGCGTTCCAGAAACCGGGAGTCTGCTGAGTAGCAACAGCTGTGTCCGAAAGAGTAAGAACCGATGCTGCGGCAATCGGAGCAATAAGCATAGCCGCAAGAATAAGCATACCCTGGAAAAAGTCCGTCCAGCAAACGGCATTAAAGCCGCCAAGGAAGGTATAGCCGACGATAATAACCGTTGCTATATACATAGCCGTGCTTTCCTTAATACCGATAACCGTATGGAAAAGTGTTCCGCAGGCCTTAACGCTTGATGCGGCATAAACCGTGTAAGCAACAAGAAAAACAACAGCACAGATAACCTGCAAAGCCTTTGACTTTGAAAGGAATCTGTTTGTGAGATACTGCGGAATCGTGATTGAATCGTTCGCAACAATAGAGAAGCGGCGCAATCTCGGAGCTTCGACAATCCAGCTTATAGTATAGCCGATTGCAAGTCCGACAGGAATCCAAACCTGACCGAGACCGAGAGCGTAAATGGAGGTCGGGAGACCCATGAGCACCCATGCACTCATGTCCGATGCACCTGCCGAAAGAGCCGTTACCCAAGCACCCATCTGACGGCCGCCGAGGAAGTAGGTCTTTTCAGAGCCATCTTTACTCTTGAAGAAGAAATAGAAGCCTATTCCGAGCATAAACAAGAGATAGATGACAAAAACCACAATTTCTGAAATCTTCATATAATTACCCCTTTATTACATTATTTTGTAATTATATCACAATAGCCTTTAATTGTAAACAAATTTTTACTTTTTTTGCGATTTTTTCCTGTTAATCCGGCGGCTGCCGACTGTTTAATCATCCAAAGCCGGCGGAGTAAAGCCGTAACCGAGGATTTCGTTGGCCTCCGACATGACAATAAACGCATCAGGGTCGATTTCCTTGCACATTCTTTTGATGTTCGGAATCTCATGGCTTCTTGCGGCGCAGATAACAAGTTCACTCAACTCTCCTGTGTAGCCGCCTTTGCCCTCAATGATAGTCGCACCCCTGTGTCCTCTTTTGGTAATTGCTTCGGCAAGCTCCTTGCCCTTTTTCTTTGTGAAAATATAGAGCATTTTGCCGTTGCCCGTACCGTAGAGAATAAAGTCCATCACCTTTGATGAAACAAAGATAAGAATTGCAGCATAAAGAACACTGTCAATGCTCTTGAAAACAATAGCCGCCGCCACAACAACCGCCGCATCGCAAAGCATTATCATCCTGCCGATTGACATGTGCGGCCAAATCTTTTTAAGAAGTCTGCCGAGAACATCCGTACCGCCCGAGGTTGCTCCTCTTACGATAATGAGTGCAATTCCCGCTCCGCACATTGCGCCGCAAAAAATGGAAGCGAGAAGCTTATCACCGTGATAAGCCCCTATCAATCCCCTATTCATCGAAAGCTTCACACCGTCGATTATCAGTGAAAGAACTCCTGACACCCAAAGAGTTTTAAACGTAAAAAACTTGCCTATAAAAAACCATGCGAGAATAAACAGAGGCACATTGAGCAAAAATCCCGTAAGTCCGACCGGGCACTGAGGAAAAAGATAGTTGATGATAATCGCAACTCCGGTAATGCCGCTTTGTGCAATTCTATTCGGAATGGCGAATATATTGACTCCAAGCGAGTAAAGAAGGCACCCGATAACGAAATACACGTTATCAACGGCAAATTTTTTTAAACTGTACTTTTTCAAATCCTGAGCAAGTGATTTTTTCTTTTGCAAAGTTATCCTCCTTAACCGTAAATCAACCTGTAAAGTTCAAGAATTCTGTCCATCCTGTTCATTAGGTAGAGGTAACCGAAAAGTGTTTCCATCGCCGTTGCCATATGATAATCCGAACGGCTGACATTCTTCGGCTGATGTCCCGATTTTGCGTTTCTTCCACGCTTGAAAACGGCGGTTTCCTCCTCAGTCAGAACAGGCATTATTTTTTCAACGCCCTGTGCCTGCGCCGTCGCTCTGACACGTTCAACCGCCAAATGGTGCAGGTCGTTCGCCGGTCTGTTTGCGTCGCAGATAAGCTCCTCGCGAACAAGCAGGTCAAAAACCGTGTCGCCGATAAAAGCAAGCGTCAGAGGACTTAATTCATTGGGCTTTACTTCTTTATCTTTCAAGAAACGTTCCATATATTTTACGGCACAAAGTCGAATTCAAGATCATAAATCTCGACTGTGTCACCCTCCTGAATTCCTTTTTCTACAAGTGCGTCGATTATTCCGCTGGAGTGAAGCACACGCTGGAAATATTGCAGCGATTCGTAATCGTCAAGGTCACATCGCTGAAGTATTCTGAGAAGCCACTCTCCCTCGACGGAATAGATTCCGTCCTGAACGGTAATTGTAAATTTACCGTCCGCATTCTTCTCAAAGAACTCGGCGGGGATCTCCTCTTTTTCGTATCTCTTGATCGGAGGAAGAGTTGCAAGCTTGGCCGCAACCGCATTGATAATCTCCTGAGTACCCTCTGCGATCGGAGCGCACATAGTGAAATACTGATATCCGTGCTCCGTAAAATATTTTTCGATTTTTTCAAGCTGCTCATCCGTTGCAAGGTCAACCTTGTTGCCGACAACTATCTGCGGCAAATCCGCCATATCGGGGTTAAACTTGACAAGCTCCTCATTGATCTTATTGAAATCCTCAATCGGATCTCTGCCCTCACTGCCTGCGGCGTCAATGATATGAACAAGCAGGCGGCAGCGTTCAACATGGCGAAGAAACTCATGACCGAGGCCTACGCCGTCGCTTGCGCCCTCGATAAGTCCGGGGATATCCGCCATAACGAAGGAATTGCCCTCGCCCATCGAAACAACACCGAGCACGGGCGTGAGAGTAGTGAAATGATAGTCGGCAATAATGGGCTTAGCCTCGCTGACAACCGAAATAAGCGTTGATTTGCCGACATTCGGGAAGCCGAGAAGTCCGACATCGGCGAGCAGCTTCAATTCAAGTGAAACGTCCCAGCTCTCTCCGGGTGTACCGGGCTTTGCAAATCTCGGTGTCTGACGGGTAGGGGTCTTGAAATGGGAATTTCCCCAGCCTCCCCTGCCGCCCTTTGCGGCAATGAACTCGTCATCGTCGGACATATCTGCCATGACCTTGCCTGTAGTCTGTTCACGAATAATAGTACCTCTCGGCACTTCAATAATTAAATCCTCGCCCTTTTTGCCGCTCTTGTGGCCTGACTGACCGGGAGCACCGTTTGGGGCTTTGTATTTTCTTTTATATCGGAAATCGGCAAGCGTCGAAAGATTGTCGTTTACCTTAAACACAACGTTTCCGCCTCTACCGCCGTCTCCGCCGTCCGGCCCGCCTGCGGCACCCGCCCCCGCCGCCCGGACCGCCTGCGGCAACGTATTTTTCTCTTCTGAACGCAACCGCTCCGTTGCCTCCGTCTCCGGCTGTTATTTTTATTTTTGCTATGTCTACAAACATAGGTTTACCTCATTCTGTTAAAAGTTACTTTGACCTTGCCGCCTTGATGTTGGCAACAAATTTCTTTGCTGTTTCTGTTATAAGCTTATAATCTCCGGTTTTTGCGCCTGCCGTCAGTGATGATCCTGCTCCTACGGCAACAGCACCGGCTTTTATCCATTCACCGACATTATCTGCATTAACTCCGCCCGTGGGCATCATCTTGGCATACGGAATCGGGCCGAGAATGTCCTTGATTATCTTAGGGCCGAAAAGATCGCCCGGGAAAATCTTGAGAATATCAGCTCCGTTCTCCATCGCCGTTACAGCCTCACGAACCGACATAACACCGGGCATCATCGGCACTCTGTAACGGTTGCACATCTTGAGCGTTTCAAGATCAAGATACGGGCTTACAATATACTGCGCACCGCTGAGCATTGCGATTCTCGCCGTTGCGGCGTCCATGACAGTACCTGCACCCAATATTATGTCCTTTGGGTCGTATTTATATGAGAGCGTTTCGATAACTCTGTCCGCATGGGGAACGCTGAAGGTCAGCTCGATTGCCGCAACTCCGCCCTCCATGCAGGCGTCAACGATTCTTTCCGCCTTGTCGGCACTCTCGGCTCTGACAACGGCGACAATGCCGCAGTCCTGAATTCTCATAAGAATATTTTCTTTATCCATAACGGCCTCCGTTAATTATTGATTTTCGGCGCAGAAAGTATTCCCACACGCCTGAGAACATATTCGTTGCTCCAGTTACAGTCCTCGCTTCTCCATGCACCCGGTCCGTGCCATGGCTCTGCCTCATTGACAAGGTGAAGCGGGCCGAAGGTGTTGTAGCGATGAGTATAAATCGTCATTTCGATGTCATGCTCGCCGTCGGAAAGCCCGTCAACGCCGAGAATGTACGGCGGATAGATGATATCGCCCTTTTCCTCACCGTCAACCTTAACGGAAATCATTGCACCCCTGTACCATGAAGCACAGATTTTGAGCTTTCCTTTTTCTGCAACTGCCTTGAATTTATATGTAATATTGTCGCCGTAGAACGGGAATCCCAGTCTTGTTATGTCGCCGAAGCCGATCTTTTCGGGCATAGAAATAACCGTTTTCTCCGTTCCTGCAACCTTAACTCCGAAATTGCCGAGAATAAATACACTCTCTATGTCCGTCTTTTCACCGTAAGCGTAGGTCATTTCAAGCGTGTTTTTGCCCTTGATAATATCGGGAAGCTTAACCTTAAAAATCGAAATATCAACATAATTGCCGCAAAGCTCTTTTGCAACCTCACTGCCGTTGAATACGATTTTTTCAAGTCTGTTCGGTTCTTCAAAAGCAAGCTCGGCACCGCTGTAATCAATCTCACTGTCAAATGTGAAGCGAAGTGTAAGCCTGTCCACCGGAGGAATATCGCCCGAAACCCACGGCTGAACTATCGAGCCGCCACGAAGCGGAAGTCCGAGTCGTTCACGGCAAATATTGTCAAGGCGGAGAATTTCTTCCTCGGGAGAAAACTCGCTCTCGCCAGCAAGCTTGTATTCCGCCATATCGAGCAGAAGAACATTCTTTCCGTCAAGCTCATAGTCAACCAGGCCTGCAACCGACTTGCCCTCGGGAGCGTCGTCGTTTTCTTCACATTCTGCCGAGTCGGTCTTACCGTCGGTCAATTTTATAAGAAGCGAATCATAGCCGTAAAGGTTATGTGAAATAACGGTTTTTCCGTTCACATACGAAGCACCGAGCGGAGAAATTTCTCCATTCTGCGTGTCATAAAGCTCGGGAATGAACTCGCCGTCAATCGTTATTTTTATGTCACTGCCGTAATCAATATCCTTGATTTTCGGTTCCGAATCGTGGCAGATAAAGAGCCATTCACAGTCGTTGTCACGGCGAAGCTGATAGATAAGATTATCCGTCAGGCGTCCGTTGGCATATCTCAAAGTTATCGTTCTGTCATCCTCAAGCACATTGAGAAGCGAAGCCCTCGAAAAATCAATTCTTGTGCTTTTCTCAAAAAGCTTTCTGCCCTCGTCGGATTCAACTGCATCACAAAGATAAGGTGCATCACCCATAAATATAAGCTTGCCGCCGTTTTTGACGAAGTCCGAAAGACGCTCGATCGTAGATGAACGGAGCGTTTCACATCCGGGAACGATAACGGCATCGTATTCCATCTTGCCGACTTTGAGCGGATTTGAGCCCTTCTCGCAAAGAGACGGAAGAAGCGACTCAGAGATAAAATCGAAATCTATACTGCCCTCAAGCAGCCAATTCGTAACGTTATCAAATCTTTCGTCAAGGCTCTCACGCAGAACTGCCGTTTTGTCGTTCGGCCCCCAATGAAGCCAAAAGCTCTCGATCGGGTGAATAACGGCAACCTTGACAACAGGCTTGCCCCTTGTCAGAGCCGTATTGAGCCTTGCAAAGTGATCCTCGACAACCGAGAATTTTTTATACCACGGGGACTGATACGAGATTGAAGCCGGATAGTCACGCTTCGCCTCGCCGCCCATTGCATACCATGAAAGATGCGGAACTCTGACCGTTACGCCGAGAGCCGCCTGCCAGTCGCCCTGATGCTTGTAGGTTCTGAAATCACAGTCCCAAGCCGTCACGCCGTAAAGTTCGGAGAGCATACCCTCATAGCCGAACTGGTGAACCGCAGACTGCGCCTGCTTTGCCGTTGTGAACTCGTGCCAGTTGCACAGCATATCAATGCCGGGGATATCGAAGCCCCTGTAGGAACGCATAGCCTCGCCGAGTGCGGCACACTGACTGCGAAGCGTCGGCTCCTCCATCATGTGTCCTGTCAGGGCAATACCGTTTTTGCGGCACCATGAGCCGATATTGTCGGCAAAGGAGCTTGAAAAAAGCTCGGAAATAAAATCATGATATCTGTATCTGTGCACGGACGGCTTGCTCTCCGGCAGATCCCAGAAAAGCTCGGGAAGCGTTGCGTAAATATCCGCACCGTAAGCCTTTTCGTAAAGCTCGGGAACCTTGTCGGTCCACGGCATTATCATGTCCATTTTATCAAAGGAATTGTTCATGACCGCCTTGTGGGTGAACTGCGGCTCGTCCGTAAAAATCGCAGGAACGGTCTTGTCAAACTCGTCACCTATGCACTTCTTGTATTTTTCGTGAGTAATCTCAACGAATCTGTCAACCGCATCCTTTGAAAGCGTATCGGCATATGTCTTGCCGTTGAACCAATCGGACTCGCCGATTATCTCCATAAATGCGTACCATTTTGTACCTTCGGCCTTGTCGTCCTCGCCTATTTGCTTATATGACGACAGATATCCGTCCTTGTCGAGCACGACATCATAGCAGGCGAGCAATTTTCCGTTGTTCGTTCTGCCTGCGCTGACCTCAACGGATTTCTTAGCCTCTGCAGTCTTGAACGGAGTGAAAAGAAGATATCTCGCCCTGTATCGTTCGTCCTCGGTTACATATCCGCCTGCCGCTCCCGAAGGCCATCTATCCTCGTCGTAGAGCCATGCAAGCATTTTCTCGCTTTTGGCCTTGTCAACGCAGTCTCTTATGAGCTGCATATATTCGTCACTGAGATATTTATTCTTAAGTCCCGTTCTGACGTGCATGTGGAAGCCGCCGAAGCCCATTTCATTGAAAATCTCAATCTGTCTTTCAAGCTCGTCCTTTTCAAGCCAACTGTTCCATGCCCAGAACGGTGTTCCTCTGAATTCACATGTCGGATTTTTGAAAAGCTCCTTTGAAAGCTTTTCTTCGCTGTTTTTCTTGTATAACATAAATCGTCCTCGCTTATCTTTGTACTCTTGCACCCACACCGCCGATTATTCTTTCAACCTCGGCTTTCGTTGCCATTGAAGTGTCTCCCGGGGTTGTCATGGCAAGCGCACCGTGAGCTACGCCGTAATTGACAGCCGTCTGCGGATCGCCCGTTTCCATAAGACCGTAAATCAGACCCGAAGCGAAGCTGTCGCCGCCGCCGACACGGTCATAAATTTCAAGGCCGTTTAAGTCAAGTCCGTTATATACCTTGCCGTCCGCCCAGCATATTGCACTCCAGTCGTTGACAGTAGCGGTTTTAACCGTTCTGAGCGTCGAAGCTGCAACTTTGAAATTGGGATAAAGCTCTGCGGCCTTTGCCATCATTTTTTTGTAGCCGTCAATGTTCAGCTTTTTTAGATTCTCGTCGTTGCCCTCAACCTCAAGTCCGAGACATGCGGTGAAATCCTCTTCGTTGCCGATCATGACATCGATGTATTTTGCAATTTCCTTGTTGACCTCCCGAGCCTTCGCCTTGCCGCCGATATCGTTCCATAGGGACGGGCGGTAATTGAGGTCATAGGAAACTATCGTTCCGTATTTTTTTGCTGTTTTAACGGCTTCGATAACGACCTTAGCCGTTGTGTCGGAGAGTGCGGCAAAAATTCCGCCCGTGTGAAGCCATCTTACTCCGAGAGTGCCGAAAATGTACTCCCAGTCGATGTCGCCCTCTTTGAGCTGAGAGGCGGCGGTGTTTCCCCTGTCGGAAACGCCGAGTGCTCCACGGATTCCGTAGCCTCGCTCGGTAAAGTTCAGCCCGTTTCTGACGGTTCTTCCTATGCCGTCGTATTTCACCCACTTTATAAGCGAGGTATCAACTCCGCCCTGAAGCATGAAATCCTCAACAAGCCTGCCGATCTCATTATCGGCGAGTGCC
>FR882075.1:141126-157575 GCA_000434915.1 Ruminococcus sp. CAG:563
CTCGTACGCGCCGAGTCCCGTTCCCGCCGCCGTTTTCAGTCCGAAGCATTTGCGAAGACCTCTTGCGACATTGTATTCGCCGCCGCCCTCCCAAACTCGGAACGAACGTGCGGTTCTTATTCTTGCATCGCCGGGATCGAGTCTCAGCATAATTTCGCCAAGGGATATCATATCAAATGTGCAATCCTCTTTTTTTCTGAGTTCAAGCTTCATTGCGGATATTCTCCTTTTTTCTGCTTTTGTAAAAATCAAACATTGTCGGGTCCTGTATCGCTCTTACAAGCTCGTAGACAGGCCGTGAATAAAAGAACACGGTGAACATAATTTTTATAATTAAAGAAACATCTTTATTTCTTTGAAAATCCTTTATCCACTTTTTGCCTATTCGTTTTGATTCCGACAAAACTTCTTTTTCGCATTCTGTCCCTATTGCCTGCGTTCTGTTATAAAAAATCGACTGAAACAGATATTGCAAGCAGTATTTTTTCAAGAATGAATTTGATGAATTTTTCAGCCTTTCACAAAGCATATCGAAAGAATATGTCATCGTGAAACGCTTCATTGTAAACCTTGATGTAACCGTTGAATTCTGTCTGTTGAGATAATAATACAGCTCGGCGTCTATACACCTCACCGCTATGCCCTTATCGAGCAGAGTTATGATGTAATAAGCGTCCTCTCCGTTTGAAATTCCAACCGGGAAACGGCTCCGACGGGCAATCTCGGTCTTGAAGATTTTTCCCCAAACGGATTTACCCATGCTCCTGTTTTTTCTGTTGTCAAACAATTCTTCAACAGTTATTTCGCGTGTTTTATATTCACTGACGGGCTGCATTTTTTCATCGGTATTCGACGTATAAACTTCATGTGCACAGACAAAGTCACAGTCCGATTTTTCAATCTCTCTGACGAACAGCTCAACCGCCTGATAATGCAGATAATCATCACCGTCAACGAACATAATATAATCTCCGCTTGCAATCTCAAGGCCGTGATTTCGAGCTACGGAAACACCTGCGTTGTCATGGTAAAAATACTTCACTCTGCTATCCGAAGCGGCAAATCTTTTTATAATTCCCGCACTTTTATCCGTGCTTCCGTCGTCGATACAGAGAATTTCCAGCTCCCTGTAGGTTTGATTCACTATGCTGTTAAGGCAATTCTCTATGTAGTTTTCAAGATTATATACAGGTATAATTATGCTGACAAGTGCCGACATTTCATCACCTCAGATTTATACTCCCGAATATGCGTTAAATCCGCCGTCAACGGCAATCGTTGTACCGGTTACAAATCCCGAATACTCCCTGTCGCAGAGAAAAAGCAATGCGCCTGAAAGCTCTTCGGGCTTACCGAAGCGACCCATCGGAGTTGCGGCAAGAATTTTGCCTGTTCTTGCGGTCGGTGAACCGTCGGGATTCCATAAAAGATCCTTATTCTGCTTCGTTGAGAAGAAGCCCGGTGCAATGGCATTGACTCTGATACCCATATCGGCAAAATGAACCGCCATGAACTGAGTGAAGTTCGCAACCGCCGCTTTTGCCGCCGAATATGCCGGAATCTTTGTCAGCGGGCGGAAAGCGTTCATCGAGGTTATCATAACAATACAACTGTCCTCTTTCTCTGCCATATCACGGGCAAAAATCTGCGTGGGAATAAGCGTTCCGAGAAAGTTGAGATTGAAAACAAACGATATTCCCTCCGGGTCAAGATCGAAGAACGTTTTTACATTCTCGTCCTTTTCAACAAGGTCGATCTTTTCAAGCGTTTCCTTTGTCGTCGTGCCCTTGGGGTTGTTTCCGCCTGCACCGTTGAGAAGAATATCGCATGTGCCGAGCTTTTCGGCAACAATATCCCTGGCCTTTTTCATGCTCTCGGGTTCAAGCACGTTGCAGCCCACGGCAATAGCCGTACCGCCGTCTTCATTTATTTCGTCGGCGACCTTTTTTGCCGCATCTTCATTAAGGTCAAGCACGGCAACCTTTACGCCCTGCTCGGCAAGGGTCTTTGCAAAGCCTGAGCAAAGCACTCCGCCGCCGCCTGTTATAACCGCAACTTTTCCGTTAAGACTTTCATGCTTAGTCATAATATCACTCCGATTTTTTGTTCTTTGCAACCGCTTCCCACAGTCCGTTGAGATATGCACAGCCGAGTGCACGGTCATAGAGTCCGTAGCCGGGTCGTGCAACCTCGCCCCAGATCATCCTTCCGTGGTCGGGTCTTACATAGCCGTCAAATCCGACCTCCTGCAAAGCCTTGACTATCTCGTACATATCCAGGCTTCCGTCCGAGGAAAGATGGGAGGTCTCATTGAACCGGCGGTCTCTAATTTTAACGTTTCTCAGGTGAGCAAAATAAATTCTGTTGCCCACCTCTCTTATCATCGCCGGCAAATCGTTATCCGCACTCGCTCCGAGAGAGCCTGTGCAGAAGGTCAGTCCGTTATACGGCGAATCGACAAGCTTCAGAAACCGTCTTATGTCTTCAATATTTTTAATGATTCTCGGCAATCCGAAAATATCCCACGGCGGATCGTCGGGGTGAATTGCCATTTTAACATCGCATTCCTCGCAAACGGGAATAATTTCTTCAAGGAAATGCTTGAGATTTCTCCACATATCCTCATGCGTGATGTTTTTATACTTTTGGAACAGCTCTTTAATCTCGCCCATACGCTCGGTTTCCCAGCCGGGCATCGCATAGCCGTTCGAGTTATCGTCAATCTCTCTGAACATATCCTCGGGACTTTTTCCCTCAACCTGCTTGCCGTCATAGCAAAGGCAGGTTGCACCGTTGCCCATATCCATTGCAAGGTCGGTTCTTGTCCAGTCAAAAACAGGCATGAAATTATAGCAAATTACCTTTACCCCCGCTTTTGAAAGATTTCGGATACATTCCTTGTAGTTTTCAATGTATTTATCGGCGTCGCCGTCGCCGAGTTTTATGCTCTCGTGCACATTGACGCTCTCTATACATTCCATTGTAAGGCCTGCCGCTTCGATCTCCTTCTTCATATCAAGGATCATGTCAAGCGGCCACACCTCGCCGGCCGGCAAGGTGTGCAAAGCAGGAACAACGCCTGCCACACCGGGCACCTGTCTTATCTGCTCAAGCGAAACGGTGTCCTTACCGTCGCCGAACCATCGCATTGTCATCTGCATGAGATCACCTCTTTCCGAGAATTACTTCTTCTCCGCTTTCGGAGGACTCATAAATCGCAGCAAATTCTTCGACAGACTTGCCGCCTTCATGAGAATCTATCGAAAAATGACCTCCCGAGGCTATACAATCGTAAAAATCATGTATCAGTGCCTCATGTCCGCCTCCCCAGTAATCCTTGCCTCTTGCAACGTCATTTTCTGTGCTGAGGAATTCAATTTCGCCGTCTTTATGAATAATACAGGCGTTGTCGCCCTCGACTCTGAGCGTTGCTCTCTCGCAGAAAATATCTATTATAGGCTTCGCATTAAGACTGAACGCCGTCGTTGCGTCATAAAGGCCGATTACGCCGTTTTCAAAAACAAATCTTGCGTGAGCAGTGTCCTCAACCTCGATAACATCCTTTAAATGATCGTTGGAAACATGACCGATAACACCGATAACATTACTGCCGACAAGATATCGAAGCAAATCCTGCGTGTGGATTCCCTGATTTATGACAACACCGCCGCCCTCTTTTTTGAGAGTTCCATGCCAATCGTCGGAATAATAATCCTCGTTTCTGCACCATTGGACAACAGCCCTTGCACCCTTGATTGCTCCGTATTTTCCTGTTTCAAGCACATTTTTGACCGCTCTCACGGACGGATTGTAACGGTTCTGGAAGCAAACGCCGTACTCATGCGTGCTCATGAGCTGAGCCATGCGGATTTTCGCAAGCTCCTCCCTATTTATGGCACACGGCTTCTCGCAAAGGACATGGATATCCCTTGAAAGAGCCTCGACCGACATTTCAACATGAAGATAATGCGGAGTACAAATATGCACAGCGTCGGGATGATCCTCTTCGAGCATCTTTATGTAATCATAATATGCCTTGCAGCCGTATTTTTCGGCAGCCTTATCCGCTTTTTCTTCAGCAATATCGGCGACAGATGAAATCTCAATACCCTCCATGGAGTTAAGTATCTCCAAATGTACCTGTGCTATATTGCCGCAACCTATAACAGAAACCCTCATAAAACACCTCAGTATGTATCGCTCATATCGTCGGCAACCTGCTCGACAACGTTTGTCTTTGCCTTGGAGTTCTTAACATGCTCCATGAGCAAATCGTAATATTTATCCTCGTCAAAAGGAATGGAAACCGTTTCATTCGTCCAGCTTGAAAGATGAGCGGCATTGGAAATCGTAAGTCCGTTAATGCCCTCCTTGCCGTCGGCGACAAGCGGAGTTCCGTGAAGAATCTTTCCGGCGAACGCATTGAGAACACCCGGATGCTGCTCGTTCTTTCCGTCGGTCTGGACATCAACGGTATGAGTTCCGATCCTTACGAAGCCGTCCTTGGCAGTCTGAATATTGTGCGTCAGACCCTCATCAAGCTCAATAAGAGTGATTTTCTCCGCCTTTTCGCATATAATTTTCGCTTTGTCAAGCGTAATTTCAAATCTGTTTGTACCGGGGTAATCTCCCGTTGTGGTTATAAACACACCCGTTGCGCCGTTCGGATATTCGGCATAAATCGTAACGTCATCCTCAACCTCGATATCATGCCACTTGCCCTCACTGCAGAATGCACGGATCTTTGACGGCATGCCGCAAATCCACTGCCACAAATCAAGCTGATGCGGGCACTGGTTAAGGAGTACGCCGCCGCCCTCGCCTGACCAGGTTGCACGCCATCCGCCTGAATTGTAATATGCCTGGGTGCGGTACCAGTCGGTGATGATCCAGTTTACACGGCGAATCTCACCGTATTTTCCGCTGTCAACAATTTCTTTCATCTTTCTGAAAACGCAGTTTGTGCGCTGATTGAACATCATTGCGAAAACCTTGTCACTCTTAGCGGCAAATTCGTTCATCTCACGAACCTGCTTTGTATAAACGCCTGCCGGCTTCTCTGATACAACGTGCAGTCCGTTTTTAAGAGCCTCAATAACATAAGGCGGATGGAAATAGTGAGGAACAGCGATTATAACAGCGTCGCACTCACCGCTTTCAAAAAGCTCCTTAGCTGTTGAGTATCTCTTAGCCCAGGGAACGTTTTTCTTCGCCCATTCAAGTCTCTCGGGGTTGATATCGGCAACTGCCGTAACTCTCATCTCGCTCATTTCGCCGTCAAGGAAATTGCGGATATGGCTCGAGCCCATATTACCGACGCCGACAATACCCGTGCGAATCGGCTGAGCTTTCTCGACAAGCTTGTGCATTGCGTCCGCAGCAGCCTTGAACGACTCTTTGTATGTAGCATAGGTATGCTTGTCCATACCCTTCTTTGTTTCGTCATCGTTTTCAAGTGCGTTAAAGCCCTCAAATACCTTTAGGTGAGGCTCAAGCGAAAGAATGATTCTTTTCCACTTGAATGAAAGCTTTCTTATTATCTCCTCAACGTTGCCGTCGCCCTCTCCGGCCGGAACGACCTGACCGTCGGCATACAAGGCGTCCTTAACGTGCATATATTCGATATAATCCTCAAGAAGCTCATAAGCCTTGAGCGTATCAACGCCGCACTGAACAAAGTTTGCCGGGTCAAAAACAGCTCTTAATTTACCGCCGCAGGCTTCAAGAACCTCAAAACAACGCTCTGCCGTGTCGCCGTATATTCCTTTTTCGTTTTCATGGCAGCACATTATGCCGTTTTCGTCTGCATAGTCAACCATTGCCTTAACTCGGCGGATCACTTCTTCCTTATAATCATCATATCCGTCCTCTTTATCAAAGAAGAAGCTGAAAATTCTGATATATTTTGCTTCAAGGATTTTTGCAACCTCGATTGTATTCTTAAACGCTTCAAAATGAGGTTCAAAATCGTCCTTGATATTGATTTTGCCGTAAGCCGAGCCGATTGAGGAAACCTTCATGCCCTCTTCGTCAATCGTCTTTTTGATTTCCTTGGCCTGTTCAACAGTCATATTGTTGATGTTAAGTTCCTTGCCGAAGCCGCGAAGCTCCATTTCGGCAATGCCGTTTTCCTTGCAGGCCGCAATCTGACCTTTTATCTTGCTTTCACCGGATTCATCGCTGAAAGCGGAAAAAATAAAATGTGCCATTAATTATCCTCCTTATGCTGACTTTGCGTAAACATAATTTCACAGAATGATTATATCACACAAAAAATAAAAAATAAAGATATAAATACAGTAATTACCGATTATTTTGAACAATAACAAATTATTTTTCGTTTCATATAATATAACGGAAGCAAAAGCTTCCGAAAAAAAATTAAAGGAGGTCTTGCAATGGCTCTTTTCACAAACCAGGCGACCTTGACCTATAACGATAACGTTATCAATTCCAACATCGTCACAGGCGAGATCGTTCAGGTTCTTACAGTCACCAAAAACGCTCTTTCGGATACCTACGAAAGGGATAAAACCATAACCTATATCATCAATATTGTCAACTCAAGCGATTCCGACTTTACAGATTTGACCGTTACGGATAATCTCGGCGCATACGCTTTCAACGCAGCTGCGCTTGTTCCGCTGACTTATGTTAATGACAGTGTCCGTTACTTTATCAAAGGCGATCTGCAGTCCGCACCGACCGTTGCCGCGGTTTCGCCGCTGACAATAACGGGAATCACGGTTCCTGCCAACGGAAACGCAACTGTCGTTTATTCGGCAACGGTAAATGAGTTTGCTCCTCTTGACGGAGAAGCTCAGATCACAAACACCGTAACCGTGAGCGGAATAGGTCTTTCCTCACCCGTCACCGCTGAGGAAACAATTACACTTGAAACAGGTCCGATTCTTTCCATTACAAAGGCTGTTTGCCCGCTTTCCGTTCCCGAAAACGGCACATTAACCTACACTTTCGTTATTAGGAATAACGGCTTCACAGAAGCAACAGCCGCAGATAACCTGGTTATCCGTGACACATTTGACCCGATTCTCAATATCACAAGCGTAACGCTCGACGGAACGGCTCTCACGCCGACAACGGGCTACACCTATAATGCCGAAACAGGCGAATTTGCCACGGTTGCCGGTGCAGTTACCGTTCCGGCAGCAACCTATGTTCGTGATGCAACGACCGGTGCTTACAGCATTACACCGGGGGCTACCGTTCTCACCGTTACGGGAACAGTTTAAAGCAAATCGTTTAGAATGTATAATTACAAAAAAATCCCGGCTCTTTCGAGTCGGGATAATTTAATACTAATCAGAATTTTTCTTCCTTGTTCTTTTTCTTCGGGGTCTTGCCCTTAGCTTCCATACGGGCTGCCTTTTCCTTCTCGGCTGCTTCCTTGGCTGCTGCACGCTCTGCGGCAAGCTTCTCGTTAGCCGTGTTGTTCTGGCTGATAGCCCAGCGTGTGATCTTCATACGGTTTCTGTCAGCACCCGTCTCAATAATGAGAGAATCGTCCTTAACGGTAACGATCTTGCCGACGATGCCGCCGATCGTTGTGATTTCGTCGCCGATCTGAAGGTTGTCACGCATTGCCTGCTCTTCCTTCTGCTTTTTCTTCTGAGGTCTGATCATAAGAAAATACATAACGGCGAAAACAGCTACCATCATGAGAATCATTGTCCAGCTGCTGCCTTTTCCGGTTGCCTGAGCTGCTAATAAAGTTAAATAGTTCATTGGTTATCCTCCTAATCTATACATAACGCTTGTATTATACATTAGAATGTAAGTTTTTGCAAGCGTTATTTATGTATATTCTGTTAATTTTAAAAATTAAATTCTCGTATCGAGCAAATCAACGTACTTTTCCTTAAATTTCTCAAAGGTTCCGTTATCCAAAGCGTCACGTATTTTCTCCATCAGCGTATTATAGAAATAAAGATTATGCGTTACGCAAAGACGCATCGCAAGCATTTCCTTAGCCTTGAAGAGATGTCTGATATATGCTTTGGAATGTCTGCGGCAGGTCGGGCAGTCACACTCGGGATCAATGGGCGTATCGTCCTTCATATACTTAGCATTGTTGATATTGATTATTCCGTTCATCGTGAAAAGATGTCCGTGGCGAGCGTTTCTCGACGGCATAACGCAGTCGAAAAGGTCAACTCCCCTGCTGACAGCCTCGATGATATTGCCCGGTGTGCCTACGCCCATAAGGTAGCGAATCTTATTCTTCGGCGCATACGGCTCAACGGCGGAAATAACCCGGTACATATCCTCCTTAGGTTCGCCGACGGCAAGGCCGCCGATTGCATAGCCGTCAAGGTCAAGCTCGGCAATCTTTTGCATATGCTCGATTCTCAGCTCATCGTAAACACAGCCCTGATTGATGCCGAAAAGAAGCTGATCCTTATTTATAGTGTCATGCAAGGCGTTGAGTCTTTCCATCTCCTCCTTACATCTTATAAGCCATCTCGTTGTCCTTTCACAGGACTTTTTGGCATATTCGTATGTCGAGGGATTCTCAACACACTCGTCAAATGCCATAGCTATGGTCGAGGCGAGATTTGACTGAATTCTCATACTCTCCTCGGGTCCCATAAAAATACGTCTGCCGTCAATATGGGAGGCAAAGGTTACACCCTCCTCCTTGATCTGACGGAGCTTTGCAAGCGAGAAAACCTGAAATCCGCCGCTGTCGGTCAAAATCGGGCCGTCCCAGCCCGTGAACCTGTGAAGTCCGCCAAGCTCCTTTATAAGCTCGTCGCCCGGGCGGACGTGAAGATGATAGGTGTTGCAAAGCTGAACCTGAGCGTGGATATCCTTGAGGTCGTAAGCGTCAAGCGCACCCTTTATCGCTCCGCAGGTTGCAACATTCTGAAACGCAGGCGTTTTGACCGTTCCGTGAACCGTTGTGAATTCGCCGAGACGTGCCGCTCCGCACTGCTTTATAATTTTAAATTCTGCCATTTTTCGTCTCCTTAAAGAATAGCCATAGCATCGCCGAACGAGAAGAATCTGTATTTTTCTTCTACGGCAATCCTATATGCGTTCATCGTGTGCTCATAGCCGCAGAATGCACTGACGAGCATGATAAGCGTGCTTTCGGGCAGGTGAAAATTGGTTATAAGCCCGTCAATACACTTAAACTCATATCCGGGATAAATGAAAATGCTTGTCCAGTCATCATATTCGCAGACCTTGCCCTTTGCCTGACATACGGATTCAAGCGTGCGGCAGCAGGTTGTGCCGACGGCGATGACCCGGCCTCCGTTCTTCTTCGTCTCGTTGATAATATCCGCCGTTTCGGCCGGTATCATATAATGTTCGGAGTGCATTTTATGCTCCTCAATATTTTCCGTCTTAACCGGGCGGAAAGTGCCTATGCCGACATGGAGAGTTACAAAACCTATCTTTACGCCCTTGTCCTTGATTTTTTGCAGAAGCTCGGGAGTGAAATGCAAGCCTGCCGTCGGTGCGGCCGCCGAACCCAGTTCCTTGGAGTAGACAGTCTGGTAGCGTTCCTTGTTTTCGAGCTTTTCCTTTATATAATGGGGAAGCGGCATTTCGCCGATTTTGTCAAGCACATTATAGAAATTGCCTTCATAAGAGAATTCGGCAATACGGTTGCCGTTTTCAAGGACTTCCTTTATCTCGGCTTTGAGCATACCCTCGCCGAAAATAAATTTTGCCCCCTCTCTGGCCTTTTTACCGGGTCCTGCCATGACCTCCCATGTGTGGGCATCATGCTGATTGAGCAGAAGAAATTCAACAACTGCACCTGTTTCCTCCTTAACTCCGTAAAGACGTGCCGGAAGAACCCTTGTGTTATTGAGTATAAGGCAGTCGCCCTCATGAAGAAGATCGACTATATTATAAAAATGAAGATGCTCGACCTCACCCGTTTCCTTATCGAGATGCATAAGCCTTGAGCTGTCTCTCGGCTCAATCGGGTGCTGAGCAATCAGCTCCTCGGGAAGATCGTAATAAAAATCACTTTTTTTCATCGTAAAACCTCTGTTTCGGCCATTTGGCTCTTGACTTGAATAATAAAAAATGGTATCATCACTTCTAATGGTAACCGCAAATCAAATCAGTGGTTGCAAAGTGTTGACAACTTATTATTATATTGCATAATCGGTCGAATGGCAACACATTTTTTAAAATTTATTTAAGAGGTGAATTTGTAATGAAAAAGTACAAGGTAGGTATCATCGGAGCTACCGGCATGGTTGGACAGAGATTTGCAACCCTGCTTGAAAATCACCCTTGGTTCGAGGTTGTTCTTGTTGCAGCAAGCCCCCGTTCGGCGGGCAAAACATACAAAGAGGCTCTCGGCAGCCGCTGGTGCATGGATACTCCGTTGCCGGAGAGCATGGCCGACCTCGTCGTTTACGACGCAACGGCTGACGTTGAGAAGATTGCTTCTCTCGTTGATTTCGTTTTCTGCGCAGTTGACATGAAAAAGGATGAAATCAGAGCCCTTGAGGAAAAATATGCAAAGGCCGAGTGCCCCGTTGTTTCAAACAACAGCGCTCACAGATTTACTCCCGACGTTCCGATGGTTGTTCCAGAGCTTAACGCCGACCACATAGAGGTTATTGCCGATCAGAGAAAGCGTCTCGGCACAAAGAGAGGCTTCGTCGCAGTTAAGTCAAACTGCTCACTTCAGAGCTATGTTCCGGCTATCTATCCGCTTGACAAAGCAGGCTACAAGGTTAAGGACGTTCTCGTTTGCACATATCAAGCAATTTCCGGTGCAGGCAAGACCTTTGAGAGATGGCCCGAGATGGTAGATAACGTTATTCCGTTCATCGGCGGTGAGGAAGAGAAGAGTGAGCAGGAGCCGCTTAAAATTTGGGGTAAGGTTGAAAACGGTGAAATCGTTTGTGCATCCGAGCCGCACTTCACAGCTCAGTGTATCCGTGTTCCTGTTTCAAACGGCCATATGGGTGCAGTATTCATGAGATTCGCAGACAAGGCTCCGTCAAAGGAAGAAATTCTCAAGGTATGGGAAAACTTCTCGGGCGAGCCGCAGAAGCTTGAACTTCCCAGTGCACCGAAGCATTTCCTCCACTATTTCACAGAGGACAATATGCCGCAGACAAGATATCAGCGTGACCTTGAAGGCGGCATGGCAGTCAGCATCGGCAGACTTCGTGAGGACACTCAGTACGACTACAAGTTCGTATGCCTTTCACACAACACCCTCCGTGGTGCAGCCGGCGGTGCAGTTCTCCTTGCAGAGCTTCTCTGTGCAAAAGGATACATGGACTGATAAACACATTATATCGTTTAAAAGACAGGAATTTATTTTCCTGTCTTTATTTTTATATAAGGAGCGTTTTAATGAAACAAACAGTTTTTACGGGAGCGGCGTGTGCTATAGTCACACCGTTCGACGGAAACAGGAATGTTGATTACAAGGCTCTCAAAAGACAAATTGATTTTCAAATTGAAAACGGAACGGATGCAATAGTAGTATGCGGCACAACGGGTGAAAGTGCAACACTTGATTCAAGAGAACGCCGTCAAATTATCAAAGCCACGGTTAAACAAGTAAACGGCAGAGTCCCCGTTATCGCAGGCACGGGCGGCAACAACACGCAAGACGTGATAAAGAAAAGTCAGTCGGCGGAATCGCTCGGTGTTGATGCTCTGCTTATTGTCACGCCGTACTATAACAAATGCTCACAGGAGGGCTTGGTTGAACATTATTCACGCATAAGCGACAGCGTAACGAAGCCGATAATTGTCTATAACGTTCCGTCAAGAACTGGGGTTAACATAAATCCCGAAACATACAAACGACTCAGTCAAATTGAAAACGTTGTTGCAACAAAAGAAGCTAACGGTGATCTCTCCGCCCTGATGAAAACAATGATGCTTTGCGGCGACGAGCTGGACATATACTGTGGCAACGATGACCAAAGTGCCGCATTTACCCTGCTTGGCGGCAAGGGAACTATCTCAGTTCTCTCTAACATAATGCCGCAGGCGGCTCATGACATAGTCGAAGCTGCACTCGACGGCGACTCAGGTTACGCAACGGCTCTCCAGCTTCGATATCTTGGATTATGTGACGTGCTTTTCTGCGACGTTAATCCGATGCCTGTTAAATATGCAATGGCACAAATGGGCATGGACAGCGGAGTTTGCCGTCTTCCTCTCACCCGTCCGAGCGACTCGGCAAAGGAGAAGATTGATTACACGCTGAGATACCATGGATTGATTGAGTGAAAATAACATCATTTAAAAATATACAGGTTTCTCTTTATCGCACTCCCCTGAATTGGAGGCAAAATCCGCTCCTGCCGGCTTTCCTGCAAAAATCCCCTCTTGACATATCCCGAAAATGAGTTATAATATACATGAACATTTGTTCGGATAATATGTCGGGAGGTCAGAATATGTATGTCAAATACAATCGTGAATATGTGACAATGTATATAGAAGTACTTCCCGAGGGGCAGGTCGTTCCGTTGAGCATTCTCTGGAAGGATGGTAGAAAATTCGCTGTCGAGCAGATTATAAACATCAAAAATAATGCCCCTGTCCGTTCGGGAGGCAGAGCGACGAAATATACCCTCGTCATCCAGGGTCGGACCCGTGATTTCTTTGTTGACGACGGCAAATGGTTCGTTGAAATGCGGGCGTTTATATAATTGCAAACGGGCTGACAAAACATGTCAACCCGTTCGCATATAAACATTTTTATTTTATTGTAGCTTTTGTCCGCAGTTTGAGCAGAACATACTCCCTTGAACGACTTCAGCACCGCAGCTCGGGCATACATTGCCGAGCTTCTCTCCGCATTGGTTGCAGAACTTTGAACCGACAGGCAGTTGTGCGCCGCATTTCGGGCACGTCATTGTTTCGGCTGCAGTGTGTGCCGAATGTTCCGCTCCGCCGTAAACGGCAGAACGTCCGCCTGAAATAATGCAGTTTTCAACCGTTCTAAAAATCTCATCGGGAAGTTTTTTCTGCTTAAATGCACCCATTCCGGCGGTAATTGCCAAGGGCCATGCGATGAACAAGCCCAAAGCACCCGCTCCGATCTTATCCGCCCACTGTCCTTCGCCGACGGTTACATTCAACTGACTGTCAAAAACCGTCAACTGGATTGTAACGGCGAGTCTCATTCCCGTCAGGGTTTTCCAGCCGTCCTTCGGCTGACTTGCCTGTATCACGTATCCGTCTGCCGTCTGTGAGCTTTGAACCTCCATTCCCTTTTCGGTATGCAAAAAGGTCTCAAGGCTGTCAACAACAGCCTGCACCTCCGTGCCGTTCAGCATAAATACTCTTGATTCCGACATTTACAAAACCTCCGTTTTAAAATTATTTTAAAATCATAACTCTTCTGCTATACCCTTGCGATGATTATAGCATGTTCACGGGTTATAATTAAGCCGCATTTCAGAATAGTCAAATGCCAATTCTGAAATTATCCGGTTAACAAGGCTTTTAATTCCGAATAAAATGTTGTATAATGTCGATAAATCATCTTTTATGAGGTATTTCAAATGAAATTCTGTGAAAAACTAAACGAATATATTGCCTCGATATCCTGCACGGCTAAGGAGCTTTGTGCCCTTTCGGGAATTTCCGAAGCAACGCTCAGCCGTTACAGAAGCGGAGAGCGTGTTCCCGAGCTTGGAACCAAAGGCTTTGACGGACTTTGCACCGGAATAGCCCAAATCGCCGAAAGCAAAGCCCCTAATCTTACATATGAGAAAATCAAGGAGGAATTCTGCTCATGCTCCGACTTTGATTCGACCGACAAAGAGCTTCTCCGCAAAAACTTCAATACTCTTATTTCTGCGCTTAGTATTAACATAAACCGTATGTGCAGATACATAAACTATGATGTTTCGACCGTTTTCCGCATCAGAAACGGAACAAGAAACCCGGCCGATTTTGAAGGCTTTTCATCTGCCGTGGCTTCCTTTATTGCCGAAGAAATGAAATCGCCTTCCGAGCTGGCTGTCCTTGCAGAGCTGCTCGGCTGCAGTACAAATGAAATAACCGACCAGTCTGCGGTATATACAACGGTAAAAAAATGGCTTGTCAAAGAAAAGCAGCAGAAACCCGACACCATCGGAGTCTTTTTGAACAGGCTCGATGAATTTAACCTTAACGAATACATCAAGGTCATCAAGTTTGACGAGCTGAAGGTGCCGACGGTTCCGTTTCAGCTCCCGTCATCAAGAACATACTTCGGCATAGAAGAAATGAAAGAAAGTGAGCTTGATTTTCTTAAAGCGACAGTTCTCTCAAAATCAATGTCGCCGGTAACAATGTACAGCGATATGCCCTTAAAAGGAATGGCAAAGGACGCGGATTTCTCTAAGAAATGGATGTTCGGCATGGCAATGATGCTGAAAAAGGGTCTTCACCTCAATCAAATTCACAACATAGATCGCTCTTTTGATGAGATGATGCTCGGCTTGGAAAGCTGGATTCCGATGTATATGACCGGTCAGATCTCACCCTATTATTTAAAGGGCATACAGAACGGTGTTTTCCACCATTTTCTTAAAGTATCAGGCTCTGCCGCGCTCACGGGCGAAGCTATTGCAGGATACCACAGTGACGGAAAATATTATCTGACAAAATCAAGAAAAGAAATTGCATACTATGAAAAGCGTGCACAGGAGCTTGTCGCAAACGCTTATCCGCTCATGGAAATATACCGAAGCGATAAAGAAAATGAGCTTAACGCATTTCTGCTCTCCGACTCGGACAAACCCGGCAAGCGCAGAAGCATATTATCAACACTTCCGCTGTACACCGCCGACCGTGAGCTGCTGAAACAAATACTTAAACGAAATAAAATTTCCGAAGAGCGGCAAAAGAATATACTTGAATATGTCGAAGCACAGAAGTTGCGAGTGATCAAAATACTCGAAACAAAAACTCTTGAGGATGAAATTCCGATTGTCACAAAGGACGAGTTTGCCGCTCATCCGCAGGTTTTGGAGCTCTCCGGCATATTCTGCGAAACGGACATCACCTATAGCTATGAGGAATACATGTCTCACCTTGCTATGACCGAAGAATTTGCCGCAAGCCATTCAAACTATAAGCTGCTCAAAGACTCTACCCCTGCTTTCAGAAATTTGCAGATTCTAATTCACGAGGATCAGTGGGTCATGGTTTCAAAAAGCAAGGCACCTGCCATTCATTTTGTAATTCGCCATCCGAAGCTAAGAAAGGCAATTGAGAATTTCATTCCGCCCGTGATAGATAAATAATGATCCGAATATAATTTACCCCTCCCACGGTTTATCGCCGCAGAAGGGGTAATTATACTTTATTCTTGTTATTAAAAGATGTCGCTTTTTTATATTTCTATAAAACCTCTTAATCTTTAATAAAGCTTATCAAGAATTTCAATTGCATGTGCGATACAGCCGTCGTCATTCGTTCGCGTGACGTACTCGGCAACCGCCAAAGCCTCCTGTGAGCCGTTCCCGGGAACGAAGCCCTTGGCCGCCGCTTTGAGCATATCAACGTCATTGTAGCCGTCGCCTGCGGCATAGATGTCGCAGGGCTTACAGCCGAGCATTTCCCCGAGCTTCAATAGTCCCTTGCCCTTGTCTACACCCTTTTTGAGAATTTCTATGTAGTCACCTGTCGTTTTCAGGTAGTTGACCTCTTCATGCCTGTCGAGAAGCCTTTGCACCTCGGCGGAACAGCCGTGAGCGTAAATCATAACCTTTGTCCAAGGTCTCGGTGCTTGCTCCGGACTGACGATCTCTGTAAAATCAATGCCCATGCTTGTGAAATGATGTATGCTGTCCTCGCCTGCATTTATACTGCAAACCTCGTCAAAATTATACGTCTCGACCGCCACGGACGGAAAATTCGAAATAATATTCTTAACCGGGGCTATCCCCTCATCACCTATCGCATCATTGAAAACAATCTCTTTATTTTTATAATCATACGCCATCGCTCCGTTGCCGAGAAGCACGGGAGCGTTGATATATTCCCCGCTGTAAAGGTGAAAGCCCTGGTAAATTCTGCCCGTGCAGACCGTGAATCTGCCGCCCTCAGACATGAAATATTTTATTGCGGAAATAACCTTCTCAGGAATTTTACCGCTGCTGTCGGCAAGCGTTCCGTCAAAGTCACTCGCAAGCAAAACATTTTTAAATTTCACACTACCACCTCGTTTTCATTTGTCGGGATATTATATCATTTTTGTGTCCTTTTATCAAGTGCCGGCACTCAACATGATGATCCTCCCGATTCCCGAGGAACACGATAAACCGCTCAAATATCCGCTTGTTTTCGAGGTTTGCTACGTTATGACTGTCAACGAATCGATGTTCTCCCCTATATAACAGTAAACGGACTGCTCTGAATCATCAGAACAGTCCGTTTTGATTATTTATGCTTTATCTTATTTTCCGTCAATCAGCTGGCTTTACCAGT
>FR882076.1 GCA_000434915.1 Ruminococcus sp. CAG:563
GGCGGTTTTGATTTCACGTTAATTCGATTTTTATTTCTTCTTCTTTGCCGCCGGGGAAATACTCGGGAGCAATATTATTCTTATCGCAGATTATGAACAGCAGCGTTGCCACCATTCCATACGGAATCGGACAAAACTCGCCGGGATTGACGAGCGACATCATGAAAAGACCTGCATAAGAAACAAACAATGTCAGATTAAACACCGTTATCTTTTCCCAAATGACTTTCATTCTGTTATAGAGCTGGAAAGCGAATGCCGCAACTCCCACAAGACCAAAGCTGCCGATAACCTGGAACGGCGAGGAATGATACCAGCATATTGCAAACTTTGCCGGATTATGAACGTCGGCATTACCGTTATAGCCGAGACCTCGGCCAAACAAAACGTTTGATTTGAAATCCTCCAATGCACGGCGAATAAGCCCTTCCCGGATATCATCTCCGCCGGCAAGACGGGTCAAAACAGGCTCAAAGAAACGCATCAGCGGCATTATGAACACCGAAAAGGCTACCGTAACAAGCGTTGCAATCGTAATCAGGGTTTTCTTTCGATTCTTTTTGTCGCAATAAACAAGAACAATCAGGCACAAAGCACATTCGACCGTTCCGCCGAGAGCGCCGCCTCGGGAGCCGGTAAAAAGGATTGCCAAATATTGAAGTCCGCCGACAAAAAAGAACGGGTATTTGTGAATTGAAAGATAAAATGCAAACGGCATTGACAGCATCAACAGCGTTGAAGCATTATTTCTCCACTGGAAATACAGCGGGCTGAGCTTTGCCATAAAATTCGTCCAGTAAATCAAATAGTGATGTCCTATCATGAAAACAACAAAAAGTCCCGTAAGCATCATTATAAAAGAAAAACGAAGACGCAAAACATACTTGTCACTTGCATGATAATATGTGTTCATCAGCATATATAAAAGAAACATTCCGATACCGAGGCCGAAGGTGTAGAAAAGTGCCGTGCCGCTGAAATATTCACGGGCGGTGATTTTTCCCAATCCGCCGAGCGTTACGGCTATTGCAACCCGCCGAGCTTTACGGCTATTGCAACCGCCGCCGCACCCGGCCATGTTTTTCCCATATCAAGCTTTTTGCGATAAACAACAAAATGAAAAATCAGAACCGCAGCGATAACGGGAGCAAGCGGAAGCAGCCTAATATAAATATCAAAAGAATTATAGCATTTTATAGATAGACACGAAACCAAGAGAAACGGCATCAGCGTTCCGATAAGGTCATCGCAAATGACAAGAATAAAACAAAGAATTGCACCGAGGACAATATTGCCGTAAACAAGCGGCATGATATTGCCCTTTCCTTTCCAGATAACAAATACTGCGGCGATAACGCACTGTATAGCCATAAAAGTTTTGGAGCACAAAAAAGCTCGAAGCTTTTCGATACCCTTATTCTGCTCCATTTTTTCACTGAGTCTTGTTTTCGTAAGCATCCCTCTTTCCATATAAGACTATGGACATTTTATCATACATTGTATAATAAATCAATCAAAATTCATCATTGAGAACCGCATGCGCACAGCGGATTCCGTCAACGGCGGCAGAAACTATACCTCCGGCATAGCCTGCACCCTCTCCGCAGGGATAAAGTCCACGCACCTTGAGCGACTGATAATACTCATCACGGACTATACGCACAGGAGATGACGACCTTGTCTCGGGTGCAGTTAAAACGGCGTCCGGACGGTCAAAGCCCTTGAGCTGAGTTCCCCACTTGACAATGGCCGCCGCCATAGCTTCGGTCACCTTTTGCGGAAGCACCCGGCGGATATCGCCGAGCTTAACCCCGGTTGCACATGATGGATTCACACTGCCGAGCTGCGTTGATTTGACATTCTGAAGAAAATCGCCGACCAGCTGAGCCGGAGCGGTGTAATCCTCACCGCCGGCAACAAAAGCCTTTTCCTCAATCTCCTGCTGAAGCTTGAAGCCTGCCAACGGATGCTCACTGCCGAAATCCTCAGGCTCAACACCGACAAGAATTGCCGAGTTTGAATTCTCACCGTCACGGGCGTAATTGCTCATTCCGTTGACAACGACTGCTCCGCTGTCACTCGTTGCGGGAACAACCGTGCCGCCCGGGCACATACAAAAGGTGTATGCTCCCCTGTGGTGAAGCGAATGATTGGCAAGCTTGTAATCCGCCGCTCCGAGAGCCGGATGACCTGCAAATTCACCGTACTGCGAGCGGTCGATCATTTCTCTCGGGTGCTCAATTCTTGCGCCGACCGAAAACGGCTTTTGCATGATATCGATACCCTTGCGATAAAGCATTTCAACCGTGTCCTTTGCGGAATGACCTACGGCGAGAATAACGCTGTCGGTTTCAAGGTCAATTTTTTCTCCCTTTTCGTTTTCATAAGAAATTCCGTGAACAACGCCGTTTGCGATTATAACATCGGTCAACTTGCAGGAGAAAAACACATCGCCGCCGAGATTTTTTATCTCCTCACGCATATTTTTGACAACCCGAACCAGCTTATCCGTTCCGATATGCGGACGCCACGACCAAAGAATATCTTCCGGTGCGCCAAACTCAACAAAATCGAGAAATACTTTTCGGCAAAGCTTATCCTTGATTCCCGTTGTCAATTTGCCGTCAGAGAAAGTGCCTGCGCCACCCTCGCCAAACTGAACGTTCGATGTTTCGTCAAGCTTTTTTGACGTCCAAAATCTGTTGACATCGGCCGTTCTTGCG
Source organism: Ruminococcus sp. CAG:563 (assembly GCA_000434915.1). Classification (GTDB taxonomy): domain Bacteria; phylum Bacillota; class Clostridia; order Oscillospirales; family Acutalibacteraceae; genus CAG-488. The sequence goes on from FR882076.1 coordinate 2,724, forward strand.
TCGATATCCCGTCCTCTTTCAAGCACAATCGGGCGGAGTCCCGCTCTTGCAAGAGTCAGTGCCGCCCACATTCCGCCCGGGCCGAAGCCGACAACAATCGGCCTAAGCTCGCTTATGCGTCTGTTTTCGGGCATAACATATGTAAACGGCTCAACAACAGCCGCTTTCTTGTTTCTGCTTTTAGCAAGAATTTCTTTTTCGTCACCCTCAACGGTTACATCAACACTGTAAACGAAAAAGAGATTCTCTTTTTTTCTTGAATCAAGGGATTTCCTGACAATTTCAAGAGAAAGTATTTTTCTCTTCGGCATACGCAGAGCCTTCGCCGCACCTGCCAGAATGTCGTCATATGTACCCTCCAACGGAGTTTTGATTTCATTAACTCTTATCATAAATTTATCCTGTTAAAAATTTTTAGTATATTTTAAAATTCGCATTTCATGGTTCTGCGAATTATACATTACTTGGTAAATAGTATGCTTGCCCGATTCGGGAAGCGTGTTGTATGTTTTAGTCTCGCAATCGTAAAAAATAAAATAGTTGTATCCGGAGATGTCAACGAGCGAATATTTCAGCGACTTAATTTCACCGGAAATTTCATTGAGCCAGAGAGGGGATTTTTTAATATAATTCTCAAAATCCCTCGTCTGCTCCGACTTATAAATAACATCGGTGCACGAATACAGTTTTTCACTTTTTATCAACGATTTCAGTGAAGCAAAAATATTTTTGTTTTCGTTTTTCATTCCGACGCTGTCAACGGTTGTTGCACTGCCTTCGGACGGGAAATCAATTCCGATTATCCTTCCGGCTTCGGTGACATATCCAAAATCCGAAGAGAATCCATCTTTACCGAGCGATACCTGTGAAGAATCAATCGGCGAGAAAATATTTATTATATGTAAAGCACAAAAAGCAATACAAATAAGCTTCATTATTCGCTCGCTGCCGATTCGACCCATACAATAATAGATAAAGAATATCGAGCCGAGCGGAACGAGCAAAAAAATAAGCGAAATCCAAATTGGAGTCGTGCCGTGAATGCTGTACCAGCTTTGCATAAACGAACGGCAGAAAAACAACGACGCAATATTGATGACAACGAGCATGACCCTCATCAAAACAGGGGAACGATATTCGCCCTCAAGCTGCGGGTCAAATTCAGGCGGACGCTCATGAAGCTCATCATCGTGAATGTGTTCATCTGTTTGATTTTGTGACATAGCTTCACCGTCCCTTTTCAGCATGATGAGAGCATCATACCCTACAATTCAGGATTGTATTAAAACCTGCTGTAGGGTGTGATACCCACTATAGCATCATGTTTTATTATACTGTTTAATTAAAAGAACTTTATGCTTTAAAGAAAGCCGTAAAAGCTTTGTTAGCCATATAAACGTCAAGCTTTGCAATAAGCTCAAACGGAGCATGCATTGAGAGGACGGGAACTCCGACGTCAATAACATCAACATCAAGGTTTGCAATATATTTTGCAACCGTTCCGCCGCCGCCTGCATCAACTGCACCAAGCTCGCCGAGCTGCCAGTTTACATTTGCATTGTTGAAAATTCTTGTAACTTCGCCTACAAACTCTGCGCTTGCGTCTGACGTGCCGCCCTTACCTCTTGCGCCCGTGTATTTTGTGACGACGATTCCTCTGTTGAGATAAGAAGCGTTCTTTGCCTCAAACGGGGTTGGGAAGGTCGGGTCAAATGCCGCATTAACATCGGCAGAAAGACACTTCGACTTTGAAAGAACATCCCAAACCATAAGTCCTTCGGCTCTTGCAAGGTCGGCAATAAAATACTTCATATATGATGAATTAAGACCCGTATTTCCGTCCGAGCCGGTTTCTTCCTTGTCGGTGAGAACAGCAATAGCGGTGTAATCGGGAGTTTCGTCAAGGTCGAGAATTGCTCTCAACTCGGGATAAGCGCAAACACGGTCATCATGACCGTAACCGCCGACAAGACTGCGGTCGAATCCGATATCCGTGACCTTTGCCGCCGGAACCATTTCCAGCTCGGCCGTGAGAAAATCCTCCTCAACCATTCCGTACTTCTCGTTAAGAAGCTTAAGGATATTGAGCTTAACAAGCTCGCTGCCCTTGTCCGCCTTAAACGGAAGAGAACCGACAATAACGTTCAGCTCCTCGCCCTTGATTCCGTCGTCAAGATTTCTCTTGTCCTGCTCCTTTGAAAGGTGAGGGAGAAGGTCGGAAATAACGAACTGAGGTTCGCCCTCTTTTTCGCCGAGGCTGACTTCAACCTCAGTGCCGTCACGCAGAACAACAACTCCGTGAAGCGACATCGGAATCGTCGTCCACTGATATTTCTTGATTCCGCCGTAGTAATGCGTCTTGAAAAGAGCCACCTCATTTGCTTCGTAAAGCGGATTCGGTTTGAGGTCAAGACGTGGAGAATCGATATGAGCTGCTGCGATTCTTACGCCCTCGCCGACACTCTTTTTGCCGATAACGGCAAGGATAACCGCCTTTTTACGGTTGAGATAATAAACCTTGTCTCCGGGTGCATACTTCTTGAATTTATCAAAGGGTACAAAGCCTTTTTTCTCTGCCTCGGCAACAACAAACTTGGCAACCTCTCGCTCCGTCTTGTTATCATTGAGGAATTTTTTGTAATCCTCGGCGAAATCCATCGCCTTTTGAAGCTCTGCTTCATCTACAAAATTTGCGCTGTGCTTCTTGTTCATAAACAATTTTTCGCACAAAACATCAACTTCTGTCTTTTCTTCTGCCATTGTGATTTCCTCCTTAAAAATTCGACCGATTTACGGTAAACTTATTCTTTTTCGCCTTGCCCGAACCGACAGTTTGCGCAGGGCGATTGTTTTATAATTCATTCAGCTGATCGGACAGGCATTCGTTTCCGTTGTTGCGAACAACAATATCCGCTCTTTCTATATAATATTGCTCATTTTTCTGTGCATTTATTCTGAGCATAGCCGTCTCGCGATCTATGCCGTCACGCTTCATTATTCGCTCGGCACGAATCTCTTTGTCAGCTGTTACAACAATTATTTTCGTGCAATACTTCGGCAGGTCGCAATCAAAAATTGCCGCCGCATCAATAATAACGCCCCTATGCTCTGATGTGAAATTATTTTTTATCGTTTCAAGTGTAAGCTTGGTTATCGCAGGATGAGTGATTTTGTTAAGCCGCTGGCGTTTATGCTCATTTGCAAATGCCCGTTTGGCAAGCTCGCTGCGAACAAGCTTTCCGCCGAAATCAAGAATTTCTTTTCCGAACTCTAAGACAAGTGCGTTAAGCACTTCCGGAATTTCGACAGCCTTTCTTGCAAGAATATCACCGTCAACTATCAGATAGCCTTTCCTTTTCAGCTCATTACCAACGGTGGTTTTGCCTGCACCGCTCTGACCCGTCAAGCCGTAAATAACCGGCGGTTCAATAATCTTAAACGCCGCCGCACGCAAAAGGCGATTGTAAACCCCAAGTCCTACGCCCTCGGCGGACGGAGCACGAACAAAAACCCGCTTAATTCCCATATCGTCAAACTTGCGCAAATCATTAAAAAGACTGTGCGCCTGTTCAAGCGAATTATCCTTTCTTCCGAAAGAAAGACAGGGAACGGGAAGCTCTTTCTCCTCGCCGTCAAAGCATAGTGCCGCATCGCCTTCACGCAGATCGCAGTCGATCTGGTACTTAAAGCTCGGCAGACTTCCGTTTACTATATATACTTCGGCTTTCGGCGAATAATGTTTATATTTCATTCCGGGCGAAGCCGGACGTTCGCCTTCCTTGAGCTGTGAGAGAACCGCAGGGTCGATGTCAACATGACCCAGCACCTCTTCAAGCTGCTCATGGGTTATTCCGCCGGGTCTGAGAAGTCTCGGCGGATCGGTTGCAAGCGTCACAACAGTTGATTCAATGCCCACATCGCATGGGCCGCCGTCAACGATTGCTTCGATTTTTCCGTTCATATCGTCCATGACGTGTCTTGCCGTCGTCGGGCTCGGAAGTCCCGAGGAGTTTGCGGACGGTGCGGCAAGCGGACGTCCCGTCTTTTCAATTATCGCTCTTGCAACAGGATGAGACGGCATACGAACAGCAACCGTCGGCAGTCCTGCACTGACCTCGTCGGGGATTATATCGGATTTCGGCAAAATTATTGTCATCGGACCCGGCCAGTAGCGGTCGGCAAGTTCCTTTGCCTTGTGCGGCACGCCCTTGACAAGTCTGTATATTTCCTCAAAGCGGCAGATATGTACTATCAGCGGATTGTCCATCGGTCTGCCCTTTGCCTTAAATATTTTCGCAACCGCATCGGAATTCAGTGCGTCCGCCGCAAGTCCGTATACCGTCTCAGTCGGAATTGCGACAAGTCCGCCGTTTTTTAGAATCTTAGCGGCCTTTTCAATATCCTTCTGTGAGCCGCCGTCAAAAATTTCAGTTTCCATGTTTTTACTCAGCTTTCAGTTTTTCGGCTGTGTCTGCGGTGATGAGAGCATCAATCAGCTCGTCAAGGTCACCGTTCATAATCGCCTCTATTTTATATAAGGTCAGGCCGATCCTGTGGTCGCTGACACGACCCTGGGGGAAGTTATAGGTTCTTATCCTCTCGCTTCTGTCGCCTGTGCCTACCTGTGATTTTCTTTCACCTGCAATGGCTTCGCTCTGCTTCGCACGTTCCTGTTCAAGAATTCTCGAACGCAGAATCTTCATTGCTTTATCTTTATTTTTGTACTGGCTTCGCTCGTCCTGGCATTCAACGACCGTACCCGTCGGAATATGTGTAATTCTGATTGCCGATTCGGTCTTGTTGATGTGCTGACCGCCCGCTCCGCTTGAACGGAAGGTGTCTATCTGAAGGTCGGTCGGGTTAATCTGAAGATCAACCTCCTCCGCCTCGGGCAGAACGGCAACAGTAACGGTCGAAGTGTGAATTCTTCCCTGCGATTCCGTTTCGGGAACACGCTGAACACGGTGAACGCCGCTCTCGAATTTAAAGCGTGAATATGCGCCGTCACCGGATATCATAAAGCTTATTTCTTTAAATCCGCCAAGCTCTGTAGGGTTGGCATTAAGAATCTCTGTTTTCCAGCCCTTAGCCTCGGCATACATTGAATACATTCTGAAAAGTGAATTTGCAAAAAGTGCGGATTCTTCTCCGCCTGCGCCGCCCCTGATTTCAATGATAACATTTTTATCATCGTTCGGGTCTCTCGGCAGCAGCAAAATTTTAAGCTCTTCTTTAATTTTTTCCAGATCATCTCTCGACTGCTCAAACTGCTCCTGAACCATTTCACGGAAATCCTTATCCAATCCGCCCTCATCGAGTAAAGCTTGAGCCTCCTCAAAGTCGGCATTTACCTTTTTATACTCTCGGTATTTTTCGACAACAGGAGTCAGGTGCTTTGCCTCCTGCATAAGCGTCTTGTATTTTTCAATGTCGGACACAACATCGGGATCGCAGAGCTGAGCGTTTATATTTTCAAATTTTTCTTCAACAGATTTCAGTTTTTCTATCATAAATTGTTCCTCCGAAAATATATTTTTTCAGAGAACCGCTAATCCTCCTCGGGATGGATAATTTTGCGAATATTTTTTTCCGCCTTAGAGCGTGGGACCATGACCTCATGGCCGCATTTTTCGCATTTGATTTTAAAATCCATACCCGAGCGCAAAACATCAAAGGTATTGCAGCCACAGGGGTGATTTTTCTTCATGACGAGCTTATCGCCTACACGAACGTCCATGTTTTCGCTCCTTTCCAAAACCTATTCCATTATATTATAGCACATTCTATGCCGAAAGTATATAGGTATTTGTCATTATCGTGAATTCAAATCATATAATTATGTAGAAAAGTAAAATTTTAAGGTATGAACCGCACTTTGCGGGGTGTTGCCTTAACAAAATAAAGGTGGTAAAACTTATGCAAAACTTTAAACCGGAAGGTCAAACCATTCACACTCCGTCAAATCAGGCGGCACTTTCTTCTCCGAATTCTCTGCATGAAGCGTGCATTGTCGGCGAAACGCTTGAAGCAAGAGCTTTGCTATGCGACAAGGAACATAATCTGCGAGTCGATCTGGGCTGCATGTACGGAATTATTCCGCACAACGAGGGTGCGCTCGGCATTGACGACGGCTCGGTCAGAGACATTGCTCTTATTTCAAGGGTAAATAAGCCCGTCATGTTCAAGATTATCGGCTTTCAAAAGGACGATAACGACCGTGAATATGCCGTTCTCAGCCGAAAGGCCGTTCAAAAGGAATGTATGGAAAATTACATCTCCAAGCTTCGTCCGGGCGATGTAATAACGGCCAAGGTAACTCACATGGAAAACTTCGGCGTTTTTCTTGATATAGGAGCGGGAATTAACGGTCTTTTGCCGATTGACAGCATTTCCGTTTCACGAATTCCCCATCCCTCCGTCCGCTTCTCCGTCGGGCAAACAATACGAGTTATTGTAAAATCCATTGACGAGCAGGGTAGGCTGACATTTTCACACAAAGAACTGCTCGGCACATGGGAGCAGAACGCCGACGAATTCGCTCCGGGTGAAACCGTACCGGGAATTGTACGTTCCGTTGAAAGCTACGGTATTTTCGTCGAACTGACCCCGAATTTGGCAGGCCTTGCCGAATATTCCTCCGGTATAACGGCAGGCAGCCACGCCGGTGTTTATATAAAAAGTATGCTTCCCGAGCGTATGAAAATCAAATTGATAATCGTCGACGCTTTTGAAGCGGAATATCCCGCTCCGCCGATTAAATATTTCACCGAGCTTGACCATATAGACAAGTGGGTTTATTCCCCGGCAGAGTGTTCAAAAGTCATTGAAAGCAGCTTCTCTTAATCATTTTTCATTTTTCGACAGAAAAAATAAATTCTTGCATTTTCAAGCCACTTGTATTATAATATAATCAGAATAATATTGTGGTTTTTGTTGAATGGGAGGATTTTTAAAAAATGATCTGTGATTTGCATTGTCATACTAAGCTTTCGGACGGTTCAATGGGCATAGATGACATTATTGTTTTGGCAGAAAAATGCGGCGTCACCAACTTAGCTGTAACCGATCTTGACTGCCTTGCCGGAACGGTAAGAGCACGTCTTATAGGCGAACGCCACGGCATAAAGGTTATTCAAGGCGTCGAAATTTCAGCTTCCGACAGCGAAAACGACAGAGAAGTTCTTATTCTCGGATACATGAGTGATTCACCGGATCGTCTTGAGGGTCTTTGCCATCGCAACCTTGTTGCGAGAAAAAGGGCGGCTCAATTTATGATGATTAAGGCGGCTCAGCGTTTTCCGATAACGACCGACCTTGTTCTCAAGTGTGCTCAGGGTTCAACTAACGTTTATCCTGTTCATATAATGGCTGCTCTCGTTGAGAGCGGCGTCACAACCGAGCTTTTCGGCGACCTTTATAAGGAACTTTTCACCGCAGGCGGAGAAAAAAGCATTCTTATAAAGCCTAAATTCTCCGAAATGTCCGAGGTTATTCAAGCAATTCATGATGCGGGCGGAATAGCAATTCTTTCTCACCCGGGCAATTATGAAGGTACAAATATTGTTGAAAAGGCGATAGACCTGGGAATTGACGGTTTCGAGGCCTGGTGTCCCGAACATGATGATGCGACAGCAGAAAGATTCGCTGCTCTTGCTAAAGAAAAGCATATTCTTGCAATCGGCGGCAGCAACTTTTGCGGCAGACACAACCGTGCCTGCGTAACTCTCGGAGCAATCGTTACTCCCGAGGACAGATTCACAGAGTTTTCTAACTACAAGTCAAAAATCCGCCGTCAAAAGGCGAAGGCGGAATAATCGGAGACAGGGAAGATGACAGAGGACAGAGATATTAAAATTTATGAGGGTAGAGGGAACCCCGAGCTGAATGAGATTCAGCGGATTTCCGAGGATATTGAGCGCAACAAGCAAAACGGAAATATAGACAAAGCAAAAGCCCTCGGAAAAAGGCTTGCTAAAATTCGCCCGGATTGCAAAAAGCTTGGCCTTGATATAGGCAATATGCCTGCAGCTGAGCTTTATTGTGTTCGAGTGCTGCTGACGTTTACAGCAGAATACGCCTTACGCAAATATATATTGTCCGACACTCTCGGTGATGCCGTAAGCACCTCAATGTATGACTATCTTAAAACAGAGGAAAGCGGCTATTACAACAACATTTCCGACGGCAGTGCATTTACTTTTTATCTTCTTGCTCTTAAGAAAAGCGGTGATACTGCCCAAAATATCGGCGAGCAGTTTGCACAGAGGTGCGGGATAAATAATGACGAATACGTTTCGCTCGGCGCAGGAATCTTCAACAAAGTGCTTGACCTTTATGCAAAAATAATCGACGAAGCCGAATTTGTCAACGAAGAAAACATTTAGCTGTATGTAATTTTCCTTTACATCTCACCGCTTCTTACTAAAAACAGTCCACCGGACTGTTTTTTTTCGCTCA
>FR882077.1 GCA_000434915.1 Ruminococcus sp. CAG:563
GTCGCTCCCTTTACCGGGAGCGTGGATTGAAATATTTAATGAGTCGGACAGAAAAAGGTCAGGAATACGTCGCTCCATTTACCGGGAGCGTAAATTGAAATAAACCGTATGACAAACGGTACACAAATTTTTTACACTTCCGATAAAGGTCATAACAGGTGCCTATTGTATGCCTATTGTCATACATTCCGCTACGCTCCACTCCTGAAAACAGATTCGTTTATCTTAATTTTTCAGTATTTAGGGTGTTCCCCGACTGCACATTTCTTGACTTTTCCAGTCCGAATTTCACTCCCCTTTGCTGCGCTGCAGCTATCCCCTCCTCCTGTCAATATTTTGATCCCTACTCGACACCCGAATGTAAACGTACTCCATAACAACCTCCATAAAAATACCGGCAAACCATATTTGACCTACCGGTTAATGAAATCTATTATACTTTGTTTGGATAATTAAATGCAAGATTAAACGATTATTCAAAACCAAATTCCGCACGATTACTGCTTCTACGCACAATTACAAACGCAATATATAATCCAATAAAGAAAAGGACCGCAAATTCACATTTTTCAGTGAGTTTGCGGTGATATTATTTATTTTTTTTTTACGGCATTTCAACTTCGTACATATCGTCAAAAGTTACTTTTTCCTTTGGTCTTATGGGTACATATTTATCCTGATAATAGCTTTCATGTTTGTACTCATAAGATCCGTCCCGGTTTACGGTGAGCACATTACAGCCTCGCTGAGCGCCGTATCTGTATATGCCCGGATATGCAAGATAATCAATCGACATTCCGTAAAAAAGGTCAATTCCCTTGTACCTGAAGCCTGCATTGTTCATATGGTCGTGTCCGCAGAACACTGCCTGCGTCGAACCGGAACGATGAATAGCGTCAAAGAAGCCGAAATTGTTAGGGCTGCAGCTCACAGCACCCTTTTTCTCTCCGATTTTACCTCCGAGATACTGAACATTCTCGGTATCGTTAAATCCGTTTTCTTTATACTCGGTATATGCGTCAAGCATCTCGGTTACGGGAATGTGCATAAACACCATTGACTTCGGCGTTTTGCCGCCGTTCTTCTCTGTAAGAGCAACAATTTGGTTTTCATACCATTCAACCTGATTCTTATGAACACAGTCGTATTTTCCGATCATTCCCCAAAGATGTCTCTCGACATAAGCATTGGAATCAACCATCACAAGGCTTTGAATGATTTCGCCCCTTGGGTTTTCAATATTGATTATGTAGTTGCCAACACCGTCAATATCTTCCGGTCCTTTCTGCAGCAGGCAGTGCGGATATTTCTCCTTATCCATATACAAGTCGGAAGCCTCGTCACGGTTGAGCATAGCGTGTTCGTCCGTATCGTGATTACCGTATACCAAACACCAGTAAACGCCGAGCTTTTCCATAAGCTCAGCAAACATTCTTGCGGATTTTTCGTTATCTTTCGTTCCTGCCTGCAAAGGAACGGGATAAACAACATCCCCTGTTACAACAACAAGATCCGGCTTTTCTTCCGTGACCATTGCGGCAACGGCATTGAGCGCCTTCAGGTCTTTACTCGTGCTAAAAGATCCCGCACCGATATGGATATCCGTCAAATGCAAAATGCGGAAATCCCTGTCGGTTGTAAACTTATATGTTCCGTCCTCATCAACAGTCGGAATAAGCTGCTTTTCATATTTAACCTGCTTAACCTCATCACGAATGAATTTGAGATTCGATTTTACTCCGATTGTGCCTGCACCGGTTATAATTCCGAGTATCAGAGCAATATTTACGATTATACTTATAATAACATTCATAAAAAATATCCCCTTGCGGTTATTTTTTTAATTATATCATATAAAAGATATTTAAGCAATTAAAATCAGCATAGATTTTTTTACTTTTTCTCTGCGTTGTAAATAGATGTGGCCCATTTCAGTAAAAAAATAATAGTATATAGTAAAAGATTATTGATATTCTTTAACAATAAATTAAGGCACAGCAGTTCACAAATTCTGCTGTGCCTTATTCGTTATGATATTGTTTCAAGCCTGTCATTGACCTTCTTCGCAACAACAACCATGCGTCCGTTTTGCCTTGAAAACTCGCAGGTTGAGAGCGTTATGAGCTTGTCGCCGTATTTGGCGGTCACGCCCGTATCATAGAACGACAGCTTCTTGCACTTGGCAACGTATTCGTCAAAATCTTCCTTTCGCTCGGCTCGGACAAAGCGATCGTATCTAAACCCATCATCGGAGTAAGCCACCGTCTTGAAGGCGGCAATGACCTCGTATTCACCGAAGCCCTCCATGGTGTCAAAGCGAATGTACTTATGATCACGGTAAAAGTCCTCGTCAATATACTTGCAAAGATCGGTGAACATACTGCCGTTATACATATGATGGCCGTACATTATCAGGTTATCGGAGGTCGCAACATCGCAGTTTTCCTGCATGAACGGCACTCCGAATTTGCTGTACGCCTTTTCAAAGTCATGGTACAAATAGAAATTCGGATTGTTCTTTGACTGCATAACAGGGTAGTTGATTCGGGTATCCGGAACCGTGATCCAGCCGATAAAATCGTTGTTTTGAGAGTATACCTTCGAATATTTATTGTAAGCGGCGGCTTTATTCGCATCCTGCTCCGAGTCGTTCGCCGCCGAGCCGTTTTCACCGTCGGTTTCAACCAGACTTGCAACCCTTTCAAAGGCTTCGGCTCTTCTTTTTTGGTCGATGTATTCCCGAGCAAGTATTACACCCGAGAAAACAAACACGGCGGCGCAGAGGATAATCCCCGCCGTCATCAGCCTTTTTTTCTTTTTAATGTCCATTTTTCACCCCTGCCTTTGACAGCTCTGTATGCAAAATCATTGTCTTTTCAACAGCATTTTCACTATCGAGCTTATATTCGCAAAGAATATCTTCGGATTCAAGGATTTCAATATAAGCCTGTTGTTCGGCCTTAACGGTCTTAAGATGAAGCCTAAGATGAAATTCGTGAAAAGCTGAGTAAAGAACGACGCTATTGCGGCACCTATCGCATCAAAATGAGGAATCAAAATGAAGTTGAGGAGCGCACTGAACGCCGCACCCATCAGGTTTATTCCCCACAGGTACTTCTGCTTGTCCTCTGCCAAAATCCAGACGTTTCGAACCGTGCCGATAATGGAAAAGGTAAAATACCAAATCAGGATTTGCAGTATCTTCACGGTGGGCATGAAATCCTTGCCGTACATGACATAGACAATCGGCTTTGCAAACACGGTGAAAGCCACGCTTTGAAGCAATGACAGATATATAACTATACTGTAAAGAGAAATAAGCGATGTTTCGTATTCTTTTTCGTCCTCTTTCTTCTGCTTCAAAATTTCCGGTCTGAACGAGTCTATGATAGCCGTAAATACAAACTGCGTTATCACCGTGCAGGTTACTGCGGCGGAATAATAGCCCGTTGATTCGGTACCCGACAGCTCGGTAAGCAGGAGCTTGTCAATATTCTGAAAAACAACAACCAATATCGACGCAAAAATGTAATATTTACTTTTATAAAACATGTCCTTTGCAAGACTGAACGAGAAAACCAGCTTATCACCGCTTTTTCTGAAATACAGTAATATAAGACAAAATGCGATCAAGCCGTATTCAATCGAATGAGAAAAAGCAAACCAAACTACGTTCTTTTGCGTTACGAGCAGGAATATCTTATAAGCCGAAACGGCAACATAGGAAATAAGCATAACCACAGACGAATACTTGGAAAGCAATTTATACTGGAACCAGTATTCAATCATTTCCAGCGCCGCAAAGAAAACCGAGAGACTATATACAACGCAGACAATGAGAGTTTGTCGGTCGTCGGGGTTAGCCAAATAAGCAAAAAACGAAACGCCGATTATGCTCAAAAACGAGGATATAACATTCATGCCCAACGATGTGCCGAGCACCCTGCCCTCTTGCTTCGGATTTTTTACCAATTCAAAGACAAGCGTTGCGTCAAGTCCCATTTTCATAATCGGCATTGCAAAAGCGGTTATTGAGGCGGCATAGTTAATCAAGCCGTAGTTAGACGGGCCCAGATAACGGGCGCTTAACATACCGACCAAAAGCTGCAAAACCGACTGAATGATTTTGCAAATTATAATCCACTTTGCATTTGTAAATACCTTGGCATTCTTCATTAAAATCAATCTTCCAAAATTATTTTTACGCTTTTTGCTTTAGAATACTCCAATAGGGCTGTCGTATTTAGATGCAGAAACCGTTTTGCTCTGCGCTAAATGCGACAGCCCCATTTCATGATTATTTCACCAGCTTACCGGTTTCGTCAAATGTATAGTTCATACAAATTGAGTAACCGTTGGTTTCCCATACATAGTAAGTACCGTTAGTATACAGCTTACCGTAATAGCCGACAAAGTAGTAATCACCGTCAATCAGGTTCAAACCGACTCTGCCGTATTTACCTGTATCGTAATAGTAAATACCGTCGTCCCTTGTGACAAAGCCGTTGAGCATCTTGCCGTCGGCACCGAACTCGTAGTTATCCTCGGGCAATAAGCCGTTGCTCTGCCATACATACTGCTTTTTGTTAACGGTAATTTCACCGTTAGCACCGCCTGCGAAATAGTAGTCGCCGTCGATTTGGATAAGGCCTGCGGTTTTGGTTTTACCCATTTCGTAGTAATAAAGCGTGCCGTCCTTTTCGACAATACCGTTGAGCATCTTGCCGTCTGCGCCGAATTCATATGTTCCGTTCGGAAGCGACGTGCTGTTTGCCCATGTGTATTGCTTTACATTGACCAGTATTTCACCGTTTTCGCCGCCGGCGAAGTAGTAGTCGCCGTCAACCTCAACAAGTCCTGCCGCCTTCGGTCTGCCCATTTCGTAGTAATAAAGCTTACCGTCTCTTTCGATAATGCCGTTAAGCATCTTACCGTCGGCACCGAATTCGCAGTTCGGGTTTGAAAGGCTGATACCGTTGGCTTTCCAAACATTCTGAACCTTGCTTACGGCAAGCTCGCCGTTTGTTCCGCCTGCGAAGTAGTAATCGCCGTCAATTTCGATAAGTCCTGCCATCTTCGGTCTGCCCATTACATAGTAGTAGAGCGTGCCGTTCTTATTCACGATACCGTCAAGCATTTTGCCGTCGGCACCGAACTCGCAGTTGGGATTTTCGAGCTTGATTCCGTTATCCTGCCATACATACTGGACTTTGTTTACCGAAATCTCGCCATTTGCTCCGCCTGCGAAGTAATAAGCGCCGTCAACCTCGATAAGTCCTGCCATCTTCGGTCTGCCCATTACATAGTAGTAGAGCGTGCCGTTCTTATTCACGATACCGTCAAGCATCTTGCCGTCGGCACCGAACTCGCAGTTGGGATTTTCGAGCTTGATTCCGTTATCCTGCCATACATACTGAACCTTGTTTACCGAAACCTCGCCGTTTGCACCGCCTGCAAAGTAGTAAGCGCCGTCAACCATGACAAGACCTGCCATCTTCGGCTTTCCTGTTTCGTAGTAGTAGAGAGTTCCGTCCTTTTCGACAATGCCGTTGAGCATCTTGCCGTCGGGGCCGAATTCGTAGGTTCCGTTCGGAATCGAAGTGGTGTTCGCCCATGTGTACTGCTTTTTGTTGATGGAAACTTCACCGTTTGCACCGCCTGCGAAGTAGTAGTCGCCGTCAACCTCAACAAGACCTACCATTGCCGGACGACCATTTCTGTAATAAACCAAGTCGCCATTCTGATTCTTTGCAATGCCGTTAACAGCCTTGTAATCGTCGCCGAAGTAATAATTGCCGGGATTCAGATCACAGTGCGATTCGCCCACGTTGACGAAGCCCTTTCTTGCATAACCGTAATAATCGAAGCTGTAGTAACTGCCGTCAATCTTATAAAGGCCGTATACACCAATGCCGTCGATTACATAGCTGAGACCCTTTTCGTCCTCATAGAAGCCTGTGGGAACAACCTCATCCTTGCAAATACCGTCATCACCGAAATCGTACCAATAACGTACATTTGCCTTGAATATCATGCGGTAGCCTTCGTAGCGGTAACCGTTCTCGAAGTAATACCTGTTGCCGTCGATTGTAGCCCAGCCCCTGTTGTAGCAACCCGGGCCGTAATAATACTTTGTACCGAAAACAGTCTTTGCCCAAACGCCGTGTTTCAGGCGTCCGTTATCCTCAAATTCATAAGTTACATTGCCGAATGCCTTTGAGCCGGTCTGTGCGTTATATGAATTGTCGAAGTTGTACCAGCTGTTGTCTATCATTACCCAGCCCTTTTGAAGCTCTCCGTGACGGGCATAGCGGTAAGCCTTTGCGGTATTGTCATAGAAAAGACCTGTCAGCTTGCCTGTGCAAGCGCCGTCGTTATCGAAGCTGTAATAATAGCTCTTGTCCGAACCGTCCTGATCGGGTGCGCAGTAAATACCCGTGACCTTTTTGTTGTTCACATAGTAATAGAACTGTTCACCGTTCGGGCTTATCCAACCGTTGAGGGGCTTTTCGTCAAGTGAGAAGTGATCCTCAAACGTAACATATGTGTCGGAGAAGTGTCCGCCTGCGTCCTCCGGATCATTCGGATTGATATACTCATAAATGTCGTATTTCTTCTGATTTTCCGGATCCTTTGCGAACTTGTAAAGCTGTGTTGTATCAAGATAAATATCGTAAGAGACATTACCCGTTACATCAATATTGATCAATCCGTCCTTATCCTTTTGGGCGTTCTTCTTCGGTGTAATCTTAACACCGGAGAGAATACCGATCGAGTTTGCCGTTGACGGATCGATACCCTCAGTCTGTCTTGTCCACTTGCATACGATTGTAAGCGTATGCGTGGCTTCGTCGTATTTGTATGACGAGATCTTGAAGAAGTCGTTTACAAACCTCAGATTTTCAACATCGACATCTACTCCCTCGGGGAATTTCGCCGTAACGGTAACATTTGTAAGGTCGCTTACACGTCCGCCCAAAGCGAGAAGATAATCCCATGGGGTAGCATTTTCACCGACGTTGCCAGCAAAGCCGTTGAGATATTCCATCAAGGGCTGTAAGCGTGCAGGTGCGGTAATCGATTTCATATCAATGGCAAATACATACGAAGCGACAGAATCCTTGTTTGTATCTACCTTATAGTAAAGCTTGTTGTCGATTGTATAAGAGTTCGAAACAGATCTGTTCCATGCGAGGGACTCGTTACCTGCCGTTGCCTTTTCGAAATCGAAAATGCTTTCGTCTGCCTTGTAAAGGCGCAGGGAAATATTGGCGCTAACATTGACATCGGTCTTGACCTTAGCGGTTACGGTAACGTTACGAACGCCCGAAGCTTCGTTACCGGTGAACGAGAAGCCGTTCATTACACCTGCCAGATCATTGGTCATTTCAAAGATGATATCGTTCGTGTTGAACGTTACGGGATTGTTCTTGTATGTTGCAACAAGCGGAAGCTCTTCAGCAACGCCGTAAATCACGTTGATATTATCCTTTGTAAAGCTGAGAGCCGTGGGTCTTGTGATAACCTCGATTGTTTTGCTTCCGACAACCTTTCCGTCAACCACAACCTGAATATCGACCTTGCCCTTTGCAACGGCGGTAAATTTATTACCGTTGAGAGTGCCGACTGTTTCATCGGAAAGTCGGAGTGTTGCGTTCTTCGGAATCTCGGTCATATTTCCTGCCGCACCGACGCCTGTCAGCGAAACATCGAAGGAAGAACCTACGGTCAGGTAGTCCGTTGCGGTGTTAACGATAGCGTGGTCAAATTCCTTTGAAGTTACAGCCGTGGAAACGATTACAAGTGATGAGCTTACGGAACGCTCCACGCTGTCGCACGGGCGGTTAACAACGGTTACCTCGTCCGAGCCCTCCTGCTTTGCGTCATAGGTTGCGGATCCGCCGCCGTCAAGCTCCATAGCGTCCACACAGCCTGCGTCAATGAGAATCTGTGCAACCTCATAATACGTTGCGCCGACCGAATACGGATACTGACGTCCGTCAAGTACAAGATTTATAATCTGTCCGTCCGCCGTAATACCGACGCAGCATCTCGGCATCTTTTCGCTTGTTTTGCCGATGAACTGATTTACACCGTCCTTAACAAGGATTTCCGCACCGCCGACAGCCTCCTGAATATTGTTCTTGTATTTGTTATATTCCGAGGCTTCTCCGATAACCGGTGTGCCGTCCTTGAGGATAGCAAAGAAATTATATTCTCTTTCCTTCGTGTAAATGGGGGTATACTCCTTGCCGTTCATAACAAGCAAGCCGAGCGGCTGACCTGTACCCATGTTGAAGAAGTTGGCGTTTGTGCCGACAACCGCATTGTAATTTTCAATATAGTTATCGGGGTCGTTGGGGTTGGAATGCTTTTTCTGAGCGGCGGCCATCTGCTCGCTGACAGTTGACAATGCCCATGAAGAAGCGTCATTGTTTGCATAGTTTGCGTAGATATTGACATCGCTTCTGTTGATGTCCGACTTTGACATATAGTATACCATCTGCTCGCCGTTCGAATCGACAGCATAGCTGATGTTCTGCGTTATACCCGGAGCAAGCATCGAATCCTTCGAAGAGAATACGCTGTAAATATCCGGCTTATTCGGGTCATCTGTCGGCTTATCGGGTTTCTCTGGAGCTACCAGATCGTCCTTTGCCAGATTATAAAGATAATCGGCAAATGCGTAACAGCAAGCCTCTCTGAGGGTATCAAGGCCCGAAAGTCCCCTGCCCGATTCAAGAAGCTGAATCAAAAGGTGATCTCTGTAAGTCGTGAAAATCGACTGACGAACCTCGGCATTTGTCAGGCTGCCCGGGAAGCGGTTGTTCAGGAAGAACGCCGCTCTTGAACGCATCGAAAGCTCCTCGTTATAGTAGCTTTCAAAAATCTCGCTGAGCGATGAAGCGCCCGATGTGATTTGGTAAACGATATAGAAGGCATCAAGGTCGGTTTTGATATCGTCATAGCCGAAGCCGCTTTCCTCAACATCGTCAACGCCGAAATATTTTGTTTTGATTTCTTCGGTCATTGCGTCAAGCTCTGTTGCTTTTACTCTCGGATTTGAATATTCCATCAAGTCGCAAATATCGCCTGCCCAGCTGCCGAAGTCTGTGTTTGACTGAGTATAGTTCTTATTGCTTGAAATATTCAACGAACCGAACAGATGGTCGAATACCATTTTTTCGCCGTTCGGCATTGTTATTTCAAGATAATCGATCTCACGAAGCGCATAAGCGATAGTGCCGTTGATTTCGTCCTTTGCGATAACCTCTTTGACGAAAACGGTTTCCTCGGCACCTGCCATTGTTACCCAATCGTCATCGTTGTAACGGTCGATACCGGTACGGATGAAGTTGAGCATAAGCTTTGTGGGATCCTTACCAGGGTTGTTCTTGGCGTAGTCGCTCGCATAGCCCTCAAGCTGAGACATTGCAAGCTTAAAGGTATCCCAGTTAAGCTTGAGCTTGGCAACAACCTCTTGCTTTTTAAGGATTTCGTTACAGCTTGAGCAATGACTGCCCTCTGTAAGTCCTGTTGATGAATATGTCGGAGCTACCGCCGCATCAATTACCGGAGTATGCTGAAGCATTGCAAGCTCTCTTGTTTCTCTGATACCGCAAACGGTGCAATAACGTTCCTCTTCACCCTTTTCGGTACAGGTTGCCACCTTGGATACAGTCCATTTTCCGAAGGAATGTCCGAGTGCCGCAACCGTCTGACGTTCAACGATAATTTCGCCGCAAACGGAGCAGTGACTACCCTCGGTAAGTCCCGATTCGGTGCAGGTAGGTGCAACGGCGGGATCAATTACAAGCTTATGTCCGCTTGCGTCCGTATAGTCGGATACATAGCTGTGACCGCAGTGACAGGTATAGGTTGTATATCCTCTTTCGGTGCAGGTCGGTTCCGTAACAACCGCCGTATAGCTGTGGCCGGTAGCCGGAATAACCTCTGTTTCATAGCGGTCACCGCGAATACAGGTTCTCTTCTTAAGTCCGTTCTCGGTGCAGGTTGCATTCTTGACGATTACCCAATCGCCGAATTCACAGCCGAGAGCTTCGACAAAGTTGCCCTGATATGTGTGTCCGCATTTTTTACAAGTATAGGTCGTGTAACCGCGCTCATGACAGGTCGGAGCGGTTACAACGCCTCCGTCATAGCTGTGATTTGTCGCCAGGATAATCTCGGTGTAGCTGTCGCCGCAATGACAGGTGTATGTCATGACACCGTTTTCGGTGCAGGTTGCCGGAGTTGTTACAACACCGACGTATTTGTGTCCGAGTGCCGGTACATACGACTCCTCGGGAATTTCCGTATGGTTACAACGTTTACATGTGAGCGTTGTATATCCCTTTTCGGTACAGGTCGGCTCGGTTACAACCGAGGTAAAGTCATGACCCAAGGCGTCAACCTTATCGACCGTGTCGCTGTATCCGCAAACCGTACATTTGCGAACCGTATAACCGCCCGTTGTGCAGGTCGGCTCAACAACCTCGTATGTAAACTTGTGGCCGTATGCCGGAACGATCGTGTCCTCCAGTTTCAACTCATGTCCGCAAATTGAACATATTTTAACGGTGTAGCCGTCCTCGGTACAGGTCGGCTCGTAAACCTTTGTTGAATCGTAGCTGTGCTCGGTGCCCGTGCTGTCAACGTGCGAATCAACATAGCTGTCATGACAGCGTGAGCAGGTGTGTGTCGTGTAGCCGTCCTGTGTGCATGTCGGAGGCGTTACAACCGCAACATAATCATGTCCAAGCGCCTTAACAACCTTCTGCGCAACGATAACCTCGTTACAGGTTTTGCAGTGACGACCCTCTGTAAGACCGTCCTTGGTGCAGGTAGGCTCAACCGCCGCATCAATCACCTCATCGTGACCCTTGGCAGGAATAACCGCACCCTTTTTAACGGCGCCGCACTTTGCGCATTTAAGATCCGCTTCCTTTCCATCCTCGGTACAGGTCGGAGCCTTGTATGTGCCGTCCACCGTGATTGTATAGCTGTGTCCCGTTGCTTTAACGATATTGTCAACATAGCTGTAACCGCAGGCACAGGTATGGGTGGTGTATCCGTCCTCTTCGCAAGTCGGAGCGGTAACAACCGTCGTATAGGTATGGCCGGTAGCCGGAATAATCTCCTGCTTTTCTATAACGGCACCGCAGACCGAGCAAACCTTGCCGGCGG